>PBRQ01000010.1 GCA_002725995.1 Gammaproteobacteria bacterium
TTCTTGTCTGACATTGACTTCATCATTTCGATAAAATCAGCAGACGTCTCTTCTGAAGTAGAGACACAGGTACCAATAATGATTTCCTCATACTGCTCCTGGGAGTAGAACTTCCGTAACTCCAGGAGCGCCCACTCTAGTTCTCGAATGAGATTACCGTAGCGCTTGCGCCATTTCTCTCTTGGTGAATTTGTCCAGTGAACCACTTCACGACGTGATCGAATTTCCTTGTATGCCGGATCAATTTTGTCCTTATCTCCGGAGAGCCTTAGAATTGGCAGAAGGCTGTGAGTGACTATCGGCATGGCCTTTTTGACAAGCATGGAATTTGACATCCACATATCGATCCATGCCTGTGGACCCCATTCATACAGAAACCCGCTTTTTCTGGGTGCTTTGCTCACCGGCTGGGAAAGCGTATCAATAGCCGTTTCATGATCATTCATCGTTGTTGACCTGCTCTAGGTGTCTGGCGGATGCTATCAGAATAGACGCTTAAGTGGCTGCAAATCAACTGGTGTCAACCAGAGCCATGAGTAGCAGCCTGGATTTTATCTGTATTCTCTCAAAGTGCTAGACTAAGTTGGTGAATATCAACTTGGCTATCCTAACCACGGGAGAACAGGACAATGTCTGCAAGCGTTGACGAGTTTGGAACGGGCTGGCAAAAGTGGAACCCGCAAGCCTGGGTGGATTTTCTCACGGTCAAGATTATGTTGATGAAGGGAGGAGACGTTATTCCAAAAACCTACATGCCTATCCTTCGTCTCGTTTCCGAAGATGCAAACAAAGCAGATGAGGGATATTGCCAGCTACTTTCCGCCCGCGAGCGGGTTAACTTCTTTGACTCGCCACGCGACAAGTGGCGCAAAATGTATGGCTCTTACATTAGAGAGCTGGATTGGGTATATGGAGAATTGAGTAATCATTTTCCACATGAACAGTATCAGGAGCTGGTAATAGATATTATGGCCAGGTCAGTTCGAGATAGCATGGGCTCCTTATTGCCAAGCGCTGAAAAAATGACACACAAAAAAGATTTGCGCATCAATGAGGAATCTTCGAAAGGCGGGAACCTTACAGGTAGGCTGGTAGAAAAGCTCGCCTCTTTCCTGTCCAGGCATATTAGCCCGGTCAACGGCATTGTTGGTCCTGTGGAACAAAAATCGATCCCAGGGGGTATGGAAATCTATATTCCTCACTGTTGGATGCATGCAGCTCCCTGCGATGGTCGTACCCAGGATCGAGCCTGTGTCGAAGGCTGCAAGGGTGCTTTTGAGGCCATCTTCACTGATGAGACACCTGTGTCCATGTACTTCGAGCCTCACCTACCGGAGTTTTCCTGCACCCTGACGGTAAAAGTCAGGCAGGGTTAACCTTCTGTTTCTACAGAGGGATAGATCTAGGCGCGACTTGAAACTTGCGTGTCCCTGGCTTGAGTATTGGTCAACTGATGTCCGGTCTGGCAGATCAGATTCCTGAAGGATGTCATTAGCTCTGCCCTATTGGCGATAGCTATATCGTCTGGAACTTTTGGGTTATAGGGTCTGACTCCTCATCAATCTGCACGCGTTGATCCAGATAATCCGACATAACGGACATCTCATCTTTAAGAGAGTTCTGCATGGCGTTGAGTTTGTTTTGGAGGCGCTCGGTTTCGGGGCCGCGGAGTGCATCTTCCTGTTCACGATCCTTGCGGTATTGCACCAGTTGTTCCAACTCCCTTCGGAGTGATTTGCGCAGTATGAACAGTTCGCTCTGGAGTTCTTCAGGAAGAAGATCGGCACCCGTTTCGATTTTACCAACCGCTGTTCTATATTCTGTGAGGGATTCCAGTTCCTTTTCCTGTGAGGTCTGCAGGTCACTGATTTCAGTCGCCACCACTTCCTCTTCCGGAAGACACACTTGCGTGCTGGTGGCAGCTTCTTCAGCTATAGAGGCTTCTTCAGTGGCGCAGGCTGTTTTTTAGGTACTGATCGGTCCCCGTAGAAACGACGATCTCGAACTGACCATTGGATTCAAACATATCAAGAACGAACATGTCCGCTCCCAAAGCCTGTTGGGCAGCTTCGAGACCCTGCTTCTTGTCCTCGGCATAAAATCGACGAATTTCCACTTGAAGTACCTACTTGTTAACGCATGTTAGTCATTCTGGGCAAGATTCGTTCCAACGTGAGTTGGGTGTCATGAAATGCAGGTATGGTGCGTCAAAGAAGGGTTTCGGGAATGCTAATGTGCAGTTTTGACACTTCCTTATCGTCAGATAATTGACGTCGCAGAGGCATGGGCCAGGGCTTTAATAATGGATTTTGTCGTTGATTTTAGAGACAATACCACCCCCGCAGATTCACGCATGAATAACCAGTCATCAGAGAATCAAGTGCCGTGAATATACAGTTTCTAGGCAGGTCCTTATCAGGCCCCTTCACTATTCCTTCTGGGATCGTGTCGACGGCAGTTCCCGTCATTCAGTACATTTTTGACCAGATTCCTGAAATAGGCATCGTGACAACAAAGAGTATTGGGCCGGTGCCGAGGCAGGGTAACCTTGAGCCTATCGTGAGCCAGTATGCCCCCGGGTGCTATATGAATGCGGTCGGGCTCACTAATCCCGGCGCCCAGAAGTCTGCAGAGTTATTTGCCACTCTGCAGGTGCCTGCAGACAGGTTTCTACTTACCTCAATCTTCGGCGGTAGTGTTGAAGAATTTGTCGAAGTGGCAAAGCTGCTGGCAGAATATTCTGATGGCCTGGAGCTTAATCTGTCATGCCCACACGCCAGCGGCCTTGGCATGGCCATGGGGCAGGACCCCGCACTGGTCGGGGAAATTACTGCTGCTGTCAAAAATGCCGTCGGCATACCAGTCATTCCAAAGCTCTCACCCAATGTGCCGAATCTCGGTGAGATAGCCATTGCAGCAGCCCAGGGTGGAGCGGATGCAATCTGCGCGGTGAACACGGTTGGCCCGGGCTACCACAGCTCATATGCCTACCCCGTCCTGAGCAATACCTATGGTGGCATTTCCGGCAAGGGAATATTGCCCATTGGGCTCAAATGTGTAAAAGAAATTACTGAGGTTGTCGATCTGCCCATTATTGGTTGTGGAGGCATTAGCAGCGCTAACGATGTGCGTGCATACAGAGATTCCGGTGCATCAATATTTGGTGTGGGGTCAGCGCTTACAGGGCTGACGAGCGAGCAGATGAAAGGCTATTTTGCGGCCCTTGGAAACGATCTCAGTGATGATCAAAACGATGCCCAATCCTATATCCGATACGATGTGGATATGTCATTTACTCCCTACAACCTGGTAGAAAATAGCCCCGTCAGTCATGACATATCCATGCTGACATTTGACCGGGACATTGATATCCATGCCGGTGAATTCATATTTCTCTGGATTCCCGGCCTTGGGGAGAAGCCATTTTCAGTACTGAGCAATGACCCAATGAAACTCGTGGTCATTGATGTTGGTCGCTTCACCAGTGAGCTGGTGAAACTTGAACCTGGTGCTACCGTCTATGTGAGGGGTCCCTATGGAATTCCGGTTGAGCCCCCTCGTGAAAGCAGGGTTATAGCGGTGAGTGGTGGTACCGGGTTGGCAGCGGTTTACCAGATCGCCCGCGATTATGACAAGGTAGAAATCCTGATGGGGGCTCGCAGCAAAGGCCGATTATATTTTCTGGATGAATGTGCAGCCTGTTGTAATGTATCGATTGCAACTGACGATGGCAGTGAGGGGCATCATGGGGTCGTAACTGATTTGTTGAGAGAAAAGCTCGAAGCGATGACTGAAGATGAGCGTGCTGCGATGGTGTTTTATAACTGTGGCCCGAAGGCCATGGTCGATGCCGCTGTTTCGGTGCAGCTTCAATTCTGTAGCTCACAGCAGATTTACAGTGCAATAGACTATGTCACCAAGTGCGGAGTCGGGGTTTGTGGCGCTTGCCATGCACCGGATGGCAAACGCCTATGTGTAGACGGCCCTTTCCTACAGGCACCGGACTCTTCCCACCTGGCCAGTTAGTTGCTTTCTGATTTAGGTAAGCTGAAGTTGAGAACCGCATAACCCACAAGCCCTGCTGCCAGTGAACCAACTATAATTCCTAGGCGATCATCAAAAAGTAAATCAACCCCCGTCTGCTCAAAAGCTAGTGAGCCAATAAACAGGCTCATGGTAAATCCGATGCCACATAGTGCGGAAGTCCCGTAAAGGCTCGCCCAGGACATCCCAAGGGGAAGGCTCGTCAGCTTTAACCTGATAGCGAGCCAACAGATTCCGAATACACCAGCCTGTTTACCAACAAACAGTCCAAGGGCGATTCCCATTGGAACATTATGTAGTGCTTGCTCCAGGCTAACATTTGTCAGGTTTATCCCGGCATTCGCAAAAGCAAAAATTGGCAAGACAAAAAAGGCGACGACGGCATGAAGGTCATGCTCGAGGGACTTCAAGGGAGAATAGTTCTGATCTGTCTTTGACCTTATGGGGATAAACACCGCAAGCACCACGCCCGCTAAAGTTGCGTGGACGCCTGACTTTAAAGTGGCTACCCACATTACTATACCGATGAATACGAAAACACTCATTGATTCAGCCTTCAGCCTTCAGCCTTCAGCCTTTGAAGCAGTACCAGGGTGAGAACGCAACACCCCACAACCAGGAGCGCAGCGATTGAAAGCTCCTCAGTATAGAAGAAGGCGATTATCAGTATTGCACCAAGGTCATCGAATATCGCCAGCGAGGTTAAGAAAATCTTAATCGATGTGGGCACTCTTGAACCCAGCAATGAGAGCACACCCAGAGCAAAAGCAATATCAGTTGCAGCGGGAATCGCCCAACCTGCCATCGCCGCACTATCGTGCCTGTTAAAATATGCGTAGATCAAGGCAGGTACAGCCATACCACCAATGGCCCCAACCCCGGGCAGGATAATATTCCGTCTATCCGAAAGCTCGCCTTCAATTAGCTCACGCTTTAGTTCGAGGCCAACAAGGAAAAAGAAGATGGCCATTAGACCATCGTTTATCCAGAGCAGCAGTGGTTTAGAGACCTCCAGGGCGCCAACCCGGATCTCAACGGGTATGTCGAGAAAAAGAACATAGTATTCCTGCAGGGGCGTGTTGGCGCAGATACAGGCAAGCACTGCTGCGAATATAAGGAGCATTCCACCCGCGGACTCCATTTTCAGGAAACTTGCAAGAAACGAATCGTCCTTTACAGGGGGTGAGTGTTCTTCTCTGTCATCCATACACTTTTTTCCAGGAAGCTGACCCAAAAGCTAGACTTCAAATCTGAAATATTCACCAGCGCGTATTACCTTGCCAGCGGAAGGCGTCGCGAAATGGGTTCCGAAGACNAGCACCTGCTCGTCTGCGTACGCCCCAAGCCTTTCAACGCGTGTTTCCTGTGCTATGGATGTATNCCAGTCAGCGGTGCACTCCCAGCGAGGATGCTCCATCTGACATGGGTGGTGAATGAAGTCACCAGTAATNACGGCNTTTTCNCNCCCGGATTCAATTCTGACGCTCACATGACCGGGCGTATGTCCTGGAGTTGGTTCCAGCTTCACTCCAGTACAAATCTGTTCGTTCACATCAACGTATCTCACTTTTCCGGCATCGATAACGGGTATGATTGAATCGATAATAAATTCCTCGTACATCGGATTTGAGCGCTGCTGTTCGGTGTATTCCCACTCGGATTGACCAAAAAGATATTCAGCATTTTCGAATGTAGGTACCCAGCTGCCATTGACGAGTTTGGTATTCCAGCCAACGTGATCCGTATGCAAGTGAGTGCATAGCACTGTATCTATCGTCTCCGGGGGATAACCCGCGGCAGTGATGTCGTCGATAAAACGTGTTTGCAGGTGTGCCCACATTTCCATTGCGCGCTCTTTGTCGTTTCCGAGACAGGTGTCCACCATGATCTTTCGATCAGGTGTTTCAAGGATGAGAGCATGAATGCTGATGACGCAATTTCCCTCTGAGTCAGCGAAGTGGGGCTGCAGCCAGGGCATGGTAAGGATGTTTTCCTTCGTTGCATCGGGTAACAGGAACATTGGCCCGACGGATTCGCCCTCGATAACGCGGGTTATCTTAATATCGTCAATTTGCCATGTGTTTGTGGTCATACATATTTCAATCTTTAACTTCTACCGGGTTGATTGATGTCTGTCGGCTGTTGCCGTTTCCAGAGGAGAGCCGGCTGCCATTATATAGAGGCCTGGTACATTTAAGATACTGTGGAAGGTGCTGGCTGATCCTGATGAGGAACTCAAGGTCAAACGCTCAAGGTCAAACGCGGACAAGAAGCTAGCTGAAATTGAACAGACAAGCGCCTGTTTTGAATGTTAGTGTAGTCCTTAGTAGTTAATTCAAAATCGACAAAAAGGAAACCAAGAATGACGATTATTGATGATGACGAATACCTACACCCCGCACCAGAAGGTACCGAGGGCCTGTGGAGCGACAATCTCTGGTTCTCATTTGTGGATCGCGAGGCTGACATTCATGGCATCAATCACATGCATGTCACCAACAAGGGGTATGCCCGGTTCAGTACCAGCCTCGTGATCGATGGCATTCCAATGCCGTGGGCCAACAAGGTGCCCTATCATGATATCGGCAAATTCGACAAGTTGTCTGATGGCGGGCGAATGATTTATGAGGTCATCAAGCCCCAGGAAGAGCTCAGGCTGCAGGCGGACAATGAGAAATACGGTTACGACGTGACATTTAGGGGCCGTTTTCCGGTGTTTGATTATGATGATTGCATTCACGGCAATCCGCTTAAATTTGCTGGTGTTTACGGCGGACACTATGAGCAGGGTCTACACTGTCAGGGAGAATTTGAAGTGCGCGCCGGCCCAAGGCAGGGCAGGCGAGAGATAGATTGCTACTCGCATCGCGATCATTCCTGGTGTGACCGCTTCACCCATGGGTCACCCTGGGAGTTTGAACAACCCAAAGACTTGCAAAGTTCACTAGGCCATTTCTGGCCATCGGTTCAGACGGACAGTTTCCATCTCAACGCCTTCGGCCTTATGAATCCGAATATTAGAAAAATGAATCCTGATCAAATTCCAGTTGGTGGATTCCTGTCCGACAAAAATGGCAGCAGGGCTATTCTGGATGCCGAGTGCCTTGAGTGCCGTCTTGAATTAGATGGTCGCTCTGCGATGAGTTTTCGCTACAAGTTTACTTTGCCTGATGGTGACATTCTTCATGTGAAGACGGGGCGAAAATATGCCCAGTCTGTCAACGGGCTGATGCGTGCTGAGAATGATGCCGAGTGTTTGCTGGACTGCTATGAAGGCTTCTTTGACTTCGAGGTAGAGGAAACCGGTGAACGGGGGTATGGCGTGGCCGAGTATGCAATTGTTCCACCATATCCTCGTTGGCGCTATTAGCAGAGATTTATTACACCATTATGTAAATGTTAGCTGGCAGGGCTGTATTGATGTGTGAAGTAATTGATCCAATAGGATTGGAGGGGGAGCCATGAAATTTGGGGTATTGTTCAGGGTACAGGATCCACCGGCTGGCGAGAACATTGGTCAGCGTATGCGTGAGACGATTGAAGCTGCAACGGTAGCTGAAGATGCCGGTTTTAATGGCGTGTTTCTGCCGGAACACCATATGATGGCTGATGGTTACCTGCCCAACCCGTTTCCCCTGATGGGTGCCATTGCTGCCAGAACCGAGCGCGTTCACATTGGCACCACCGTTCACCTGCTGTCCTTCTATAACCCGGTGCAAACGGCAGAAGCAGCCGCGGTCGTGGATCAAATTGCTGGTGGTCGTGTCCGCCTTGGAGTTGGCCTCGGCAACTTTGAACCAGAGTTTGAACTAATGGGCCTGGAGAAAAAGGGGCAGGCTAGACGCTTCGCTGAAGCGATCGAGCTATTACAATTGGCCTGGAGCGGAGAAGCGTTTGATTATGAAGGCGAATTTTACAAATCGAAGGGTAAGGTGGCTCCTGCACCAATCGACGCAAAGCTGTGGATTGGCGCCATGTCGGATGTTGGCGTAACAAGGGCTGCAAAATTTGGATGTGCCTGGCCCACTGACCCCATTCACAACATAGCAGTCATAGAAAGGTGGGCTGAACAGTATCGAAGTGCGGCACGCGAATATGGTACTGAGTCAGACACTTCGGTCGTGCTGTTGCGCGATGCCTGGCTTGCAGATTCTATCCAGGAGGTTGAGGAAGTTTGGTGGCCCCGTGTGCGGGCTGATCACTGGATGTACTTCCAGGATATTCCGCGATTTGTCGCTGACCTGGAACCCACCCTCGCGGATGTTCACAAGGAAGAGGACTTTATGTTTGCCCAACACCATATCAATCGCCTGGTTGTTGGGTCCCCTGAGGACTGCATAGCGACGATCAAGTCAATGCAGGAGACACTACAAATGGACTACCTGATTATGACATTCCGGTTTGCAACGGGACCTGATCATGAAAGCCACCTGGAATGTCTGCGCCGTTTTGGTAAAGAGGTCATTCCTGCTTTCCAGTAGGAGTTGCGGCAGTCATGGCAAGCGGTGAATCAGGAGAGAAACAACAGGGCGCTGGTGTCCTACCTAACGGAATGGTTGAGTGGATTGAAACTGCCACCTCTAGCCAGGTCATCAAAGTAGAAGCAGCGGTTGGCGCCGGGGTATCCCGTGAGGGCGCATACGTTACACTCGATGTGAATGGTGAGGTCAAGGAGGCCTACCTGGCATTTGATGTACGTCGAGCAGATGACCCTTCTAGGGCTGAGTGGTGTCGAAGGGAAGCCGCGGCTTTACGACTGGCTGAAGAAAATGGATTGCGAGCTCCGCGGGTTCTTGCCTGCTGGCCAGAACAAAGGGCGATTCTTACCCATCGACTATATGCTGAAGCCAGCCTAGAAGATCTGGACACCGCTACGCTGAATCAAATTGCTGAAGATTATGTTGGTGAGATCGTTAAGTTGCACCGGATAGCGGTTGATGATTTGAATATGGATGGGTTTGGTACACCTGGACCGGTCGATGCCTGGGCCATACAGAGAACTGAATCCCTTCGACTCAGACATGATCTCCATGGTCGAGAAGATCCCTTGTTCCTGCTGGTTTATCAATGGCTGGAGAAGAACCTGCCGAGCGGTGATGATATTCCAACTGTAGTGGTCCATGGTGACGTTGGTGCAGCCAATTTTCTTCATGACGGAAGTAAGCTGGTAGCCGTACTGGATTGGGAGCAGAGTCACTTTGGTGATCCTATGGAAGATTTCGCGATGTTCTCCCTGCGCGGTGCGCTATTTCCGTTTGTGCCCCTGCCCCTGCTGATCAAGGCTTATGAGAAAAAGGGTGGATATCCGATTGATCTTCAACGTATCCGTTACTACCGAACGCTGGTAACACTGGGAAGCCTGAATGACATGCACGGCCAACTGGTGCAGTCAGATGAGCCCTTTGCCGGGAATGTCGGAAAAGTATTTGTCTACTACTTCGGGCTCTTGACTCTGATAGTCCAGGGTATGGCAGAAGCAGAGGGTATAGAGCTGGAACCTCTGATCCTGCCTGAAGTGCCAGTGAGACAATGGGATCGGTTATATGATCTGGTGCAGGATGAGATCGAGAAAAATATTGCACCACGATGCAGTGATGCTGCCGCAGCTGATCGAGCCACCTCACTGGTAAAAGTGATGCGCTACTGGCAGGGGCGGGAAAAATACGGTGCAGCCTTTGATGTTTCAGAAACCAACGATATTAGTGAGGTGCTTGGTGAGACATTCTCGTCTTTAGAGAATGCGCGGGGTGCCCTCGCTGAGGCTATTAAGGGGGATGGTGTTTCCATGCCGGAGGCCATTCGGCTATGTTGTCGCCGAGTGGCCAGGGAAATGGAGGCAGCAAGACGTGGATTGGGTCCCCTGGCAGACAGTGCCTATCCACCGCTTATCTAGCCCAATTCCCATATAACTTCGGACAGAAAAAGTCAGGACAAGACCATGAGTAAATTACTGAACATACCGCCCTGCCCCTACGGGCCAGAAGACGACATGTTTCATGATTACAGCGATGACGTGTGGGAGACTGAGACTACCTGGTATTCATTCAATGTCCCGGAGCGCAATCTTGGAGGTTGGCTATATGGTTTTATCCGACCTAATTTGGGGGTCTGTACTGCAGCAGTGTTTCTCTATGATGAGTTGGGCTTCGCTCCCTGGGAAGTTCCCTTTTACGAGCACCAGGTTGTTCAGCCAATAAAAGATGAGCGTGACCTTCGGGACTTTCAGTACCCAACGGGATACTCGATAAGAATGATCGACCCCCTGATGCGCTACAAGCTCTACTATCAGAAAGATGATGTGCTGACCGTGGATCTGGATTGGCAGGGGATCATGGAGCCTCATCCATTTGGTGCCGGAAAGCCCCCGTTTGACAAGGCATCACACTTCGATCAGATGGGACATGTAACCGGAGAGTTGGTGCTGCGGGGTGAGACCATAGCCGTAGACTGTTACTCGGTACGTGACCGTTCATGGGGGCCTCGCCAGGAGCAGGCACCGCCCAGTTTTGAGCGTTTGAGCTATAACCACGGTTGCTCTCGGAATGGCACCGGGTTTGTTACTATCGGGCACCAGAGAGATTCTGCCAATATCAGTGAAGGCGAGATTAACCATGGTTTTTGGCTGCAGGATGGCAGGCGGATCCAGTTGGCGGAAGGCCAGTTCAGGTCAGAAAGAGATCGAAAGCGGAACTGGATTGACCATATCGAAATTGAAGCTACTGATGAGGAAGGTACGCCCCGTCGCGCGCGCGGTCAGGCTGTTAGCCATTTTGCCTGGGCAACGTCCAGATGGGTTAATGCACTGAACCTGTGTCGCTGGGACATTAACGGTGAGGAAGGCTGGGGCGAAGCCCAGGATGTGTGGCAATACGGCCAATGGTCTGAAGCTTTGAGGCGTGCCTAGACATACGAGTGAAACAAAACAATAGTCAATTGCATTGAGTCTGGAATTCAAATGAAATATTTCTGCGGCATTGATACTGGCGGGACCTTCACCGATTGCACTATCATCGATGAAAGTGGAAACATCATTATAGCCAAGCGCCCCTCTACACCAGACGATTACTCAGTGGGCTTGTTCAATGCCCTTGAGGCCTGTGCTGAAAAAATAGGCATCGATACAAGCTCACTGATGCAAAATGCGGAGCATCTGTTTCTGGGGACTACCGTTGGTACCAACGCGCTCATTCAGATGAAGGGAGCAAAGACCGGCATGCTCACAACTCGTGGGCACAGGGACAATCTATTTATTATGAAATCTGCAGGCCGCTCCGTTGGCCTACCGATAGAAAAACTGCTGCATGTGTCAAGGCACCAGAAGCCCAACCCCATTATTCCAAAAAAGCTGGTGCTGGAAGTCAGCGAAAGAGTAGATTGGAAAGGGGATGTCTATCTGCCTTTGAACGAGGCAGAAGCGGAGCAGGCAATTCACCAGCTGGTTGAACAGGGGGTTGAGTCTATTGCCATCTGTCTATTGTGGTCAATTGTAAATCCACAGCATGAATTGGCACTCAAAAAAATGGTTGGTGAAATTGCCCCTGGAATGTTTGTCAGTTGTTCGCATGAACTGATCTCCAAGAGAGGTGAATACGAGCGCGCAGTTGGCACAGCCATTAACTGCTTCATCGGACCCACCATGAAGCAGTATGTTGAAAGGATAGAACAGAACTCGGCCGAGTTCGGCTACAAAAAGCCAGTGCTGGTGTTGCAGGCTAATGGTGGAGTTGTGCCCACAAGTGAAGTTGTCAGTAAACCACTCTATACAATCAGTTCCGGTCCCGCTGCCGGGGTGACAGGCAGTGGTTATCTTTGCAATTCTCTGGGATACAAGAATGCGATTATTGCTGACATGGGGGGTACCAGTTTTGAAGCAGGCATTATCTGTGATAGAGAACCGCTAAGTGCTTCCGAGACGATCATTAACCAGTATGTGTTCTCCATGCCACGCCTGGATGTGGAATCCATCGGTAGTGGTGGGGGCTCAATATTGTGGGTTGAAGATTTTAGTGGCACCCTGAAAGTAGGTCCCCAGAGCGCCGGTGCAGATCCGGGGCCGGCCTGCTATGGCAAGGGATTGCTGCCAACTATCACAGATGCAAATCTGGCACTGGGGATTCTGAATCCTGACAATTTCCTCGGTGGCAAAATGATCCTCGATAAGAGCAAGTCCATTGAGGCCCTGCAATCGCTGGCTGAAAAGATGGACATGGAGGTCGAGGCATTAGCTGCTGGTGCGGTCCAGATAGCGGAAACCAAGATGGCGGAACTGATCCGGCAGATGACGCTTCAACGTGGGCTTGATCCGCGGGAGTTTGTGATTATCGCCTATGGTGGAGCCGGGCCGACCCATGCCTGTCAGTACGCAAGGGAGTTAGGGATTAGGCGAATTGTCATACCGATGGGCACGATCAGTTCGACCTGGTCAGCATTCGGAACCCTGTGCGCGGACGTGTTACATGTCTATGAAAAAAGTGACCTCTTATCACAGCCATTTGATCTGGAACATATTAATGGCATGTTCTCTGAACTGGAGGTCGAGGGGCTGCGCCAACTTGAGGAAGATGGATTCGAAAAGGGTGATATAGAGTTTCAGCGGTATTTCGAGATCAAATACAAGATGCAGATTCACCAGCTTGCGGTACCTGTTCCGAATGGGCGACTTGATGAGAGTGACCTGGAGCAGGTTCTGGTTCGTCATGAAGAAATATATGAGAGCTTTTATGGCAGGGGATCCGCGTATCGGGATGCGGGCGTTGAGATAGGCCTCTTCAAGATAAATGCGATCGGCAAAATGGCCAAACCAAAGGTGCCGTCATATGCTGATGTTAGCCAGAAACCTCTTTCTGGCCACAGGGATATCTATTGGCGTGAACTCGGGGGTAAAGAGAAAACCCCTATTTACAGCGGCCAGAAATTGTCCGTCGATTATGCCGTTAAAGGACCTGCTGTGATTGAGTACCCGGAGACCACAGTTGTGCTCCACCCAGGTTCAAGCGGAAGTACCGATGGGGCTGGAAATTTCATTATTGAACTCGAGGGACTGTAGTCATGAACAATGAAGCAGATATTAAGTGGGACGGTAAAACATACCCTTATATCCCCTCTGATCCGCTAAAGGTTGATCCGAGTATCAGATTTCATGACGCGGTCGAAGAGGAACTGGACCCGATTACGTTTGAAGTTATTCGTTACGCCATGTGGAATCTCAATGTCGAGCAGGGCAATACGCTGGTGCGCATATCGGGTTCCCCAATCGCTGCCTTTGGTCACGATTTCAATCCCTGCCTGATGGACGAGCAGGGAGACTTTGTCTTTTTCGGCCCCTTTTTACAGTACCTCTCTTCCGTTGCCAGTTCTGCCATCAAATGGACGCTTGAGAACCGATCTGAGAATCCAGGAATCAGGGATGGAGACATCTTTCTTACTAACGATCCATGGATAGGGGCAATCCACCAGGCTGATGTTTGTCTGTTTGCTCCCTTGTTCTGGGAGGGTGAACTATTTTGCTGGTTCGCTAACAGCCTGCACCAGTGGGATCTTGGAGGCACCACCCCCGGTGCATTCAACCCTATGTCCAAGGATGTATTCTGGGAAGCTGGATGTATCCCGCCGCTGAAAATCGTTGAGCAGGGAGTTATGCGTAAGGACCTGGAGGATGAATACATCAGGCGCTCGAGAATGCCAGACCTTGTGGCTCTCGACCTTCGCGCCCAGACGACTGCCTGTAATGTCGCCAGGGAACGAATGCAGGAGCTTATAGGCAAGTATGGACCGGTAAAGATAAAAAGTGTGATGAAGAAACTTCAGGACAATTCAGAAGTGGCGTTTTTGGAGAAGCTGGCAACCATACCTGATGGTCAGTGGTGCGAAGAATCCTGGATTGAACTAAGCCGAGAAGGCGATCGCAATGCCTACCGCAATGTTGTTCGCTTAACAAAGAAAGATAACAGACTCATTTTTGATAACGAGGGTACAGCGCCGCAGGTTGGTGGAATCAACTGTACTGCTATTGGCTGGAAAGGTGCCGTCGCTTCGATGATCTGTGCACAGATGCTGTTTGATCAGATGTTCGTCATTGAAGGTGCGTATCGGCATATGGACTTCAACCCAACCCCTGGCACCCTGACCAATGCGATGTATCCGGCGGGCGTCATATCGGCGCCGCCCACGGTTACGATTCAGACCATTGGGCTTGCGGGCCTTGCAATCTCGCGGATGCTCTATACATCATCGGACCCGGCGCTGCGCGAAGAAGTGCAAAGTTGCATGGGCGCCTTGAATTACCCGATTGATGCCATATCCGGGATCGATCAGCACGGCAGCCCCTATGCTTCCTTTCTTGCGGACCCGGTGGGCGGTGCACTTGGTGCGCTTTCATGGCGGGATGGCGTCAATACGGGTGGCTGGCCCTGGGATCTGCAGAGCACAATGCCAAACGTGGAAGACAATGAAATTTTTTATCCCCTCATATACCTGTGGCGCAAGGAAATTCCCAATTCCGGAGGCGTTGGCAAGTACCGGGGTGGCAATAGTGCTGAAATCGCCTATGTCCTGAATGATACTGAATCGCTAGAACATCACACCTGCAGCGGTCACACCATTATTCCCGGAAATGGATTGTATGGTGGGGATCCAACCTCAAGAACCCGCTTCATGATGGTAAAGGGTGCTAATGTCAGGGAGAACTTTGCCACCAACGCGGTGATGCCTGGGGACCTGTCCGACCTTGGCGGTGAACATATCAATATTGCGCCCAAGGCCAGTGAGGTACTTCAGGAAAGTGGCGACGTTTGGTCATTGGCCTGGACTGCCGCCTCCGGTTATGGAGATCCTCTTGAGCGTGCGCCTGAAATGGTGATCCAGGATATAGAAGAAAGCTATATAACCAGCGACTGGGCGAGGGCGCGCTGCGGCGTTTGTATCGATGACGAGGGCGAACTGGATATTAATAAAACCACAACGCTGAGGGAGCAGATGCGTCAGCAGCGACTTTCCGATGCAACGGGCTTGCAAGGGGCGCGTGTCAGCGTGCCTGAAACAGCCGATGAAGTACCCGTGTCAGAAGGGCTGGTGGTCTGCACCTCCCCTGAGGGTTCCTGCTATGTTTGTAGAAAATGCAGGACGCGAATTCAAGCTGCGGAGGAGAACTTCAAGACCGGTTGCTTAAAAAAGGAAACCCCAGTGGAGGAGGTGGGGCTGTCGCCCATTGACCCCGAGTTGTTCATTGATGACAAGATCGTCTACAAGGAATATATATGTCCCGGCTGCGGTTTGATTCTGCAGGGTGACTTCGGGAAATCGGAGAATGAGGACATCTGGGATATCCGTTTGTTCCTGGATCAGTAGCGGCGGCTGGCTGTCCGGTAAATGGCTCTGAACCGCAATACCATCCGAATTTTTTATCACGCAGACACTGGATAAAGATCCAAAAAGTTTCTATGGAAAAATAGATCTCTTTCATTCTCTGACAATGACTCAGTGGTGCGCAGAAACCGCCCAATCGGATCGCGGCCGCCTTCAGCGTGTGGGTAGTCTGATGAGAACATATAGAGTTCGGGTGCGGATTCACCCACAAGCTCAGAAACATCTTCAAAGGGATAGGGCGTAAATCGGAGTTGATCGCGAATCTGTTCTGATGGCCTGCGTTTGAACTCCCCCAAATGCGGTTCTGACCGTGCCCAGATATCAGCGGCATAGTCCAGCCGTCTTATCATATCCGGAACCCAGCCCGCACCTACTTCAATTACACCACCTTTTAGCTTTGGAAACTGTTCCAACACACCATCCAAAATCAGGGTTGACAGGAACTGAGCAGAACTATGGTGAATGACAGTCAGATCTTTCGATCCAATAACTTCGGCTCCTCCCCTGGCCGATGTTCGGTTGGGTCGACCGTCATTCATCCAGTGATCCGCTACGTTTAGAGGCGCACTGCCTACATGCAAGATGAACGGTACGCCGCGTTCCTGCAAGGTAGCCCATATAGGATCGTGCAGAGGATGACCGGGCGAGCGCCCGCCCGGCGCGTCTGCGCTTATCCAGGTTGCTCCCAACCCGAGATCAAGGGAGTAATTGATTTCTTTCAGCGCCCGGTCGGGGTCATCCAGAGGCACCATTGCAACTCCTATCATTCGAGTATCATCAGCAACGAACTCTGCCATGGATCTATTTTGTGCGGTTGCAGCTCCATAGCTGATATCGGCATCATCAGTACCAAAGATCAAGCGCGCAACAAACGAGGAGAACACGACCTGTTTTTTGAATCCCAACAGGTCGATGACAGTACTTCGCTCTGCCGGGTTGAAGGCTCCCAAGGCTTCATGCCACTTTGGCCCTTTTGTTATATTGTCGCCCAGAGAAATGAGTTGTTCTATTGTGTCCGGTTTGTGAGCCCGACTGGTTGTATAGTCCTTCGCATCAAACAGAGAATTAGTCGAGTCCCCCAGGGTCGGTAACCTGCCTCTTATCCCGGGATCGGCGTTAGCTGACAGGTAATCGTTCAACTCCATAAGATGGCTGTCTGAGTCGTAGATGACGCGATCACCTGCATAGCTCATGGTTACTCTTCTCCGGAAGGTTAGAGACTTATAGCGTTGCTCAAGAGGTATCATCCTCCACTGACACTGATCATGCAATTGTGGTGGCCCGGTTGGTTTTCAAGAAATGGGCCAAGCCATGGGAATCAGTAGGTGGTTGTACCAACCCTATCTCGTCCATTTTTCCTGGTTGAATTGAGAAGGAGGGAGGCGATCGCGCGACCCAACTACTCGTGGGTCAGCGTACTTTCTCTTAGCAGCCAATAAGACTTCCTGAGACGCCGTGAACGCTGAGGGAACGGGTGGGACCCGCTACGGGCGAATTCAATTCAAATGAAATTACCCGCACCGATATACTTAGACATGCGACACAGATGCTCTGCCATTACTTACAACAAGCCATCTCCTTTCAGACCCAGTGCCTGCTTTACAAACTCCAACTCTTCGTCGCGATAGGGTAGAGGTCCAGGTTCCGTGAAAAACCCCTCATCCTTGAGATACTCAATAACATCTTCATCTCTGGGGAAGGGCGTCTCGGTGGTATTCATATGGAACAAATCTTCGAATGGCATTCGCGGTCGTTGTCCGCCAGCCTCTCTTTCTTCCAGCGGATAACCGACGGTTTGTAAGAACAGTAGCCTTGCCTGGCCGGTGATACCCAGAGCTTTCAGAATCCCGGGGCCATTAGGTGTGCCAAGACAGCATGTGCCCAGACCGAGATCATATGCCATGAGAGTTGCCTGAGCGATACCCTGGCCGCAATCGACCTCGTTCATCCCCGGTAATTTGGCACCTTCCAGAATGCCTTCGAACATGGGTATTAACTTTTCTTCGAGGGCTTTCATTCTTTCTTCTGGTCCACCAAATCCCATTGCACCTGCGCGAGTAACCTCCCGCAATCTGTCGGCCTGCTCGTCGACTGCTTCTGGCTGTACATACCAGACGATAGTCACAGGTGCTATTTTGATTTGCCACCCCATAACCAGCCCAGTTACCTGCTTCAGAACTTCTTCGGGTGCGCTGTCTCTGAAAACGGCTACCCCACGAAGGCTTTGCACATTTCCCCAGTGCGAAGCCATTCGCGCAGCTTCGAACATCATCTGAATTTTCTCTGGCTCAACGGGTTTATACGGCTTTACAAACCTGATTGAACGGCGCAAGCCAAGAACTTCCTTCAATTCCATAATAAGTGCCTATTTAAGATTTAATGAATGAGTGAATACAAGGAGTATAGTAACCATAAACGCCTCTATCTCGGAAGTGCATATGAAGAATGAAGCCCGTGTACGTCGTCAGCCCATATGCGTGTAACCATCAAATCATACTTACAGATTTCTCAGAACAGGGCGTTAATGGTTCCTGTACTCTTTCAGTTTGTCGGGCTTTGAATACTGTTTGTCGGAAACAGGGTGAAATTCTGACGATGAGGCTCAAT
>PBRQ01000011.1 GCA_002725995.1 Gammaproteobacteria bacterium
TGCGCTTGCTCCATCAATCCTTGCAGTTGTTTAAGGTCATCAGGGGCCAGTATGCCTGATTCGCTCGCCTTGAGCGTCATACTGAACCACTCCGGGTCGCTTACCGCTGTTTGGTGAATATGATAAAAATGGTTCTTACCTTTTGGCGTACCAATGAACGCAGCCCAACCGCGCCTGTCCGCAAGCGTTGGTAAAATAACTTCGGCCCATAAAGAAGGACGACAATCACCATACTCGTCAAGAATAACGCCGTCCAGATATATCCCCCGGAGAGCATCAGGATTATCAGCGCCGTAAAGAGTAATCCAAGCACCGTTAGGAAGTACCACGCGAAGATCAGATTCTCTGACTTCAACGGCAATGCCTTCTGTAGCGTCTTTGAGGTATGTCCAAGCCACGTCTTTAGCCTGTTTATAAAATGGTGCAATATACGCATATCTGGCGTTCTCCTTTGGTGTGTATAGGGCGCGAATGACGGCCTCGTTGACGCACGCGAAGGTCTTACCAGCGCGGCGGTGACAAACTAGGGATGACCAGCGTTTATCCCTCTGGTGTAAGGGCAGAAAGTGGTCGCGGGGGGTGTATTTGAGCTTAAATTCAGCCATTTAAACGTCAAGCACTCCTTTCGGTAGCTGGTTGTTATTAATTGTGATATTCACCTTGGTATCGACCTTATCCCGCCCTACACCGTCCATGCTGTTCATCTCATGCACCGCGCGGATCGTTATGCCTGGGTCAGTGTCCTGGTTATCCTGGGCGATCTCGTTCAATAGGCGTTTGCGGTGCTCGATTGAGGGGCCGTCGAGGTGCAGGTTGTAAAAACGGAGGAGTTCAAGCAGATGTCGGGTGTCCTCACGCTGTAGAACCTTACCAATGCCCTGCGCGGTGTAGTCCATACGCTCGGCGATCTCGACGTTTGTAGCGCCAGTGAGGTGCATTTTAGCTATCTCGACATGCTTGGGCTTGCACATCGCCGTCTGATGCACCACAGCCCTCTGGATGGACTGCTGGCGCTTGAAGAAGGGTTGGTTGACAGGATGGTACTTGTCAAGCAACAGGTCGGGGTCGATGTACTCGAATGCGGTCATTGTGTTCATACGGGTATTTTACGCCATAGCGTGTCTACGGTGCAAAGTATTACATACGCTCATCCACTTTACCAGAAAAATTGAAATAGGTACGCTCATTGCCTTTTGGAAAAAATATACACGGGGGTGCGGCAAAAGCTATCACTTTATAATCTAAATAACCTCGGGGGGTAGTCGCCCCTCAATCAAGCTGTTAGTTATCAGATAAAAATCTATAGGCGCTGCCAATGCACCACCGGATAGAATTCTATCGGCCAGGCGCTGCCAATGTAGGCCGATAGAATTCTATCCGGTGGTGATTGGTGGCAGCTTGGAGCTAGGTGGGATTAAGCTGTTAAATCACCCCCAAATCCCTCAATTCCCAGCTATTCCCATACCCACGCTCTAAAATGTAGGTGGGAAGCTGGGAATTCCACGCCAGCGCTGGGCTGTGGCCAATCTATTCCCAGACTACCCACGTTTTCCGAACTATATAATATACATAAGAATGAGCGTATGTGGTATTTTTCACTTCAAGAGAAAAGTAAAGTTGGGTCAGTTGGGTATAGATTGTCTCCAGCCCGCGTCCCCGCTGGCATTTCCAGGCTTCCCACCTACCTTTCAAATTCCCACCCATTCTGGGTCATTTTCGCCGATATTACTTGACTAACACGCCTAACAGGAATAAGATTACGGTACATTCATAAAAAAGGTGGGTATAGAAAATGTTAAATCGAATAATCGACGCAGCGGCTAAAGTGCACATCAAAACAGTGTGGCTAGACACCATCTACTCATTTTTCTGGTGCGAGTTGTGGTTTTTCCAAAACTACATGCGCAGCATCGTTTCTGATAAGTGGCACAACAGTTATCACTAGCCACTAGCCTACAATTCACCCCCTAATATAGCCCAGTGAGATTCTGGGCTTTGTGGTGTAAGTACCCGATAAACGAACTAAAGGATCGAATATGAGTAAGCAGGTAACATTCAACAAGAGCGGCACTGGTGAATATGTCAAGAGTATTGAGCAGGTACAGATTGCAGACTTATGGCATGTCGGACATCATCTTATAGAAAATGGTAATGACAAGGCGGGCAAGGCTGTTCTTGATGTCTGGCATATTGCCCATGATCTCAAAAAGCATATAGAGCTAAATGGCTAATCACTAGCCTGCAATTCACCCCCTAATATAGCCCAGTGAGATTCTGGGCTTTTGGGTGTAAGTCAATTAACTGAATAGGTATAAAGAGTATGTATAAGTGGGAAATTAAGGAACGCGACACAATGCGACTGTTCTATATATTTATTGTGTTTCATATTGCAGTCTCCACCATCACAGTATTAGGGCACGGTTTGTCTTTCATTACAGTATTTTGCGCACCGGCCATATTTGCATTTTGGCTGACATTCAACCCGGTGATTGCTTTTGCACTGTTCGGACTAATCGCGCTTTACCACATAGATACAGAGGAGTAAGTAATGAGTACAACATTAATACCGGCATATGGCCGGGACTATAAATCAGCAAAAGCAGTCAAAGCTGATTGGAATGATGAAAGGGATTTTATCATTGCCGATATGTTCAACCCATATGATGGTAAACCTATCAATAAAAACGACGCTGATCGAGCGGGCATTAAAGTATCAATACGTTACAACAAACTCACTAAACAGGTACAAATATGACACCCTCACAATATGCCCGCGTAGAATCACACACCCACGGCACCCGCGACACACCCGCGCGATTTATCCGGGCGTGTCATAAGTTATTATCTAAACACGGGCGCAAAAGAGAACAACGTGACGCCCGTCATATATGGATACGATCATGTCTTGATATACGCGCCCGAGAATTAGAGTTTATGGATAAATATAGATTCTAATCTCAGCCTACAATTCAACCAGGAAACCCGGCACTAGTCGGGTTTTTTGGTGAGAGACTATCTCACGATCTGGCTAGCCAGACCCACTAACCTGGAGAACTACATGTACTATCATATGACAATCAAGTCATCGAATGACAAAACAGGCGCTATACCCGTCACATCAACAAGCGCCGAATCATGNCCNGATNNNTGCCCGNTNAANGGTGCCGGNTGTTATGGTGATAACTTCCCCCTGTCACTACATTGGCAAAAAGTAACTAATAATGAACGCGGGTTATCTTTTGATGCCTTTTGTGATGTCATCACATCATTACCTGACGATACATTCTGGCGGCATAACCAAGTTGGCGATTTGCCTGGGAAAGGGAATCGTATCAATACTGCTCAGCTATCCCAACTAGTCAAAGCAAACCAGGGTAAACGTGGTTTCACTTATACACATAAACCCCCAACCAAAACCAATCTAAAAGCAATTCGCCAAGCAAACCAGGATGGTTTCACTATCAACCTATCGGCGAACAGTATCGATCATGCCGACCAGCTAATGGAGTATGCACTACCTGTAGTGACCATCGTAGACTCAGCATATGCCCGCAAGTCTAAGGGTAAGGTATGGTTAGAGACTCGCGCCGAATGGAAAACCAGAATAGCGCCATTAGACTTTGGGACTAAAAATAAAATCGTATTGTGCCCAGCAACTAATCAGGATACTGATTGTGCTCACTGCGGTTTATGCCAGCATTTCAGGCGCGACTATATGGTGGCTTTTCCTGGTCACGGTGGTGGCACTAAAAAAGTAAACTTAATAGCAAAAGGATAAAAAACTGAGGTGATAAAATGAGAGTTGAAATATCAACAACACTTAGCAAAGTTCCCGATGGGGCCTTTGCTGTGCAACAAGCGGGTGAATCAAAGATTGAGGCCATTGCCAGATCATTAGAGCGTCGATATGGCGGTATGGCGCGGATCAGGCATGATTCATGGCTCCAAAATAGCAGCGGCAAGGTTGAAAGCAATACTTACCAGGTAACGATGACTCGACAGTTACAGGGCTGGTGGAATCGTGGCACTCATGGTGTGGTTGCTGAGGGTTGGCTATATGTTCGCGCATAAAAAAGGCCAGCACCTTGGGATGAGTTACAGCGTGGCGCGAGAATAACTAACTGAGGTGAGATTATGAGCGAATGGGGCGACTTATGAACCGCTATCTATATCAGGGACGGCTATATACCTTACAAGCGCTTATTTATCACCACTATGGTGCCCTAGCCTAGTCATTAGCGCGTCATGATGTGATGCCTTGTCGTTCTCACGGGCGACTATAGACTCGTCTATCGTATCCCGGACGCATAGTACAGTTACCAGGCATTCATCCGCCTGGTTGCGTCGCCATATCCTGGCTATGGTCTGACGTGTCAGGTCACGCGACCAGATAGGCGATAGGATAGTCATCCGACTACAACACGTCAGGTCAAGGCCATGCCCGGCGGATCTAGGATGTAGGAATAGTTGGTCTATCAATCCAGCCCTGAAGCGTTCCAGGGAGTCATCCGCCCGGTTGTATAGTACGCCGCCAGGGTATCGAGTCATCAGGCGATTGAGTTCCTCCTGGTACTGGTAAACGTAGATAGTAGGCTCCGGGGAGTCATCGAGGTATGTAGTCTTGCAGTCATGGATATGTATAGTGTCGCCCGAGTCATCATAGATGAACCCAGAGGCGATTTGTTGCAGCTTGCCGACCAAGATAGCCGCGTTATCTGCTGTGACATCCTGGTTGACGCTATCACGCTCGAACTGATTGTAATAATCACGCGAAACTTGATCCAGATCAATTTCTACATATTCAACTTCAATAGGGGGTAGTTCATCAGCATAATCAGGCAGTACCACTACCAAGTCATCCACCTTATCGAGTATGCGTGTCGCGCCATCGTCCTGTATAGTCCAGTTATAGCCGTTGTAGTCCGCAGTAAAATACTTCTCCAGCCAATTGCCCTTGTTCCTGCCGAACCGGCAGCCACCGTCAAGCGCCATAACCTGATAAAAGATCTGCTCGAAAGACTCGCTAACGGGTGTGCCTGTCATCCCGACCCTGACCTTAAAATCCCTGATATGCTTCCGCATCCGTTTGAATCCAGCACCGCCACCTTTTATCTTGGTGATCTCATCCAGCACCAGCATATCAAAGCGCATCAAGCAGCTATCAAAGAACCAGGCCATGACATCGTAAGACATCACCACAACCTGGATAGAGTCATCAGCCACAACAGCCATACGCTGCTTAGGAGTACCCACAGCCAGCCCTACGGTCATCCCGNNAGTGTGNNNCCACTCTTTATACTCNNGNCCCCATACNCCGCTCACGACNGCAGGAGGNGCGAACACAAGCACCCTGGACACAACGGAGTCATCNAGNAGTTCCTGCATGGCGGTCAGGGCCACTATGGTCTTGCCAGAACCCATCTGGCCTACCAGGAGGGCTTCTCCTGTCTCGTAGATATGGGTGACGGCGTCCTCCTGCGATTGGTTTAGAGTCTTATCCATGCGTTCAGCACACCTCTAAAGTAACTAAAGTCATCCACTACATATACAGTCATCCCGACTGCTTCCAGCCTTTGGTGATCCTTGGCCTGAATAGGACTAACCTTGCCCTTGCCGTTTGGATTCTTGAACTCCACATAGAGCGTCTTACCCTTGAAGTGGAAGATGCAATCGGGGAATCCGTTATGCGCGGGAGTCTCCACCTTTCTCGCGAAACAGCCTTGGTCGCGGGCGTAGGCGAGGCATTTCTTTTGCAGGTCGCGTTCATTCATATTTACACCATGTGGGTTGTGAAACTAATACTATTATGATACGCTCACTTTATCAACTGGCGCCGAAAAAATAATTTGCCCCTGATTTCTAAAGGGCTACACGCAACGAACCCCCTGTTTTCTCACCGATTGACCCTGTGTTTATAGGTGTCAAGCATTTTTCGCCCCCCTGCCAACAAAGGGCTGTAGCCCTGAAACCCAGTGAATATGGGCGTTCCAGCGATTTGAGCAAAGTCCATTTGGTATAATATCACCTCCACTAACGAAGAGGCTGATATGAAAATCACAAAGAACACATCCATTTATAACAAAGATTTCCCATTCATAGCGAGGATGCGACCACTACACCCCTCACCTATGTTGAATGCGGGGGAGGCATCCAAATTTATCAAAGCCAGCCAAGCCTTGATTGATGGACTGGATGACGAAGTAACACTGGAACGGGCATTTAAGACTGCCGCCGATAGGAAAAGTTGGTGCAACATACACTCCAATTCATTGCCACAAGGTTGCGAATGGGGAATGTCAAAGTTTGGGGGTTATGTCTAATGACGCATTCTAAGCGCTACCGCGGAGAAGCCTCGTGAAGGCCCCCAAGGCGAAGTTAGTGAGGGGGGAAAGGAATCCCTTCTCCTACTTAATCGGCTGGTACAAGCCCCAGGTGAAGGGTAGACACCTTGAAGCTATCGAGCTGGCCCAGAGGTGGCTGGCTAAAAAAGAAGCTGAAGAAGCTGAAGAAGCCAAAAAAATAATTACCCCCTGATGTTTGCTGGGCTTGCCTTAACCGGCATTCTAAAGCCAAGTCCACCAGCCTTTACCCCTGTCTCACCTTGCTTGTAGACAGTGATCTTGCCACCACGAGCTAGGTATTCCTCAGTGTCCTTGGCGACCTTTTCCCTCGCTTCACGCTTGGCTTTCGGTATTGCAGTCATATTATTTGCACCATGTGGGTTGTAAACCTAATTCTATTATGATACGCTCACTTTATCAACTGGAGAATCGAATGAGTATCATCACAACGAACATCACCGTCGGCAGGTTCAACTGGCGCGTCAGCTACGAGGGTGTAGCGGGTGGGTCTATGATCTGCACGGCGTGGCTACCTGATCCGTCTGATCGAGAGACAGGTGCGCCATCATTCACCGCTCCGAATCTGGAGCTGTTACTCAAAGAATTAAACGCTTTCAACTTAGGAGTAAGATATGTCACTCAAAATTCAGGTTAAGGCCAAGCGCAAACCCGATAGGACTAAAAGCACTGCGAACATCAGTGTGAGCTGGTCAACCTACGACGCCCTGGATAAGCTCGCGGCTAAGTCTAACGCGAGCCTGTCTGCGGTCATCCAAGGGCTGGTCGAGCATTACGAGGAGAACAAATGAAACTTAAATTGGAGAACCGTAATGAGTAGAGGTTTTTTTATGTGTGAGACGTGTTATGTCGATTACGCCGCAGAGACTGACATGCTGCGGTGTACTATCGAGCATCTCAAGATGGCTATATCGAGCTGGACGCATCGAGAGCAAAAGAGGGACGCACAAGATTACTACTTTAGCGACCGATTAGAAGATGCCGAAGAAGAGGTCGCAGAGTTAAAGGCGCGTATCAAAAAGAACCCTTTGATTGAGTGGTTTAGTGTTGACGGGCACTGGCCTCCTATCGGGGAGCGGGTGTTTGTGTACGTCGAGGAGAGCGAAACCCATGAAGGCTCCGATGTGTGCATAGGTATCGAGGACGAACATATAATGTGGAAAGACTTTAACGACGAAGACGAGATAACCCATTGGATGCCTATACCGACCGAGCGTGGCTTTATATAATTTTTAACAGTAGGAGTAATTAATGAAACACTATAGAAATGGCGGCAGTACAGCCGCTAGACAACTGGCATGTCCTGGTTGGCGGAAGCTGGCCGATGCAATGCCTGAAAGTCCAACCAGTTCATTCGCAGAAGAGGGTACTATCCTGCACTTCTGTATGGAGAACATCCTAGAAGATGGTTGGGAGATCGACGAGTTGGACGTGATCACCACTGCCGGTATCTCTCTCAAGCTCGACGATGACCATCGAGAGAAGCTAACGATGGCACTGGAGGCGTGGGACGAGTTCTGCAAAGAGCATAAGATCGTTGACTATAAGTGCGAGATCACTTATGAGTTGGACGAGGACACAGGCGGCACATGTGACATCATCGCTTGGTCTAACGACACGGTGTGGGTAGTCGATTGGAAATTCGGCCAAGGCATTAAAGTGTCCGCCCCCGGTTCAGCGCAGGGGATGTTCTACCTGATGTGCGCTATGTTTGAAGAGCCTGAGTTGTTCGAGGGTAAATATCTAGGTGTGGCTATCATACAACCTATCCCGTCCCGTGATGTGGAGACTCTCGACATATGGGAGCTAGATGACAATGAACTTGACAACTTCAAGCGTAAGTATCTGCAAGCCAACGGTGACAACCTGGCAGCAGGAAAGCACTGTCAATTCTGCCCAGCGGCTCCGACCTGCCCCCAGAAGACCGGGCAAGCACAGGCGGCACTCATCGCTGACCCGGAGGCACTGGCTACTCTTGCGGGGAACCTCACCGCTGCCTTGGAGTTGAAGGATTGGATCAAACAGGTCGAGACATTCTGCCATGAGCAACTGGAAGCAGGAGCGCAGGTTCAGGGCTACAAGCTAGTCCAGAAACGCGCCACACGTAAATGGTCAGACGCGGAGGCAGTGGAATTGGCGCTGCGGAAGTCGCGTAAGATCAAGCTGGCAGAGTTCACGAAGTCAACACTCTTAACGCCTCCGCAGCTTGAGAAGGTGTTTAAGAAGAAAGACCTTGATATGAGCGTAGTAAGCGATTATATTGAGAAAGTCTCAAGTGGGACAACGGTTGCAACAGCCGACGATCCACGCGAGGAAATCACGCTCAACGCCAACGTCCTGAGAGGGGCGATTGACCGATTGAGTTAAACAGCAAAAAGCGAAAAGGAAAAAGTAAATGAGCAATTTACCAGCGTTAAGTATTACCGAAATGAGCGCCGCACTTACCAAAGCGGAAAATCGTATCAAAGCATCTGGCGGCAGCGCCGGGAACAACAAGCCCTTCATCAAGCTGACAAAAGGTGAGGAATGGATTTACGGCGCGGAAGAAATTGACGTGCAGGAAGGTTCACACTGGGCTGTCAACCCTCGATCTTTGATGGATGGTTTTGTAGCCTGGGGTGCAGGTAAGGTCGAGGGGGAGCGTATGCAGTCTGTGTTTCTTCCCGAGGCTATACAAGCATCTGACCTGCCTGATGTCGGGTTCGCCTGGAAACCACAATACTCTTTCGAGTTAGCGTGTGTTAAGGGCGACGACAAGGGTCAGGAGGTGCTGTACAAGAACACCAGTAAAGGAGCAGAAAAAATGTTCCTGAAGCTGATGGCTGAGATACACACCCAGATCGACCAGGACGGATTGAACGTGGTGCCTATCCTTGAGCTGTTCTCAAGCTCATATAAGCACTCGGAGTTCGGTAAGGTTGTAGAGCCTGAGTATACGATCCATAAGTGGGCACCGATGGACGCGGAGGAAGTCCCCGACGAGCCAGAAGTGGAGCCAGAGGAGGACGACGAGGTTGAAGAAGCCGAGGTCGTAAAGCCGAAGACTCGCAAGCGCCGCAGGGCTGTAGCGCAGTAATACACGGGGGCCGCAAGGCCCCTTCTTACCTCTGGAGAACCAAATGAAATTTCTAATCATAGATTTCGAGACACGCTCCCGTGTCGATCTTAAACGCGCAGGTACTGACAGATACTGCGCTGACCCTAGCACCGAGATACTGTGCATGGTGGCTACAGAGGCTGGGAATTTTTCAAGCCCCCGTACTTGGGTGTGTAACCTGCTAAAACCAACCGACGACGACTTAGACGTGCTAGGCGACTTTCGGGACGCGGCACAGTATCACGCGATTGCGGGGTATCTGTTCGCCGCGCATAACGCTCGATTCGACCAACAGATATGGGAATATGTGGCGGTCAACGATTGGGGTTTTTCCGAGGTGCCCGCTGATAGTTGGTACTGCACGTCAGCACAGATGCGGGTCAACGCCCTGCCAGCGAACCTGGACGATGCTACACGCGCCCTCAACGCGGAGCATAGGAAGGATCACGCCGGGCAGTCACTGATACGCAAGCTGTCCATGCCGAATGAGATGGGTCAATTCAACGAAGACCCAGCCTTGCTCGTACAGATGGCAGCATACTGCGCGGCTGACGTAGCAGCGACTAAAGACCTGCTCAACAATACCCGTCTGATGACCCCGACAGAACACGCGGATTGGCTGGCTAACGAGCGCATAAACGACAGGGGTATCCGTATCGACAGGTCGTTTGCAGAGGCAGCAACACGTCAGGCAGCGACAGAGACAGCCGCTATCGGTGCGGAGTTGTCCAGCCTGACCGGAGGCGTGGTCACTAAGCACACCCAGAACCAGCGGATTAAGAAATGGTTACTCGCCCGTAACCCACCTGACATGATGGTGAAGCTAATGACCGTGTTCAAAGATGGGCAGCAAAAGCAGTCACTCGCCTCTGACATCAGGACGCAGATTCTCAACAGGGCTGACGCTAACGAAATTGACTTAGCGCCCGAGCTATATAATGTCATCGCGGCACTGGACGAGGGTAACAAGTCCAGCGTGGCGAAGTACCAAAGGATGCTGGACCGGGCAGAGGTCGATGACCGGGTGCGCGGCTCGTTCATGTACGCAGGAGCCTCGACCATACGCTACACATCCAGGGGGCTACAGTTGCATAACTTCAAGCGCGACTGTCTGCCTGTGGCCGAGATGGACACACTCCGCCCGATGCTGATCAACGGTGCCGCCCTGTCACAAAGCGCAGTGCTGGAGACACTCGCCAAGGCACTACGCCCTACTCTGATCCCCGACGATGGTAACGTGTTCGTTGTGGCAGATTGGAAAAGTATAGAGAACCGCGCCTTACCTTGGTTGTCAGACTCTGAAGGAGGCGAGAAGAAACTCGACATGTTCAGAGAGATCGACGCCGACCCAACGCTGCATGATATGTATGCCAGGGCTGCGAAGGATGCAGGGACTGATGACCGCCAGGTGGGTAAGGTCATAGAGCTATCACTCGGGTTCGGCGGTGCCAACGGTGCGTTCAGCAGTATGGCGAAAAACTACGGCGTGTATCTACCTGACCATCAGGTGTCGCGGATCGTCAAGGCGTGGCGCCTGAGCAACAAATGGGCCGAGACATTCTGGAACGAACTGGAGAAGGCGGCGAAGAATGCCATGCGCTCACCAGGCAGTGTGCATGAAGCAGGGCGGGTCAGCTACCTGTTCAATGGCGACTCCCTGCTCTGTGAGCTACCCTGTGGGCAGCTTTTGACCTATCCGAAGGCGCGACTACAGCAAGGTGAGTTAACCGCTCTGAAGGCAAACTGGAAGCCCTCACCGGACGACGATGAATGGCCTCGATACTCATTATGGCGCGGACTACTGGCTGAGAACGTCACACAGGCGACATGTGCAAGTTTATTGCGCCAAGTCATTCGTCAGATTGATAGCGTGGTGCTACACTGTCACGACGAAATCGCACTTGAAGTATCTGCTGTTGAGGCAGAGGATTGGTGCGCTCTACTCAACAAAACGATGGAGACAGCACCAGCATGGGCTACAGGACTACCACTCAGCGCACCAGTACAGATAATGACCCGATACGGAAAATAAAAAAGCCCCTGATTAGAGGGGCTTTTTTATCGAACACCACTATCAGTTTGGAGAACCACAATGGATGAAGAAGATACTACAGAAGAAACTGACGTAAAACAACCTAAAGACACCCCACCTGAACCCCGTATAAAGACCGACGACACCCTGCATATCGTTGGCGAGACACCCTTTGAATATGACGTTCCCGCTGTAGAAGAATTCATCGAACTGGTGTTTGGTGAGGACGTACCGGCTGACGGGCACCGCCTGATCTACGCCGCCAGGACTAACATCCCAAAACTCCCCACCACGGTCAAGGGTATGAAAAAAGCCCTCCGCTCAAGCAGGGCAAAGGCGATGTACTTCAACACGGCGTCCTGTGGTTTCGACGATGAGGGCGTCCTGCGGCACAAGAAGTCGCTATTCAAGGCACTGCACGTCCTGGTGCTGGATGACATCGGTACCAAGATACCCGTCGCAGACGTACCTGATGACATGCCTCCGACGTATATCATCGAGAGCAGTAAGGGTAACTACCAGTATGGCTACGTCTTGGCTGACCCTATCACTGATATTGACCACGCCACTGCGCTCTGCCAGGCAGCGTCACTCGCTGGGCTGACTGATGGTGGCGGTGTGATGGCTACTAAAATAGTAAGGCTGCCCGCGGGGGTCAACGGTAAGGCGGGCGCCAAGCAGTCGTTCCCTGTCAAGCTCGTCCATGCTGACGGTGAGCTGTGGGAGCCAGATAAGCTCATCGAGCGTATGCGCTGTTCAATAGACGGCACACCTATTACATGGTCAGGTATTCTCAGCGGTGAGTCACCGATGGCGAAGAAATACCACACCCGGTCATCCGTCCACGCGCAGACCGCCGCAGGCGTCATCGACCCCCTGCTGGAGTGGTTTTATGAGGAGGACATGGTGCTGGGTGACGGGGGCGGCGATTGGGTGGACATTGAGTGCCCTTGGTCGGCAAGTCACTCCACGGGTAATAACACCGCAGGGTACGCGCCGATAGGGCGTGGTGACATGGCTAACGTCAGGGGGTTTAAGTGCTTCCATGAGCATTGTAAGGGGCGAAACATCGTTGACCTGATCCACTGGACCCTATCGAACTCTGATTTCCTGCACCTTGGCGTGGAGGTAGGCAACCTGAACGCCAACGATTACGCCTTCGATCCTGCACAGGACATGGTGTGGAACATACCCGATGGCAGGGCGTGGAAACTCAGTGGCTTCCGCAATATGCACAACCAGCCGCTATGGGTCTATTCAAGAGGTAAGGATAAGCCCGACAAGATCACCGCCGCTAACGCTTGGCTACTGTCACCGCACCGCACCGTTGTAGCGGGGGCGTATCACTCACCCGGCTCGCCGCCGTTGTTCGAGAAGGACGGTAAGCTGTGGGTGAACCCCTACAGACCACCTAACTGGTCGAGCGGTAAGCCTAATATGAAGCATGTACAGCCGTTTCTGGACTTTTTGAAGTATCTGGTACCTGATGACGACGAGCGGGCTTATTTCATCCAGTGGCTATCAGCAAAGGCTCAGAATCCCCGGTTCAGAGGCACGGGTGTCATCATGCAGACACAGACATTCGGCACGGGGCGCGGCACGCTCGCCAGGATGGTTGACCAGATATGGAAGGGCACGACTATAGGTATTGAGTTCGATACCCTGGTGCGTTCTGAGGGCTTTAACGGGTGGGAGTCATCCGCGATAGTCATCGTCGGCGAGGCTAAGGAGAGTAACGCCCTACGGGACACTAAGGGGGCTTACAAGGCGTATGAGACACTCAAGCAACGGGTCGATACCTCTGTTGTGAAGGGCATGATCAACGAAAAATTCCAACCGGAGAAGTATGTGGACATCTGCTCATCGTTTCTGATGTTCACCAACCACCTGAACGCCGTGGCTGTGCCCAGTGAGGACAGGCGGCTGACAGTGCTGACCAACCCCCTGAAAGCGGGCACAGCGTCGTTTTTTATTGGCATATACAACTGGATGGAAGCAGGGCTATTCCCGAAAGTGCTGGCTGAACACGACCAGTGGGCGTGGCATGTGTGGCACTGGCTTCGAGAACAGCCTGTAGACCTCGCTATGCTGTCCCGCCCGTGGCGTACTGACGCCAAGGAGGTGATGACGCAAGTTTCTCAGTCGCCCATATCGAAAGCCTGCAGGGCACTGGGAGCGTATATGGACACCAACGTACTAGCTGCCATACCGACCTCACTCGCCACAAAAGCGGTCACACAGGCGCTGATGATCTATGACCAGGACATGCGTATACGCCCACAGGCCGTGACAGCCTCACTGAACGAGGTCACAGCGGCGCTGCGTATTAAACTCACGCCCCCCAACGGGGTGCCGCAGCGCCTGCGAATAAGGACACAGGTCATCGATGAGGACGAGATAGACATCCCTAACTGGAGCGTAGCGCGTAACGCCCCCGCGTCGATGTTCAATCCCACGACAAAGCAACGTCTGAGCGGGGACATGGCTAAATTTGATCTACAGGCGCTTGTGGACGTCATCGTGGACGGTATGCAATGAACGGCGTTGAAGAGGCACCCAGCATCACGTTCAAGCTGAAGTTCCCTGAGGACGTGCTACGCCACGCCATGTACTTCACCATCGTAGGGGGTGAGGAGCCTACGGCCTTGTTTATCAACTGCAAGGAGATGGACGCCTTTCAGTGGATCACAGCCCTGATGACGTCCTATTCACGCCAGCTTCACCGGGGCGTGTCAATAGGAGAGATAGCGCAGGACATGTGTGAGACATTCGCCCCCAACGGGCGGTATATCATACCGGATGGTTCAGGGCGGGGAGCGTCCAGCGTGGTGCATCACCTGGGTATTGTACTTCAGGACTATATTGGGGATAATACGCTCATCGAGAAGTAGGAAAAATTCCCGTGAGCAATGTAAAAGCCGCAAAGAAATATTCAGACAAGCAAAAAGAGAAGGACTTTATCAGGATGACCATCTGGGTGCCTGACTCTGACCGTAAACTAGCCCTCGACTTCGCCCGTGAGCGTCGTCGAAAGTATGCCCAGACTAAGCGTTAAAACTGGGGTTCCGGCCACGTATCTAGTATTTTCCACTCTAAAGCCGATTTCTCCACGGAGCTAAGGTCGCTGCTGCGGTAGCCGTCTACAAGCGCGTTGTAAATCATCGCCTGATGCTCTATAGGTAGCGCCAACCACGTCTCCTTACGGTCGGGCTGCATCTGGAACTGCCACCATTCATGGATGTCATACACACCATCGCTATTGATGTCGCGTGTCGTGTCGAAGTTCTTGAATGTGGTTCCTGTGACCGGGTTGGTGAACTCGTCTGTGGTCGTGCCTCCGTCACCCGTGGTCGGGGTCGTGGTCGTGCCTCCGCCATCCGTGGTCGTCCGTGGGTCGCCTACCCAATCATCGGCCTGCCAGTGCTGACGGTTGGACTCGTTCTGCCCATAGTCTATCCAGTGATCGTAGGCGGTGTATCCTGTCTCCGCCCAGTTATCCCGCCGCGCTAAGTCCGCTACGTCAGGGTTGTTTTCTAGATAGGCGTCCGCGTCGAAGGTGTGTTTGGCTTTGTCATAGTTGGGGTTGAGTATTTCTATAGGCCCGGTGGGGCCTTCTGTATAGATGAACTCCTGATCGGGTGTGCCTCCATTCGCGGCTACCCATGCCGCGTAGCCAGCCATCTGCTCTGCGGTCATACCTGTATGTGGATCAACGGCGTTCGGGTCAGCGGCGGGGTCAGCGGCGGGGTCAGCGGCGGGCGCTTCCACAGAGTCAGGCCACGCACTGTTAATCGCATCAGCTAAGAGTACCTTAGTTGGGTGGTTGATATTATTGTTATCCAACCCTTTGATTAGCGCGTCTTTAATCATCGCCTGATGCTCTATAGGTAGCGCCAACCACTCAGTAGACGCACCGTCGCGTAACTGGTAGTCAGCCCACTCCTGTGCGTCCACACGGTTGTTCTGGTTGGCATCCCAGTTCACATCCCACGCAATAAGCTGGTCGATGTTGTCATAGTCTTTCCCAGTGATGGGATTGGTGTACTGTATTGGGTTTATCTCATCCAGTGGTATGTAGGGTGTCGGCTCTCTGTCATCTCCGTAATTGCCCATAGCATGCTGTGTCATTGGCTTGAAGTAACCATTCTGTCCGTCCACTCCGTCGCCGGGTATCTGGTAGGCGTCGGCGCGTTCAGACAGCGGCGGCATAGGATATTCGAGTATGTCACCACCTGTGTTGGTGTTCTCAGGTGCGAAGTTAGGGAACAGCGACGTGACTGAGTTTTGCAAGCCGAGACGTGACGTGTCGTTTATACGCTCGTCGTTAGCCCCTTGGTATAGCGCATCGGCAAGCGCGTCCTGCTGCTCTTGCGGTAGATCACCCCAGCCGCTTGTGTCGCGTTGCAGTTGGTAGTCCGCCCACTCCTGCGCGTCAAGTATGTCATCGTCACGCCACTCAGGGTTCCAGTTATCAAACTCCGTAAGCTGGTCAGCCTTGTAGGGCTGGTCAGTTACTGGGTTGTAGACAGGGTTCAGGTAGGCGTCTGCCTGACTGAGCAGGGCCTGATCATCTTCAAATCCACCGCCGCCAACTGCGTTCTGCACCTCGCTGCGGTTGTTCATGTTGATGTTCTGTTCAAGCCACTCATTCGGGTCGATACGGTTGTTCTGGTTTGACGTGTAGTTACCCGCGTCCACAAACGCATTGACGTCAGCTTGATTGAAGGCATAGTCAGACCCCGGACGAGTGCCATAGTCTTGCGGAGGCAGCGGTTGCACAGGAAGCGGGGTCTGTACAGGCGGCGGGGTGTAGTCGTCCACAGGGAGCATTGAACCCGCAAACATGCCTGTCCCCGCAGGGGCATAAGTACCCGGAGGCATTTGCTGTTTCGCCTCTCGTGCCGGTTGCTGTGCTAGAGGTAGCCCTGTAGCCGGGTCTACCGCGCCTGTGGGTTGGATGACAGTCATATTAGCTTGCCTTTATTGTTTCGATCATCTCGAACACTTCCGGGGCGTTTACACGGAACTTGGCAGACGTGAGCCTGTCCATGACCAGTTTAAACTCCGCGTCCTCCAGTTCAAGGCTACCATCACCGATCTCAGGCTGTTTATACGCCTTGAACTTGTTGTACACGGGCATCACCTCCAGCATTTCTTCGTAGTCGGTACTCTGCTCTGGGTTCTTGGGTGTCACCAGTAGCCGTTTGATCTCCTCTACCCAACTGAAAGCGATCATCTCGCTGGCGGGGTCAAGGTGGTTGATGGGCATCTCTGTCTTTCTTAAAGTTATTGTCTTCATAGCTACTCCACGTTTAGGTGCTCTGCCCTAGAATTATTACTTTATCCCACATAACAATACCTCACAATACGTTCCATCCAAGGAGCCGGATTGTCTTCATCTCCAAACACGTTGAAACTATGTCCGTGACCGTTCACCACATGCAGCTCTCCGCCATGTTTTTGATGCATCTTGGATGACTGTGCCAGCTGCACGTGTTCATCTTCTGCCCCGTGGAACAACAAAAAGGATTCTGGAAATGATCTGTAAATGAGGGAGCCACCTTGCAGTTTGTCAAAGTGATTACCTGTGTAAATGTCAATTCTTTCTTTCACAATGGAGCTAAAATCATTGGCCAGCAAATCATATACTCCGTAGAAACCTATAAAACCCTCAAATTCTATAGGCCAGAATTGGTACGCCAACGCTGCTATGTTTGCCCCAGCCGATGACCCCAGAAGAATTACTCTTCTTGCTTTCGTTTTTCTCCGAAGTAACTGACTGGCATGAAGCACATTCGCAAAAGGTCTGCCGCTTGCAGGATTGTCTACAGCGATTGGCGCTGTTGGTGTCTCGTCGGTGGCAAGCGTATAGTTTATTGATGCAACACTCATTCCATACCGTTCTGATATGTACTTTACACACTCTCCGCTGTCAAAATTCCCTGCCCGTTTATCACCTTGCGTCCATCCACCTCCGTGAACAAGAACAAGCAATATGTCTGAGCTGCCATATCGTGTAGACAAATCATATGTGTGCCAAGGATCTGGGCCGTAGCTTTCGTTTGCGTAATAAGTCATTATTCTGCGTTTAGGTGATCTGTCCTACTCCCTGCCGGGATTATACAAACCTATCCGGCAATTCAGGTGAATCATATACCCCGATCTTCCATGTCTCCGTAATTACTTGCTTCTCCAGCACCAAATCCGTATCGGCCAGTTCATCTTTCTTATGCTCAATATACACATGAGCAATGAACGCAGGAGCCATGACGGACTCATCTGGCATGGTCATGGTGTCATACTCTGTCAGCGTTGCCCTCGCTGTGATCGACTTGCCATCGGCAGTCTTACGCGCCTCTGATAACACATCAGGCATCTTGTCCTGTATTAGCTGTTTGACCTCTGTCTTGGTAGCAACTGGCCCCACTTGAAATGTATCTAATCGTTCTCTCATAATTTATACTCCGTATTTTGTTAAGAGGTGCTTGACCTCTGCCTTGGTAGCAACTGGGCCAACTTGAAATGTATCTGCTTGTTCTCTCATAATTTATAATCCGTATTTTGTTAGTAGGTGATTGCGGATAGTACCGACTTCTGAATCTGTCA
>PBRQ01000012.1 GCA_002725995.1 Gammaproteobacteria bacterium
GGTTGCACTCCAGGGTTTGAAGTGCGCTTGATGCAAGAACAATAAACTAGAATTATCGAGGCACCAGATGGAGAATGCTAAAGGTTCAGTTGCTGACCATGGTGAAGCCGCCGCGGAACATGTGACAATAGCCGTTGAACATGCTTCAGGTGTTGCCGATTTAGCCACTGGCATCGTGCTGCTAATGCTTATAGCAGCCTTAACAGCTATGGCCAGTAAGCGGTTGGATAAGATACCGCTCACAATATTGCTCGTATTCGTCGGTATTGCTATCTCCAATGGCGCCGATCACCTCCCTTTTCTGGGTGTTTTGGTGGATTTCCACCTGACACCTGAACTCGTCCTCTTTGTCTTCATACCGACCCTGATCTTTGAGTCAGCGTTTAATCTTGATGCAAGGCAGGTATCGAGAAATATATGGCCGATTCTCACCCTCGCGATACCGGGTCTGCTGGTCTCGACCGTGATCATTGCAACAATTTTTGCTGGGTTAACTAAATTTGGGTTTATGGTCTCTCTGTTGCTTGGGGCGATTCTGAGTGCAACAGACCCGGTAGCGGTCATCTCGATATTTAAGCAATTAGGTGTACCGGAACGACTAACTGTCCTCGTGGAAGGGGAGAGTCTCTTTAATGATGCAACTTCCCTGGTATTGGCAACACTATTAATAGGAATTCTTGTCACCGGGAAATATTCCAGTGATGTGATCGTTAGTGGCATCGGAGACTTCTTTGTGGTGTTTGTTGGCGGTGTGCTGGTTGGGTGGTTGTCGGCTGTACTGGTGGGTCTGGCACTGGGCAGTATCGAATCAGATGCCGATATTGAGATTACGCTGACTACGATTCTCGCTTATTTTGCCTTCATCATTGCAGAACATGGATTCCATGTGAGCGGTATTATGGCCGTGGTAGCAGCGGGTTTGGTTCTCGGATCCTGGGGTAAATCAAAAATTTCACCCTCAACATCAGAATTCATGGAGCACTTCTGGGAGTATTTGGCGTTTCTTGCCAATGCACTAATTTTTGTCATGGTAGGAATGCAAATAAACCTGGACTCGCTGTGGGATTCAATCGACCTAATAGCGATAGTAGTTGTTGCCATGCTTATTTCACGAGCCATCGTCGTATTTACATTTGTTCCACTATTAGGAAAGATGCCAGGCTCAGACCCTATCGGTAAACCGTATCAGCAGGTCATGTACTGGGGTGGTCTTCGCGGCGCAATTGCCCTTGCAATCGTCCTGTCATTACCACCCTTTGACTACAAGGACACACTCATTGCCGTTGTCATGGGCGCGGTACTATTTACCCTGGTCGTTCAGGGGTTGAGTATTGAAAAGCTGGTGAAGTTTCTAGGTCTGGATGCGCTGAGTGCTTCTGACAGCCTCGCAAAACTGGAAGGTGATAAGAATGCCAGAGAGGAGGGGCTTGAGCGACTCGGTTCTCTCGTCAGGGATGGTCTTTTCTCTCAGCGAATCGCTGACAATATTAAGGAAAGGTGCGAGCGCAACCTTGCAGATCTAGAAGTCGAAATAATGTCACTTAACGAGACGATGAAGCCGGAGGACAAGTCCTCAAACCTTGCCCTGCGATGTCTGGCCAGGGAGAAGGCCAGGGCATATGAACTGTTCAGCAGGGGGCTGATTAACGAATGGGCGTTCAGGGAGCTGGATTACACCCTGGCAGTTCAGTTGGATGATGTTCGACACAATCAACTGATGCCCACTGCTAATATCAAGGTGTCAATCGGCAAGGCGACAGGTTTGTTGCTGACACGTTTGCTGGGGTCGGTCCCGGGAATGAGTCCAATCGTTGAGCAGTTGAGGACGTCTAGGATTATCCGGGACTATTCCGTAGCCTGGGGACGTTTCCGTAGTTCAAGCAGTGTGCTGCATGGTTTTGCGGAAATTGCCGGTGAGACGGATTCAGATCAACAGATAATCAATCAGGTACAGCAGGTGTATGAAGAAATTATGTTGACCACCAAGGGGCAGATAGATGAGGTGGCAGATCAATACCCCGAATTTGTTGAAACCATGCAGGAGCAACTGGGTCAGCGGCTTTTACTGGTGGCCGAACACGAATCTGTAGAACACGCTGCGGAACTGGGCATGATCAACAGAGGTATTGCCAGCAAAATTATGAAGGGTCAGGAGGAGCGATTGCGTCAGCTAAAGAAAGATAATATCTCTGCTACCTTCGAAATCGAAGTATCTGAATTGCTGCGTAAGGTTCCGCTTTTTCATGAAATGGATTCGGAATTTGAAACGATTGCAGGTTATCTCCGGCCGCGGACAGTGCCAAGGGGTACGGCGATAATCAAGCAAGGTCAGGCAGGTGATTCCATGTTTCTCATTGCGAGGGGAATAGCAAATGTTTTAAGGGAGGATGATGGCGAGGTGAATCAGGTCGCAACCCTATACGCTGGTGACTTTTTCGGCGAGGCGGCCTTGTTGCACAGTACTCCACGGAATGCTACTTCCGTTGCTGCAACACCCTGTTCACTTTATGAGTTGAAACAGGAGGATCTCTACAAACTTATGGAAGCCTACCCGAAAATCCAACATGTTGTGGAGGTCGTTGATAAGGAGCGCCTTAGTTCCAATGCGCAAACAGGTTAGCTATCAGGCTGGCCAGTAGGCTAAAAGGTAAGCAAGAGCAAATGCGAAAAATAAAAAAATCTTTGTGGTTCTTGATGCACGACAGGAAGAGCAGCCTGCTCTGGTGAGAGTTGCCTATATCGCGGAAGCTACGGGTGCCTCATTGCACCTGTTTATGTGTGCTTACGATACCGCAATCGATGCAGCGCCGGAGAGCCAGTTCCATGACTCACTCAATGCAGCCATAATGGATAGAGCCAGCTATCTTGCAAAACAACTGGACTTCGAACTACATGTGGTTTCAGCGTATCNGCCATCGTCCGTATTCGTTCTCTTAACCAAGTCAACTGAGTCTCTTGTCAGCTATCGTAGCAAGATGTCANCGATGGTTGAAGCCAACCTCAAGTCAGTGGGCGAGAAGTACGGTGTGCTCGATGAGCATCAGCATGCGATAGAAGGCCCAGTGGACTGGGTGATACCAAAGGTGTCCAAGGGTCTTTTAGCCGAGTTCGTCGTGATGGGTAATGTTTCTCGTGAAGGGTCTGTTCACCTTATCTTCCTTGGAGTCATCCATGTGTAAATCCAGTCGGCTCATTTGACCAGGCCAGAATTTCCTTCAGAGAGCCCCTGTGAACAATTCTATCCGCTTTCTTCTCGAGTTGGTAACTGTACATCGGGTCATAATAGTCTTGGAGAAGTGGCTTGATCCAAGTCTTATGGGGCTCAAAGTCACCAGACTTCTGACTCTCCAGGGCATTCTGGAGCAATTTACGAACCTCGGCATGGGCTACGCCACCAAGTCGTTTGCGAATGGCATCGATTGCTGTGTAGAGGTATTCAGAAAAATGGACCTGGGCAGTGTCGGAGAAGCGAAGTGAGTATTCCTGCCACTGGCAGACGATGTATTCCTGGTAAATTCTACAAACCCTGTTTTCCAGGCTGTCTTCAAGCAAAATGATTGGCGCCATCTTCATGGCGGTCTGTAGTGCCTGGGGCAGCTGAATCCTGCCAATTAGCCTGCCCTCGTCTTCAACATAGAGGCTGCCCTGGGAGCGACCGGCGGTGAATTTCAGGAAATTTATCGCGACAGCATTTTCGAAACTGATCTGCGATGGCTGGGGATCCGGGTGTCTGCCAAACGCAGAGCCGCGATGGTGTGCTAGGTGTTCCAGGTTAACACTGCCGTCAAGCAGGGAAAGCAATTCTGTCTTTCCTACTCCGGTTTTTCCTGAAACGACTAATAACCTTGGTATGTTTTGGAACTGATCCAGGAGGAAACGCCGCATTGATTTGTAGCCACCTGGTATTCGTGTGACCTTCGTGCCTACATCCTTCAGCCACTCACATGCTATTTGCGAGCGCTTGCCCCCACGAAAACAATAGAGGAATGTGCCAGGGTTTTGATCTACAAAATCTATCCAGCGCTCGAGTCTCTGTGCCTTTTCATCACCTGCAACCAGTTCATAGCCGAGTTTCTCTGCCGCATCGGGTCCGTCTGACCTGTAGCTTATACCTACCAGATGTCGCTCCTCATCATTGAGAATTGGTATATTCACGGCACCGGGGAACGCCCCCTGGGCAAACTCGACTTCAGCCCTGACATCAATCATGGGGGCTTCATCAAGAAACAGGCGCTTTAACTGCCCCATATCCCTCATAAGCCCTGTCCACCAATTAGGTCAATCGCGCCACCTATTGCAGCAATATTGTCGCTGATGCTCCGCTCAACGGTGAAACGAGTCAAATAATTTGGACCATCCGCCTTCGGACTTGTCCCAGATAACCCTGAGCCACCAAAGGGCTGTGATTCGGCCACTGCACCAATCATATTCCGGTCTATATAGACATTGCCTGCGGGTACATTTTCGCTGATGTAGTCCACCATAGTCTCGTTACGGAAATGGATACCCAATGTTAGTGCGAAGCCAGTTGCTCGGATCTCTTCGAAAATCTGTTGTAGGTCTCCAGTGTTATATCGGATGACGTGCAGCACTGGACAAATATGTTCCTCCTTGAGCTCCGTTATTGTTTCAATTTCGTAACAGCAGGGCGAGAAATAATTTCCGTCAGCTATTTCGCATGGTGTTCGAGCGATATGTTTGGCTTCCCTGTCGAGAATATCGACGTGGCTGTGCAGCCTTAAGAGTGCTTCGGCATCAATGACCGGGCCGATATCCACTGACAGGTCCAGAGGGTCGCCGACCCTTAATTCCTGCACCGCGCCCGTCAATAACTCAATAATGTTGTCCACACATGAATCCTGCAGATACAGAACGCGCAGGGCCGAGCGTCTTTGTCCGGTGCTATCGAAAGCAGATACAAGAACGTCCTTTACGACCTGCTCAGGCAGTGCAGAGGAATCTACAATGATCGTATTCTGCCCACCTGTTTCCGCAGTAAAAGGGATAATGGGACTAGGGCGGTTGGCTAATACCTGATTTATCCATTTACCGGTTGAGACGGGGCTGGTAAACACAACACCATCTATTCGTTCATCACTGGTAAGGTTGGTGCCGATTTCCTCGCCTTCACCGTAGAGGAGTTGTACCACGTCGTGAGGGATACCAGCCTCGTGCATCAGGTCTACGATCCTGTGGGCTGTCACGCTGGTTTGTTCAGCCATATAGGGTTTGATGGCTCGAGCGTAGCGACGGACCATCTCTGGCTCGGCTGATAGATAATCATCTGCTATTCGCTGTAGCAGCGGTCCTAGTAGCTCCAAATCGTCTATCCCTGAAATTAGCGTTGTGCGCATCTTAACTGAATGTATCGACAAAGCGAGTAGAAGGAGGGCGTAGAATTCCGGCGATGATGTTGACCGGTTCCATGTCTTCCTCATGGAATCATGAGGGTTTGTTCAAATAGGTGTAATTTAACATAATATATATTATGCGCACTCATGGGCGTGGTGTCATTCAGAAGGTCGGGGGACCTAAACCCGCTTGGGATCGAGCTTTCGGGTCTTTTTTAGTTTTTGGGATGGACTTGTTCTAGCTGGCTGGCTACTACGAGCCCTGGCTCAGTCATCACGCTGGTTCCCACTATCAGCATATGTAACTTCTTCTTCATTGAGACTTGGTTTTCCGCGCGTTGTTGCTATGGCATCATTTTCTCGGCACAGGTCTGCCAGCTTTTTTTGTCGACAAAATCATAATCAGTCTTACCAATGATATCCGCTTCTTTTGCACTAAAATAACGTTCGAACATCTTATTTCAACCAAGCTATGCTCCTTGTGGATCTTTCAACCAGACAAGCTGGGAAATCGTATTCAATAAAGTGCTAGGTGAGATTCACTTCGCTGCAACACATTTATTTTGTTTTTGATCTCTGCTCGGGTCTGCTCTAGCTGTTCAACAAGGCGATCAGATTCTTCAGGGTTAGATTTGGTCGAGGTTGGCTCGCATCAAATGAATATCTATCGGTCACATTATAGTCACAAAATTAGCCCCTTTCATGTAAATCACTCGAATTATGTGGCCCAGGGAGTGCTTTTCAATCGCTGAGGGTCAATGTCGAATTGTGTTACCAACAGTGTCTAGTAAACGGTCCTGTGGACTTTCGAAACACACGATAACCGGGCCGTCCGTAAATCTGAATCGACCCCTCGTCGGATGATATTCGCAATATTTTCGTCACAATGGCGGAATCTGGGTGTGAGCATGCATATTTGGCGGAGACTAAGTATACTTTTGATTAGGCTGGGTGGTTCTTGACCAATCAGATCTGTAAAGAAGAAATTTTATCTACGAAGGTAACGCCAATATGGAATGTCCCAAGTGCCACGCTCAAATGGAAGAAGTCACCTATGGCCGTAATATGGTCATTGACCGGTGCACAAACTGCAAGGGGATATGGTTTGATGTGGGTGAAGCAGAAACGCTCAAGGAAAAGTGGATGTCGGAGTTCGTTGATAGCGGTGACCCTGAAATTGGAAAAGAGCACAACAAAATTGAAGATGTGGATTGTCCACGTTGTGGCAAGCAGATGGCCAAGGTCTCAGACCCTAAACAACCGCACATATGGTATGAGGCTTGTGCAGATCACGGCATGTACTTTGATGCTGGCGAGTTTACAGATTACAAGTATGAAACCCTCCTAGACAAGTTCAGGGACCTTATCGCTGGAAAAAGGACCAGCTAACCCGTTCCTACTATGCATATCAGCTTCTATGGTGTACGCGGCTCAATTGCTGCACCCGGTGCCTCTACCATTAAGTATGGTGGCAATACCTCGTGCATGCATGTTCGCCTTAACTCAGGGGAAAACCTGATTTTTGACGCAGGGACCGGAATTCGAAGGCTGGGGATTGATATGCTCCGTCACTCGGAGCCGATTCTTTTGCTCCTCAGTCATAGCCACTGGGATCATATTCAGGGCTATCCATTTTTCCGCCCTATTTATCAGCCAGACAGGGAAATTATCGTTTTCCAAGGTGTTGAGGGTAATGCAGTCGCCCTGGCTGCAATTCTTGAGCAGATGGACGGGTCAAACTTTCCGGTCCATGCTGGTGATTTATCCTCCAGGATCGCCACCATCGATGAGGTTGAGAAATATCTCCTCAATAAACCCTATAAAACTGAGCGTAAGGACCTGAACCATCCCGGCGGTGGTCATGCCTACCGTGTTGAGGAAGATGGTGTGTCATTTGCCTATGTCACTGACAACGAATTGGAGCCACCCGGCAAGCCTCACACCAGCTACGATGAGTGGGTTGAATATTGCCGTGGTGTGGACCTGCTGATCCACGATGCGCAATATACAGAGGTCGATATGCCTGGAAAGCACGGTTGGGGTCATTCGCTGATATGGCAAGTACGTCAGCTTGCCGTGGATGCACAGGTGAAGAATCTCGCTATGTTCCACCATGATCCCGAGAGAACTGACTCTCAACTGGATGAAATCGCGCTTGAGTCAGCTAATTACTTCAAATCAGGTAACAGTAAGATTGGCTCTTACATTGCGGCCGAAGGTCTGTCATTTGAGTTGAAAGCAAGAAAAGACCCCCGGGTTTCAACTATAAACTTACTCGAATATTAAAGAGTAACTTCCCTGATGCGTCTTGTTTCCTTTAACGTCAACAGCATTAGGGTGCGCCTTCATCAGATCCAGGCCGTTATCGAGAAGCATGCTCCTGACATTATCGGTATCCAGGAAACCAAGGTGGCCGATGATCAATTTCCGGTCGACGAAATAGCTGAGCTTGGATATCAGGTCGAATTTCATGGCCAGAAATCCCACTATGGTGTTGCCCTCCTCTCCAAGGAAAAGCCCATCGGGGTCGTCAAGGGGTTTGGCCAGGATGACGAAGTCAGTCAGCGACGATTCATCGCGTGTGACTATGTGCTGCCAGATGATCGTCAAATCAGCGTTATCAACTGCTATTTCCCCCAGGGTGAAAACAGAAGTCATCCGACAAAGTTCCCCGGTAAACAGAAGTTCTACGCTGATTTGCAGAGTTATCTCACCAAGAAATACAATCCCAATGACCTCCTGGTGGTAATGGGCGACATGAATATCGCGCCGATAGACAAGGATATCGGTATTGGTGAGCCGAATATGAAGCGCTGGCTTAAGGAGGGCAAAACAGCCTTTCTGCCGGAGGAGCGCGATTGGCTTCAGAAAATGTTTGATTGGGGTTTGGTCGATAGCTATCGGGCACACTACCCCGACGTCGACGATACCTTCAGCTGGTTTGATTACCGTAGCCGAGGGTATGAAAAAGATCCCAGGCGCGGTCTCAGGATTGACCTGATCATGATTTCAAAAGCTGTCGCTGAGTTTTGCACTGATGCCGGCATAGACCAGGATATCCGCGCTATGGATAGGCCTTCTGATCACTGTCCCATCTGGAGTGAGTTGGCACTCTAGATTGATCTGCTAGTCGTCACCCGGTCTTTCAGGGGACAGGAACGGAATCCGCTGCAGGTGTCCTCTTAGTGGCAGATAACAGATGACCCCTATGATCTCTGCCAGCAGATCCTGCACCTCAAAGTACCGATGTCCCTGAAGCAGTTGAATGATTTCCAGGCCCAGACCATAGGTGGCAAGGGACACCCACTTTATCCAGTTCTTTTGGCTCTGCGGGAAAGAGAAGTCTGCCAGAAATGCCAATGTAATGAATACCGCCAAATGATTCAGTTTGTCCCATATCTGAAACGCAGTGGGCATGGTTTCGCTGGTCAGTGCAAGCCAGGTGATCTCCGCTAGGCAAGTGACCAGAAGCAGCCTGAATACCCATTTCATTAGCAGCGGGGTCACTAGTCACT
>PBRQ01000013.1 GCA_002725995.1 Gammaproteobacteria bacterium
CGGGGGCCTGTTCCAGCGCGCGTTTCATGACCCTAACCAGTTGGTCAATGGAGAGGGACTGCAATTTGTATATTCTTGCCCGGGACAGCAGAGCATTGTTCAGCTCGAAGGAAGGGTTTTCCGTCGTCGCGCCAACGAAGATAACGGTGCCATCTTCAACATAGGGCAGGAATGCATCCTGCTGGGACTTGTTGAACCGGTGTGCCTCATCAACAAACAACAACGTTTTCTTGTCAGTAACCTGACGCTGTTGCTTGGCAACGGCGATGGCTTCCCTGATGTCTTTTACGCCAGCCAGAACTGCCGAAATAGATTGAAAATGCACATCGCAGATGTCAGACACCATCCTTGCGAGTGTCGTCTTGCCAACGCCCGGTGGTCCCCATAGGACCATGGAGTGCAAACTGGACGTTTCAATTGCCTTCCTGAGGGGTTTACCCGCGCCCAGGAGATGCTCCTGACCAACAAAGTCCACCAGGCTCCTCGGCCGCATCCTTGCCGCAAGTGGCTGGTAGATGTCACTGTCACTATCATCAAACAGAGACATAGCTGGCCCTGGTCAGACAAGGTCTCACGTTCCACCACCACTTAAGCTCGCTGGCGCAACGCTGAGCAGGCATAGGTTTCGATTAACGATCATCAATCAGGTCAACATTTTCAGGTGCAGTGAAACTGAATTGTTCGGTGGGAATCTGCCCGTTTACAACGACCTGGTTAAGGCTGTAAACGGTCGCCTGCCCATTCGCTGCCTCGACCCTTATTGATGTCGGTATCCCACCCTGAAATTCCAGGGTCAGGGATTGAAACAGACTGGCATCAGACACCGGCTGCAGCAGAAAGTGTTCACTCTCTTCGTCTTCATAGCCACTGACACGATAGATATCATCAATACGTTCCACATCTGTGCTGAACAGCAGGATGGGAACCTGGTTCAAGTTTAAGTTAAGTTTGCTGACGATGACCTGATCCAAATCCTCATCGTAGGACCAGAAGTCCTCGCCATCTGACACGAGCGATTGTAGTGAAGGTGCATCGGTGTCTACCCGGAAACGGTTTGGCTTCGCCAGCCAGAGCGCACCGCTGTAAACAATTGAGCGTTGGGTGCCATTATCAGCTGTATGTTGCTCAAAATATCCTGAGAGCGTGGATATGTTTGACAGATAGTTGCTTAACAATTCTGAGTAGTCAACCGGCTCTCCACCATATGACGGAACTGCCACGAGAAGAGTGAGAGCGAATCTAATCAGGTGGCGCATTTGCAAGCACCTCTCTCGATCCGTTAGAGTTCATCTCGCTGACGATCCCGGCCTGTTCCATGACATCGATCATTCGCGCTGCACGATTGTAGCCAATCCTTAGTTTTCGCTGTACAGCCGAAATAGATGCCCTTCGCGATTCCGTCACGAACTCAACTGCCTCATCATAAAGGGGATCAGACTCCTCATCGGCGGCATCTGTATTCGCCGCGTTACCCGGCAGCAATTCAGTATCGGTTCTGGTCTCTAGTATCGATTCGAGGTAGTTAGGCTCTCCCAGTTCTTTCCAGCTCTCCACGACACGGTGCACCTCATCATCATCGACAAAGGCACCATGGACTCTAACGGGTATCGGTGTACCCGCTGGCAGATAGAGCATGTCCCCGTGGCCAAGGAGTTGCTCGGCGCCTCCCTGGTCGAGGATTGTCCTGGAGTCAACCTTGCTTGATACCTGGAAGCCAATTCGGGTCGGTACATTCGCCTTGATGAGACCAGTTATCACATCAACGGATGGGCGCTGAGTCGCTAAAATCAGGTGGATACCGGCGGCACGAGCCTTCTGAGCAATTCGGGCAATTAGTTCTTCAACCTTCTTGCCCACGATCATCATCATGTCGGCAAATTCATCGACGATAACGACGATGAAGGGCAGTGTTTCCAGGTCCGGGGCCTCCTGATCATCATCGAGCAATGGGTCTGGTTCCCACAGTGGATTTTTGATTGGATTTCCCGCCTTCTCCGCATCCTTTACCTTGCGGTTAAAACCCCCGACATTGCGGACTCCCATTGCTGCCATCAGCCGATAGCGCCGCTCCATCTCTGCCACGCACCAGCGAAGCGCGTTCGCCGCATCCTTCATATCCGTTACGACCGGTGTTAGAAGGTGCGGAATACCCTCATATACCGCAAGTTCGAGCATTTTCGGGTCCACCATGATGAGGCGCACTTCCGCAGGAGATGCCTTAAATAGTATCGACAGAATCATGGCATTCAGACCAACGGATTTACCGGAACCTGTCGTTCCTGCGACCAGCAGGTGTGGCATTCTGGCCAGGTCAACCACCACCGGCTCCCCTGAAATGTCATGGCCGAGAGCCAGTGAGAGGGGCGACTGGGCATTGTCGTAAGCTTTTGACGTCAGTACTTCACTGAGTTTGACAACCTGGCGGACTTCATTAGGTATTTCGATGCCAATAACCGACTTGCCGGGAATGACCTCAACCACGCGAACGCTGATAACGGCAATGGATCGGGCCAGATCCTTGGCCAGCCCAGAGATACGGCTTACCTTAACACCCGCAGCTGGCTGCACCTCAAAACGTGTAATAACCGGGCCGGGATATACCGCCGTTACAGTCGCCTCAACGCCGTAGTCCTTCAGCTTTAATTCCAGCATTCGTGACATGGCTTCCAGGTCATCTGCCGAAAATCCCCTTTCCTGGTTGGCATCTACCGAATCAAGAAGGTGCAGTGCGGGTAGACCTTCTACAAAGCCAACCTTGAACAGGCTTCCCTGTCGCTCGCGCACGACTCTTTCACTGACCTCCTTCTTCACTACCGGTGGAGCCTCGATAACCAGTGCCGGACGTTGCTGCTTTTCTTCGCTATGGCGCTCAAGTGCCTCGCGGCGAATCTGGGTGGACTGCTGTACTTCAGCTCTCTGTGCCCGCTGTATCATCATACGATGCCAGCTTGCCGTGAGAATCTGCGCTCCTCTGATCGCGAGCCTGCCGGTTCCATCAATAATGCTGAGCCAGGATATATCCACAAAGGCGGTTAGACCAAATAGGAAAGCAGATAGTAGAATTAGGGTTGCACCGATATAACTGAATATCGGTACCATAAATTCACTTAGTTCAAGGCCGATAATTCCGCCACTTCCGTGCCGAAAGTGCAGACCGGTATCGTAAAAGTGCAATGCGGCAATACCAGCACCGGCGGCTAGGGTGAGTATCAGACCTAGACTATGAAAAGACAATATTGCCCAGTTGAATTGTATTTCCCGCTTGCGCTCCCTAAATATCTGGAAAGCTTGAAAAGCAAGCATGAGGGGGAAAATAAATGCCATGTACCCACAGAGTGTAAGGAAAACGTCAGCGATCCAGGCACCACTCAAACCGACGAGATTCGTAACCCCCCTATCGGTTCCCGTATAGGTCCAGCCGGGATCTTCAGGGTCAAAACTAAACAGCGCCAGGCTCAGATAGATGCAAATTGCCACCAGTGCAATTAGTCCACCCTCACGCAATCGCGGGTACAGATGATCGAGCGTTTCGTGGCTGCCCTGTTTTTTGACTTTAGCCTGTGGCAAGGAAATCGCTCCGGCTTTTATAGGCAGGAATATCTTTATTAATCATGGCTTTACATCATATATGTAGAAATGAATTTGTAAATCCTTTTATTGTTTTTCTCTCACCTGAATCTATCGAGTAATCCTGTCCTGCTGTATCATTACCGCCTTTCGTACATTCGTCAAAGTAGATTTTTCAGAGGGTTTGATGCAAGAAGTTCACCATAGGCTACTCATACTGGGCTCTGGCCCCGCAGGACTGACCGCCGCTATCTATGCCGCCAGAGCCAACCTCAACCCTGTGGTTATCACAGGAATAGAGACCGGAGGGCAACTAACGACTACAACGGAAGTCGATAACTGGCCGAGTGGCGAGCAGGGCTTACAGGGTCCTGACCTGATGGTGAAGATGCAAAAACATGCTGAAAGGTTCGATACTCAGATTATATATGATCATATAAATAAAGCAGAGGTGACGCAAAACCCCTTCCGGTTATATGGCGACCAGGCCGTCTATACCTGTGATGCCCTGATCATCACTACCGGTGCATCAGCGCAATACCTTGGCCTTCCATCGGAAGAGGAGTTTAAAGGGAAAGGGGTCAGCGCCTGTGCAACCTGCGATGGCTTTTTTTATAAGAAGCAGAGAGTTGCCGTGATCGGCGGCGGTAACGCTGCGATGGAAGAAGCGCTATATTTATCCAATATCGCATCTGAAGTGATCATGGTGCACCGGCGAGATAAATTCCGCGGCGAAAAAATCATCCAAAATAAGGTTATTGACAAGGAAAACATCAATATCCAGTGGGACAGTATCCTTGATGAGGTGATTGGTGATGATATGGGTGTTACCGGCATGCGCATCAAGCAGGTTAAGCATGGTGAAACAACAGAATTTGACTTAAAGGGTGTCTTTATCGCCATTGGCCATATTCCTAATACATCCATATTCGAAGGTCAGCTCAAAATGGACAACGGCTATATTGAGATTCAGTCCGGCCTGGAGGGCGGCGCGACCGCGACCAGTATCCCTGGCATATTCGCAGCTGGAGATGTGGCGGATCAGATCTATAGACAGGCGGTTACGTCCGCGGGTTTCGGATGTATGGCAGCCCTTGATGCAGAAAAGTATCTGGATGAAACCTAGACTGCCGTATCCTAGACCGCAGTATCGCATTTTAGGCATCTGTCGCGGACCTGGTCGGTGACATCACAACAGGGAGCTGGGATACCCTGGCTCAGCATCAATTCCCTGGAATTTCCCTCAATTCATACGGCTCTCTGTGAGCCTGACGGACTGCTTGCTGCTGGGGGAGACCTCTCCCCAGAGCGACTGGCGGCGGCCTACAAACAGGGTATTTTTCCCTGGTATGAAGAGGGTCAACCGATACTCTGGTGGTCACCAGATCCAAGGGCGGTTATTTCGCCAAATCAGTTCCGCGCTAGCCGCAGTTTGCAGAAGATGCTCCGCCGCAACAAATTTGAGGTCCGACTGGACACAGCGTTTAACGAGGTGATAGAGCGCTGCAGTGAGTCAAGGGATAATGCAGAAGGAACCTGGATCTCAACTGAGATGAAAATCGCCTACAAGGCGCTGCACCGGGCGGGGCTGGCGCACTCTATTGAGTGTTTCCTGGACGAAGTGCTGGTTGGCGGTCTCTATGGCATTGGCATAGGCAAGCTTTTTTTTGGTGAATCCATGTTCCATCTTGAAACCGATGCTTCTAAAGTTGCGTTTGCTTTCCTCTGCAGGCTTCTGTCTGAGCAGCAGTGCCCAATGATTGATTGCCAGCTTCCGAATGCTCACCTTTCATCTTTGGGGGTCACCACCATATCACGGGAAGTGTTTGAATCGCAGCTCAAGCTTTACGCTGACCACGAACAGCCGATAAACTGGGATATACTGCCCACTATATTGTCACCCTGGTAGCAGGAAAACCGTACGCGAGTTGTGTGAGCAATATGACCTCTCTTTCTGAACTGAGATTCTTTACCACGCCAGAACACGATTGCAGTTATCTGGATGATCGCCAGGCCATTACCCTGTTCGTGGACCCCCTCGCTAAAGTTACAACCGATATGTATTCAAACCTGTCGGCCGTTGGTTTTCGCCGTAGTGGCGACCATATTTACCGGCCCTACTGTCAGGCCTGTGCTGCCTGTATACCGGTTCGTATACCAGTGGAAGGCTTTCAGCTAAAACGTCGCCACAGGCGCATAATCAAAAGGAACAGCAACATCGCCGTAACGCAGGTGGCACCCAGCCTGAATGAGGAATATTTTGACCTCTATCGCAGTTACATCGATGCCAGACATGCTGACGGCGATATGTATCCGGCGGAAATGAAGCAATTTGAGTCTTTTTTGGTGATGGGTAGGCCGGAGGCAATATTCTTCGAGTTTCGTACCAATGGAGATCTGTTGGCTGTTACCGTTGCGGACAAGTTGAATGATGGCCTATCCGCCATCTACACCTTTTTTGACCCGGAAAAGAAAAAGCAGAGCCTGGGTGTTTTTGCTGTACTTCACCTCATTGCAGAGACCCAAAGGCTTTCTCTGGGTTATGTTTACCTCGGCTACTGGATAAAGCAGTGCCAAAAAATGGCCTACAAAATGGACTACAAACCGGTCGAGCTGTATGTCAACAACCGATGGATTCCCGTCACCGTTGCATAATGATGAGGTTGAGAGTCAACTCAACCTGGCTCTCCTTTTGCCATGGGCGCGAAATTGAGGCAAAATGCACGCCGTTTCCTGCGCTGACAGATAATTTGGTGTCATGTGGTCAGGCGTTAATTTTGAGAAATTTAATGGCAAAAGAAGAACAAATTCAATTAAGCGGCACCGTAGTAGATACGCTGCCAAATACAATGTTTCGTGTTGAGCTCGAGAATGGGCACACAGTCATTGCTCATATTTCTGGAAAAATGCGGAAAAACTATATCAAGATACTCACTGGAGATACGGTCAAGGTGGAGGTAACTCCATACGATTTGTCAAAGGGTAGGATCACTTTCAGGGAATAGTATTCTCACCCTTCTCCAATTCAATTCATGCAGTCACTGTCTCAGCAATATCAAGTACCAGTTCACCTTCTTCAACCGTGACATGAACCTCGCCGCCTTTTGCTAATCGGCCAAAAAGGATATCTTCCGCAAGTTCCTTTTTGATTTTATTCTGGATCAGGCGCTGCATGGGCCTTGCACCCATTTGTTCATCGTAACCATGGTCCACAAGCCATTCCAGTGCCTCATCACTGACATCCAGCGTCACACGCTTGTCATCGAGCTGCACCTGAATTTCAACGAGAAATTTGTCCGCAACGGTTTTAATAACTTCTCTCGGTAGGGAGTGAAACTGAATAATGTTGTCCAGACGGTTTCGGAATTCCGGCGTGAACATTTTCTTCAACATTTCCATTCCATCGGTGGAATGATCCTGGTGAGTGAAACCAATAGAGTTCCTTGCCATCTCCTGGGCGCCGGCATTGGTCGTCATGATCAGAATAATATTACGAAAATCTGCGGTGCGCCCATTGTTGTCCGTTAGCGATCCATGGTCCATCACCTGGAGCAACAGGTTAAAAACGTCTGGGTGTGCTTTTTCTACCTCATCCAGAAGCAAGACACAGTGTGGTTGTTTAGTAATAGCTTCCGTGAGCAAACCTCCCTGGTCATACCCAACGTATCCAGGGGGCGCGCCGATCAATCTTGAGACGGTATGCCGTTCCATGTATTCAGACATATCAAAGCGGATCATCTCGACACCCATAATCCTGGCGAGCTGTCTGCACACCTCAGTTTTGCCAACGCCGGTGGGACCCGAAAAAAGGAAAGAGCCAATGGGTTTCCCGCCTTCCTTCAAACCAGCACGTGACAATTTGATTGCGCTGGCAAGTGAGTCAATTGCTTCATCCTGACCGAAAATGACAAGCTTCAGGTTCTTTTCAAGATCCCGCAGACTTTGCTTGTCAGAATGTGAAACGTTTGCCGGAGGAATGCGTGCAATCTTGGCCACCATCTTCTCTACATCGGCTACGCCAATCTGTTTCTTTCGCTTGCTGGGTGGTTGTAATTGCTGATAAGCACCCGCCTCGTCAATTACATCGATCGCCTTATCCGGCATAAATCGATCGTTGATGTACTTGTCGGCAAGCTCAGCAGCTACTTTCAGGGCCCTGTCTGTGTATTTGAGTTTGTGGTGCTCTTCAAAGCGACTTTTAAGCCCACGTAGGATCTGATAGGTATCATCTATGCTTGGCTCAAGAACATCGACTTTTTGAAACCGACGGGAAAGCGCCCTGTCCTTGTCAAAAATGCCACGATACTCCTGGTAGGTGGTTGAACCGATGCAGCGAATCTCGCCGGACGCGAGTAATGGCTTGAGCAGGTTGGAAGCATCCATTACACCACCAGATGCTGCGCCTGCACCAATTATGGTATGAATTTCATCAATAAAAAGAATCTGGTGGTCTTCGTCTTTCAACTCGTTCAGTAAACTTTTGAGTCGCTTTTCAAAATCACCCCGGTACTTGGTTCCAGCAAGCAAAGCGCCAAGGTCAAGTGCATGCACTGTGCTTTCGTTGATGATTTCGGGCACCTGATTATCGACGATCAGCTTTGCAAGCCCCTCCGCGATGGCAGTTTTTCCAACGCCGGATTCTCCTACCAGAAGTGGGTTGTTTTTCCTTCGTCTGGAAAGAATTTGAACAACCCGTTCAACTTCATCGTCGCGTCCGACCAATGGGTCAATCATTCCCTTTTTTGCTTGCTCATTGAGGTTGGAAGCATAGGCTTCGAGTGCAGATGGTGATTTTTCTTCATCGCCTGCGCCCTCTTCGATATTGTCTGCTGCTTCAGGTTCGTCTTCGCTGCCACCCTTGCGGGTGCCGTGGGCAATATAATTCACCACGTCAATTCGGTTAACCTCCTGCTGTTTGAGGAGGTAGACGGCGTGGCTCTCCTGCTCGGTAAAAATAGCCACGAGCACACTCGCCCCCGTCACCTCTTTTCGACCAGAGGACTGAACATGAAACACCGCCCGCTGAAGAACCCTTTGAAATCCCAGTGTTGGTTGGGTTTCACGGTCACCTTCATTTTTTGGAATGAGCGGCGTCGTCGCATCAAGAAACTCCGTGAGCTCTTTTCGCAATATATCGATATCAGCACCGCAGGATCGCAGTACCGTTATCGCAGAATTGTTGTCCAGCAGTGACAGCAGAAGGTGTTCCACTGACATTAGCTCATGTCGTTTTGCCCTCGCATCTTTGAAGGCGAGATTGAGGGTTACTTCGAGTTCTCTGCTAAGCATTTCAAGTCCTGCTATATATCGTCTGTTGCTTCAATGTCTGAAACGAGTGGGTGTTGATTGTCCTGGGCATACTGGTTTATCTGCGCTGATTTAGTTTCAGCGACGTCACGCGTAAAAATCCCGCAGGTCGCTTTACCGGTCGTATGAACAGCCAACATGATCTGAGTTGCCTTCTCTCTATTCATTGCAAAAAATATCTGCAAGACCTCAACGACAAATTCCATTGGTGTGTAATCATCGTTCAGCACCACTACTTTGTACATAGGGGGCTGCTTGAGCTTCGGTTTAGCTGGAGCCTCAATAACACCGGTTCCATGGTCTTCGTCATCATCATGGTCGCCGCTGCCTGCCCTTGGCACTTCATTCACTAGTTCTTGATCTCTCCACCAAAGTTTCATATTGCCGTACATTCACGTCTAAAAACGGGTTCTAGCGTATTCTAAGGGTTTCACCTGTTAATTCATGCCTTTTGCTAATCTTTGTGCAATCCTAGATCAAAACCCTCGACCAGCTAAACGCTCCGCCAAGCGTTCAACAACACTCTCAGCTGTACATTCCACGAATACCTGCATATCTCATACCGGTTGCTTGGTGATTCACAAGTCTATCGCCTAAAACAGTGCTAAACCTTGACGAAACGGCTTACTCAGCACTAAAGTAGTACTAACCCTATGTGCAGTATCTGGGTACCAGAGAAGTATTGGAGGGGCGCTATGTCATCCGGCCATGTGAAGTGGTTTAACAATGCTAAAGGCTTCGGGTTCATATTGCCAGATGAAGGCGGCGAAGACTATTTTGCCCACTATTCAGCAATACAAATGGAAGGCTACAAGACGCTCAAGGCGGGCCAACAGGTAGAGTTCGATNTCCTTGAAGGCCCAAAAGGCACACGCGCGATCAATATACGGCCTGATGAAGCTGCCAGTGGAGAGGAATCCNAAGACTCTTCTCAATCCTGAGATATTCTCCGTTCCTAAACTCTCAGTTCTAATTTTTNGGCCCTGTCAGTCCTGACTTTCCCATAAATCTGCTGCTCGGATATCGCTGTCTCGGGTAGATAACCAGCGATTACCCTCATCTGTGGTCTCTTTTTTCCAGAAGGTCGCCCTGGTCTTAAGGTAGTCAATAATAAACTCGCAGGCGTCAAAGGCATCGCCCCTGTGGTCGCTGGCGACGCCGACGAATACTATTTCATCACCAGGGTACAACTGGCCTATTCGGTGGATAACGGTTGCCGCTTTGACGTCCCACCGCGCTGCAGCATCATCGATGATGGCGCCAATCTGCTTTTCAGTCATGCCGGAATAGTGCTCAAGGTATAAACCCTGAACCGAGTCATCATCGTTTATATCGCGTACTACACCTACAAAAACCGAAATGCCGCCGATTTCGCGAGACGCCTTGCCTAACCCTTTGATTTCTTCGCCCGAATCAAAAGAAGCCTCCTGAACAGAAACACGTATACTCATGGTTAACCCCCGGTCACAGGCGGGAAAAAGGCGACCTCATCCTTATCGACTACGGCTGCCTTTTGGTCGACCATCTGCTGGTTTACTGCAACCAGAATATTTTCCCGCATGAGCAGTTCCGACCAGCGGGCACCCTTCTCTTGCGCCAGTTTATCGATCACTTCGCCCACGTCAGTTATGCCGGATGCGTCCATGCTTACGGAATCACTGCCGAGTTCTTCACACAGGCTTGCAAAAAACACCACTTCAATCATTGTTCTCAATTCCGCTTTTACTGCTCAAGGCTTCCAATACATCGCTCAAGGCTGTTCCCTCTGCCAGCTACCGGATTTACCACCGGATTTAGTCAGAAGTTCAACATTGCCAATGCTCATACCCCGATCAACGCCTTTACACATATCGTAAATGGTTAGTGCGGCAACAGCGGCAGCGGTCAGTGCCTCCATTTCTACGCCGGTTTGTCCGCTCAGTCTACACATGCTGCTTATGGCAACCTGGTTATTTTCGGGGTCAAGCTCGAAGGTGACATCGACACCGGACAGCGACAGTGGGTGGCACATGGGTATCAGGTCTGAACAGCGCTTCGCAGCCTGAATACCTGCTATCTTGGCAACGGTTAAAACATCGCCCTTCTTGTGCTCTCCAGCTTCGATCAAGGAAAGGGTTGCAGGCAGCATCGAGACTGTAGCGCGGGCGGTGGCCTGCCTGGCAGTGTGCTGTTTCGCGCTAACATCCACCATCCTGGCATTCCCATCAGCATCAAGGTGGGTCAGCTCTTTCTTCTGTTCAGGCATTTTCTCTCTCACTTCTTGGTTCAATCGTGGTCTATCGGTATAGGTCTGTGGGGACCGAAACAACAGGAACCCGGCATTCAGAGAGCCGCTGTTCCAGTGTCGGCAATTGTACACCGGAAAGGCAAGTTTCTGTTGATGAGAACTGATCTGGTTGGTTCTACACGCCGATTCTGCCACAGGGATAATGCAGATAGTTGGCAACTGGCGTAAAATGCCGCTCTTCCCAGTACCCAGCAGGTATAACCCCACATGAACAAGGCGGTCAGAGACACCCGTGTCATTGTCGGCATATCGGGCGGTGTTGATTCATCCGTTGCCGCCCTCCTCCTGGCTCAAGAAGGATATCAGGTGGAAGGACTGTTCATGAAGAACTGGGAGGAAGATGATGCGAGCGAATACTGCACCGCTAGCAAGGATTTGCATGATGCAAAGCTAGTGTGTGAAAAACTGGACATAAAGCTGAACGAGGCGAATTTTGCTGCGGAATACTGGGAAAATGTATTCCAGAATTTCCTCGCTGAATATAAAGCCGGCAGGACGCCCAATCCAGATGTTTTATGCAATCGTGAAATCAAATTCAAGGTGTTCCTGGACTACGCGAGGTTGCTGGGTGGCGACTTGATCGCCACCGGTCACTATGCGCGAATCACCAGGGAAGGTGGAACCGCGACGCTGCGCAAGGCAAGAGATGAGAACAAGGATCAGAGCTATTTCCTGCAGTCGGTCCCAGGCGAACAGTTACGATCATGCCTGTTTCCAGTTGGTGAGTTACAGAAGTCTGATGTCAGAGACCTGGCGAGCAGTCATGGCCTCATCACCCACAATAAGAAGGATTCAACTGGCATCTGCTTTATCGGAGAGCGTCGCTTCAAGGATTTTTTACAGCAATACCTTCCAGCCCGGCCCGGCCCGATTGAGTCACTAGACGGACAATCATTCGGCCAGCACGATGGCCTCATGTATCACACACTGGGCCAGAGACAAGGCCTGGGAATAGGCGGCGTTAAAGGCGCGGGTGATGATCCATGGTATGTGGTCGCCAAAGACCTGGAGAAGAACCGATTGATTGTTGCTCAGGGAAATGAACACCCGGCACTTTTCACCAATAGTATGTTGTGCGAGCAAATCTTCTGGATCAATGATGCGCCTGCACTACCCTACAGTGGTAAGCTTAAAACCCGATACAGACAACCGGACCAGGATTGTCTCCTCAGTTGCACAGATGAAGGCAAATGGCTGGTTGAATTCGACACTCCCCAGAGGGCAGTAACGCCGGGGCAATGGGCGTGCTTTTACCGGGGGGACATTTGCCTTGGGGGCGGTATCATAACGTCTAACCTCGCTTCGATTGGGCAGCCCCATGAACCTTGAACTCCATCATGCGGAACGGGCTCTGGCGCTTGCCGGGCTTGTACAGGCGGCTCACCTGGAAGCCAGTCTCAACAGCATCTTTATAACCGATCCCGGGAGAGCCTGCGATGTATATGGTGGTGAGTCAGGTGTCAGTTTGTGCATCAAACTGACAACTGACCTGGTTATACATTTCAACCTTCTGGGGCACACTGACCTGGTTCGCTATGCACTTCTGCTGTTGCAATTGGAAAGAAAGCTTGCCCGGCACCCTGACTGCCTACAGGCACTTGGTACCGGGATCGACAACATTGATAAAATGCGCACGTTTAACCCGAATCAGCAGCCTATTAATGACGCAACTATTGAGGCAGAACTGGCGGCACTTGATCGTGATACTCTTGGAGGCTTCGAGCCTCACATTGTGGTTCAGGGGCACCAGGGTCATTTGCAGAACTCGTGCAACGTCAACAGGATTAGGGCATTGTTACTGGCTGGTATCCACTCGGCTGTACTATGGCATCAACTAGGTGGCCGCCGCTGGCACCTTACAGCTGCACGTAAGCCTCTCATCTCTGCACTCTCAAATATGTAGTAATATCAATATGTTAAATGGAGTATATAAAGTGATGGACAAACAATGAGCCTTGAACTCTCACCCTTAACTTCTGTATCACCGATTGACGGCCGCTATGCAGCCACTACGGCCCAGTTTCGAACTTCCGCAAGTGAATATGGCCTCATATATCACCGTGCCTTGGTAGAAGTTCGCTGGTTTCAGTTCCTTGCTGCTCATCCCGGCATCATTGAGTTGCCTCCCCTGCCGGATGCGAGTAGCGCAGTTGTTGAAGGCCTTGTTGCCAACTTCTCTATTGAAGATGCTCTGCGGGTCAAGGAACTTGAGAAAACGACCAATCACGACGTTAAGGCGATTGAGTACTTTGTAAAGGAAAAGTTTGCAGCCTCAGGTGATGCGCATCTCATCAGACACGCTGAATTTGTTCACTTTGCCTGTACATCCGAAGACATAAATAATCTCTCCCACGGGCTAATACTGAAGGCGATCAGAGAGGAATTGCTGGAGCCGACGGTCGGGCAGATAATAGAGCAGATTTCAATCATGGCGCGACAATACGCTGCCATCCCAATGCTTTCGCGCACACATGGCCAGGTAGCCTCCCCCACGACGATGGGCAAGGAGTTGGCCAATGTCGTTGCCAGAATGCGGCGACAGGCCGAGCAGATTAAGGAGGTCTCCATCCTCGGCAAGCTAAATGGTGCCGTCGGAAACTACAACGCCCATGTGGCAGCCTATCCGGACCTTAACTGGCTGGAACTCAGTGAGGAATTTGTTGTTTCTCTTGGTCTGACATGGAACTCGTATACAACACAGATAGAACCACACGACTACATAGCTGAACTGTTTCACGCGACGACACGCTTCAACACGATCCTGCTGGATTTTAATCGCGATATCTGGGCCTACATATCCATTGCCTACTTCCGGCAGAGAAGAATTGAGGGTGAAACCGGCTCTTCAACGATGCCACACAAGGTAAATCCAATTGATTTCGAAAACTCAGAGGGCAATCTCGGAATAGCAAATGCAATACTTGGACACCTGGCTGAAAAATTGCCCATATCCAGGTGGCAGCGAGATCTGACCGATTCCACTGTATTGCGTAACCTTGGCAGTGGGTTTGCCTATTCAATGATTGCCTACCAGTCCTGTCTGAAGGGTATGTCTAAACTTGAACTGAATCAATCGGCGCTAGCAGATGACCTGGAGGGCAGTTGGGAGGTTCTTGCTGAGCCAATCCAAACAATAATGCGCAAGTATGGGATCGAAGAACCATACGAAAAACTAAAGGCTCTGACCCGTGGACAAACACTAGGTCAGGCGCGAATCGAGTCAATGATAGAAGATCTTGACCTGCCTGATACAGCAAAGGCCCAGATCCGCTCTATCAGCCCGGCAAATTACATCGGTGCTGCCGAGGCGATCGTGGAAAAGCTTCTCACGGAATAATGCCGTGAATGAAGAATTCTCACTCCGTCGATTCAATATCCGCGGAGCAGACTGGCCAAGCGAAGCCAGCACACTATCCAACATTCGTCATCTAGTGTTTGAGGTGGAACAGGGGGAGAGAAGTGAAGCAGACGGTACCGGCGAAACATGCGTGCATTGGCTGGCTACGGACTCACAAGACACGCCGATAGGTACGATACGTCTGAAACAAGACGGTCAGATCGATCAGTTGGCAGTACTCGAAAATTTCAGAAGCGCCGGCGCAGGCAGAGCATTGCTCGAGCAGGCAATTGAAAAGGCAAGGTACTGGGGCCTGGAGCAGGTCGAACTCACTGCACCGGCAAATTTTCAGAAATTCTATGAAGACGCGGGGTTTACTCCCCTCAGCGAAAAGTCTGAAGGCTCATTGTGCATGCAAATGGCTCAGGTCCTTCTTCCCCTGGATGACAAGGTCCTGCGACTGAAGGCAGCGCAGGCAAGTTCTAGGATTTCAGTAAAGCAGTTCGATACGGGCGAGGTCACATTTGATGAGATCGGAAAAATCATTAAAAAGGTTCGTGAGATCGTTTTCGTTCACGAGCTTGATCTGCCGAAATCGCTCATTGGCGATGGGAGTGATGGCGATGCGCTGCACTGGGTAGCCAGGGATGAGGCAGGTCAGGTGGTGGGTGTTATACGGATGTCACTTGCCGGAGACATATCACATCTGGCAGTTATGTCAGAGTATCGCAGCAAAGGAGTTGGCCTGTCGCTGCTGGAACTTGCGGTTGGTAAGGCTACTCGTTATGGATTGCCGGGGGTTAGACTGGAAGCAATGGCCGGGTTGGATAAATTCCTGGCCCGGGCAGGTTTTGAAAAGCAGGGTGAAACGTTTAGCAAGTTTGGTAAGGACTGCCGAGCTTACGCGAAGGCTACTGTCCTTGAGGATGTCCATGAACCGCTACAAAGGCCTGGAGTGGATGGCGATCACTACAGTGAATCTGAAATTGTTTATAAACTTGGTTCTGACAAGAGGCTTATCCTGTTACGGCGGGAAGAAGATTACAGAAATGTCATTCTGGAAATGGCGAAACAGGCGACAACTTCCATTCGCATATATTCACCCGTACTCGAGCACAAACTCTTCGACAATGATGAATTGCGCAACATATTCTCGGCCCTGGCTCGGAGGAACAGATATACGCGTATCGATATTTTGTTATTTGACTCACATAGAGTGACAAGAAGCGGGCATGCGCTATTGGAAGTCAGCCGCAAGCTATCATCTTCAATAAAAATGAAAATTGTTCACCCGGAACTTCGCCAGCTTAATCATGAGTATATGCTGGTTGATGATGTGGGTATTGTTTATCGTCTGGACTACGAAGTTTATGACGGTTATGCGAATTTCTCTGACATAACTGAATGTAACAGACTTTGTAGGCAGTTTACCGCCACCTGGGAATCTGGTTTGAGTGATCCAAATTTAAGGCAGTTGCGGCTCTAACAACCGAACCTGGCCCCCGCGACTAATTGTTGGGGCCTAATTAAAAAAGGTTTGCAAAATAAGGTTGAATGGAGCGCTTGGAAGCCAGGGTGACAAAGACTGTTGACCAGTCAAATTTGACGACTCCCTAAAAGCAAGTAAAATCAGCAACCCTTAATGGTAACTAGTGGTCCTCAGGGTTGAATTCTATTCACCATCTTAAGATCGTTATCCTACTATTCGTTGTGCAATATGTGCCACATACGATAGCGGAAGTTTATATATACCATGATTCTAATGGCGTGCGGATGATATCCGACTGGCCGATGAGGGGATATCAGCTCATCAATAAGCGTGATTCCCTCGAGAATGTCGGCCATATTCTTGCCGATCGTTCTATTTCAACGGATGGGCCCGAAAATTTCAATCCTATATGCGAATGGCAAGTAACCGTTTTGGCATTGACCCTGCGTTGGTTGAGGCAGTGATTCAGGTCGAATCTGGGTTTGATCCAAACGCCATATCAACTAAAGGCGCCACCGGTCTTATGCAATTAATGGCAGGTACCGCAAACCAGTACCAGGTCAAGGACCGTCACAACCCAAGAGAGAATATTAATGCAGGAGTGGGGCACCTCCGCAAGCTCATGGACAGGTTTAACGGTGATATACCCCTTGTCATTGCAGCCTACAATGCGGGGGCCTCAACGGTTGAAAAGTACCAGGGAATACCACCCTACCCTGAAACAAAACGCTATGTTACGAAGGTCATGAATTTCCGCTCTAAATACCGGCGACTACGCTATGGGGCGGAATAATTCAGAACAGCGGTCGCTCGACTTAGTGCTGGTCTCTATATGGCTACGCCCTAACTGTCTATGCTTTAGTTTCACCGGCAGCAGTATCGATAAGTGTCCGTAATTCATCAAACTCGCTGCATACTGAAAATTGTGGAAACTCAGTAACTACATTTTCCGGTGCTCGGAACAGGAACCCGGCATGTGCTTCCTTGAGCATGGTGGTATCATTATAGGAATCACCCGCTGCATAGACTTTGAAGTTGAGCTGCTTCAGGGATTCAACTGATTCGCGTTTGTGATCTTTCATTCGTAGCCGGTAGTTAGTCACTCGGTTGTCGATGGATACATCTAGGCGATGGCAAAATAGAGTCGGCCAGTCTAACTGGCGCATTAAGGGTTTTGCGAATTCGTAGAAAGTGTCCGAGAGAATGATCACCTGATATTCCTGCCGGAGCTCATCAAGGAAATATTTTGCACCTACAACAGGTTCCATCTCGCCAATGACCTGTTGAATATCATCTAGTTTCAGACCGTGCGTGTCCAATAAGGACAGCCTCTGCTTCATCAAATCGTCATATACAGGAATATCCCTGGTGGTTGCCTTTAGTTCATCAATACCAGTTTTTTCGGCAAACTGAATCCATATTTCTGGAACCAGAACGCCTTCAAGATCAAGACATACAACGTCCATCGTGGGGGGTCCTTAATGCAGAGGTAATTTTAAGTCTGTGAACAATTCATCAAGCTCAGCTCTTGTCTGCAGGGAAAAAGCTTTGGCTACGAGTTCACGGTTGAGGTGTGGTGAAAACAATTCTATAAAGTCGTACATATAGCCGCGCAGGAAGGTCCCCCTTCTGCAGCCAATCATCGTCGTGCTGTGCTCGAACAGGTGGCTGGCATCAAGGGAGGCGAGATCAGCATCCTGCTCCGGGTCATAGGCCATCTGTGCCATTATTCCAATCCCCAGTCCCAGGCGGACATAGGTTTTTATGACATCGGCATCAGTTGCAGTAAACACAACTTTGGGAGTCAGACCGTGCTGAGTAAAGGCCTCATCAAGCTTTGATCTGCCAGTAAAACCGAATACATAGGTAACGATTGGGTGCTCGGCAACATCTTCAAGTGTTAGTGCAGACAATTGAGCCAGGGGGTGATCTCTTGGCACGACGATACACCGGTTCCATCGGTAGCAGGGCATCATGATCAGGTCGCCAAAATGTTCCAACGCCTCGGTGGCGATCGCGAAGTCAACGGTACCATTGGCCGCCATTTCGGCAATCTGCATGGGCGTTCCCTGGTGCATATTCAGTGAAACTTCCGGGTATTGGTTTATGAATCTGCTGATTATGGGCGGCAATGCATAGCGGGCCTGGGTATGGGTGGTGGCGACGTCCAGGCTGCCACGCTTTTCATTGCTAAATTCCTGTGCGACTCGCTTGATACTGTCTACCTTGCGCAGAATATCGCCTGCCTGCTCAATGATAGTTTCTCCTGCCGGTGTTACTCGCGTCAGGTGCTTGCCGCTCCTGGAGAAGATTTCCACACCAAGCTCATCTTCAAGCAAACGTATTTGCTTGCTAATGCCTGGTTGCGAGGTATACAGGCTTTGTGCTGTTGCGGATACGTTCAGATCATGGTGCGCAACTTCCCAAATATATCGCAGTTGTTGCAGCTTCATTTATCCTCCTGTGTCACGGTGAGATAGCCATTACACCAATTCATCTCTAGTCATACCGTGGTTGTTAGATATACACAAATCGTATAAAAATAACCATAACTATTCAATTGAAGAATAGATATCATCGCATTCTACCGGCGATGTGAGCCTGCAAAGAACCCGTATATTATCCTGCATTCAGGCTTACCTGCATCAGGTGCCCCTGTTTGCATTGCTAACACCATGCAGAACGTGACCGGACGGCACTACCTCGCTTGCAAGGCGGCAATGCTCAGACTGGTCATCAAAAAATATGTCCGCTTCATAGGCGCTGAGGAATTGTGCTTTACTCATCCCACCGAGAAAAAGAGACTCATCCAGGCGAATATTCCACGCCCTCAGAGTCTTGATGACACGCTCATGGGCCGGCGCTGAGCGAGCGGTAACCAGTGCCGTGCGAATCGGGCTTTCGTCCTTTGGAAATTCACTTTGAATCCTGTGAAGCTCCGCCAGGAAGGGCTTGAACGGGCCACCCGATAAAGGCGTATTTGCTGAATCCTGCTCACTCTGTGCGAACACGGCGAGTCCCTTCTCCTGGTACACCCGTTCCGCTTCATCGGAGAAAATCACCGCATCACCGTCAAACGCAAACCTGAGTATTGAGCTCCTGTTTGGTGATGCAGCAGCAGGTAATATGATGGCTGCTGCCATACCGTTTTCCAGGGTCTCCGCTACATCGGCGGGGTTGGCTGACAGGAACAGGTGGCACCCGAAGGGGCGCATATAGCGGCATGGCGCGCTGCCGCCGGTAAAAGCGGCCCTACTGATAGACAGGTCGTGATGCTGGATTGAATTAAAAACACGTAACCCTGTATCCGCACTGTTCCGGGACAAGAGAATAACCTCTACCCTGCCCGGCTCATCAAGGCGTTCATTTAGCGCCAGCAACTTTCGAACCAGCGGTAAAGCCACGCCGGCATTCAACGGCTCATTTTCCCGAGTAATCTGGTACTGCGCGTATGATTCCACACCTTCGTCGCGAAATACCTGGTCGCTCTCTGACAAATCAAACAAGGCACTGCTTGATATTGCGACCACCAGCTTGGAATGGGTTACTGACACGTTTCCTCCTGAAAAACAAACCTAGGCAATTGTCACCACATTCTGAATATGTATGATAGCTAAAACATTCATTCTATACCTCTAAATCTCGCGCTATCTATGAGAAATAAAGATCAATCGCCGGCCCACATAAGTCATGATGTCGATAATTTCCTCGCCAAGGTTGCTGTGGCACCTTTGCCAGTTGAAACGAAGGCAAAAGGTCGGCTCATTTTTGCTATGGATGCCACTGCCAGCCGGGAACCGACATGGGACCGTGCCTGCCATTTGCAGGGTGAGATGTTCAAGGCAACCGATTCCCTTGGCGGTTTGACGGTTCAGCTATGTTATTACCGCGGTTTCAATGAGTTCAATTCGAGTCTCTGGTGTGAACAATCCAGCCAACTACTTGCTGAGATGAGCGGAACAACCTGCCTGGGAGGCCATACTCAGATTAGAAAGGTTTTGGCACACCTTGAGGCTGAAAATTCCCGGCAAAAGGTTCAGGCGGCCGTGTTCGTTGGCGATGCTGTTGAAGAAAATGCAGATGACCTCTGTCAGCGAGCAGGGAAACTTGGCGTCCTTGGCGTACCACTTTTCATGTTTCATGAAGGAAGCAGTGCGGCTGCCGGTTCAGTATTCAGACAGATGGCACACCTTTCAGGAGGAGCATATGCGCCCTTTAACCCGGCCAGCGCAACTCAGTTGAGGGACCTCCTGGCAGCCGTGGCGATATTCGCGGCCGGTGGGCACAGGGCTTTGCAGGATCTTTGTAAGAGCCATACGCCTGAGGTAAACCGCCTGCTACAGCAACTGAAGGAATAGTCTCCTGGCCCGCCTCATCATAATTTTAGTTGTCGCTATCGTTGTATACGCGACGCTGCGAGCACTACTCAAGAGTCAGCAATTGACCTCAAAGCAGTTTTCCCGCATTTACCTGGCTACGCTGGCGGGGTTGGTCTTGCTGTTTCTTGGTGTCACGGGCCGATTGCACCCACTCTTTGCGGTGCTTGGTGCACTGCTCCCATTCGTCGCGAGAATCATCCCCTTGCTCACCAGAGGCATGCAGGCTTTTGGTCTATTCCAGCAATTCCGGAATCTGACGGGAGCCCAGAGTTCGACCGGACCCGACCAGTCGGAAATAAAAACTAGGTTTCTGCACGTAACACTCGTTCATGATTCGGGGATGATGGATGGCAAAGTGCTCGAAGGGTCTATGGGCGGCTCTATGCTGGCTAACCTGAACCTCCAGCAATTGCTTGTCCTGCTCGATGAATGCCGGGTTGACGCGGACTCGTTGAATGTCCTTCAGGCCTATCTCGATCGCGAACATAAAGGTTGGCGCGGTAGTGACAACGGTGGTGGCACATCTTCTTCTGATAGTGGTGGGGAGTTGACAAAAGAACAGGCCTATGAGGTCCTAGGCCTCATGGATGGGGCTTCAAAGGAGGAAATTGTTGATGCACATCGTAAGCTAATGCAAAGAATGCACCCTGATCGGGGTGGCTCGACTTACCTTGCCGCACGTATTAATGAAGCTCGTAAGAGGCTACTGGGAAAATGAAGTGAGCAATGTCCAATTCACAGGTTTCTGGGCAAGGTTCCTGGCATTCCTCATCGATAGCATTGCTGCAACGGTGCTGATTATTCCGCTCGTTGTTTTCATACTCGGAGAAACACGGCTTGAAGACTATGATCTGAAGAATACCGCCCAGGTGACGGAATTGATGAACCGAATGGTGATCCAGTTTTCAGTTGAAACAATACTCATGGGCACTATATTTGTTCTCTTCTGGATTTTCAGGTCGGCAACTCCGGGAAAGATGCTTCTTGGCTGTAGTATTGTTGATGCCAAAACATATGGCAAAGCAGGCAGTCGACAAAATATTATTCGTTATATCGGCTATTTCGTCAGTTTAATTCCCCTTGGGCTAGGCTTCGTCTGGATTGCCTTTGATAACAAGAAGCAGGGCTTGCACGACAAAATGGCCGGCACAGTGGTTATCAAGGGTCGACCTCACGAGATCAATAATGAAGCTGAACCTTAGCCCGGACGAGGAAGACTTCCAGCGAGCGATTATCAAATTTGTCGACCAGGCATTCCCGCTGGCCGCAAGAGGGAACCCTTCGCCAGCAGATGAAGCACACTGGCACCAGGCCATTTCGAATGAAGGCTGGACAGCGGTGGAGTGGCCTTTAGAATTTGGTGGGCCGGGCTGGAGCCCGGTACAGATATACCTCTGGTACCGGATCACCCTGCAGGCTAATTGTCCCCTTGCAGATTACTGTGGAACTCAGCTGGTCGGTCCCCTGTTGCAGCAATTTGGCGGTGGGTCTGATTATTCGCAACACCTGCGGGGAATCATCGAACATACCCATGTCTGGGGCAATGCAGTATTTTTTGATGCTTCCGCCACATTAGTGGCGACAGGTTCCAGCGAGAGCTTCCTTTTGACCGGGAAAACGCCCTGTTTTTCTACATCGGCAAAGTTCGACAGGGCACTGGTGCTTGCAGAAACCAGCGGTGGCTATTCCCTGTTCCTAGTCGACCTGAATTTGGCAGGGGTAACGAGAACGCAGGCAAAGTTTGCAGCGGACTTTTTCAGCCTGACACTTGATCAGGTTCGGGTCTCTGACCTCCTCGGTGAGAGAGACAAGGGCATCGATCAGCTGATTTCACTGATGAAGGGCCCAGAGAGTGTTTCTATGGTTGTTCACCTGCAGGTTGCCCTATCAAACCTGAAGAAATCAGTAGTACTCAACGGCTTGCAGGCCAGTATGGAAAAAAAGCTGTCAGAACTGGAGATTGAGTTCAAGGCACTTGAGGCGACTGGCTTGCGTTCCATTTTGTCTGATTCAGCAGAGAAGCTACCGATTATCACTACCAGGGGACATTCGCTGGCAAGGAGAATCAGTGACACCTTCAGGGATGTAAAGGGGTACTACGCCTTGCCCGATGAAGTGGCTGTTGCGGGGGGCAATGAGCCCCCGTTAAGTGCACCCGACCTTGATGCCGGTTTCCGGCAGTTGGAGTATCTGCCTGGGCGCCCTCAGGGTTTCAGCGAGGATCTGCTCGCCAAAACACTGCTTGGCTTGTAGAGGATCACTATCCGTACTGCAAGTACTGTCTTCCAGGGGAAGGCCCTAAAGCCGGTTGGAACTTGCAACCTGATTTACATTGGTGTGTGATGGGCTTCTGGTGGTCTGAAGGTTGCAATACACACTTTCTAAACCACCAGCCTGACCCCTAAATGGATGTACCCAGATGTCTAAAATTGATCACAACCTTATCCCGCAGGATCTTGATTCCTTTTGGATGCCGATGACCGCCAATCGCAGTTTCAAAGAGAATCCACGCTTTATCGTTGGTGCCCGGGGAATGTATTACACGGACAGTAACGGGCAGGAACTAATGGATGCCTCGGCCGGGCTCTGGTGTGTCAATGCCGGTCACTATCGTCCAGAGATAAACCGTGCTATTGCGGAGCAGTTGGAAACGCTGGACTTTGCCCACAGTTTTAATAGTGGTCACCCCTACGCGTTCAACTATGCGAACAGGCTGGTCAAACACTTTCCCGCTTCAATGAATCACGTTTTTTTTACGAACTCAGGCTCCGAATCGGTTGATACCGCACTCAAGATTGCACTCGCCTATCACAAGGCCCATGGCCAGGGCTCAAGGCATAGGCTGATTGGCCGAGAAAAGGCCTATCATGGTATGGGGTTTGGCGGTATTTCTGTAGGTGGCCTGGTCAAGAACCGCAATGCATTTGGCGCCCTGCTGCCAGGAACCGATCACATAAGGCACACCCTTTATTTGGAGCGCAGTGCTTTTTCAAGGGGTTTACCGGAAGAGGGAGTTGAATATGCCGATGACCTGCAGAGGCTTGTTGACCTGCACGGTGCTGACACGATCGCAGCGGTCATCGTTGAGCCCGTAGGTGGTGCCGGTGGTGTGCTGCTCCCACCCGAAGGTTATCTGCAAAGGCTACGTGATATCTGTTCTGAAAATGGCATTCTGCTGATATTTGATGAAGTTATCACCGGCTTCGGTCGCCTTGGTGCGAGCTGCGCGGCGCAACGGTTTGGTGTCACCCCTGATATGATCACGGCCGCAAAGGGGATTACTAATGCGACGGTTCCCATGGGAGCAGTATTTGTAAATGATACTATTTACGAGGCATTCATGGGTATGGATGAAAGTGGTATTGAATTGTCCCACGGTTATACCTACTCTGGGCACCCTCTAGCATGTGCAGCAGGGATGGCCACGCTAGACATATACGAACAGGAGAATTTGTTTCCAAGGGCAGCGACACTAAATGACCATTGGATGGATTCGGCTTTGGGGCTAAGCGGGCTTGAAAAAGTCATCGATATTCGTTGCTTTGCCCTGCTGGCAGCTATCGAGATCGAACCAAGAGCCGACGCGGCAATACAGCGTGGAACGGAGGCAGCAAAGATCTGCTATGAAAATGGGATCTGGGTAAGAAATATTGGCGATGTGCTTGTGCTGTCCCCTCCCCTCATCATCACTGAAGCGGAAATCAGCCACATATTTGAGGTGATCGGCCAAGCCATCGAACAGACCGCCTAATTGAATTGAGAAGGAGAAGTTATGAATATCAAGGACAAAATAGTCGTAATCACTGGTGGAGCCAGCGGTATAGGGCGCGCAATGGCGACACGCTTCATTAATGATGGCGCCAAACAGGTTGTCATTGCAGACGTAAACGCTGACGGCCTTAATGAGGTTGCTGCACAGATCGGTGCCCGGGCGATTGCCACAGATGTTTCGGATGAAGCGGCGGTAAAAAGCCTCATCAAGACGACCGAAGATGACTATGGGCAGATTGACCTGCTTTGTAACAATGCCGGCATTGGCTCGCCTGGGGGACCAGAAGTTGACAATGAATGCTGGGAGCAAATCTGGCAAATAAATGTCATGGCGCATGTTTATGCTGCACGAGCAGCCCTGCCGCATATGCTTTCAAGGCAGGATGGCTATATTTTGAATACGGCTTCGGCTGCCGGCTTGCTGTCGCAGGTGGGATCTGCACCCTACGCGGTGACCAAGCACGCTGCCGTAGGGTTCGCTGAGTGGCTTGCGTTAAGCTATGGCAAAAGGGGCTTAAAGGTCTCAGTTCTCTGCCCACAGGCGGTCAGAACGGCAATGACGGCTGACAATCAGGATGGTGTTGCATCCATTGACGGCATGATGGAGCCGGAGGTTCTCTGTGAATCCGTCGTCGAGGCGATCAATGCTGAACAGTTCCTGATCCTGCCTCACCAGGAGGTTCTTGGCTATATGCAAAAGAAAACTTCAAACTATGACCGTTGGATTAGCGGCATGCAGCGTCTCCACGCGAAGTTTGGGGACGACAATTGGCCCTGAGGGAGTTAGAATAGATGTAGCGCTGATTTGAGTTCAGCTTGCGGGCGCTTAAAAAAAACTGCTAAAGAGATTAGACCTACTTTAGCGAGTTTTTCTCCGTTTTCTAATAACGAGCAGGCTAGTGCCTTCGTAAGTGATTGATTTGTATATCCAACGCTATTGCAGTGTTGCGATATTTGACCCAAATAATCTATTTACGAGCAGGAACTAGTTAGAGCTGAGTGGGTTTTTTTTCGAGGTAAGAATAATGCCAATTACCATCCAAGACGGACTTCCTGCTACGGATGTATTGCAGCGCGAGAACATTTTTTGCATATCGAGCAGCCGGGCTGAGCATCAGGACATCCGTCCCATGCGAATACTGCTTCTCAACCTGATGCCGAAAAAAATAGAAACGGAGATCCACCTGCTGCGCATGCTCTCGAATACACCACTGCAGGTGCACATTGACCTAATGCGAATCGATGACAGGCCTTCAAAGAATACCCCTATTGAGCATATGGAGACTTTTTATAAGAACTTCGCTGCAATCAGGGATTCCAAATTCGATGGCATGATCATCACGGGAGCGCCGCTTGGTCAGGTTGATTTTGCTGACGTCCACTTCATGGATGCCATGAAGGAAATCCTGGACTGGAGTACGGAAAACGTTACCTCAACCATGTTTTTATGCTGGGCAGCCCAGGCTGCCATTTATCACCTATATGGTGTGGAGAAACACGTCCTGCCGAAAAAAATATCCGGGGTTTACCCACATCGGCTGGTTAACCCCCTGTCCCCAATTATTCGTGGTTTCGATGATATTTTTGATGCACCTCACTCACGATACGCCGAGATCCGTAAAGGCGATATTGAGCAGGTTTCTGAACTGGAGATCATTGCGGATTCAGAAATCGCAGGGGCTTATATCTTTGTGCACAGGGAAGGTAAGCACGTTTTCGTTACCGGCCACTCGGAATATGAACCCCTGTGCCTCAAGGATGAATATGAGCGAGATTTAAGGGCAGGTTCTAGGCCTGATGTGCCTGAAAACTACTTCCCCGGGGATGATCCAGATGCCGATCCTATCGTTACCTGGAAAAGCCACGGCAATCTGCTATTTTCCAACTGGATTAATCACTACGTTTATCAACTTACCCCATTCGAAGAAGCTGAAATTGGTAATATTCGTACAAATTCTCCTATGCAAGGAAGATAAAAAGCCGGTCGATTATGTCCAGCTAGTAAATCGCTTGAGAGTTGTAATCACAGAAAAGATTTGCAATGACTGATCAAAATAAGCCCCTGCTGGTAACTGGGACGGTTAGCGGTGGTCTACTGCGCCTGACTTTACCGATGATTCTCGGGATATCCTCAAGCCTTCTCGCCGGGCTGGCCGAGACCTGGTACCTTGGCCAATTGGGCACTATTCCCCTTGCGGCCTATAGCTTTACCTTCCCCGTAACCGGCGCGCTGATGTCCTTGTCACTCGGTATCTCAATTGGTGTTTCTTCGGTTCTCGCAAGAACCGTAGGCAGTGGAGACAGTGATGATGTTCGGAGAATAGCGACCGATGGCATTAGCCTGGTGGCCATTGTAATGCTACTGGTGACCGTCATAGGCGAGCTAACGATAGAACCCTTGTTCAGGGCTCTCGGCGCAGACAGCTCGACATTGCCCCTCGTCAATGACTATATGCGTATCTATTACCTGTCCGTTATGTTCCTTGCGGTTCCTTCGGTCGGTGCCAATGCTCTGAGGGCTACCGGCGATGCAAGTATTTCAGGCACAATCATGGTGACTGGATCGCTGCTGCAAATCATCCTCGGGCCATTCTTCATTTTTGGGTTGTTTGGACTCCCAGCGCTAGGTATAACCGGTGCGGCCGTGGCTAACCTGATTGCTCGCCTGGTGTTGTTTGTCGTGACTATGTACATATTGGCATTCAAGGAACACCTGCTGGATTACCATGATATGCAGTTACAAAAGGTGATCAATTCATGGAAGCGGATCATGGCCGTTAGCATTCCAGCAACCGCGACCAACCTGATTGGCCCTATTTCGATTGCAATTATCGTAAGCCTGCTGGCGAGCTACAGCCAGGAAACCGTGGCGGGCTTTGGTATCGCCAGCCGTATTGAAGGTCTGTTTGTTATTCCTTTGTTTGCCTTGTCAGCAAGCATTGGCCCCTTCGTGGGGCAAAATTGGGGAGCTGATTATCTGCAGCGCGCAAACCAGGCAATGCTCTTGTCGTTCAAATACTCACTTGCCTGGGGGTTGTTTGTCGCTATTCTTTTGTATGTGTTTGGAACCAGCCTGGCGGGCCAGTTTGACGACAACCTGGAAGTGATCGAGGTCGCATCAACCTACCTGCTCATCGTCCCATTAAGCTACGGTACATGGGGTGTGCTAATGATGGCTTCCGCCATCTTTAACTCGTTGGGTAAACCAATATCTTCGACGATCATGTCTATTATCAGAATGTTTGTTGTTTATGTTCCCCTCGCCTACCTGGGAGAGTATCTGTTCGGTTTTCCGGGAATTTTTGCAGCCGCCTTTACGGCTAATCTGCTGATGGGAATCATTGGGTTTGGCTGGAACAGGAAAACCTATCTGCCGCAAATTCAGCGGGCAGCGGACCCAGCTGCAGACGGTGACTAAATGCCGCGGGGCTACTCCAAGCCTGACCATCTCTGTTCACGCCGAGTTATTCTCGCGCTGCCTGGTAAGCGGGAATACCAATGCCAGCCACAGGCATGCCACGACAAAGCCGATGGTAAGATAGTAGTTGCTCATGGCAATACCTGCCCTCTGTAACAATACGATCACGACGGATGAAATACCCTTGCCTGACCGGTACCCGAAGACATCAATTACTTCCTTGGCCCGGTATCGCGCATCAAAGTTGAGGGGAATATAGAGGAGTTCTTTGGCGCCGCGGAATATTGAATAGTCAAAAGCCTTGAACAGAAAAAATGCCACACCAACCGTGACCAGGTTTGGCGAGATGAGAGCGGTGGAGATTGCCGCAATGTGTATCAAGGGCAGTACCATGTGCACCCAGCGTAGGGCAAGGAATGACAGCAGGAGGGGAGAAACAACGAACTGCAGGAACAGGACGCAGGTATTTAGTGTTCCCCAGAACCTGCCTTGAAATGCAGTCTCCTCATCTGGCTTACCAACAAAATCAGATGACAGCAGCAACTGGAACTTAAAATCCAGAACCGCTGCTATCACCTGGGTAGAAAAAACAATGGCGAGCAGGCACGCCAGGGTAGGATTGGAACGAAACAGGTGCCACCCCATATAATGCTTGTCTCGTTCAGGCCCCGCTTCAGGCATGGCAGGCTGACCGTGAATTACGTAGGTCAGATTTGACAGCATGGCAGCAGGGATCACAGAGATTGCGGCAAGCAGTATCATCGCCTCTGTACCCAACGATTCAGCAGAAAGGGCTACCAAGGAGCCACCGACAGCTCCGCCAAGACCCGCTATGCCGGTAACGGGCCCATTTACTTTCTTAGCAGTCTCGGATGAGAGGGAGGAGTTGATATAGCTCCAGTACTGTTCTATCAGGAGGACTATGTACAGCTCCTTTACAAGAAATAGAACGGGTGTAATGAGCTTGCTGCCGGTCATTAATGCCAAGTAGCAGGCCAGGATGATGAGACCGGAACCGAGGGAGGTTACCAGCAGTGTTCGCCTCGGTCCCAGTTGGCTGAGTATCCAGCCATAGAGTGCGACTCCGGCGAAAACAACAAAAGGCATTGCAGCCATGACCAATGGCAGATTTTCAGCACCGTATGCGGTCTTGAACAGTACGGTTGCCGCCGATCGGATAAGTTCATAGCCCGCCAGGGTGAACATCGCCGATACCGCCATCATGAAGGCTATTTTATACTCACCGGGTATTTTCATCGGCAACATTTTCTTTAACGGCAAGAGATGATTGTAATTAGGCACATTTTCTTCGACTCTCAACTTGACATATAGCACCGAAATCCGCAAATTGCGCCTCTTTTGGAATCCTCTGGTATAAGCATGAAAAAACCTCAGCACAAACCGGCAAACCCATGTTTCTCATCGGGTCCCACCTCAAAACGACCCGGTTGGAAACTGTCAAATCTTGAGACAGAAAACCTTGGCCGCTCTCATCGTGCCAAGGGTGCAAAAGCGCGTTTGCAAAAGGTCATTGATGACAGCAAGGAATTACTCGGGATTCCTGAAGACTACCTGCTGGGGATAGTGCCTGCTTCCGATACTGGTGCATTTGAGATGGCCATGTGGACGATGCTGGGTCAAAGGGGGGTCGATGTTTTAACCTGGGAGAGTTTTGGTTCGGGGTGGCTCACGGATATCAACAAACAACTGAAACTCCCTGACGTTCGGGCATTTTCTGCCGAGTATGGCGCCCTGCCTGACCTGGGTGAGGTGGACTCGGTCAGTCGCGATGTTATTTTCACCTGGAATGGCACGACCTCAGGTGTCAAGGTCGCCAATGGCGACTGGATTTCGTCTGACAGGCAGGGGTTGACGTTCTGTGATGCCACGTCCGCGATATTTGCGATGGACCTGCCCTGGCCCAAGCTGGATGTCGTCACCTGGTCCTGGCAGAAAGTCCTGGGTGGTGAAGCTGCCCATGGCATGCTTTGCCTGTCCCCGCAGGCCGTTGCCCGGCTAGAATCCTACACACCCGAATGGCCCCTGCCGAAGATATTCAGGCTGGTAAAGGCTGGTAAACTTAATCGGGGAATATTTGCGGGGTCAACAATCAATACACCATCAATGTTAGCCGTTGAAGACCAGTTGGATGCGCTGTCATGGGCGGAGGCCTCCGGGGGACTCGCCGGACTTATTGGTAGGAGTGAAGCAAATCTTAATAGAATCTCAACCTGGGTCAGCAAAACCGACTGGGTGGACTTCCTTGCTGAAAATCCTGCAACAGTCTCGAATACCTCCATCTGCCTCAAGATTACAGATCCCTGGTTTACCGGCCAGGATGAGGATAGTCAAAGGGCAATTATTAAGAAGATTGTCACCAGTCTGGAGAATGAAGGTGTGGCATACGATATTGGTGGCTACCGGGATGCACCCCCGGGTATTCGAATATGGGGGGGAGGAACCATTGAGGCTGGTGACCTGGTAGCTCTGACCTCATGGCTTGACTGGGCCTGGTCGGAGGCAAGGTGATAAAAGTGCCAATCCCTCAACCTTGAACAGGGCCGCTGTTGTTTCTGCGATCAGTGCTTGGCTGGAGCCTACGCATGGAACTGATTGAACTCGGCTGGAATGATTTTTTCCAGCAGCAAATCAAGGAGCAGGAAGAATCGCTCCTTCCCGCTCGGGTCTACAGACAGGATCTTGGCCGCTATCACCTATTTTCCAGCCAAGGGGAACTGACTGGGATTTTACCTGGGCGCGTTTTGCAGCATGCCTCCTCCAAGGCTCAACTCCCTACAGTAGGTGACTGGGTTCTGACTGCACCGGCCGATGAAAAGGATCTCAGTCCCGTTGTTATCGAGAGGACCCTCGATCGCCTCAGCAAATTCTCACGTAAAGAGGCGGGGGACAAAGTAGAGGAGCAGGTTGTCGCGGCCAATATCGATACCGTATTTATCGTCAGTGGTCTTGATGACAATTTCAATATCAACCGGCTTGAGCGTTACCTTTTCCTCACCCGGAGCAGTGGTGTAACTCCAGTAATCGTGTTAAATAAAGCTGACCTCTGCACCGATCTTGAAACAAGGGTGCTGGCACTGGAGTCAGTCGCCATGGGCACGTCGATACACACTGTTAGTGCGCAGGCGGGTGATGGTATGGATGAATTGCTTGACTACGTCCAGCCTGGGCAGACGGTGGCCTTGCTGGGGTCTTCCGGAGTGGGCAAGTCAACGATTATTAATGCCTTACTAGGCTACGCCCGTTTTGATACAGGCGATGTACGTGAGGACGACAGCAAAGGGCGCCACACCACTACTTTTCGAGAGATGTGCAAGCTTGCATCTGGCGGATTGATCATTGATACCCCGGGGATGCGCGAAATACAAATATGGACTGATGAGTCTTCACTGGCGATAAGTTTTGCTGACATAGATGAATATGCCATCCAGTGTCGCTTCAGTGACTGTCAGCACAATTCCGAGCCCGATTGTGCTGTTCAGGCTGCGATATCAGGAGGAGAACTCGATTCCCTAAGGCTGGAGAGTTTTAGAAAATTCGATCGTGAACTAACCCATCTGGCGGAAAAACAGGATGCCGGGGCAAGGGCAGAGAACAAGAAAGAACGAAAGAAATTTGCGCGTACTATTAGGAACAGGCCTTCGAAACGTTCTACCCCATAACCGTTCCAAGTCAAAAAAAGAGGCCTTTGGGGCTCCCCTTTCTAATCCGAAAAGTCGTTACTCTCCTGCTAGCATCTTGCGCAGCTCTTTCTGCCTGCGTTTTTCACCATTAATGTAGCGGACATACTTTCTGACCTGCTTCGCCTTTTTCTTATCAGCTTTTGCAGAGGCACGGAATGCCTTGATGGCCTTGTCCCAGCGCTCAAGCTGCATGAGGGAAATACCATGCCAGAAATGTACATCACCAAGTTTCTTGAGCTTACCGATTTTGACTGCATCGCCATAAGCGGCGCTTGCCTCCTCGTGCCGGTCTTCATTAGCAAGCGCCTGTGCAAGGTGGTAGTGCAATTCAGCGTCTTCAGTAATTTTGGTCGCTGCACGCCAGGCGTCGATTGCCTTGCTCATTTCCTGAGCCATGGTGTAGGAAGTTGCTAATAGCTTAAGGTTCTTCTCGCTTCTTTCTACGACTTTACTCTTTAGCCCTTTTTCAAGAATAACCGACGATTCGTATGGTACCTCGGCATTTAGCATTCGCTGGGCTAACATAACTAATTCTGACTCTTTGGTCATCATCCCCTGCAAATAAACTGCGTGATAGGCAGAGAGTGCCTGATCGTCCATATTCTTTTCGTCATACATTCCTGCGATATGCATCCAGTACTGTTTCTTCGGATAGTTAACGATCAGTTTCTCGAGAACGCCGATGACGTTGTCGGATTCCTCTAGCTCGTTATAAAGAACAACCTGTAAGTACCACCAGTTTTCCTTTATTTTTTTCTGGTTCTGCAATGCGATCTGCTCAACCAGTAGAGCATTCTTAAGCGCATCTCTGAACCTGTTTAACTGATAGTAGGCGGTTGACTTGATGAAAGTGACGCCGGCGTCAGGCTTTCCACGCAGGGTTTCCCATTTGTCCATGAACTCAATGGATTTCAGGTATTGTTCCTGGGAGTAGTACAACTGGAATAGTGAGCGCAAAGCTGTCTGCTCCAGTGCCTCTGTGATGGCCCCCTGTAACAGGACATTTTCATAGGATCTGATGGTATTGGGTACGTCTTCAACGGTGTAGTAGGCAAATGCAAGTGTGTTCCACACCTGGGCCAGTTCATAGCTGTTAAGACCGCGTCGGTCCTTGAGTTTCAGCAGCAAGGCGATTGCATCATGAGGCGTTCCCTTAGGCTCAGGGGCTGGCTCACCTTCTTCCCTTGGAGTAGACTCAGGGTCAATCATGATCTGGGCTTCAGCCAACCTTTTGTAGGTCGCCTCACGCATAGCGGGAACCCTGCGCGTTTTCTTTTTCTCTTCAGCAGCAGTAGCCATACCGCCAAGTGAAATGTTGGCAGTCATATTGCTGACAATGAGAGGCGTTAGCCAGAGCAGGCAGGCTAGTGCAATCAGCTTTTTCACAAAACTCTCCTAATCGTTAACTAGCTCGAACGTAATTTTGTTTTGTACACCGGCTGTTGGTACCGGATCACCATCTATAACCTTGGGCTTGTACTTGAATTTAAGCGCAGCCTTGACAGCAGAAGAATTAAAAACACTATTAGGGTTATCAACACATTGTCCCTCTTTACGGGCGTTTTGAATCCAGCCGCAGTTTTCCACAACATGAGCATCTCTGACTGTACCCAGTTCAGTTACGGTGAATTCAACAATCACCCAACCCGTCATACCACGGGACAAGGCACGTCGCGGATACTGGGGCTGAACTTTCACAATGGGAAGATAGTCTCCATCACTAATGCCAAAGCCACCACTGCCAATATTAATATTGACGTTGGTGTTTACATTTGCCATTGAAAAGCCCGCCTTATCAACAGCAACATTGAAATTCTGGGGCGGTACATCAGGGGGAGGTTCGTCGGGGGGAGGTGGTTTCTTCGGTTTTCGTTTTTTGGTCTCTACATCCTGATCCTGCTTGACACGAACAAAATCAATCAGGTTACCCAGGTCATCGTCGCTTAGGGCACTATCGGCACCCTGAATCAAAGCCTGCATGAGGTAAAACAGTGCAAGGGTAACGAATATACCAGCAATACTGGAAAGACCAAACCTGAGTGTACGTGGCATGCGTATTCCTATTTATCTTCGGAGGCGATTGCTATCTGGGAGATCCCGATCGCCCTGGCCGAGTCCATGACAGCGAGTACCTTCTCTACCTTGGATTCACTGTCGGCCTGGATTACCAGACCACCTTTAGGATTTTCCACGTGTAGCCTCTCCATCATGGGGCGCACGTTTCTGATATCCACTTTTTTCTTGTCTATCCACACATTGCTGTCCGGGCCAATGGCGACAAGCAGGGAAACTGTTTTCTTCAGCTGCGCTGTCTCTGTATCGGGCCGGTTGATCTCGATACCCGTTTCTTTAATGAAGGTAGCCGTGACGATAAAGAAAATGAGCATGATAAAAACCACATCCAGCATCGGTGTAAGGTCTGCTACTTTTTCTTCCTCTTCTGTCGCTTGTTTTCGCATTTCCTATTTCTCAGACTCGCTCTTGTGGTCAGATTTGCTCTTTTGTGAAAAGCCCCATTAGTGATCCATCGTCAAGGTATCTTCCAGATACTCCGATTCAGTTGCCACCATAGAAGAGATGTATGTGTTTGCGAGCACGCCTGACAAGGTAGCGACCATGCCGGACATGGTTGGTATTGTCGCCATGGAAACACCAGCCGCCATGGATCGCGCGTTGCCCCCTGAATAGGTCATCGCCTCGAATACCTGGACCATACCAGTCACAGTACCCAGCAAACCAAGTAGTGGCAGTAGTGAAATCAAGGTCTTAATAAATGACATGTTGGCATTTAGGCGGCCATTCACTTCGGAGATCATTCGCTCACGAATTCGGTGGGCATTCCACGATGTACGTTCTGCCCTGCTCTCCCAAAAGGTTAAAGCATTGCCTACGTCTCTTTTGTGCTCAGTGTAAATGAACCACAGCCTTTCAAAAATCAGTGCCCACATTACAAAGGTTGCAGCGGCGATCAGGAACAGGACGTTGCCACCCGCTTCAAAAAAGGTTCTTATCGCGATCAATATCCCTTCCATGGGTTATTTACCCGCTTTTTCTGCGTGCTCTGCGATTAGCCCTGCACTCTGCTCATTGAGAATGTGCATAATTGAGGTGGCTCTGGTATGAACAATGGCATGAAGCAGTACCGTTGGTATTGCCACCGTAAGCCCAAGTACCGTTGTAACCAATGCCTGAGAAATACCGCCGGCCATGGTCTTGGGGTCGCCTGTTCCGAAGAGCGTGATAGCCTGGAAAGTCACGATCATACCAATAACCGTTCCCAGCAAGCCCAGCAGCGGTGCGACCATGGAAATGATCTTAATGAATGAAATCCTGGCATTAATAGATGGCTGTTCCTTCAGGATGGCCTCATCAAGCTTGAGCATCAACGTCTCTGAATCAACATCACTGTTTTGATGATAGATAGACAGAACCCTTCCGAGGGGATTCTTGTCACTGGGAGAGCCGACATTTTTCGCCTGTGAATTCACTCTCGCACCAAGGATATTCAGCGTTATCAGGCGTTCAATGGATAACAGCAGCGCGACCATACCGAGGGTGATAATGACATAGCCCGGTGTTCCACCCTGCTGAACTCTTTCTTCAATGGTTGGAACGTTGACCTGCATTGCAAGTAACTGTCCACGCGTGGGGTCAAGTCCAAATGGCGTAAAACCAGCAGTTGACTCCTGGAGAGCGGATGCTGATGCGATAAACCTGCCCGCAGGCTGCCGTGGTAATTCCTTGATGAGGCTTTTATCGATGTCATAGGTAACATACTCACCGTCACTGATCAGGTTGAATGTTCCAACCCTGACAACTTCCTGTTCGACTTCCTCACCGTCCAGCTTGATAACGTGACCGGTAAAACGGGTGATCTTTGCCGATTCAGTCATCTCACGCTGCAGTTCGAACCACAGGCGTTCAATCTCCTCAATCGTTGCCAGCTTTGAGCTCTTACCCATGGACTGAGCAAAATTCCCTAACCACTCTCCCCGTCCCGGATACTCAGCACTGATAATGGAACTTTCGAACACGCCCTGGGTATCCCCACTTACCTGCTGCAGAACTCCAAATAGCTCCCTGAGTGATCCTAGACGTTTGGCAAGGATCTCCTGCTTCGCTGCTATGTCCTGTTCATTTTTCTCAAACTCGGCTTCCAGCCTTTCGCTGGTCGCTTCTTCCTTGCGCTGATCGCGTTTGGCATTGCTTAAAGCCTGCTGTTGCTTCGCTTTATCGGCGATGAACTGTCTTTCGCGTTGATCATTCTGTCTTGAGTTGACTACCTTGCCATCTTTCACGAGTTGCAGTAGTTCAGCTAAGGTTTTGGCGGGGATCTCTTCTGCCGCGCGCACTTGCAGGGAAGAAATGAGGCTTAGGGCTAGTATGCAAATTGTAATCTTTTTCATTATCTATTCTCCGGCTGCTGCGACTGGCAATCTAACCAGATCTGCCGTTTGGGTTTTCCGTGCGATCCTTATACCGTCACGAACACCAAGCCTGAATTCATCTCCGAGAATATTCCACTGGCGTGAATTATTATTCCAAACACCGGTCGTTTCACCATCTGGGGTCTGGAAAACCAGGGTTACTCTCCCCCATTTCAGCATGTCCACCTGCCTGGACTTGCCATCCAGTTCGATCACGTCCGTATAGGCTTCAATGGTCGATCCATAGGTATTTTCGACCTGGTATGCCTGTAGTACCTGGCTGAACTTCTCAGCCACACTCACGTCTGCACGGTCAAGGGTTTCATGTAGAAACTCGAGCCGCTCAGTACGCTCTGCCATCAAAAACGGGACATCCAGACTTACAAATTTGTCAAGATTATCAATCATGCGCTCAATAAGCGGGCCGATCTGCCGTTCGATAACGGTGACATTGTCGATTGATGAGTCCAGCTCTTTCAGCTCTAAATTCTGGTTCTTGATCAGTCTTCGCTGCTGCTTGTTATAGATCTTCAACCCATCTACAACCTTCATAACCTGCTTATACTGGCTCAGTAGGCTGCGAGTATCTTCGGTGACTTCATCGATCTTAGTCTGAGACTTTCGACCGGCTTCCGTAGTAACCGCTCTTACACCCAGGACTTCATCGAGGGACTGTGCTTGTAACTCACCGATGTGGATGATTGACGCGGTGCACAACGCCAATGTGGCGAGACCGAGCCGAATCTGACGCTCTTTCATACTGATACCTTTAGGAATTATTGCTCTCATCATTTTGACTCCAGTGCCCCTGAATTACCGATAAAAATGGATGAATAAGGGCTCACCAGATCACGGCGGACAGAATGTAGAAGCAGCAATGGTTTGTCAAGAGAACAATTCTATTCAGGAGTGAACGGGATGAGGTTTTAGGGTGGGCACACGGGCGCACTATATTGCGTGCTGGTCTGATGTACAGCTTGCTGCCCGCTATGGTGCCACCAAACTGTCCAGACTAGTCTATTCTAAATAGGACCTCTCGCCCCTTCTCACTGCTAAATGCAGCATCATCCCTCAGTTCTGATCCGACCGCGAGACCAGTTGTAACGGCGCTGCGGGACATGAGATTCTGATACCAGCCATGGAGGTTGGGAAAATCTTCCAGCTTCTGTCCTTGTCGCTCGTGCCTGTATATCCATGGCACACAGGCAATATCCGCAATACTGTACTCACCCGCCATGAATTCACAGTTCTGCAGATGCCTATCCATTACGGCATACAGGCGGTGACACTCTTGTGTATAGCGGGTAATGGCATAGTCAATTTTCTCAGCGGCATAGATTCGAAAGTGATGCGCTTGTCCGCCCATGGGGCCAAGACCTCCTACCTGCCAGAACAACCACTGCAGGCATTGTGACCTGGACGGGGCATCCTCAGGAAGGAACTGGCCATACTTTTCCGCCAGGTATAAAAGTATGGCTCCGGACTCGAACAGGGTTACCGCATTCTTTCCAGGGTGAGGACTGTTTCCATGGTGGGGGTTGGAATCTTTGATAGCGGGAATCTTGTTGTTCGGTGATACGTTGGTGAATTCTTCTGAGTACTGCTCACCAGCAGCGATATCAATCGGAGTGACCCTGTAGGGCACCGCCAGCTCTTCCAACATGATAGTAACCTTGAAACCGTTGGGCGTTGGCCAGTAGAACAGCTCAATTTCAGACGCTGGTGATGACAAAATCATCCTCAATCTCACCTTGCCTAGCATCACTGGTCACCACTGCCCGGCACCCCTCACCTTGCAGGTACTTCTCTGCTACCCGCTTGATATCATCCTCCCGCACTTTAACTATTCCTGATCTCAGCGCCTTCCTTTGTTCCGGACCTCTACCGTGGAGACCGTTGTGAAAGGCCAGTCTCGCCTCGCCCGCAGGGGATCCAGGCGAATCAATAGTACTGACGATTCCAAGGATGGCTTCTTCCACCATGGAAAAAGTTATGTTTTCAGTGCCTACCCAGACCACCGACTGCCTGAAGGCATCAAACGACTCAACAAGTCGTGGGTCCCTGTAGGAGTAAAAACGAAACAGGCCGTTGCCCGCGTCGTGCATGGCCCCACCGCCGTAGGCTCCCCCCTGCTCACGAATGGCCTGATGCAGGTAGCCATTACGCAAGACGGCTGCCAGTACCGTTAGGGCCACGGAGTCCACGTGATCTTCTGCAACGGTTTTAAATACGCTGGCGCAGTAGTTGACCGCGGTGCTGGTCAGGAAAGCATGATTTACCGGTTGCTGTTCGAAATCGGGTTGCAATGCCTCGCTTGTACCGTCACCTAGCTCCCAGATTGAGCCCAGTTCAGATACCAGGTATTCAATTTCACTGTCCTCCGCCACTATCAGAAACTGTTGTCTGGCGGCGCAAAATTTCTCCCGCAGGGATTCAAGATTGTTACAAAACTCCTTGAGTGCGGTGGCATCGTCAAGCGAATCATCGAGCAACTTCAGTTTTTCAACACCTTGAAGACCGGTCAGGTGATGAGTAATCCATGGAACCGGCCTCAGGCAACTCCCCGCAGCCGTTAGCGCGTAGGTATGGCCACTCCCTGCGATATTGGCTGTTTTTCGTACCCGCATCTGCTTTACCAGGTCACGAATTCGATTATGCTCATCAAACCTTGCCGTTCTGATCGTTTCCCTCAGGAGCTCAATCATAGGAATGGCCTTCGCATTTAGCGTACGGCTACCTACCGTCAGGAATGCCTTGAATCGATCTGGGCTTTGGCGGTCAGGGCGGAAACTTGGATAGGCACTCACGCCACCCGTTGTTGCGTGCTGCAGCAACTGGGTCTGCAGGTAGTTTTGCTTTCCTGAGCCTACTTCCGTGATGAGCTGAGAGTAAAGGTGTAACAGGTTCATCTCATCGGCGGAAAGGTCTGGGATTTCAGTAATAACCTGGTGATAGGCCAGACCATTGGTGCCGGCACTAAAACTGGTAATGTCCTTTCTAGCGTGGGAGTTGCCGACGGGAACATGGAGCGTATCTGGAATATCACTGAGCCCTACCTTTGGCAGGACATCAACATCTTCCTCTTCCTCCTGCCTTTTATTAAGAGCAACTGCCCGATTGACTATTTCCTCTTTCTCGCCGCTGGATAATCCGGCGAGAATATCTTCAAGCCTTGCTTTCTCGTCACGCTCCCTTTGTTCACTTAAGTCAAGGTCGGGGTGCATGACCAGTCGAACCCGGTGCTGGTTACTCAAGAGTAATTCACTAATCAGCGTCCTGATGAAGGCTGGATCCTGAATTTCAGGCCTAAGTTTTTCAATTACCGGATTGAGGTCTAGCAGGTCAATTGGACTACCCCTGTGAATCGCTGCAGACATACATGAAAAAATGAGTTGCAGGCCATAGGGCATGCCATCACCACCCACTTCACGCTGTGATAATTCCAGCTGGTGCAACACGGCTTCGAGTCGTTCCGTGTGAACGCCCTCCTCCGCAACCTTCTCCAGCACGCCCAAAATAATGTTTTCAACCTCATCTGCATGCTCAGGGTCGCAGCCCTCAACACCACACATAAAACTCATTTCATGATTGGTTTCTTCCAACCCACTGAGTGGTGAGATGGCGGCAGCGAGTTCAAATTCCTCGAGCGCTTTCCTAAGCGGTGAGGCACTTGTATCAAGCAAAGTGTCTGAAAGGATATTGCACTTGAGCAGCATTTCGAGGTCGGTATTCTGACCCAGCAGCCAGGCAACAACGATATGGGTCTTGCCGTCCGTAGGCGCCTGGTCCATCGCATACGCAGCACTCGCTTGTACCGGTGAAGAAAGTCTCTCTTCCGGGTCAACCCTGACTAGCGGGTAATCCGGTTGTTGGCCATCGCTGCTTCGGGTCCTTTGCAGAGACCCGTCTATGTACTCATGGATTTCTGATACCGGGATGTCGCCAAAGGTCATGAATACCGCATTGCTCGGGTTGTAGTGGGAACGATAGAAGCCAAGAAGCTGCTCGTACCCAAGGTCAGGAATACGGCGGGGGTCACCACCACTATTGTGGTGATATGTGACGGTTGGGAACAGGTGTTTATGCAGTTCTGAGTATAAGGCCGATATAGGTGAACTGCTGTCTCCCTTCATTTCGTTGTAAACAACTCCTCGATATACAAGAGGTGTTGAATCATCGGTCGGGTCTTCAAACTCAAGACGGTGACCTTCCTGCGCAAAATCCAGTGGATCCAGTCTTGAGAAAAAAACAGCATCAAGATAGATACCCATCAGGTTGAAGAAGTCTTTCTTGTTTTGGCTGGCAAATGGGTATGCCGTATAGTCACTTGTGGTAAATGCATTCATGAATGTATTCAGGGAGCGTCTGATCATCAGGAAAAAAGGGTCGCGAACTGGATACTGTTCGCTTCCGCATAGTGCCGTGTGCTCAAGTATGTGAGCTACTCCAGTCGAGTCCTCCGGTACAGTCCGCAATGCGACCATGAATACATTTTCACTATGATCCGTTTCCAGGTGGAAGTGGGATGCACCGGTCTCACTATGAGTGAACTCGTGAACATCCAGGCTGAGATTCTCAATCTGGCGGGACTGAAGCAGCTTGAAACCGTTGCTGGTTTCAGTATCCATCAGGGTGCTCCTCCCTGAAGTCATTCCAGTAGTCAGCGATAAGGCTCTTCATCTCCCTGTGCAGCATTAAGCTCGCGAATAAATTTGGGATCGTCATAAATGCAATGGCGATGGCTGAGAGGAGCCATACAAGCGATGTATCGGCGACAGCGGCAATAAAAAAGCCAAATACATAGAGCACACGATATGGCAGAACTGATTTTACGCCGAAAAGGTAAGTCATGGCCCGGTCACCATAATAAGACCAGGCTACCGCGGTAGAAAATGCAAAGAGCACCAGCCCAATTGACACTATGAACTTGCCATAGTCGCCAAAAATGCCGCGGCTAAAAGCAATTGTGGTGAGTTCAACCGAATGAACCAGGGATTTGCCTTTTACTGTGACGTCGCTAGTGAGTTTGCCATTCTCGATTACCAGTTCGCCGGTAAACGCAGCGTCATCCTTATAGTAGCGAACGTCTTCTGCCAGTGAGCGGTTGTGCAGAATCGTAAAATCAGAATCAGCTGCGACACCGCCAATGACGCTAATACCGCCAGTGAATATCTGCACCGGACCTTCATCCGTTGAAAAGCTGAGGTGCCTAAAAAGATTCTCCCTGTCGGTGGGGTCAGTTTCGGAGTAATGCCCCTCAATGAACTCCATATCAAAACCCTGGAAAACCGTCTGGTGTTTCTCCGTCCATACGCCCGATGACAGAATAACCAGCCCTGTGAGGGTGCAAATAACAATGGTGTCAATAAAGGGCTCGAGGATGGACACCATGCCTTCAGAAACTGGCTCATCGGCTTTTGCCGCGGCATGCGCGATTGGAGCGCTTCCCTGGCCGGCTTCGTTGGAAAACAGGCCGCGATTCACTCCCCGGTTGAAAGCATAGGCAAAACTTGCACCCAGAAAACCACCGGCAGCCGCAGAGCCGGTGAAGGCATCGCTGATCACTGCAATGAGTGATGGCCAAACCTGGTCGAGGTTGGCGAAGATGACCCCTAGGGCTCCCACGATATAAATGACAGCCATCGTGGGCACTAATTTTTCAGCGACCTGGATGATCCTTCGGATGCCGCCGACAATGACAAGCCCGAGGATTATTGCCAATACGAGGCCGGTGATCCATTCAGGGATGCCAAAGGTCGAGTTTATGCCTGATGCAATATTGTTGCTCTGCGGCAGGCTGCCGGTTCCAAAGCTGCTAATAACAGTAGCCACAGCAAAAAACACGGCCAGCCACTTCATATTGAGGCGGCGTTCCATTACATACATGGGGCCTCCAACAATAAACCCGTCTTCATCTTCGGCTCGGTACTTGTGGGAAAGGGTCACCTCGACAAATTTCGTCGTCATACCGAAAAAGGCCGTCATCCACATCCAAAAAAGTGCGGCGGGTCCACCCAGGTACAGGGCGAGACCAACTCCACCGATATTCCCGGTACCTACGGTGCCCGAAATAGCAGTTGCCAGTGCCTGAAAATGGGTCGCATCACCCTTGGAGTCCGGGTTGTCATACTTGCCGCTTACTATTCTCCAGGCGTGTCTGAAGAAACGAATCTGAGGAAACTTCAGGTAGAAGGTAAAGAAAATACCCGTGCCAAGCAGCAAAAATGGAAAGTACTGCGCGGACCCAAGCAGGGAATCCAGCAGGTTTAATAGCCTGGTCAGGCTAGCTATTAGGTCACTCAAAAATCAATCTCCCTCTGGTTCATGGTGTTTTCAGTGGTTCTGCTGTCGAATACCAGCCGAACAATACTCAACTGGCGGGTTCACGCATGGTGACAAACTCTTCCGCCGTGGTCGGATGAATTCCGACGGTCGAGTCCAGGATGGACTTTGTTACCCCGGCTTTAAAGGCAACTGCCAGGCCCTGGATAATTTCACCCGCTTCAGCCCCCACCATGTGAGCACCAACAAGCCTGTCGGATGCCTTGTCTACAATAATTTTCATCATGTATTGCTCATCACTGCCGCTCAGGGTGTGCTTCAGGGGCCGAAAAGTGGAACGATATATTTTAATCTCGCCGTAGACCTTCCTAGCTTCATCTTCGGTCATGCCAACCGTGCCAATATTCGGTTGACAGAAAACGGCGGTAGCGATGCCGTCATAGTCCATTACCTTAGGATCATTGTTAAATTGCGTTGATGCAAAGGCCATCGCCTCAGCAATGGCGACGGGTGTCAACTGGATCTTGTCGGTCACGTCACCCAGCGCGAATATGTTTGGCTCGGAAGTTCTGAATTCTTCGTCAACGATAATGGCCCCATTGTCACGGCAATCGACGTTAACGTTCTCTAGGCCAATATCAATGACCGCCGGGTGACGGCCAGTTGCATACAAGACAAGGTTCGTTTCCATTTGCGACCCATCGGTAAAATGAACAATGAGAAGGTCATCGGCTTGTTTTTCAATACTTTCGACATGGCTGTCAAAGTGCAGGTGCACCCCTTTTTTATTTAGTTCATCCCTCACTACTTCCCTTACATCCTGGTCGAACTTCCGAAGAAAGAGTGGTCCCCGGTAGGACAGATGGCTCTCCACGCCCAGCCCCTGAAAGATACCGGCAAACTCAACGGCGATATAACCGCCGCCTACGACCAGGGATTTTTCAGGCAGGGTCTGCAGGAAAAAGCCCTCGTTTGAAGTTATCACGTGTTCGCTGCCAGGAAACTCAGGAACTGACGGCCAGCTACCGGTGGCAATGAGTATTTTCTCTATAGATATCACCTGATCATTAATTGATACATGGTGTGCATCGACTATCCGCGCTCTACCGTCATAGTGCTTCACACCTGCCCTGTCCAGCAGTTCCTGGTAAACGCCGTTCAGCCGTTTAATTTCCTGGTTCTTGTTGTCGAGCAGTACCTGCCAGTCAAAGGATGGTTCAGCTGGCCCCCAGCCAAACCCTTGTGCATGGTGGTATTCTTCCGGGAAATGGGAGGCGTAGACAAATAGTTTTTTAGGTATGCATCCAACATTAACGCAGGTTCCTCCCATGTATTTGTCCTCAGCAGTTGCTACCCGGGCACCATACTGGGCACTCATGCGAGCAGCCCTGACGCCACCAGAGCCGACACCTATGACAAACAGATCAAAATCATACTCAGTCATTACTTAACCTAGACGCTGCCGAAGGAAATCCGGCACACTTGTAGCATACAGTTTATTTGTTTTTTGAGCAGGTAGTACAGAATCAGTAGAGAAAAATGCAGTTTGAATTGAAACCTTTCAGCAGCAATAACCTAGTTTTGTCACTTGCTGGAGAATTTTCGCTGAACGAGGATATGATCGAAGTCAGCTATGAAGTCGAAGGTCACCTGGACGAAATCTGCTGGCCGGAGAAGTGCAATTCGCTCGAAAGAGCCACTGGTCTGTGGGAGAGCACCTGTTTGGAGTTCTTTCTCGGCCCGGCCGGGCAAAAAGACTATCTTGAGTTCAATATTTCACCAGAGGGGAAATGGAACTGCTTTAGCTTTTTGGATGAACGAACAGGTATGAGCGAGAGTGATGGTCTAGTCCTTCGTGAACTCCGATCGAATAAAGGCGCCAGAACTGCTTCACTTGAGGCACGTATAGCTGCGGTGGGGCTGCGAGCACAATCGCTGCAGGTTGGAATTTCAGCTGTTATCAGGTACAAAACAGGAGTCCTTCACTATGCGTTGTCACATGGTACGAAGGCTGATTTCCATGACAGGAGACATCATCCGCTTGTACATCGAGGCGACCTGTAGTCTCATTCATACCGTATCAGGAATATCCACCACATTATGAGCTTTCAATTTGGAATAGACCGGCTGCTGGGATCCCCAGGACTACTTGCTGAACTCCAGCAAAAAAAGTTTGCGTTGATAGCGCACCCTGCCTCTGTCACCTCAGACAATCAACATACCCTGGATGCGCTGATCGAAGGTGGCTGTACCGTCGATCGTGCTTTTGGTCCACAACATGGTATGCGTGGGGACAAGCAGGACAATATGATCGAGTCCAGTGACTATATTGATCCTGTTCATCAGGTCCCGGTCATAAGTTTATATGGTGAACACCGCTTTCCAACACCTGAAATGCTTGTGGACTTGGATGTCGTTCTCTACGACCTGCAGGATATCGGCTGTCGAATCTATACCTACATCTCGACCTTGAAGTACTTTGTTGAAGCCTGTGGCGAAGCGGGCGTTGAACTGTGGGTCTTAGACCGGCCAAATCCCGCTGGAAGGCCCATCGATGGGCTCTATTTGCAGCCGGGTGAAGAAAGTTTTGTTGGTTGCGCCGCCTTGCCGACACGCCACGGTTTGACGGTTGCAGAGCTGGCGGGCTGGTTCAATGCAAAGCTGGCTACCGGAGTCAACCTTCGTATCATCGATATGCAGGATTACATGCCCGATGAGGCCCCGGGCTTTGGATGGCCGGGTGGTACCAGGCCCTGGATTAATCCAAGCCCTAATGCGGCAAGCCAGAATATGAGTCGCTGTTTTGCTGGCACCGTGCTACTTGAAGGAACGACCTTGTCCGAGGGGCGCGGCACCACAGTACCACTGGAGGTTATTGGGGCGCCGGATTTCCCCCTGGAGGATGTCTTGTCTCAGGTTCGCTCCACTGCCCCGGATTGGCTTGATGGCGCCTACCTTCGCCCATGCTTCTTTGAACCAACCTTTCACAAACACAAGGGAGAAATGTGTAAGGGTATTCAGATTCACACTGACTACGCCGGATATGATCACGGTGCCTTTAAGCCCTTTCGCCTGATCGCAGGCCTACTCAAAAGCCTCAGGCAGTGTGTGCCTGAGTATGACCTCTGGCGACGTCACGAGTACGAATATGAGCCTGATCGAATTCCCATCGATGTTATTAATGGCGGACCCGGACTGCGCAACTGGGTAGATGATGATAAGCAGAATTACGCCGACCTGGGGTCCGAGTTGCGCGATGTCGAAAGTCGTTGGGCCATTGAGCGGCAAGCGTTTCTCCGCTACTGATCATCCACTAGCAATAAATATCCTGGCCACAACATGCTAGAATCCAGCCGTTTTTTACCGAGTGAGACTAAGATGACCGATGCCTACAAAATTGCCATTCTCGAAGGAGACGCTATTGGACCAGAGATTGTGGCCCAGGCGGTTCGGGTCTTTTCTACAGTCTCAGCCCGATCCGAAGCTGAGTTTGAATTGATCAATGCGCCTTTCGGCGCAGGAGCCTATTTCGAGCATGGCAAGGCATTCCCGGACGAAACCAAAGCAATCTGTGACGGTGCTGATGCCATTCTTAAGGGGCCTGTTGGTCTCAGCCATGAAGAATCCAAAAAAATTCCGGTTGAGGAGCAGGCAGAGCGAGGGGCGATTCTCCCACTGCGAGCCCGTTATAATACATTTGCCAATTTTCGGCCAATATTTCTCAGCGAAAACATGGCACATTTTTCACCCCTTAAGCCAGAGGTTATTGAGGGTGGTATAGACATCCTGCTTATCAGAGAACTGGTTGGCGGCCTTTATTTTGGCAGCAAGAAGCGCGGCGTTAACGAGGCTGGGCTTCGTTATGTTCATGAAACCCTGGAGTACGACGAGAACCAGATTCGCCAGGTTCTTGAGGTCGCCTTCGATCAGGCAAGACTTCGCAAGAAGCGACTGCACAATATACATAAGAGCAATGTACTGATGTCCAGCGTATTCTGGAATGAAGTCCTCGATGAGGTGCACCAGCAATATCAGGATGTTGAGGTGGTGCACCTGCTGGTTGACGCTGCAGCAACGGCCCTGTGCCTGAACCCGGGACAATTCGATGTCATGGTTATGGAAAATATGTTTGGCGACATTCTGAGTGATCAGGGCGGTGGCATTCTGGGTTCTCTTGGGCTGATGCCATCTGCCTGTATCGGTCCCGAAAAGGCATACTACGAACCCTCCCATGGCTCTGCACCGGATATCGCGGGAAAGGACATTGCGAATCCGTATTCCATGATTGGCTCCGTTGCCATGATGCTGGAAATGAGTTTTTCCATGCAAAAAGAAGCCGACGCAGTCTGGAGCGCCATGAGAAGCGTGTTTGAGGGTGGCTACTCCACCGCTGACCTTTCAGCCGCAGGGGACAGCATCAAAATAGTTTCGACAATAGAATTCGGGGACCTAGTCATAAAGGAACTCGATACCCTGCTAGCATGAGTATTTAGGCAGGACCGATTTTCTCAAATCCTGAGGTTACGCTGTTCATACTGCTTAAATGCAGTCACTTCCCGCTTGATTTTCTCATACATTGCCGCCGCGTCTATCGTCTGCTTGAACTGGACGCGTCGGGAAAACATGGTTACCGGAAAGACAAAATTTTTCGTCTCCCGCCAGCCGAGCGCCTTGTTGGTTCCAAATTCATCTTTGTAGCTAATCCAGTGTAGACCCAGTTCCCTGACCAGAATATCACCGAAGATAACGCCCAGTGCCTGCCATTGTTTTACCTCTCCCTTCCCTATCATCCGACGATCAACCAGTTGCTGAATTGTTTCGAGGTCGGCTGTACTTTGATTGATGCGCAATATTCCAAGCCTCCTCGCAACTAGATCTTTCATCTCCTTTCGTTGTGAATCAAGGGTAAATCTCTGGCCGAATGAGAGGTCCTCAACCGTGGCGGGTATTTCGTCGCGTTCAAACTGATAGCCAGGTAGTTCTTCCGGCGTGAGCTCCGTCACAGGGATACCATCGTCTGCACCATATGCCATAGGTGCCGTGCAGCCGACAGCTAAAAACATGGCCCATGCCCTGAAGCGTTCACGCCCAAATTGTCTAATGATCCTGTTCATTTGCTAAGCTAGGCCCCCTTGAGTCGGAAGTGGCGTTCCTATATTTGGACAAAACACCGTTGGACAAACATTTCATTCAACAGATCCATGATGCAGATGGCAAGATTATACTCGCCATTACCGGTGGTGGTGCGTCCAGTGTGACAAAACTACTTGCCGTACCTGGGGCTTCAAGCACAGTGCTGTCAGCCTTTATCCCTTACCACGATGAAGAACTCGCTACATATCTGGGGGGAAAGCCTGAAACAGCCTGCAGCAGTAGAACGGCGCGAGCAATGGCCATGGTGGCATGGCAGCGGGCTCAACAACTGGAACTTGAGGTCCCTGTGTTTGGTGTCGGCTGCACTGCGGCACTGGCTACTAACCGGGACCGGCGTGGAGCAGATCGTTGTTTCATTGCAATTCAGTCTGTGGAACTGACAGCCGAAATTGCTGTTATCTTCGATAAGTCTGGCAGAAGCCGGGAGGAGGAAGAGCATTTGTGCAGTACGCTTATCCTGGGGTTTATCGCAGAAATACTCGGTATTGAGGTTGAATACCCTGCTGAACTGCGGGACACGGATACGATCACGCGCAACAAAAAAATCGCTGAGCCTGCGTGGCAAGATATTTACAGCGGCCTGGCGAGCGTTGCTCCCAGTGGCATCATACCGGAGCTGATTTTCCCTGGTGCGTTTAACCCGATGCACCAGGGTCACCGGCAAATGGTTGAGTACGCTCAAAAACAGTTGGCTAAACCCGTGACCCTGGAGATATCCGTCACCAATGTAGAAAAGCCCCCCCTCGACTTCATCGAGTTACAATCCCGATGTGAGGCATTGCAGGATTGCCCAATGGTGTTTTCCAATGCACCGACTTTTGTTGAGAAATGCCGGTTATTTTCTGGAGCAATATTCCTAGTTGGTATTGACACTCTCGTGCGAATAGCAGCGCCGAAATACTATGGCTTAAGCGAAGAGAAACGAGACCAGGCTTTGCAGGAAATAAGCAGTCTGGGCAACCAGTTTTTAGTCTTTGGCAGGCAGACAGCCAAAGGTTTTGAGACCCTCGATGATCAGGATATTCCCAGGGTACTGGCGGAGCTATGCATCGGTGTCAATGAGGATGATTTCAGGGAAGACATTTCGTCGACGGATATTCGTGCAGGTGAAAGTGACTGAACCTGACCAGACATTAGTTCGACGAATTTCAGTAGCTAGGCTTTCCCATCCGCTATGTATCCAGCGACTATAGTAAATGTCACAAGCGGTCTGGTAGGCTGGTTAAAAATAGCAAATTCCTGCTAGGCCCATTGTCAGTTCTTTTCCCACAAAACAGGACGATGCTATACTTTTGCCAACTGAATCTAGGCAATACGCATGAGTGAACCAATACTGTTAGAGATATTTTCTGACTACGTCTGACCCTGGTGTTATCTCAGTACAGTTAGTATTGAAAAGCTCAAGCAGGAACATAATGTAGAGACCCGCTGGATTCATTTTCCGCTGCACCCCGAGACTCCCGAGGAGGGCCAGTCAATAGAGGATATGTTCAGGCACAGAGCTGATGTAGATATATCTGCCATGCGTGAGAATATGCGCTCCCGTATGGAAGAGGCCGGGCTGCCCTATGGCAACCGCGGCATGATTTACAACAGCCGCTTGGCCCAGGAACTGGGAGTCTGGGCTGACACCCAGCAGAGTACTGATGATATTCATGACCTTTTATTCAGGGCTTACTTTGTCGAGAACCAGAATATCAGTGATGTCGAGGTCCTGCTAAAACTGGCTGGTAAAGCGGGTCTGGATCAGGTGGAAGCAAGGAAAGTTCTGCAAGAAAGGACATTCAGCCCCCGGCTTGACGAGGATTGGGCGCGCTCGCGGCAGGCCGGCATAATGAGTGTACCAACATTTTCAAGTCGTGAACTATATGTCGTCGGTTGTCAGCCCTACGAACTCCTGGAGCGCTTCGTGAACCACCTGAATGAACTAAGCGCAGGGAACTAGAGGTAAGGAACAAGAGTTAGGACCTGCTCCTTCGGCTTAGTGTGTGTCACCAGCGCCCGTGTAGAACCCGTTGTGTCTAGAAATTGATTCTCGCACCAGTCGTCGCCTTCAATCATCTGCGTCGGTGCATCCCATCCATTTAAAACCGGCGCCACTTCATCAGCCACTTCTGGCAAGAGTTCCTCCAGGGCGAAAATTGAACGCGCGGCGACTGCAGGATCCGCTACCCTATGTCACAATAAAGTCACCACAAGCTTTTGTCGCAGGCATGCTGGTGATAGCGATATCTCGATCGACGCCAAAACTAAACAGCATCATGGCTTCCTCGAAGGCCATGGCAAGGTCCTCTCCCTGGCTTGAGTAGTTGTAGTAATCGCTGGCATAGTCAGTCGAGAATTCAGCTTCAACAATTACGGGCAGTATTTGTCTTTGAGAAGCATCGGCTGTGTTGCCATGAAACGAGACGGCAGCCAGTTCACGCATCAGGTCAGAGGCGAGACTGAACTGACTAGACAGGCGGGAAGATGCAGTGGCCCCACCTATAGTTGCACCAATCGGAACCGTGGGGTCAAGAGAATCTTGGCGAGAGAAAGGGAAAAAATCATTTGCGTGAGCCAACTCATGATACAAGAGTGCAGCAACCGGATACTTCATGTCCTCAATAGATCTAGGCGCTTCATCTGGCTGGACTGATACGACTTCATTCTCTTTAACGTAACGCCACGGGATCACAAACTGTAAATCCAACCCGTATGCGCTGCGATGGTCGGGCTCAGTATCCGTATCGTCTTTTTCAAGCTCGTTTAGCCACATAAACCCAGGATCGAGATATATGGTACCGGTTTGAGTCATATAGAAGGACGGGCGTACATCGTGAGAGGTAATGATGGCAGTCAACCCCCCGGGTGAGGAGCAACAGTTCTGCAGGCATCAGTTCAAGCAGTTCCCTGAACCTTGAGCCCATCCAGTCATAAGATACAAGGACACGCAACATGATGTCGTCTACCGTGGGGGCAGATGTTTCCATTCCCAGCAGGGGAAAAGTATTGAGGTTGCATTCCTGACTGCTGCGGGGCATAACGGTGCAGTGGAGTATTATTTGCTCCATGGGATTTCCTGGAACCAGTGCCTTAACCGATTTTCGCATCCCTGGCAGGTCAAAAATGAATGCCGCCCATTGTTGGGTGTATTGCGGCTAAACTCCTCCGTTGGTTCAGCTGCTTCGGGGGCCGGCTCACTTGCTTCCGGAGCAGGCTCAGTTGTGTCATCAGTTGCGGGAGCCGGATCATCCGCCGCCGGTGAAATAGATGTCGGGGCGGGCGCAGAGCCACCGCCACCACCACAGGAAGCGGTAAGCATCAGGAGAATGCAGGCAAAAACCCTAGCGAGAGTCATTGTCCGATAGCTCCAGCACAAACGCATACTCCAGTGCATCCTGCCAGTGTCGTTCATACCGACCAGAAGCCCCGCTATGTCCACTGTCCATGCTGATACTAATTAGCAACAGGTTGTCATCCAGCTTAAGTCTGCGCAGTCTTGAAACCCATTTTACGGGTTCAAAATACTGAACCTGGGAGTCATTTAGGCCAGTGGTCACCAGCATATTTGGGTACTTCTGCGCCTTCACCTGGTCATAGGGCGAGTAGGACAACATATATTGGTAAAACTGCTTGTCTTTGGGGTTACCCCACTCAGTAAACTCACCAGATGTAAGTGGTATTGACTCATCGAGCATGGTAGTAACAACATCGACAAACGGGACATCAGCAACAATACCCTGATACAGGCCTGGCGCTTCGTTGGCGATGACACCCATGATTAGCCCGCCAGCGGATCCTCCTGCAGCAAATACCTTATCAGCGCTTGCGTATCCTTCCGCAATCAGGAATCGAGTGCCATCGATGAAATCAAAAAAGCTGTTCTTTTTGTTGAGAAGTTTTCCATCCTCATACCACTGGCGGCCGAGTTCGGAACCGCCACGTACGTGCACTATGGCGTATACAAACCCCCTGTCCAGCAGTGATAACCGCTTCGATAAAAAGGAAGGATTCATGGAGTATCCATATGCACCATAGGCGTACAGGTAGATCGGATTCGTTCCCTTCCTGTACAGGTCACGGCGATACACAAGCGAAACCGGCACCTGGGTGCCATCCCTGGCGCTGAACATTCGTCGCTCAGTCCGGTAAAGGCTTCGATCAAAACCGCCCAGCACTTTTTCTTCCTTTAGAAGGATAGACTCTCCGGTTTCCATATCCAGTTCAAAATCAGATAGAGGCGTGGTGAGGCTGGAATAGACATATCGCAATTTGCTCGAGCTGACTTCCGGGTTGGAATGCAAATAAACGGTGTAGGCAGATTCTGAAAAGGTGATCACCCTCTCCGCTTCATCATAGAGCTTAATAATTCGGAGTTGTGGCAGGCCATTGCTCTGCTCAACTGCCACGAGGTAGTCGTTGAATACTTCAAAATCCCGCAGAAGTATCCCCGGGCGATGCGCAATGACCTCCTGCCACATGGCTTTGTCGCCAAGTTCGCTGTCTTTTACCTTCATCAGGCGAAAGTTGTCAGCCTGCCAGTTGGTACGGATGTAAAACATGTCATCGATATGGCGCAGTTTATATTCATGACTATCTTCCCTGGGGAGGAAGGTCTTCGGTGAAGAGCTCGTGTTGTTAGCGTCAATTAGCCTGATTTCAGTGGCCTCGATGCTTTCTATTGAAATAACAATGAATTTTTGCGATCTGGTCACATAGACGGAGGTAGAAAATGCGTCATCCAACTCTTCATAAACCTGCACATCATCGCTGCGGGATGAGCCTATTTCATGTCTATAGACACGGTATGGCAGTAGTGTCTCAGGGTTCTTGTCAACATAGAAAACGGTTCGATTGTCTGCAGCCCAGGCAATAGATGGGGCAACCTTAGGAATTTCATCTTTGAGCCTCTCGCCAGTGGTTAGGTCCTTAAACCTGATGGTGTATTCCCTTCGGCTCACGACATCTTCAGCAAATGCAAGAAGCCCCTCTCCGGGGCTGACACTCCAATTGCCAATATGATAAAACTCATGCCCCTTTGACATATTGTTGGCATCCAGAAGAACTTCCTCGTCCTTTGGATTATCCGCGGGCGACCTGATATACAAGGGGTATTCGCCGCCCTCATGGAACTCCCTCAGGTAAAGATAGTTGCCTTTCTTGACGGGCACGGTGCGATCGTTGGCAACCAGGCGGCCTGAAATTTCAACGAATAAGTCATGCTGCAATTTTTCGGAACCGGCCATGACTGCACTAGTGTAAGCGTTTTCTTCGGCGAGAAGGTTGAGTACGTCCGGGTCTTTCCTCGTGTCATCCCGGATCCAATAGTATTCATCTATTCGATCAATCCCATGGATCGATACCCTTTTTTCGTGTTGTTGTGCGACGGGAGGTGAAATGTCGTTCACCTTATTGTCAGGCACACTACACCCCGAAAGCAGCAATGACAGAATCAATACTGAACGGCGCAGTAAATATCGCAATTCCGGTAATACATGCATGTCTGAGGGCATTACCTCAAACATGTTGATCAGTTGTACATTTCAAGTTTGCGTAGCACGATAGCGAGCCGCTATTGTTCCGTGTTGTTCGACATAGGAAAGCGTTCCGTAATCAGCATCAATGGTGCCTGATCAGCAATGATGCGATAGGTGCGGGTCAGAAAATTCCCATCACACTTGCTGGAAATGGCATCAGGCGTCGCCTCAGGCTTCTCGACCCCCCACCACAAGCACTCCCTGCGGGATTCGATTTCGCTATCTAGCAGGATTTTGCCCAGGCCTCCGGATGCAGCCTCGACACCTTGATACATTGAATCGTTCAGTCGACCCACAAGAATTATTGCTCTTGCATAGGCATACAAATTTTCGGAATGCTCTCCAATCAGCGCCACCTCACGATGAATTACCCGATCACCTGCGGTAGCCGCCAACCATTCATGATCTATATCCAAACCACCAGTCTCCTGGTTCAAACGGTCAACCAGGATGGGTTCATAAGCATAGGCTTCCAGAAATTTTGTGACGGTCCCATCAGTAACCAGCAGCGCACGCTGAAACGGCGTCAGGGAGTAAGTATCAACCTGAAGAAAGTCAGGGGGCCGATTGTCCTGGGCAACGAATACGCTATCGACAGGATCAAAAGCAGCGATTGGCCCAAGTGCTTGTTGTGTATTCATCTCGTGATATTGAATTCGGAATGGTGAAGCGGGAAAACCGGTGGCAGTATATCAGAAGTTGGTACTTCCAATAGCTCCAACACCGAATCCTACCATTTGCCACCATAGAAGTGTTTCGGGATGATTATTCCGGGGAACAGCAGGCCCCTGTCGCTAGGCCGTCGCTGTCTTGGCTTCCTCCGGGTAGAGTGGCATTTCCATCGCTGACCAGTCTATATCTCCATCCGTTGGGAAGTCTTCAAATTCAAGTATTCCCATCTCTTCAAACTTGGGTCGGATCTCGTCAGTCAGTAGTCCTATTTGCTTCAGGTTCGGCATGATTCTGGTAAAGAGAAAGTTAAGGAAATCTGAGTTCAACCCTGCCGCGAGCACATGGTCACGAGCAGCGTCTGGGTCCCAGCCAAAGTGGCGATATACGTCATTCTGGACCAGCCTGTCCCTTGCTACTATGCACGCCTCATAGGCGAATTCAGCGCGTTTATTTTTCCCTTCTGGGGTGAGCGACTTCACATGCTCTTCAAGGTAATTAACGCCAAAGGAAACATGCCGAGCTTCATCGCGAATAATTAACTCCAGGCCCTCTTTGAGAACCTCATGATCAGTTTCACTTCTCGCCGTATTGAAAGCGGCAAGTGCCAGACCTTCAATAACAATCTGCATGCCGATGAATTTCAGATCCCAGCGCGGGTCCGTCAAAATCTTGTCCAGCAATGACTTCAGCCCACGTGATACGGGGTAGGTGAAACCAATCTTCTTCTGCAGGAACTTGTTAAAGAACTCAACATGGCGCGCTTCGTCGAATGTCTGTGAAGCAGCATAGAGTTTTGCGTTGAAAGTCGGTGCGCATGAACAAAGCTGAGAGGCGACCAGGAGAGCGCCCTGCTCACCGTGAAGGAACTGACTTAGGGACCAGGCGTTGTCGTGCTGAAAAAACTCCAGTTTTTTGGTGGTAGTCATCTCGTCAAAGGGGCCAAATCCATTCCAGGGGTTTTCGTCGAGAAACTGTTCCTGCGCTTCCTTCTGTTCTGTCGTCAGTGCCGGACGTTTATCCCAATCTGGAGTTCGCGACCAGTCGATATCCATTTCCGAATTCCAGTTCAACTTTTTGCCAAGTTCGTAGAGCCGTTTGATTCGATTGTCGGCGACGGTGTAGTCCCAGTTATAGGCGCCCGTCAAAGGTGTGTTGAAGATTTCAGCGACATGTTCGATATCTTCACGCGTATATTTCTCCGCCTTGTCATATTCTGAATCATCAAAACGAACGATATTTCTCGGTGTTCCATCTAGAATCTTAATCGACATATTGGTTACCTCTTACCCCTTCACTAATTCGAATTCACGAGCAGACTAACAAGTTAGCAAAGCCTGCCCAGCGCTGGTCGGTTCCATTTTTGATAATTTCATATGCTACTGATAGCAAAACAAATTGCAGGCAGTATTGCTATGATAGCTCAACCCAATGGATGGCTTGAGATAGGAAAGATGACTTCTTTTCAGGCGTATCGACCTACTCGGCGCGAACATAACACATAGTTTCCATAATGAAAGAGAGAAACACCGCTGGCGCGAAATCTGTTGCTATATTGGAAATCTTAGCCTAAGAACTCTAGTATTTTGATGCCCAGCCTGCCCAGCTTTTAAGTCCCGAGCTTGAAAAACTAAAGCAGTTCCTCTGCAAGAAAACGTACAGCTTCAGTGTCTGACGAGTTGACATTCAACATGGTGATGGGGCTTTCTTTCCATGCCATCAATCGTTCCTGGATTCGCCCCCTTGGACCACACAGTGAAATCTCATCGACGAGTTGGTCCGGCACTGCTGCAATAGCCTCATCCCTCTTGCCAGCCAGGAACAGTTCCTGAATCTTGTTTGCTTCTGCTTCAAAACCCATACGGCTGACATGATCTTTATGAACATTGTATGACTTCGCACCCATACCGCCGACGTAGAAGCCAACCTGTTGCTTGACCTGCGCTAAAGCGCTATCAAGGTCATCATTAATAACCACAGGGACGGCTGCTGTAATCTCAAAGTCAGGTGCCATGTTCTGCAGCGCTGCTTTGTATTGTTCCCTCATGCGGTAGGGTGAGATAAACATGGGAATCCAGCCTTCAAAAAGTTCCGCACCTAGCGCTACATTCTTTGGCCCCTCTGCACCAAGGTAGAGGGGGATGTGATCACGAACCGGATGCATCATCAGCCGCAAAGGTTTGCCCAGACCAGTACCCCCTGGGTAAGGTAATTGGTAGTGGTCGCCTTCGAAAACCACAGGCTCCTGACGCGAAACTATTTTGCGGAATATTTGTACCCACTCGCGCGTTCGGGCCAGCGGTTTAGGATAAGGTTGACCATACCAACCCTCTACTACCTGGGGACCTGATACGCCAATACCAAGGATCAAACGCCCGTTGGAAAGGTGATCAAGAGAAACCGCTTGCATGGCCGCGCTCGCAGGTGTCCGTGCCGAAATCTGCATGATGGATGTGCCGAGATTGATCCGTGAGGTGTGCGCACCAATCCAGGTAAGTGGTGTAAAACAATCGGTACCATAAATCTCTGCACACCAGATTGTGTCGTATCCCAGCGCTTCAGTTTCCTGTGCCAGTTCAATGATTTTGGCACCACCCGGGGCGTTCATATGACCAACTATCAATCCCAGCTTCATTATCTTTGTGCTCAGTTAGAAAAGGAGCAGCATACACCTGTCGATTCGTGTTGGGGAACCACACCCGACGTGTGCCAACGTGAGCAATTTCTTTCACACTGAAATGATGGGCTAGTGCCTTTCATCACGTTGCCATTTTTGCCAATGATGGTAATCCGATCGCTGATATCATCCTGGTCTAAAAGCTCGCGAGACGGTTCATCTCCAGTTCCTGAAACAACAGGGTTTTCCTTGATTCATTCAGCAGGCGCAGTTGTTCGGTAAGGATGGCATTGTCATTGGCAATAGCGGTGAGGATCTCGATCTGTTGATCGATATCGGCAATCAATTTGTCGAGGGTGATTTCCTGGCTGATCATGTTACATGTTATAAGGCTACAGCATAAACTGTCACCCATCACTTTAGATTTGCAGGCAGATAAATGATGATAGCGGTAAACCTGAAGAGGAATTGAAATGAAATTAACTACAGGCATTGGCGGCTGGCCAGGAGATGCGCCGGGGCAGGCACAGGAGGCGGAAGCTAATGGCTTCGATATGGTGAGCTGCGGCGAGATCGCACACGACTCCATTTTGACCATGGCACTGGCAGGCAGCCAGACTAAAAAAATTGAACTCATGACCTCGGTGACCATAGCCTTTCCACGCAGCCCGATGGTTCTCGCCATGGAAGCCTGGGATATTCAGCAGTTGTCAGCAGGACGATTCAATATCGGCCTTGGCTCCCAGGTGAAAGGGCATAATGAAAGACGCTTTGGCGGTAGTTGGAGTGCCGCAGCACCACGGATGAAGGAATACATTCAGATGATGAAGGCCATCTGGGATACCTGGCAGGATGGCAAGACAGCTGATTTCATTGGCAAGGAGTACCGCTACACCTTAATGACGCCGAATTTCAACCCGGGTCCAATAGAATTTCCTCGACCGAAAATATTTCTTGCGGTAGTGGGACCAGCCATGGCGAGAGTCGCCGGTGAAGTAGCAGATGGCATTCTGCCCCACGGAGGCATTATGACCGACCGGTACATGCGCGAAACCATGCTGCCCAACATTAAGATTGGCCTTGAACGTTCCGGCAGAACATGGGCGGACATTGATATCGGCTTGAGTGGATATCTTGCCCTTGGTGACAGTGATGAAGAAATTGCGACCAGCCTGGACAAGTATCGCGAGCCCCTGTCCTTTTATGGATCCACACGAAGTTATCACCACGTTTTGCGCATGCACGATCTCGAGGACCTTGGATTGCGACTGCACAAACTGTCACTGGATGGCAGGTGGCAGGAAATGCGTGACATCATCACCGAGGATGACCTGCTCAAGCTGACCGAAACCTGCAGCTATGATGACTTTCCAGAATTTGTTCAGCAAAAACGTGAGTACGCATCGCATATGGGTTTCGGGATGCCCACAAAAAATGAAGCGCAAAAAGAGCGGGCAAAAGAGATTATGACAAAGCTTCAGGCGGTTAAAACAACCGGTGTTCCAAGCGGGATGGAACTCTAAACAGGCGCCGTGATATTAGTCTTCATACCTTTCGTCTAGTAGCGGCTGGAGTACTTCAATAAGCTCGCCCAGATGTGCTTCATAGTGCCGCCATAGATCCACGGAGCTTGAGTATATGGGCTGGCGCACCTGTTCAGAACTTGCTGTTTTGATGGCGCGCTCAGTCTCATGGAAGTTCAAGCAGGCATCCTCCATGGGAAGTTCGCAATAGTCGAGTAAACGGCTCACCTGGGATTCGAGATCGGCGACAACGTCCTCATAGTCAACATCCAGAACCTCGCCGGGCAACACCGCGTGCCAGTGATCCATCAGGCGCTGGTACTGGATGTAATATTCTCCAAGCTCTTCAAGGTCGTAGCTAAATGGCTGACCACTGGCAAACAGCTGCTTGTAGCTACCAAAACAACTATCCATTGGATGCCTGCGGGCATTAATAATTTTTGCATTCGGTAAAATTAGATGCAGCAATCCAACATAGATAAAATTGTTGGGGTTCTTGTCTATAAACCGGTTGGCATCGGTTCGGTACTTCTGCGTGCGTTCCAGGTACTGGTTGCCAATCCGCGACCAGCCTTGAACGCCAAGATCTTTGAAAACTTCCGGGAAGCGGCCACGACGCGAAATGTTTTGAGCTGCAGTTCTTACAACCAGAGGGAGATCAGAAAGTTCGTGGGTGCCCTCGACCTGGCTGTGACTTGCAAGGATCTGTTCAATCAGTGTTGAGCCGGACCGCGGCAACCCTATAACAAATATTGGGGAGACGTCGCTGACTCCGTTGCCTTGTTTCTTAGCAATAAACTCTTGGTTGAATGTTTCCACCAGCGAGTCCGTAGTGGTTTCTGTATTAACTGGGTCATAGTTCTCGGATTCCCGCCGCAATTCGCAACAGCGCTGAAAATACTCAAATGCCTGGTCGTAATTTTTTCGTCCTTCAAACTCAAGTCCCAGTGAATTGCACAACTGAACTCTGGACAGGTCATCGAGATCGTCCCGTTCAAGTAATGTCTTCATGGCGCTGACCTCACCATCCTCAAAACGAAAGGTCTTCATGTTGGCCAGGTTCCAGTAGGCGTCAGCATTGCCAGGGTTGGCGGCAATATTCTGCCTGTGGGTTGCTATAGCATCTTCATTTCTGCCAATTGTTTTGAACTGGTGCGCCATACCGGAAAAGGCAGCCGGGTGGGAGGGCGTAATTTTCAGTGCCTTTTGATAGCTTTGAATGGACTCCTGGTCTAGACCTGCTTTCGCCTGGATTGCCGCCATGGCAATGTGCGACTCAGCTACCCTCGGTGTCAACTCCAGCAACCGTTCTGTACTCATCATGGCAGCGCCATATTCGTCCAGTTCACGCTGGACATTAGAAAGGTCCATCCAGACCCGCGCGTAATCGGGGGTCAGGGAAACGGCCCTCTGTAGAAAGACTTCGGCTTCCCTGAACTTCTTGTGTTTTACCGCAACAGCGGCGAGCAGGCGTATGGCTTCCACATGGTCAGGATCCTGCTTCAGGATGTCGCGATAGATATCTTCAGCCTTATTGGGTTCTCCATTACGCTCGAATTCAGCCGCCTCACTAATTCGATCTGCAGATGCCATTTCCTTGCGTCGTGGCCGGGCCTGCCGTGTACCCGGATTTTGAACATTGGCAAGTGAGCTGGTGCGATCAATTTTGTCAGACAAAACAATGCGCTTCGGATCCAGCTTAACTGCATCCTTGTAGGCGTTAATGGCCCCTTCATAGTCACCACGCAGCAAGAGCAAATCACCATAAGTCTCATTGGCAAGAGAAAATTCGGGAAACCCCTTGTAAACTTTCTTTATACAGACGGCCGCTTCCTCAATACGCTCGAGGGCAATCAGGGCTCGGCCTGCCAGGCAAAGAATATTAGGATCATCTGGATATTTGCCGAGCCCTTCAAGACAGACCCGGGCAGTAGCAGCCGCGTCGCCGGCTTTCATATAGTCTGACGCACGAGCAACGATTTCCTCTTGAGGTTGCATTCCTGATTGTAGCCGCATGTTAAATTTGAGCGGCGATAATAGACCAACTTGGGCTGAAGATTCCAGAAGGGATGGGAGCAGGCTCTTATATCATCTTGTGATGTCCCAGTTAACGAACTATTCTCGGAACCCATTCTATTGTGGATGATGATCATTGAGTAACTTCTACCAGGCCTGCGTCTCAAAAGAGCTTGTACTGACCGCAGAGCTCCCATTGAAGCCAGATGCCAGTGCTTCCACCGTGATTACTGATGCAAAATCCCTGTTGACGCATGTGGACAGTATTTTGCTCACTGACAATCAGTATGGGCAGGTGCACATGTCAACAATGGCAGCGGCAGGCTTCTTGATTGACGCCGGACTGGACCCGATTGTGCAACTATCCTGTCGCAATCGAAACCGCATCGCACTGCTCGGCGACCTGCTGGGTCTTCGGGCCATGGGTGTCAACAGTCTCATGTTGATCCAGGGCACCAAGGTACCCAAAAATTTTCAGCCCCGACCCGCCGCTGTTATTGATATGAAGCCTCGGGAACTGATCGCTACCGCAAAGCTTATCAACGAAGACGAGGGACTGGGTCGCCATGAGTTTCTTATTGTTGCCTCTGGCACGATTCATGACCGGAAAGCCGTACCACAGCAGGAAGAGCTTCTGGCAAAGGCCAATGCTGGTGCGCGGCTCATCATCACGCAGATCTGCTTTGATATCGAGCTCCTGAAACGCTACATCGGTGACCTGGTACGCAGGAAACTGACTCACAGGTTGCAGATATTCGTCAGTCTGGCTACACCACCTTCTGCAGCCAAAGCTGCATTTCTTAGAGATAACCGCCGCCGGGCCTTGGTCCCTGACGCTATTATCAGGAGGCTTGAACAGTCAGTGGACGCCGAAGCGGAAGGTGTTGCCATCGCCAGTGAACTGATTCAACAATATGCCGAGATCCCTGGGGTCACCGGTATCAACCTGGTGCCAGTAGATTCACTTGAGACCGCTAAATCTGCTATCGAGCTTAGTGGTGTACTGGGCAATTAGTGGGGGCGTCGAGCCGGGTACGCCTGGTGGGGCATACCGAGTGGATATGCGTGAAGATATATGGTTCCCAACCTATAGGCGAGGTAGAGCAACAGTTGCAAAATTGAAAGATTACCCCTATAAATAATGGCCTGTTCGCCCGATGAGTTGGCGGGCGTTTAACAGATAATAATAGCCGGTGATTTATCCTTGGGGGGATTCAAGAATGCGTCAAAATCCGAAATTTGTGTTGACACCGCTTGCTGCTGGAATAGCCACAGCATTAGCACCCGCGCCAACTATTGCCGCGAGCGAAGTTGCACTTGAAGAGATTGTGGTTACGGCGCGAAAACGTAGTGAATCGGTTCAGGACGTCCCGGTCAGCATCCAGGCAATATCAGAAGAAAGCCTGAAGGACATGAACGCCAAGGGCCTGATGGACTACTCCCGATTTGTGCCTTCGGTTAGTGTTGTCGGCTATGGTAATGGTTCATCAACCATTGTATTCCGTGGTGCAACAATCACCGGTGGTGGCTATGTCGCGCAATCGACTTCTTCGATGTACCTGGATGAAATTTCAGTAACTGCAACCGGCGATCAGCCTTCGGTTCGCATGGTGGACATTGAGCGGGTAGAAGCATTATCAGGTCCGCAGGGAACCATCTATGGCTCCGACGCCCAGGCTGGCACCATGCGGGTCATCACCAATAAACCGGTAATGAATGAATTTGAAGCTGTTATTGATGGCAGCATGCGCAACGGCTCGGAAGGTGAAGGCAGCTATGACGGCTCGGTGGTACTAAACCTACCTATCGTGGAAGACAAGCTGGCGATTCGTCTGGTTGGTTTCAGCGCAAAAGACGGCGGATATATCGACAATGTGCTGGGCAATACACCAGATGGCAATGTTCTGGCCGAAGCTGGAGGCCTAATCTTACCTTCAGGGTTTGGAACACTGGACAACGCCGAGTATGTGGATAATGATACGAATGATTCCAAGATCACGGGATGGCGAGCCTCCGTACGCTGGGAAATCAACGACAACTGGTCAGCCACGCTGACTGCCCTGAGTCAGAATACAGAGAACGGTGCCTGGGATAGTTATGATCCGTATCTTGGCGATCTGGAGATTGTGACATTTTATGACGACTGGCGCGATGATGAATACGACCTCTATTCCCTGACCATCGAAGCAGATCTGGGTTTTGCACAACTAGTTTCAGCAACTTCCTATTTTGAGCGAGATATCAAGTCGGTCACTGACCTTACGGTGTATCATCACTACTGGAGCGGCAGGTATTGTTTTGCAAACGAAGTTTATAACGGTGCCTACTATGCAGCCTATGGCTACTTCATGTTATCTCCGACTGAATCGCTAATAGCAGGTGCCTATTGTCTGGCACCCACGGTAGATGGTGATTACCTGGCAGCCTATGATTCTAAAGCCCAGTATGACCGCTTCACCCAGGAGATTCGTCTGTCATCCCAGGGGGATACATTTGACTGGCTGGTAGGATTGTTTTACGAAGAGAGCAACAACGACTGGCAGGATAGCCCATTTGGCTTTCCAACCTCTAACACATTTGAAGAATCCATCGCTCTACAATGGTTCAGGGCACCGCCTCCCTGGGCTCAGGGAGCACCTGACTTTTTCATTCCTTACACAGGCACAGATGCCGATGCGGATGGACCCTGGAATTCCCGTAGTCACACTGAATGGGAACAGAAGGCAATCTTTGGTGAGGTTGTCTGGCACGTAAGCACTAAGCTCGACCTAACTCTTGGTGGGCGCTATTTCGACCGTTCAAATGTCAACGAATACTTCGTGATGCGACCCAACAACAGCCCAATGGGAGAGTATCTGGACGCTGATGGCAATACGGTGATCCCGAAACATTCGGGTGAAGAGACTGAGTTTGTACCAAAAATTGCCGCAAGCTATCACATTACTGATGACACCATGGTCTATGGTCTATGGACTCAAGGTTTTCGCCCGGGTGGCACTAACCGCCAGCGTGGTCAACCATTTCTGCCAGCACATTACGACGCCGATAAGCTGACCAACTTTGAACTGGGAGTTAAGTCAACATTCCTCGACGGCCGAGCTCGCGCGAACATAAGCGCCTTCCATATGGACTGGGAGGATTTTCAGCTTGAAATCGTCGATCCATCGACAAGAGATTGCGATGAGCCCGGCACGTCCATTCCCGCCGTCTGTGGGCAACCCTGGCAAAATGTGGTTGCCAATGCAGGAGATGCACATATTACTGGTGTTTCACTTGAATTCGATCTGGCCGTTTCAGAGAACTTTACGGTCGGTATGAATGCCCAGTGGCTGGAACCCCAGACCGACACAGATCTTGATCTGGATGGCGATGGTATTTTGGATGTTGTGAAAGACACCAAATTGCCTATAACGCCAGACTGGAAGAGCTCTGCGTGGGCGACCTACCGCTGGCCGGTGAATTCACTTTCTGCCGAGGGCTATGCACGGTTGCAGTGGTCGTATCAATCCGACAGCAAGAACACGCTGTATCCGTCAGGATATGATCCTGCTAATCCGCTGATTATGAACGATGCTTATAAGGTCGGTGATCTTAGTATCGGTGTGCAGGCCGCTACCTGGGAGGCCAGCATCTTCGTCAACAACCTGTCTGATGAGCGGCAGCACTACAATCACTGGGGGACCATGTTCGGTGGTGCCAGCTATGCAGGGAGACCCACTGCCCTGCGCTCAACCGGTAGACCAAGGGAAATTGGAATACGGGTAATCAAACACTTCAACTGATGAACGAGTCTTTAAGCTGAGTAAAAAAGACCGGCTAAGCCGGTTTTTTTTACCTGAAGTTATAGCCGGTTCAGGTGCCAATCAGTCATAGGGCCATACTTCGAGGCCATGAATGGCATTGCGTATATCCATGGTCAGGTTTACGGAGGCAACGGTCTGGTCATTTTCAAGATCATAGAGAGTAATCGTCGAGGGTGATGAGCCGCCTACGAGAAATCTATCGCCATGAGCACATAATCCACGACCAAAGGCCTGGCGGGCAATCTTTGAGTCATCAATGCCGGCAAATTGAATGTCATCCTCCTGGTATCGGCGGATGGCAAATGCTGTTTGCAAACCGTCACGTGCGGCAAAACGAACACAGTCAGCATTGGTATCATTGAATAGCACACCCCCTCTAAAAGGGCGGGCATTATGAGCCCCTGAGGGTAGATTGCAGACAGCCTTTACCTTGTTATTGTGACGGATATGCAGCAGCGCCTCAGTTCGCAGTCCACTCAGGAAAATGCCTGAATCATCGACATGCACCATATTGATATGATGGTCATTATTAGCCCTGGGCCCTGTTTCCTGGCGAGGGTCAAAGGTGAACCCACTCCACTCCCCGCGCTGTTTCTGCAGATGAAAACCCCAGGTAAATGCCTGACTTTCAAGATCAAAGGCCAACAGGCTATCGAAGCCCGTTGAGGTCAGGAAGATATTTCCACCCTTAATGATTATTTCGTGACAATGTTTGAGGTAAGGGTTGCGCCAGGAGTTCTGTTTCACAAACTCCCGGTTATAGCAGAATAGTTCATCAGAAGCAGCGACATAGATGTCGTCCCCATCAAATGCGATACCACGAAGCCCGCGGTCGGCACCTCGTCCTGAAAAATCGATATCCCCGGTATTCCAGTCAAGGAGCTGGTCCGCAGTCTGATTTTCAAAATCAACGGTGAATATGCCACCATGGCTTTCACCCTGCTGGCTTCCACGAACCACGGAGGTGGCGATCACCTTGGGTAGCTTTATATCTGACATCTGTAACTCGGCTTTCTCGAATGTAGGTAGAAGTGAGCTATTCTCTGGATAACCTGAACACTGCGACCGTGCCCTTTGCTTCCTCCAGGGATGGGAATCCATCGATGATATCCGGGTAGTCAGCCCGGTATTTATCGATGTAGGCCTGGAGTATCAGTTCGAAATCCTGTGTCGTTTCACTGGCCTGCAGGGCATAGGTTTCATCGCCCATTCGCACCAGCGCCGTCCCACCCTGACTCAGCATGGAGACCCAACCACTATCCTTGGCGCCCACCACGTGGAGATCACCTTCGACCTGGACAACCCAGATGATGACAACCCGGGGTAACAGTCCACTGCTTGCTTTGAGCCTGACCTCGTGGATTGAAGAAGTATCACCCCAATTCTCTGGAACATCGGTTACAGTTCCACCGATAAAGAAACCTGGCATCGGACCTATAGGTAAAAGCCATATAAGCAAGGCAAGGGACAACAGCAGAATAGGTAGAACGATCTTTAGTATTTTCATCAGCTCACCTCTATCTTTTTGAAACCGGGGCTTCGTTTTTCCATAAAGGAGCGAACCCCCTCTTTGAAGTCATCTCTTTGCAGGCTCTCTGCCATCAGTTTATTGCTGTCGTGCATCGCATCACCCAGGTTCATGTTCATGTGCCGATAGACCTGTTGTTTCATGACCATCATGGAGACAGGCGCACTGGTATCTGCCAGTTCCTGAATATAGGCTTTGGTCTGATCAAGCAGTTCATCATCGGCAAAGATGCGCTCCACGAGGCCAAATTCCTTTGCTTCCTCGGCTAACAATCTGCGAGAACTCCATAGCAGGTCCAGCGCCCGCGCAGGACCAACGATGCGTGGCAGTATCCAACTCTGACCATGTTCTGCGATCAAGCCTCGCTGTGAGAAAGCAGTAACAAATTTCGCATTCTCAGAGGCAAAGCGCATATCGCATAACAAGGCGATAGACATGCCGAGACCAGCGCATGCGCCATTAACAGCAACTATGATTGGCTTGCGAATTGACATGATGTAGGTAAATGCAACTTCAAAGTCAGGTCCCATGGACTTATCGCCGGGGTCTGCATCCATCTTTTTCTGCTCAGCAGCGGCATTCCCACCTCCACCTGAGGCCGTTGCATCAAGTGCATTCATGTCCATTCCGGCACAGAAACCCCGGCCTGCCCCGGTAAGGATAATACCGACAACGGACTTATCTTGCTCCGCCGCCGCAAGCGCATGTTTCAGCTCCTCAATCATAGTACCAGTCAAGGCGTTGAGCGCATCTGGCCTGTTCAGCGTAATGACGGCGGAAGGACCGTCCACCTCATACATAATTTGTTCGTACATCCGTTGATTCCCCTTCTCTTTTATAAGGCCTGCTTTACTCAGACTTTACGCGAATTTCTTCCAGCAGACGAATTAAGCAAAAGGAAATACGGCAAAGGTCCGCAGTACAAGACACTGTGGGCCTTTACTTGATTGGTCAAACAAGGCGAGTTTATGCCGCGAGGATACCCTCGGGGTCGATATAGCTCATGTGATGGGCCTCACCGACAAACTCGTTGGTGATCTGTCCACCGTAGACATTTAGGCCACGCAACAGGTGTACATTGGACTTCAGAGCATCTTTGACGCCCTTGTCAGCGAGTTCAAGGACATAGGGCAAGGTCGCATTGTTCAGAGCTGCAGCTGAAGTCCTGGCTACTGCACCGGGCATGTTGGCTACACAGTAGTGCACAATATCATCCCGGATATAGGTAGGATCATCGTGAGTCGTCGCATGGGAGGTCTCAAAACAGCCCCCCTGGTCAATGGCAACGTCAACCACGACCGTGCCAGTGCTCATTTCACGAACCATATCAGCGGTAACGAGTTTCGGTGCGGAAGCACCGGGAATCAGCACTGAGCCTATGATCAGATCAGCATTCATGACACTGCCGATTATGGCGTCCTGGGTTGAGTAAAGAGTCTGCACTCGGTTGCCGTAGAGGTGGTCGATGTTTCGAAGCACATCAACGCTGCGGTCTATGATGGTAACCCTGGCGCCCATACCCACTGCCATCTGTGCGGCATTCTGCCCAACCACACCGCCGCCTAGAATAACGACATGCCCCTGCATAACGCCCGGCACACCGCCCAGGAGGATACCCTTGCCACCATGGGATTTTTCCATGCACATGGCACCTGCCTGGATTGACATTCGGCCCGCCACCTCTGACATTGGAGCCAGCAGGGGTAAACGGCCCATTGCATCCGTCACTGTCTCATAGGCGATACAGGTTGATCCGCTATCTACCAGGTCCTTAGTCTGATCAAGGTCCGGTGCCAAGTGCAGATAGGTGAAAAGTGTCTGGTTTTCACGCAGCATTGCCCGCTCGATTGCCTGGGGTTCCTTTACCTTGACGATCATTTCTGCAGTATCAAAGACTGTCTCTACATCCGCCGCAATTTTCGCGCCGGCCTCCATATAGTCCGCATCATGAAAGCCAATACCTGTACCGGCGTCGGTTTCCATGAGAACTTTATGTCCATGGTGAACAAGCTCCCCGACGGCTGCTGGTACAAGTCCGACTCGATATTCATGATTTTTTATTTCTTTGGGCACTCCGATGAGCATGGCGCAGTCCTTCTAATAATTGATGCTGCCAGTATATTTATCGGCATATAGTGTTTCACACTTATTTAGCTTGTATATGTAGTAGAATAACCTGCAATAGTAGTTATATAAGGAATATATATGAAGAATAATGGGAATTTAGAGTATAAAACACTGGATAGAATTGACCTCAAGATCCTCAGGGCGCTACAGCAGGATGGTCGCTTATCGAACACCGCTCTTGCAGAGGAGGTTGGGCTCAGTGCAACGCCTTGCTCCGAGCGCGTTAAATCACTTGAAAGGCAAGATTTCATTGAACTCTACACTGCAAAACTGAATCCTCACCTGCTGCAATTGGAACTGCTTGTATTTGTGGAGATTTCTCTTATTCGTACATCACCCGATGTTTTTGCCGATTTTCGTGACGCCGTTATCAAGCTTCCTCAAATTCTTGAATGCCACCTTGTATCCGGTAACTTTGACTACCTGATCAAGGCGAGAGTCGCTGATATAGCGGCCTACAGGCAATTCCTCGGTGAGACTCTGCTGCTGCTGCCAGGGGTGAGCGAATCGAGAACCTATGTTGTGATGGAAGAACTTAAGGAAGGTCAGGCGCTGCCCATCTAGCTCCATAGCACCTTAACTGGGCCCAAGGAAGACAAAAAACGCTGCCTTCTTGACCTGACCACACATATATGGATATATTTTTAGTACTGTATATATGTACACCATAATGTCACACCATTCAAAAACGCCGCGACTAGAAGAACTATTGCCGGAAGCACTTTTACCAGAAGAGCTTTTACCAAAAGAGCTTGTACATGACAAGCTTTGGCAACGCGCAGGCCTATGGCGGGCGTCGAGTATCAACAGTAGCTTCACAAAGGGGGTGCCAACGGGATTTAAAATACTGGATGAGCATCTGCCGGGGCAAGGCTGGCCGGCGGATGGCGTCACGGAACTGTTGCATGAGCAGTATGGCATCGGTGAGTTGAGGCTGCTGGCCCCTGCCCTCGCCCGCCTGAGCCAGGAGCAAAACCGCTGGTTGCTATGGGTTTCCCCACCCTACATTCCCTATCCACCCGCCTTACTCAATGCGGGCATTAACCTGACTTCGGTTCTGATCGTAAAACCAAAAACCCTGGCGGATACCCTGTGGGTACTCGAAAAAGCACTGACATCAAAAAGCTGCAGCGCCGTGCTGGCATGGCCAGGCGACATCAATGCAAAACAGATCAGACGATTGCAGGTCGCAAGTAAGAAAGGAAGTAGTTGGAGTATCCTGTTCCGCCCCAGGAGCGCGGCACAGCATGCGTCGCCGGCTGAATTACGGATACAGCTTTATGCCACACCATCTTCTCATACACATACATCTATCAATCTCAAAATACTTAAACGCCGTGGTGGTTGGGCAAGTGAGGTCATTAAATTGCACTTCAGCGATAGTTTGAACCGGGTAACTCCCGACTTTCAGGTGTCTTTTAAATAGCAGCTGCGGGCTTTTTACGAAGAGCCGCCACGGGTGCTTAAAGAACCGGGGTTTTATCAAATTGATGGCAGGTCCTATGGACTCAAGCTCCTCTGAGGTTATGGTCAAGAAAGGCTCCGGTCTCTGGCTATGCCTGTATTTCAAGCAATTGCCCGTGGAGATATTCTGCCGCGGCGGGCCAGCTACAGGTACGCCAGTTGTGGTCACTGCCCGGCAACGCATTCTCTACAGCAACCAGGCAGCAGAGGATGTCGGTATCCGCATCGGCAGCAGCATGAATACTGCTTACATCTTGAGTAGCGAAATAGTCAGTTTCGAGCGAAATGAGGAAAAAGAATTCTCTGTGCTTTCTCACCTGGCCCAATGGGCATACCAGTTTGCGCCGGGTGTTTCGATAAAGGCACCGCACAGTCTGGTGCTTGATATCAAAGGTTGCCTGAAACTGTTTGATGGCCTGGAAAACCTGAAGTCACAAATACGAGAGAAGCTACCTGAGTTGGGATATACGGCAAACATCGGGGTCTACTCTACCCCCCTCGCAGCGCTTTCTTTTGCGGAAGGTTCTGCAGAAGCCCAAGGCAGTCAGACGCTGCAGTCACTACCCATCACTTGCCTGCGAGCAGACGAAAAGATTATTGAGTCCCTGGGGCAATCAGGTATCCGCGATATCGGTGGGTTGCTTGAATTGCCCATGGATGGCCTAAGCTGTCGTTACGGCATCTTTTTTGCTGATTACCTGCAACGCCTTATTGGTGAAAAACCGGACCCGCAAAAATTCATCAGTGAAGTTCCCCGCTTCTTCAGCGATATAACATTTCTGTCTGATGTCACTGACATTCAGTCGCTGATGTTTCCGGTGAAACGGCTATTATCTGAGTTGTGCGAGTTCCTGCTGGCACGCCAACTCTGCATCAACCAGATGACATTTAAACTTTCCCATCAAAATCATGAGCCGAGGAGTTTCAACATCTACCTTGCTGATCCGGAAAATGATGCTGCGATGTTTCTCATGCTGACTCAACTGCAATTGAACAAGGTCACGAATATGCCTGAGGTTGATAATCTCTGCCTTATCGCCAACACATTCTATCCGGCAGATTCTATTTCTGGTGATCTGTTCCACGGCGCCCATCTTCACGGACATGTTCGCAGCAAAACTGACAGTTCCAATCGCCTGCTTAACATGTTTCGTGCACGACTGGGGCCGCAGAGCTGTTTTGGTTTGTCTCTGGCAAATGATCATCGTCCCGAAAGGGCATGGAGATCCGTTCGCCTGAACAAGAAAAACTACTGGTTTCCTGACGACGAAAGAGAGGCAAACCCAAGGCCATTGTATTTACTCAATGTGCCACAGAAACTCAAAACGGCTGACGATCTACCCTATCTTGGCGGGCAACTTGAGTTAATCCGAGGGCCGGAAAGAATTGACTTCGGCTGGTGGGATGGAAACGATTCTGCACGAGATTATTACATCGGCCGACATCAGTGCGGCGCACTCTATTGGATTTTTTTTGAAGCTGACGGTAACAACTGGTATTTGCACGGCATTTTTTCCTGACGGTCGGCTCAGCGTTTCTGAAGAGTTCTGTTCAGACAGGAAACGAGACCTCCCCTGGGTCCTTATTTAGATTTGCTATTGAATTACGGCTACTGCAGCCTTTGTAGGACGAAAAGACTAGACTCACTGGATGGACAGCCAACCTAAAGACAATGCCAAGTACCTGGAAAAAAAACGGCAGTACGACAGTATGATCACCCTTTACGGGCGGAAACCCGTATTGGAGGTACTGCGGGGCTCCAATACTGAAATACACAGACTACATCTGGCGACTTCTAATAAAACAGCGCCAATCATAGATGAAATCAAGGCACTGGCGGACACCAAAAATATTGAAATCAAATACCACGACCGGGCAGCACTTTCACGAATATCAAAAAATGCAAAGCAGGATCAGGGCGTGGCTGCAGATATCATTGCACCCAATTACAGGCCCCTTAGCAAATTTTCGCCAGCCCCCGGGGGTGTGCTTCTGCTGTTGGACCGAATTACCAACCCGCAGAACCTCGGCATGATTATTCGCTCGGTCGCTGCATCCCCCATATCTGGACTTGTCCTACCTAAATCCGGTTGCGCGAGGATCAGCCCATTGGTCATCAAGGCGAGTGCGGGAGCTTTGTTTAAGGCAACTATTTATCACTGCGAGGACACAATCTCAGCCATTCAGGAACTCAAAAACAGGGGAATGACAATTTATGGGCTGGACGCCGATGGAGACATACCCCTGGCGGAACTCAACAATAACCAGCCGCAGGCGCTGGTACTAGGTAATGAAACAGATGGACTAGCCGGAGATGTTATAGACGCCTGCGATCAACTTGTTATGATCCCCCTGGCAAATCAGGTGGAATCTCTCAATGTGGTCGCAGCAGCAACACTGGTGGTTTTCCGGGGCCTTGTTTAACGTGAATTCGATCGGGGCTGGTATACCAAGCCATTTTCAATTATTGTTGCGCCAATTTTGCTATCGCGATATCCGCCGACAATAAGCTATTCATGAAATATATCCTTGCAGTCTTTACCCTGCTTACATTTCTCTTCCTTTCCGGCTGTGGCAGTGAAGATGGGTTTACCAGAGAGCCACCTCCCGCTGGCATATTACAAGTGCTCAACGTGATCCCGGATTCTCCGGAGCTGATCGTAAATTATGAGAACCAGAACGTTGGGTTTATTGATTTCGGCAAATCTACAGGGCTCATCGAGGTTTTACCCCTGGTGACCCGATCACTGCGCATTACCACGAATGAAAATCAGACAGAGACGCTGCTGGTGAGCGGTGATGTTCGTATTCCCGTCGATAATCTCTTGACGGTGGTAATCGCTGGCACCATGACAAGCCCTGAACTGATACTCATTGAGGATGTACCACCTGAATATGCTGATGACGGGACCATTTCAAAATTGCGATTCATTCATGCAGCGACCTCAGTTCAGACCAGTGTTGATTTTCACCTGACTGAAAATGACGCCCCTGCAGGTGAACCAACTGCATCCGTACCGATAAACTCGGTGACAGAACTCATCAGTATCGAAGCATCAGAAACCGTGCGCCTGAGAGCATTTGATACGACTGGAGATGCCCTGTGGGACTCAGGCAGTTTCTTGCTCTCCGCCTCAACCAGTCAAATGTTTGTATTACTGGACTATTTTGGCCCCGGTGATAGCAAGGTGCGCGCTGTTTCCATGACCTCGTCAGCTGCCGAAAACTTTCCTAACGAAGTGATAACCAGCTCGTCTCGGTATGCCAACATGATATCTGACCGAACCGCCGTTGATTTTTACCTTGGTGGGACCCTGATGGCCGAGGATATGCTGTTTGGTGATGTTGATACCTACCAAAACCTTGTAGCCGGTGAATATGACATTATGGTCACGACCGCTAACGATATAAACGATGTCATTGCTGAGACGACATTCACCGCCGAAAGTGGCCAGTTCCATTCGATTATCGCAACGGGTGTTGGTGACTCCAATGCGGTTTTAGGTATTCAAGATGATCTCAGGCGTGGTTCAAGCAGGGCGAGGGTTGCCTTTACCAATACGTCACCTGCAGTCGGGAACGTTGATCTCTATATGCTGACAACTGGTCAATCTGTCGATGATCAACGTGCCCATATTTTATCATTGGTCTCGCCCGGGAGCAGTGACGTCAGGGTGAGTGAAGGGACGTACGACCTCGTATTGACCACGGCTGGCACCAACACTATCGTCTTTGGCCCGGAACAGATTAGCGTCAACAACAATAGCCTGTATCGAATCTATTTCACTGACTCCGCCGGTGGTGGAGAGCCTGTTCTAACCTTGCCGGGCGATGAATTCAGCGCCGACCTATAACGCCTAGACGATCCAGGTCCGAACTTTCCAAAGCGTGGGGCCTCCCCTATTATGCGCACTATTGATCGTGGAGTTCCCGTGGCAACACCCCTTGGAGATATCACTGTAATTGAACTCGACAGCTGGATGGCTGCGCCCAGTACGGGTGCTATTCTGGCTGACCTGGGTGCCAGAGTCATCAAAGTTGAGCCCCCCGGCGGTGACCCCATGCGATATACAAGCCGGAAACCAAAATCTGATCATGATTTCCAGGATTACGATTTTCAGTTTGACGTTGATAATCGTGGTAAGGAGTCAATCCAGATTGATCTCAACAAACCCGGTGGCATAGAGCTATTGCAAAAATTATGCACTGCTGCTGACGTATTCATGTGCAATCTGCTTAAGTCCAGGCAGGAGAAATATGCGCTGGAGCCCGCCAAACTGCTGAAGTTAAATCCACGGCTGGTTCATGCCACCCTGACAGGTTATGGGACGACGGGACCAGATGCATGGCGTCCAGGCTATGATGTAACGGCTTTCTTTGGCCGCTCGGGGCTCTATGACGCTATGCGTGAAGGTGCAGACGGGTTGGTGCCTCAGGCCCGGCCCGCACAGGGTGATCATGTCACCGGCCTGGCATTTGTCAGTGCGATACTTGCCGCCTTGCGCCTTGCCGAGAAAACAGGCGAAGGCCAGGTGGTTGAAACTTCCCTGTATGAAAGTGCGGTCTGGACTCAGGCGACCGACTATTCAGTAACTGCCGTTGACCATGAGCCGGTCAGAAAGAGAGCCAGGCACGAAATGCTTGCGCCAACTTCAAACCGATATCCCTGCGGGGACGGCCGATGGGTTGTTTTCAATATGCCTGAAGCAAAATCCTGGCCGCCTTTCTGCAAGGCCCTTGGGCTCGAGCGCTGGCTTGAAGATGAGCGTTTCATTGATGCCAGCAGCCGTTACCGTCACATGGAAGAGCTCACGGCCGGCGTTGATGATGCCCTACAGAGTAAAGGTCGTGATGAATGGGGCGTCATCTTTGATAAAGCGGGGTTGATATGGGGTCCAGTACTGGGTCTTCATGAGGTGCCCGATGACGAACAGGCCAAAGCCATTAACCTGTTCCCGGTGCTCGAGGATGAGGCTATTGGCGAATACGCGACGGTCGGTATACCCATGCGGTTTGCGAATGCAGACGTGGGGCCAAAATCTAGATCACCACAATTGGGTGAACATACAAGTGAAGTATTGAGCTCGTTCGGCCTTACGGATGAGGAAATTTCTGATCTTCGTGAACAGCAGGTTGTGATCTAAATTTGATCAAAAAAACCATATATAACACGTTGTATATCAATCGATTACCGCTCATTATTAATATTTTACATTCACTCTGAAATCGCTGAACTCTGCTGTTTACAACTGGCTAAATAAAGCTATGAACAATTTGTCAGTGATCATAATGTTCGTTTTTGGTACCTGTTTAGCTGGTGAGTCGTTTACATCGGGTGTATTCAAGTATATCGATGAAAACGGACAGACAACCTTCGCATTTGCTCTCTGTGTCAGTAAGAAGGTCACGGTCAAAAAAGAGCAGGATGCTGGACCAACCGTCGAGGAACAGATGGCGTCGCTTGACGCTATCGATGGAAGAATTTCTCGCTTAAATCGCCAGTTCCGAAAAGTTCGACTTGAGCAGGAGCAAGGTCTGCTAGCCAATACGGACCCGGATGCTCAAAGGCAGATCAGGAATGGGTACCAGTAACACACCAGTGACCTGCTGAGTTAATTGTCGGAACTAAAATCCGAGCGAAGGAAACTGGTAGATGCCTCCATATCGCTCCTTGGCCACTCTGACGAGAGTTAGAATTTCTGCCACAATACGGCTCCTTTTACCTGGGATCACATCTGGGAGCACATCTTGAGCCTCGAGACTACTGCGCTGCCTACGGCAGCATTGCTTAAATCACGCAGGGAAACCATCGCCATTGCCGAATCCTCCACCGGCGGCCTTATCGCCGCCAGCCTTCTGGCTGTGCCCGGTGCCTCGTCCTATTTCCTTGGTGGCGCTGTAATCTACACGCGGGAGTCCAGGAAGATTTTTCTCAACCTGCCAATGGAAAAACTCCAGGGTATTAAACCCCTGTCAGAGGAAATGGCGAGGATTTTCGCCGCGACGGTAAGAGATGATATAGGTGCTACCTGGGGAATCGCTGAGCTTGGTGTCGCTGGTCCATCGGGCACGCCCTATAGTGATGAGGTGGGGATCACTGTGATTGCGATCGCGGGCCCCGTGACTGCAAGCATGACCGTACGCACGGGTGACAACAATCGTGAGGGGAACATGTATAGGTTTGCGGAACAGGCCCTGTCACTCTGCGAGAATACTATTGGACAATACGACGTGAGTTCATAATCGGGTTGGAAGGCAGTCTCGGTAAAGCTTCACTATCCGAAGCCATCACGTCATGTCTCTTTTGCTTTAGGTTAGATAAACTACCCGTCTGTCCTCGCTGACATTAACTACAGGTCGTGGATTACAGGCCTATTGTGATTTAACAGTCGAAGTGGGCCCGTCTATAATTTCTCCGGACCAAACCGTGAACGAAACCGATTACAGCCGATTTGTCACCCTCTCCGGAAGCCTCAACTTCCGCGATTTCGGTGGCTACCGAACCAGTGACGGTCGGCAGGTGAAATGGCGCACCCTGTTTCGCAGCGGCGCCCTGTCGATGCTTAGCGACGAGGCTAAAGCTGGCTTCGGCGAACTTAACATCGCTGTTATCTGTGACCTGAGAAAGGCGGATGAAGCCACCAGAAGCTCAACCCCGGATCTGCCACCATTCGACTGCAAACGGAACATTCCAATAGAGCAGGCAAGCAATAAAATGCTTCGCGAAGCCATGATGGATAGCAACAAGACCGCTTCTGATCGTATAGGGTTCGCCATCGAAACCAATCGTGAGCTGGCACGAAATCACCACAAGGAATATCGCCAGCTATTTGAGATTTTGCTGGAGACTGATGGCGGATTTCTTCTCCACTGCTCCGCAGGAAAGGACCGTACCGGATTCGGTGCGGCATTAATCCTTGCGACACTCGGTGTCGATGAGGAAACCATCATGGAGGACTACCTGCTGACAAACCAGGCGCAGTGCCTTCAAGACTTCACCGAATCCACGTTGCGTCGCTTCTATGGGGAGCACATTGATGATGCCAGCATGGAGGTAATTGGTGGTGTTCGACAGGAATTCCTGCAAGCAGCACTTGATGAGGTCAAGGTGTTGCATGGAACGATAGCGGGTTATCTTGAAGAGATCGGTATCGATGAAAACAGCAAAAACGAGTTGCGCCGCAAACTGCTGGTCTCCTGAAAAATCCTGACACAGTCATAAGCTAAGGCTTTATTGGATATTGGTTTTAAAAATATTAGTTTTAAAAGACATTGGCTTTATCGCCGCACTGCCTTTACAAACACCTCACTTAAAGCCTGGGCAAGTTGTTGGTAGCTATAGGGTTTCTTTAGCAGCGCATAGCCGGTTAAATCCTTGGGTCAACTGACCCTGCTTGGGTAGCCAGATGTCAGCAGAACCTTCAACTCCGGCATCCTACTCACTACCGCTTGTGCTAAACCCACGCCACTCATAGTGCCCGGCAATACGACGTCAGTAAACAGGGGGTCAAAACTGGTATCCGATGCCAGCTGCTGCATAGCCTCATCCGCATTTTCAGCTTCCCGTGTCTCATAGTCCAGATCAGACAAAAGCTGGACAACCAGTTCACGTACCGCCGGCTCGTCTTCCACCACCAGCACTATTTCGCCGTTCCCGTACAGCACCTCGTGTGACTCGCTCACTTCGGGCTCTACGGACGTGCTACTAAACTCAGGTAGGTGTGTGATGTCAGCTCATATGGCACCGTCTGGCCCTGTTTGCTAAGAGACACTTCTGCTAATTTAAACTGAAGCAGAGGAGTTTCAAATGGACATGTCAAACACAGAAAAGCACGTTACAGGCACCAGGGACATGTCACGGCTCCAATTTCAATATTTTTAACCTCGCTCCGCCGGGAGAAATGACTTCACCTACTTCGTTCTTCACGAATAATTCAACACTGACAACGGCGGAATCAGCATCAATGTCTACAACGGTACCGCCTGTGGTAAGCACTTCACCCAGATAAGCCGCCCGTCTGTTGCTATAGTTGAAAGACAATAACTCGCCTTGACCCTCCATCCAGTTCAACGCGCATTGGCTCATCCAGTCCCCCTGCAAAGGGCCATCGATAACGATTCCAGGATGATGTTCTACCTCTGTTGTATAGCTTTCATCATAGTGAATCCGGTGAGCATTCCAGACTGCTGCGTTGTAGAGAAACAGACTGACATTTGTTGCGCTGTGTTCGCGCTCAGGCAGCGCATCGCCGACATTAATATCCATTAGTTCACTCATATTCACCTTGCTATAGCTGTTTGAATTTCATCAAGCACGGGTTCGCCTGATTCATTGGTTATGGCAAGGGTCCGAACAGTAAATATGAGCGGGCCCGTCGAACCTTGTTTTTCATACATATCAGTTATTCGTTGTGTACCATTTAATCGATCGCCTGGTCTTATGGGTTGATATTGGTGAATTTCCGTCCCGCCAGCCATGACTCTTTTCAGTGGTAATCTTGGCCCCTGCCCGCTTCCCCGGGGTAATCCATCGGGCCGAAGATTTTCTATCTCCCTGATGGTGCTGAAGAGGTTAAATATGAACATAGGTGGTGCCTCATCACCTTCGAGGTACTTCCTCTGACGCTGTTCGGTTGCAATGGCATATTTAATAATATCGCGCCGGCTGATTTCAACGGACCCGGTTGGTTCTGCTTTGCCGATCCAGGCACGATGCTCCTCTGTCAACAAGTCCTGCATTGGTTACCCCTTTCATTCACTTGAACTGACCCTTGGGCTATTTTCATGTTGGCCTGCCCTGAAGGCAACAGCATAAGTATCACTGCTTGCAGGTCATAAGAATACTGTATATATTAACAGTTCTGTATATATAAACAGTTTCCCCATGGAAGTGCGAGATCCTTCGACTATCGCTCAGGATGACGGGCACACGGCTCAGGGTGACGGGCACTCAGCCCAGGGCTATGCAGAGCTGCACTGCATCAGCAACTATTCATTCCTGCGTGGCTCATCTCACCCGGAGGAACTGGTTACCCAGGCATCAAGGCTCGGGTACGCAGCACTGGCCATTACTGATGAATGTTCAATGGCTGGTGTGGTCAAGGCACATACCGTTGCCAAAGAATGTAACCTCAAACTGGTTATTGGCAGTGAGTTTCACCTGGATGAGAATATCCACCTAGTGTTGCTGGCCAAGAACCGTATCGCCTACGGACAGATCTGCAACCTGATTACCATTGGCCGGCGCAGGGTAAAGGGTGAATACCAGCTTGCAATCAGTGACCTGAAATTCGCCATGGATCAGTGCCTGGTGATATGGATTCCCAACAGAAAAGAGCCCCATCACTTAGCCTGCGGAAAGCAACTGCAGCACCTTTTTCCAGGCAGGCTCTGGCTTGGTCTGGAGATCTTTCCTGACGGAAATGAAATTGAATGCTATGAGCACGCGCTCACCCTGTCCAGTCAATTGAAATTGCCCCTTGTGGCTGCCGGTGATGTGCATATGCACCATCCTGACAGGAAGGCCTTGCTGGATATCGTTTCCGCAATACGCATGCGCCAGTCGGTCCAACTTGCCGGACGTTTGTTGTTTGCTAACCGGGAGAAATACCTTCGTCCCGTATCGGTAATTGAAGCCTTCTACCCGGCTGAACTGCTTGCCAACACGTTGAAGCTGGCAAATCTCTGTGACTTCTCCCTGGATGAGCTTCGTTACGAGTATCCGGAAGAACTGGTGCCAGCGCACCTCAGCCCCTCAGCCTATTTGCGACAACTGGTAGAAGCAGGTGCAAGTGTGCGCTGGCCTCATGGAGAAAAGCCTGAAATAAGGGACCTGATTGAGAAAGAACTGAAGCTGATTGAAGAACTTCAGTATGAATACTATTTCCTCACGGTTTTCGACATCGTGCTTTTTGCCAGGAGTCAGAAAATACTATGCCAGGGGCGAGGGTCCGCAGCCAACAGTGTTGTTTGCTATTGCCTCGCAATTACCGAGGTTGATCCAACCAAAATCAATCTTCTATTTGAGCGGTTTATATCAAAAGAGCGGGATGAGCCACCGGATATTGACGTTGACTTTGAGCATGAACGTCGTGAAGAAGTTATCCAGTACATCTATAAAAAATACGGAAGGCACAGGGCAGCTATTGCCGCTACCGTAGTAACCTACCGGCCAAAGAGCGCGATCAGGGATGTCGGCAAGGCCCTGGGTTTGGACCTACAGCTCACAGACCATCTTGCCAAGTCCCTGTCCTGGTGGGACAAGCGTGAGATATTACTGACAAGATTTGAGGAAGCAGGCATTAACCCCCGCAGCCCCATCATAGGTCAGTTTCTGCAACTAATTGATCAGATACTGGGATTCCCACGGCACCTTTCGCAACATGTTGGCGGTTTTATTATCTCCAGCGGCCCGCTTTCCCATCTTGTGCCTGTAGAAAATGCTGCCATGGATGAGCGCACCATTATCCAATGGGATAAGGATGACCTCGAGTCCCTGGGTTTGCTTAAAATTGATGTACTGGCGCTTGGCATGTTGACCTCGATTCGAAAAAGCCTGCACATGATCAATGCCTACCGGGGAGCACAATTATCACTCGCGTCAATCCCTGTTGAGGACCCGCTGACCTACCAGATGCTGCAGCGAGGAGACGGTATTGGCGTATTCCAGGTTGAATCCCGCGCCCAGATCTCCATGTTGCCCAGGCTAAAGCCGGCGAATTTCTATGACTTGGTTATTGAGGTTGCTATCGTGAGGCCAGGCCCCATTCAGGGGAAAATGGTCCACCCCTACCTCAAACGCAGAAATGGCGAGGAGGATGTTACCTATGCGAACGATGCGGTCAGGTCGGTGCTGGAGCGCACGCTGGGCGTCCCTATTTTCCAGGAGCAGGTTATTAAACTTGCGGTTGTTGCTGCCGGTTTTACACCGGGTGAAGCAGATCAACTCCGGCGTGCAATGGCGGCCTGGAAGCGCAAAGGTGGCCTTGATAAGTTTCAGCACAAGCTGGTCAAGGGCATGCTGGCGCGTGGACACGACCGGGAATTTGCGGAACGCATCTTTGAACAGATAAAGGGCTTCGGTGATTACGGTTTTCCTGAATCCCACGCCGCCAGCTTTGCGCTGCTGGTCTATGTCTCCGCCTGGCTTAAATGCCATGAGCCCGCCGCATTCTACTGCGGCCTGTTAAACAGCCAGCCCATGGGATTCTATTCCCCCTCACAACTGATCCAGGATGCGAGGAGGCATGATGTTGAAATCAGACCCGTAGATATTGAACACAGCCAATGGGAGTCAACTCTCGAGCAACCAGTAGTTACCGCGGGCAGACATCACCCGACTCATAAACCGCAACCTGTTGTCCGCCTGGGATTCCAGCGCATCAAGGGATTCAGGGAGGATGCCGCTGCACGCGTTATTTGCGCTCGGAGTCAGTCACCAATTCTGACTGTAGATGACATTGCAAGGAGAGCACGACTGGACCGGGGGGACCTGTCAAGGCTGACGGAAGGTGGGGCCTTCAAAAAACTGTCCGGTCACCGTTACCAGACACACTGGGATGCAAAAGGCATACTTCCGGAAACCCCCCTCTTGAGTCAGGTAGCAGAAGAGAAAAGCCAATACGGCAAAGTCCGGCTACCTGCGCCACTGGAAACCGATGACTTGCGGGCTGACTATACCAGTCTGGGTCTGACACTCGGTCGACACCCCATGGCCATGTTAAGGGATATGGGGGAACCTTTTAGCCGCTGCAAAACCGCCAGAGAACTGGAGGGCATTAATCATGGCCGCTTTGTGCAGGTATGCGGCATTGTCACCGGCAGGCAACGTCCCTCCTCTGCTTCCGGTGTATTATTCCTGACGCTCGAAGATGAAACCAACAACGTCAATGTGGTGGTCTGGGCCCGGATTCTTGAAAACTACCGTGCAGCAGTTATACAGGGCCGGCTACTTCGAATAAAGGGCGTAGTAGAGCGCAAGGATTCCGTGATACATGTCATCGCCGGCCATGTTGAGGACCTGAGCCAGTACCTGGAACAGTTCTCGCTAAAATCGAGAGATTTTCGTTAGACATGTTCTGGAGATAAGATAGCAGGACTTCCCCTGAGAGTTCCATGATGCAATTCCCCTTTAATAACTCCTTTGTCAGAATGCCTGATCGCTTTTTCTCCCGGCAATTGCCAACGCCAGTCAGAAAACCTGCCCTTATCAAGGTAAACCAGCAATTGGCTCGACAGTTGGGCATCGACCCGGACTGGCTAGAATCTGATGGGGGTGTGAAGGTTATCAGTGGGAACCAGGTGCCTGAAGGCGCTGATCCTATTGCAACGGTATATGCAGGCCATCAGTTTGGAAGCTGGAATCCGCAGCTTGGCGATGGCCGGGCGGTCTTGCTTGGAGAAGTTATTGGCAGTGACGGAAATCGTTATGATATCCAGTTGAAGGGAGGGGGCCAGACACCCTACTCCCGAATGGGGGACGGAAGAGCACCTCTTGGCCCTGTTTTGCGGGAGTATATTGTCAGTGAAGCTATGGCCGCACTCGGTATTCCAACCACCAGGGCCCTGGCCGCGGTAACCACAGGTGAAGATGTCTATAGGGAGAAATATTTACCCGGTGGCATTATTGCCCGAGTTGCAAAAAGCCACATTCGTATCGGCACCCTGCAATATTTTGCAGCTCAAAATGATATCGAAGGACTTGGGCTACTGGTTGAACACATCATCGCGCGGCATTACCCAGAAGCTGCAGGCAGCTCGAACCCGGTGCTGACGATGTATGAGTCAGCCCTGTCCAAACAAGCCAGTCTTGTCGCAAAGTGGCAGATGGCGGGCTTTATCCACGGAGTGATGAATACGGACAATATGCTCATGTCGGGAGAAACAATAGACTATGGGCCTTGTGCTTTCATGGACACCTACGACCCCGATACTGTATTCAGCTCTATTGATCAAAATGGTCGCTATGCATACTGCAATCAGCCTGGTATCGCACACTGGAATCTGGCCTGCCTTGGTCAGGCACTGATTCCTCTGCTTGATGACAATCGAGATATAGCGACCGGGCTTGCCAAAGAGGTTCTCGACGGGTTTCCGGAATGCTTTTTCCATGAATATATGTCGGGACTAAGAAACAAGCTCGGCTTTTCAACTGCCTGCAATGACGATGAGACCCTGGCAAAAGATTTTTTGAACCTCCTTGCAAAAAACCAATGCGATTTTACTCTGGCCTTCCGCCGCCTCACTGAACTGGCAGGCGACACGTCACATAGCTGCACAAATGCATATTTCGAGTTCCCTCCAGAATTTGCGCCATGGTTAGATCGTTGGGCTGCACGTCATTCTACAGAGGATATTTCAAGGACGGAGCGCCACTCCAGCATGAGCAAGGTCAATCCCGTAATAATCCCGCGCAACCACATTATTGAACAAGCTATTTCAAGCGCATACGACGGAGATTTCAGCCTGTTCCACCAGCTAAGCGATAAACTTTCCTCACCTTTCAATGATATTGGCGAAAATGAAAAAATAGCGAGACCGCCTTCATTAGACCAAATTGTCCATAAGACTTTCTGCGGCACTTAAAGCAGCCTCGCTAGCCACCCATCCCCAACACAATTGCCAGGGTAATGGCTGCCAAAAACAGGAAGCCGGAATCGCGAGCATAGCGGAACGCCGCCGCGGCATACCAAAGTGGCCATACATCCTCTGCATAGTGATCCGGTCTGGCTATTGGTGCAGGGTCTTGAAATCTCTGGCAAAAGCCTACTGGTGATAGGATGGACCCGGCGATGAGAATCAGCTAATACATGGCCTGCGTCAATATTAATGTGGCCAGCAGACACCACTGAACTGCAACCAGCCCCAGAGCGGTGTATTGAGCAGAAGGACTTCCAATTACAAGGGGCAATGATTGCACTTTTCTGGCCCTGTCATCATCAATCTTATCGATATGCTTACCCAGAATAAGGAGCGCTGGCCCGGTGCCGTAAACAAGGGATATTGTCAAAATACTCGAGCTAAGCTTTCCAGCCATGACGAAATAGCTACCGGCAACCAGCAGAGGTCCCCAGACTAGCAGCACTGATATTTCACCCAGGGCAAAGTGCTTGGGCGGCCAGGTATAGAAAATGACGAAGAAGGTACCGACCAGTGTCAGGTAGACAACACCCTCCCCGACTTCAAAGTAGAGATACAGACCGCAGAGAAGCACAATGCTCCCTGTTACACAGCCTATGACAAGAAAGACCTGACATGAAACCAGGTCATCTTCGAGGACATGAACACCGTAACGCCGCCTGAAATAGTAACTTCATCGATTCCCTTTCGATGGCCTACCCAGTCATTCAGTAGGTTGTTGGTTGCATGCACGAAGGTTAAACCGGTCAACAGAGCTATAGCCCGGTCAAGTTCAAAGTTACCATCGAGTCGGGCTGACAAAATGCCAATCCCACTGGCCATAATTGTCGGGAGCAGCACCACCGATCGAATCATCACCAGCCAGCGCAGGAACCAGGACAGCTTATTCCACTCCTGTTCACCCAGCCTGGGCGATCTAAGAAGTACCTTAGCGATTGTCAGTTTTGAGGATATGGTATTACCAGCCACCTGGTCAGGCCTTAAATCAACGATTGTAATAGCACATGAACAGGAGCAGAAAATGTTTGCCCTGCACCATTATCTCCTGGTTTTGATATTATGGAGGGCAACTCAAATCAATGTGAATCCTTTATCAATGTTACGCTATATCACTCCTGCAATAGTAACCTGCATCACCGCTTTCCTAACCGGCTGCTCGCCTGAAGTTGAGCAAAGCCCTGATAAAAACGCCCTGGTTATTCAGGCCGATTTCGCCGGTGAAGTAATGGTCGGCGTTGCCTACAGTGTGCGTAGGGACCTGGACATCTACAACGTGAGACCGCTGATTCCCCTGTATGACATCAGAACTGCCAGCAAAAACCTTGCTTACAATGCGCAGACCTGGCCCGCCGGTACGGTGTTTGTGTCCGTTGTAGACCCGGGTGTAGGAACCGACAGGAAGTCAGTTGTTCTGGAAACCATAAATGGACTGTTTTTTGTCAGCCCTGACAATGGTTCTCTTTCTGACCCAGCAGTTCAGTACGGTATCAGGGCAGTCAGGGAAATCGACGAGTCAGTAAACCGACGCCCCGAGACAGATTGGTCTCACACATTCCATGGACGTGATGTCTATTCCTATACAGGAGCAAAGCTTGCAGCCGGAGTAATTTCCTATGATCAGGTTGGCCCGCTACTCGAGCCACAGGTAATTATGCTGGACACGCTGGGGGCCAAACTGGAAAACGGTATCCTCCAAGGATTCGTCGTTGGTGGAACTGGCCGACTTGGCAATATTTCCTTTAGTATCGACAGGCACCTTTTTGATGATATCGAACCCGTGTACGGTGACATTTTCGAGATCAAAATCAGAAACAAGAATTTGATTGCATGGCAGGGCAATACCCCCTATGTGAAATCTTTTGGCGATGTGCCCGTTGGTGATAATCTTTTGTTCGTAAATTCCAGCGGAGACCTAAGTCTCGCTATCAATCAGGGTAATTTTTCCCACGAATTTGGTATCAAATCCGGAAAGGATTGGTCCATTGAAATTAGCAGGCAGTGACGACTAGATCGAAATTCATAATCTGTGGTTTCATCATTCTGTTATTTTCCGTGCTGGCCCAGGGGGCAAAAGAGAGTGCATGGGGAACATCAAGGTTTTCAAGGGAGGGTGACACTATTTTGGCCACTAGTGTTTTAAGCCGGGGTGCGGGTTGGTTCCCCTCAGGCGCGACCCGGAATCAAACCACGAGGTCGCGAAATTCGAATCGCCCAGGCAGTCTGTTCAACGATATGCATTTAACCTCAATACCCATAATGCATACCAAGGCCTGCGCAAAATCAGAAGTTCACTGCGTGAAAATGGAAAAGCCTTAACGGGCAGTGAAGTTGCAGATGGTCTTGTTAATTACTCCGCGCGGCGCGAGGAATATATAAACGAGTTGCAAGAGATGATCCGCTTCAACAAGCTGGAAAAACTCGATGTGGATTAGGCTCAGTCCGTATAGCTAGTCAGGCAACCCAAGCACACGTTTGGCAATAATATTTCGCTGAATTTCGTTGCTGCCACTGTAGATTGAGCCGGCACGGGAAAAGAAAAACTCGTGCACCATCTCGCGTTCTTCCTCAGAAAATTCATCTTCATCCACACCGAATGCCCTGGAACCACGAAGTCTTGTTTTCAGGTCATGATACTCCTGTACCAGCTCACTGTTCACAACCTTGAAGATAGAGGTTGCCGGACCCGGTGTAGCACCATCTTGTGATTCCTCAACCACCCTGCGCTGGGTGAGGTGCAGAGCTGCAATATTCATCTGGTAGCTGGTAATCTCGTCTCTGACAACAGGGTCAGCAAGTTTGCCGTCGAGGCTACCTATAAATTCGCGTGCAACATCCTGAATTTCCGAATCATCACCCCTAGTGCTGCCGGCAACCAGCGCCTCCATGCCGGACCGTTCATGTTGCAACAGCCTTTTCCCCACGGTCCATCCCTTGTTCAACTCTCCAACCAGGTCGTCCCGTGCAGCAAGCGCATTGTCGAAGAATGTTTCATTGAAGGTTGAAACGCCGCTTAACAGAGCAATGGGCTTTACCCTCACACCTGCCTGGTCCATCGGCAACAGCATGAAGCTGATACCCTCATGTTTTGGTACATCCCTATTGGTCCTGACGAGTATAAACATCCAGTCCGCATGGTGAGCACCGGACGTCCATATTTTAGACCCATTGATGACATAGTGATCACCATCGAGCACTGCAAGAGTCTGTAGGCTCGCGAGATCTGACCCCGAACCGGGTTCACTATAGCCCTGGCACCATTCAACTTCGGCTCTGGCTATTCTCGGTAGATGCCTCTGTTTTTGTTCATCGGTTCCGAACTCCAGCAGTGTGGGCCCAATCATGCTGGTACCAAAACTGGATAGCGCCGGTCGTGCCTGGATGGCAGACATTTCTTCCAGCAAAACGACATATTCAGCCGTGTTAAGCCCACCGCCGCCATACTTTCTTGGCCAGTTAGGGACGGTCCAGCCCTTTTCAACCATTCGATTCAGCCATAACCGGGTATCAGCGTCCTCAACTTCGATCTTAGTGCTGCCGTTTGATATTTCCCCGGGGCCCCTCGCGCCTGGCGGGCAATTATCCTCCAGCCAGGTTCTGGTCTCGGCGCGAAAGTCATTGATATCCATACTGGTCTCACTTCATCAAATTGGGCAAACACTGAAGCTATCAAAAACACATGTTCCCCGCCACCGGCGGACAATACATTTTTCACCCTATTGTGAGAAAGGGGTCTGACGAGGCTCGCTGGTTCCGACTGTCACCCCTGTCTGAACATCTGCTTTCAGATCGAGCAAAATCCATAGCCACTCACCGGGAAGTTGCGAAGCGGTGGCATTTAACCCCCCTCATATAATCGCTCGCCCGGCAATACACTTCACAAACTCTCACCTAATGTGCGAAGCTAAGATACTGGGATCAGCACCCTAATCTTGAGGTATCACTATGGCCGTTCGCACTGCTACCGTTTTTGTCTTCGTTGCGCTTATTGCCGCATGCAATCAAGAGAGCAAACCACCTGAAAGAGAGGAAGCGAAGTCTAAAGCGCCTGAACTGACCATCATGGCACGCGGTGCAGCGATTGCCGGAGCCAACGGCATCCATTTCTCACCGGATAATCTTCTCTATGTTGCCTCGGTGATGGGATCAAATATCACGGTCATTAACCCGGAAACCGGTGAAATCATTCGCCAGATGGGTGCGGCAGAAGGGGTGATTGGGCCAGACGATCTTGCGTTCAATACCGATGGCGACTTCTACTGGACCTCGATTCTTACGGGTGAAGTGGCTGGCTTCACGGCCGGCGGCGAACGATTGGTTGCCGCACAACTGACGCCTGGTGTAAATCCCATCACCTTTTCCGACGATGGCCGATTGTTCGTGTCTCAATGCTTTTTCGGCGTTAACCTCTACGAACTTGACCCGCAGGGTAAGCACCCTGCCCGCCTGATATCAGATCAGCTTGGGCCTGATTGTGGCTTGAACGGTATGGACTGGGGACCCGATGACAGGCTCTACGGACCAAGATGGTTCACCGGTGAAGTCGTCAGTTTTAACGTCGATGACAACAGCATGCGGGTTGAAGCATCCGGATTCACAGTACCGGCTGCCGTTAAATTCAATAGCAGGAACGAACTTCACGTCATGGACACAGGCACAGGTGAAATATTCAAACTAGGTGCCGATGGGAGGTCGGTGATAGCAACCCTGACCCCCGGCCTCGACAATTTCACCTTCGATAAAAATGATAACTTATTCGTTTCAAGCTTCGTTGATGGTTTCGTCACGCGTGTTAACAAAGACGGATCATCCACTGAACTGCTCCCAGCGGGAATGGCCCACCCGGCTGGAATAACCCTGTGGGAAAACCAAGTTGTGGTGGCCGATTCAAATTCAATTCATTTCTTTAACAAGACAACCGGAGAGCCGGAGCTAATACAGAAAAATGTCTTTAGTGTCGGAGAAATGGGGGGCGCCGTTAATATCACAGCGGACGGCAGCAACCTGATCCTGGTCTCATGGCTCGACAATGATGTCAGGGTATGGGATCCAAAGGTAGAGAAGGTCATTGAACGCTATTCCGATCTCGCAGCGCCCACCGCTGCCGTTCGTTATTCCGGCAAAATCATCGCCACAGAACATGGCAAGCATCGTATTGTTACACTTGAAAAATCAGGTGTCACTGAACTGTTTAATATGGAAGCGCCTACCGGGATGAGCGTACATGGTGGTTCCCTTTACGTGACTGATCGTGAACTTGGCCGCATCTACAGGATTGGCTCCAACCATGCACTCCTCACTCAACCTGAAATCGTCGTTGAAGGTCTGGACGCACCCGAGGGCATAGCTGCCGGTAATGATGGGTTTATCGTGCTGGAGGCGGCGAAAGGCAATGTTGTCGCCATCACTGAGCAGGGAGTAAGACAGCAGCTGGCGAACATTCCGGCGGGCAGTGAAGCCGTGACCGATAAGCAGCCTCCTTCCATGTTATTTAATGGCGTAGTTCTTGATGCGGATGGGACAATATATGTCACCGGCGAGGCCAGCCGAATGCTCTACAAAATCAGCCGGCCTTAAGCGCCTACTGTACGGATATGCCACCATCAACGGCTACAACCTGACCGGTGATCATTCTCGCCTTGTCTGACGCGTAGAATACGGATAGATCGCCAATATCTTCCGGGGTTTGTTCGCCTCCAAGTGGCGTCATTCCTTCGACAACCGATTCAAATATCTGCCTTTGTGTCATATTGGCGAGTTCAGGCTGGGTCGCCTGCATCTGCAAAGTTAAGAATTCCCAGGCTCGTGTCCATAGCACGCCCGGACAAATGCAGTTGACTCGGATTCGCCGAGAAGCAAGTTCAATCGCCAGGGTTTTAGTGAGGTGGACCACGCCCGCCTTCGCGGCACCATATCCCGGCATGGCCGTTGAAGGGCCGAGAGCCGCAATGGAAGCGATATTGATGATACTGCCCCCTTCTGGCAGGCTCGGTATTACGGCACGCGAGGAAGAAAAAGCAGTTCTGAGATTAAACATGAGCTGTTGATCCCACATTTCATCACTCATCCCCATGGCAGCAGAATCAGAAGCCGAGTTCTCAGCTGGCGTAATCTTAGGTCCCCCAACGCCCGCGTTGTTAACGAGCACATCCAACCGTGAGAATCGATCAATAACCTTTGCCGTGGCTTCAACCATCGAGACCTGATTGGCAGCATCAGCGACGAGTCCTATTGCATTATCGCCGAGCTCGGTAACTGTGACAGGGATGAGCTCTTCATCTAAGTCCGTAATCGCGACACTGGCGCCCGCATCGAGAAAACAGCGAGCTATACCGACGCCAATACCACGCGCAGCACCAGTAATCATTACTACCTTGCCCTTCATTGTCATGATGTAATTTCCTTTGTTTGACCGCAGCTAAACTGCGGGAGACATGTTTTTCGAGTTGTCAGTATACAGAATGTCTGTCTATAAGATGATCGGCAGGCGGGGTCTGTTCAAGCACCTTATTGATCAATACATCCTGGAACCAATCCGGATCGAGTCACCATATTGATAGAGCCATCGCCAATGTACAAGCAACTCTGAAGAATTGTTAGCAGCAGTCAGCCAGCCCAATCGCTGTCAAAAGCAGCTGCAAGTGCCAATTGGTCGCGCATGATATCCATGCGCGTCTCCAGGCCCGCCATCATTGACTGGAAACTCTTTTCGTTGACTAGGTCCTTGAAGATGGGCTCGAATCCTGGTCGCCAGTGCTGCCGCCAACCTTCATCTACTGCCCGTTGCAGGTGAATAAATGTCATCTGTCTATCGTCTTTGATAGTGGCCAGCAGAGCCTGCATATGCCAGATTTCAGAGTCAATTCTTCCGGACTCCTGCTTCTGGGCCAGCTTTGACTCTATATCTGCAAGTGCTCGCTCCATCTTTTCATGATCGCCCGTTTTCTTGTATGCATAGGCAGAAGCAAGAGCCGCTTCCAGGTAGTAGCCTTTGTTCATAGGGTCAGCCATCACTTCAAATACTAATTCTTCTGCAAGGTCATCAAGCTCACCAGCAACGTGAATTTCATCCTTGTCCCAACCGATAATTTCAATCTCACCCCTGGTGTTAACTATTTTCACCAACCCATTACTGGGTACGGCAAGCGTTTTATCAACATCATCGCCGGCAAACGCGGCTATCGATACAAGAAACGCAGCACAAGTCAGTACCACTGGCGATATAAATTGTGAGTTTTTCATAGTGTATCCAGGCAATTCCCTAGAGGTTAGATGCGGGGTACATAAAAAGGTTTATAGATCGCCGTCATTTGGAACAGAATTGCTCGCTGGGTGCTATTCATGACCGAAGCACGATCCTCGCCCTTACCATACCGGGTTGCTCTTCCCGATCTAAGGAGATTTGTTGAACAACAATGCTCCGGTTTGCCTGTAATTTGTTCAACATACGCATCAAAGCGTCGAAGGCAACCGTGTCAAACCAGATGCTTACTGCACCTGATCCCTCCGGTTGAAGTCGGTTTGGTTTTATTCCTGCCTGCTGTGCAGCCCTTGAAACGACAGTCAACAGAGATTGACCCGTTGGTGCCTGTTTAGCCCCCTTGCTTGATGCACGTGCCTCTTTTTCACTGGCACGCATGTATTGGACCAGGCTTAGCTGTCTCTCCAGCTCCGCTTCACTAGCCCGAAGGAACTGGTCCGCAGGACTCCAGATTGCAAAGTAGAAGAACAAGCAGGCAAAAAAGCAGGCGAGGAGAGCCAGCGCAGAGCGCTCCCTCTTATCAAGCTGGGAATAGCGGTCCGTCAGTCTGCTCAGGATTAGTGGCATTATCTCGCCCCCAATGACTTGACTTTTACGCTGCCTCGAACAGAACTCTCGTCCTGGGAGATGGTTCCTATTTCAGCCTGCAGGCCGTCCTTGGTGAGATTCTCAACGAACGAAACCAGTCGCTCACTGCGTGGTGCTGTGAACTGCAGAATCAGGTCACCACGACTTTCATTGTAATTGACATTCTGCAGCACTAGGTCGGACCCGTTGATTTTGACAACGACTTCTGCAAACAGGGGCAGGAACAGAGCGCTCTCCGTACTTGATCCGCCCAGGTGACTTCGCCAGCGTCTTTTAATATCGCGGACATTACGGTCACCCGGAAAAACCTCCTTGTATAGCGTTGCTGCTTCACTTTCATAGTTCGATGCCTGTTCTTCAAAGTACAGACCCTTAGCCATTGTGAACAGGATGTGCAGGGTAAAGACGACACTCGAAAGGATCGCTACTGCACCCCAACTCGTACGGCTTTTTGCCCTGACCTGCTGGACCTTGAATTCGCCCTGCAAAAGATTGATTTTATTCTTATCAAAGTTACGACACATGAACTCAAACGGATAGCATTCAAGTTCATGTTCCTGAAGGTTGCCTGCCTCAGATACATGAATCTGACTCAGGCACAAACTCGAACTTTCCTGCATATCCGGGTGGAGATATACCTGCAGGCTTTCGCGTTCGCTTTCACTCAAAAGAGATACTGTCAGTGGCAGTTGTCCAATTGTTGTAGTGAAGCCTAGATTGCCAGGGGTCAAAAGATGAGCCCGGTCGCCATCAATGAGGATATGGGTGCCCTCAGCATTTGGAATCATTAGCAGGTCGGGACTCATAAATGCGGGTCTCAGCCCCGCGGCATTCAGCCTTGTCAAAATTGACTGCATCAAAGCACGATCAATAATGGCAATTTCCAGTTCATCATCACCGCCTCGCTTGCCCATGGCGAAGTGGCAGTCATCAACATTCCTGGCCAGTTCCTCTTCAACGGCATAAGGAATGGCCTGTACTATCTGACGCTGCTGTCGGCTTGGTATTCGCACCCTGGTGAGCAGCACATCCTCGCCGCCGATCAATACGCGAGTTTCCCCCGTCCAGCTAGCGCCCTGAATCAACCCCTTAAATTTCTCGAAGCCACCACTTCCGCGCAACCGTATAATTCCGCTGGCGTCATCAAGCAAAAGCCACTCTAGGTGACTTCCACAGAATCTGATGGTCAGGTTCTCAGGCATCTGTTGTCTTCTCTGAAGATGCGTCTGGGTCCTTCACCAATGGTATAATCTTCTTGCTGGAATTTCTGTATATCACTCTCATGCTTCCATCAGTTGGGTTACGTTGAACGATACTTGTGAGGTAGGCAAACCTTTCCCTGAACCTCGCCTTCACCCTAACCTCGAAAAAGGCGGATTGTACACCAAGGCCATTCCCAGATATTCCTGTACCTGCCAACTCGGGACTCTGCAGAAACTCAAGCACGGTCCCGAACCCCTGTAGCTCTTCCCTCTGGGATACTAGCAACTCTGCCGTTTCAAAACCCAGTCCATCTGAAATCGATTGCAGCACCTGTGCTGATGCGGTGTTTACATTTAGAGGTGAACTGGTAGATGGCAGTGCCACGAGGTTTGGCAACAGCTGTTCATAGTCCTCCTGCTCAAGATCGAGTAGTAATCGCAGTTCACTGACATCAGCAATCATCTGACCGCTGGTTCTATAGGGTAATTTCAGCGCCAGATACTCGAAGTCTTCAGCCCCTAGATTTCTTGCATTCGTATCTTCGTCAATCCAGTCGGCAATACGATCGATATGGGCAGGGTCAATACCTAGCCCGGCGAAAAGATTAGTAAATCGAACCCGGGCCAACTGGTATTCAGCACCCTGCCCGCCCAGGCTATTCACATTCAGACGTCCCTGCAGATCTTCGATCTGAATCTGTACTTCACCCTCTTCAAAATCAAACTGCAGATTGGGATTTGCCCACTCTTCCTGTAAATAATCTCGACCTTCTCCCTGTTCAAAATCGTCCCATAGTATCTGTCGTGACAGTTCTTCACCGCCAAGTGCGTATTGCCTGGCTTGGTTCATGGTTAAAAAATTCCTCGTCCGTTGTATCGACATATGCTGATCACTGACCATCGCAGTGGCCAGTACCGTTGCAATCACCACCACAAGAAGAATCGTTATAAGCGCCACGCCTCGCTGAACTCTGGGAAACCTATTCATCTGGGCTGTCCTCACTTTCTCGACTGCTTTTGTCAGTGTTTTCTTCTCCATCTTCACCGCCGCCATCACCTGGGTTTTCACCAGCCACCCCCGCCTTAAAGGACAGGGCCCCTGATGGAAGTGCAAATACGCGGCGGATATCGCCATGGGTTTTGGTTTTAAGCACGATTTCAATGGCAAGGGACATGGTCGTGTCCGACCGAGAGTCTGGCCAGACATCCGTTCCATCACCATCCTCATTTAACAGGCTAACCTGAAAGCTCTCTACACCATCGATCAGGTCCTGCTCCACAGGATCAGAATCTTCAGCCCGGTCGAGCACGAGCCAAAAGTGTCGGCTGAGTGTTCCATCTGACAATTGATAGGCTACGCGCTGTAAGATACTGCGCTGCCTTTTTGCCGGGTTATTCCAGCCGGTGCGAGTTATCTCAATGTAGTACTCGCCGCTTCCAACCATCAGCGCTTCCAAGGGTTCTCCGTACTCATCACGGACCTGACGTGCCACTATTTGAGAAAAATCACGATCCATTACCGTAACGGCCCGAATCAGGGAGCTGGTTTCCTTGTTGCTGTTTTGAGTAGCTTCATGTGTTTCAATAATCGTTCGCAGCATCTGGTATGCCCCCAGGCCAATTACCGAGAAAATTGACATGGCAACAAGCACTTCCAGCAGGGTGAAGCCTCTGTACATTTTCATCTTCAATGCTTACCCATGAAACCACTGATATGAGCCAGCGGTACTTCACTATCGCTCCCCTTGTATACGAACACCTCAACCCGCCTCATATCGGGGTTCTCCGTCTGAGAGACTTCTACCACAAGTTCCCATTCCCTGCGCGCCATCTTGACGGACAAATGATCAGTGCCGATGGAGGGAAAATTGTCATCATCTCGAGGGAGATAGCGCATTTCATTCAATTGGTTTTCAGCAACCCACGAGGCCAATGTACGCTCCTGAACCAGCACTGTCTGATGTACCGTCATGGATGCATTGCGAACGAGGGCGGCGGAGACAACTGCAAATATTGTGAGGGATATCATGACCTCCACCAGAGTGAAGCCTCTACTCCTCATCTTCTTCACCCTGCCAAACAAGCGAACCATACCCATCGGACTCAAGTGTTCGCAGCTGGTCAGCATCGAGTCGTGATTCAATTTGGAGTTCAAATGGCGTAATCTCGCCACTTGAAAGAATCAATATCGGCGGTGCTTCCTCCTCACCGAACTGCAATTCATGGCCTTCTATTTTCACCTCTATTTCAAATTCAGTTGGCAACCGACGTCCCTTGAAGGGTTTCTCCGCCAGCAACTCCCAGGATTGCTGAAGATCATTGTATATATAAAACTGATAACTGTTTCGATCGGGCCGAAAACCATATTCGCTGGCCTGAACCATTGCTTCATCCCTTAGCATTTCAACAACAACTTTTAGGCGATCGGTTTCGCTGTCAAAATCACCGGTTTGTAGAAAGGCTGGCATGTTAACGACTGCGATGCCCGTCATGATTGAAACAATGAAAAGCACGACGAGGATTTCAATTAGGGTAAATCCCTGGGAGAGATAGGTTCTATGTTGGGAGTCTATTAACTGGCGCTGCAAATCAGTGGTTCGCCTGGAAATAGCGGGCGCCATTTATCTGGAGATCAGTGAATCCTGTTGAATTAGAGTTCGGACAACCTGATATCGGCATCGACCCCTTCTCCTCCTTCCTTTCGATCGGCGCCGAAAGAATAAACCTCGATGGTTCGATCTTCGCTGAAGTACATGTAGGGCTGACTCCAGGGATCCTCCGGCAGGCGTTTTAGGTACCCGTCAGCATTCCAGTTCCTGGCTTCCGGATAGCCCGTTGGCTCATCCACCAATGCATCAAGCCCCTGGTCGGTACTCGGATATTGTCCGTTGTCCAGGCGGTAAAGTTCAAGCGCGTTACCTACCTGCTGAATATCTGATCTCGCCGCAGTCATTCTAGCCTCATCAGGCCTACCGATAATATTCGGAATAATAAGCGCACCGAGGACGCCGAGTATTACCACGACTACCATAATCTCGATAAGCGTAAACCCATCTATTCGTGACGCCTTCATATTTCTCCAAAAGAACTGCAGGAAACATTATCTTAACGTGAATCGACCAGGTTAATCATCCTGGCGGCTGCACCCTCAGACAACGAGTTGGTTAAGATTCATTATCGGCAGCAATATTGCCATCACTATCGTAAAAACCGCACCCCCCATTACGACCAGCATAAGTGGACCAAAGAGACTCAACAAAACGCCAAGCAGCAACTCGACATCCTGCTGCATGTGATTCGATACACGACTTAGCATATCGTCCAGTTCCCCACTGGCCTCACCACTTGCGATCATATAAAGCATTATGGGTGGAAAGTAACCACTTTGCTCAAGGGCAACATTCAGACTGGCGCCTTCACTAACCTTGATCGTTGCCTCGGCAATCTTCTCCCGCAACCAGGTATTTGAAATGACCTCCCCCGCTATTTTCAGGGCGTCCACCAATGGGACGCCACTTCGTGAAAGGATACTCAGGGTGCTGGCAAATTGAGCTGTATTCAGCCCGCGGCTCATTTTGGCGACCAGCGGCAAGTGAAGCAGTCGTCTGTCATAGGCAAGGCGAAAGCGTGATACATGAAGGGCACGGTTGACCCCATATCCAATTGTTACGAGCAGCACAATTCCCATCAGACCATAGTCTGTGACGAACTCACTTGCAGCAATGATCATAATGGTCAGTGCAGGAAGTTGCTGGCCAGTATCGGCGAATACCTTGACGATATCCGGCACAACATAGCCGAGCAGCCCGGCAAGGATGGAAACAGTCAGGGCAAATAGTATGACCGGATACACCATGGCCTGCTGAATTCTAGCTCTCGATTCCTGTTGCGATTCAGTAAAATCCGCCAGACGGTTGAGCACAAGGTCCAGGTGTCCAGCCGATTCTCCAGCGGCAACAGTCGCCCGGTACAGGTCAGGAAATGCTTTCGGATATTCGGCGAAACTATTGGCAAGGGAGAACCCCTCCATAACTTTAGATCTCACCGTCGAAATCATGAGCTGTGTCTTTAAATTTTCACTTTGTTTCGAAACCGCAAGCAAAGCTTCTTCTACCGGCAGGCCGGCGGCTATGAGGGTAGCCAATTGACGAGTGAGCAGTGCTCTTTCCCTGATAGATAGTGATGGTTTGAAAAACTCGGCAAACGGATTGTTGGTCTCGCTATCACCCTGCTCCCTGGTAACGACCACAGTAAGTGGCGACAGTCCCCGGTCTCGCAATATCTGGCGGACCTGTCGGCTACTGTCTGCCTCCAGGATTCCCTTTTCTTCTTTTCCGCGGTCCGTGAGCGCTGTATATTCGAATGCCGCCAACGCTAGTCCTCCATGGTGACACGGAGAACTTCATCAATAGTGGTCACTCCCTGTAATATTTTTATCCGCCCATCTTCCCTGATACTAGTGGCGGTCTTTCTAGCGTATTTCTCAAGGTCCAGCTCGGAGGTACCGCTATGAATCATGCGGCGCATTTCATCATCTACGACTACAATCTCGTATATGCCGGTTCGGCCTCGGTACCCTTCGTGGGCACATTTGTCGCAGCCAACGGCTTTGTAAATCGTCTGCGGCTCCCTGGCATCACCATTGAGAAATTCAACTTCAAAGTCATCAGCGACATTCTCTTCACGGCAATGTACACACAGTACCCTCACCAATCTTTGTGCCAGCAGGCCAACGATGCTGTTGCTCAGCAAGTAGGGTTGTACCCCCATGTTCTCAAGTCTGGTCAGGGCGCCTATCGCGGTATTGGTATGTATGGTGGATAACACCAGATGCCCCGTGAGGCTTGCCTGGACAGATATATCAGCGGTCTCGTAGTCACGAATTTCGCCGACCATAACGACATCCGGGTCCTGCCTCAGTATTGCCCTAAGTCCCTTGGCAAATGTCATATCGGCTTTTGTGTTGACCTGAGTCTGGCCAACACCCTCTACGTCATACTCAATAGGATCTTCAACAGTCAGGATATTTCTGCTGCGGTCATTCAACTGACCGAGACAGGCGTAAAGGGTCGTAGATTTCCCTGAACCAGTGGGCCCGGTAACGAGCAAAATCCCATGAGGTCTTGCTACCACCGTCTCCATCGCCTTCATGGCCGTCGGACTCATACCGAGGTGCGCTAGGTCTCTCCTGCCCTCCAGCTTGTCGAGCAGGCGCATCACAACCCGTTCACCATTACTCGCTGGAATGGTTGATACGCGCACATCGACTTCTTTGCCACCGACTCGAAGAGATATCCGGCCATCCTGCGGCAATCTTTTTTCCGCAATATCCAACCTTGCCATCACCTTGATTCTCGATACCAAAAGCGGTGCCAGGGCCCGTCTTGGACTAACGACTTCGCGCAGAACACCATCCACCCTGAAGCGCACAACCAGTCGGGTTTCGTAGGTTTCGATATGAATATCAGATGCATCGACTTTAATAGCCTCGGTTAGCAGGCTGTTGATCAACTTGATGATAGGCGCATCATCCTCATGTTCAAGCAGGTCACCCGTTTCGGGAATCAGGTCAGCAATACTGTCAAGGTCCATCTCCTCCCCCAGGTCTTCGATCATCTGCATGGCCTCCCCGGAGTCATCCTGGTAAGTGCTAGAAAGGTTTCGATCAAAGGTTGGTGCATCTACCTCCCGGCACTCAAAATCGGCGCCGGTGAACCTGCGCACTTCAGCCAAAACCTGATTGGTCAGTCCCGCCTTGTAGACGACCTGCAATCCTGAATCTTTGCTTGGCATTAATATCACGCTGTGTCGCTTCGCAAACCCAAAAGGCAGCCGTGATGGGGTTTCCGTCTCATTCATTTTGATATTCATCTAATTAGTGAAAAAAATTATGTATCCCTTTGTTTTATATCGAACATTCCTTGTTAGTTTAATGTACATCAGGGTTTTAGCTGCATCTATTGTAACGCAACCATTGAATCCTCTCTCACCATAAGTATCATTGATTAAAATTATTGATTTAAATTCAAACAGGTGATGCAAGGGTGAATTGACCCGATGAAAATGAGCGATGTAGACCTGAACCTTTTCGTTGTATTTGATGCCATCTATACGGAGGGCAACCTGACGCGCGCGGGTGAAATTATTGGCATTACGCAACCGGCCGTATCCAACTCTCTTTCGCGACTGCGAACACTCTTTGATGACCCGCTTTTTGTGCGTACCGCGGATGGTATGGTACCGACGCCGGTATCACAAAATATCATCGGTTCCGTCAGGCAGGCACTCAGACTGATTCGGTCGAGTGTCCAGGAAAGTGAGCATTTCAATCCTAAGGAGTCTGACAAGCGCTTTCGAGTCTCAATGACAGATCTGTCCCAGGCAATCATACTGCCATGGCTGCTCGGAAAGGTGGAAGAAGGTGCACCCCTGATATCTATCGATTGCTATCAGGTGCATCGAAGGGATATGAATATTGAACTTGCATCGGGAAACCTCGATCTGGCGATCGACGTACCGCTCGCACCGGACCAGCGGATTAAACAGGCGCCACTGTTTTCTCACCCGCATGTGTGTGTGGTGCGCAAGAATCACAGTGTTGTTAAGGACAAGCTGGACCTGAATACGTATTTGTCTCTACACCACATCCACATCTCTTCTCGGCGGGGCGGCCTTGGTCATGTAGACCTTTCACTTGGCAAAATGGGCAAAAGAAGAAAGATCGCACTTAGAACACAACACTATCTTTCCACGCCGCAACTGGTAGCAAGAACGGATCTGGCACTGACGGTACCGCGAATTTTTGCTGACTTTCTGGTCAGCACCGGATCAGTTCACTACCTGGACCTTCCCTTTGATGTGCCCAACCTGGAGAGTTACCTCTACTGGCATGAGAGCACAGACAAGGACCCGGCTAACCAGTGGATGCGAAATTTGCTCTTGATGTTACCGAGTAAACTGCATAGCTACGCCTGATCTGACATAATCGCAGAATGAATTTTGTTGGTAGCCATATTCTCTCCATTTCCCAGTTTGACCGTCAGGCTATCAGGACGGTATTCGAGGTTGCTGACCAGATGCTTCCCTACGCCAACCGTCAGCGCATCACCCGCGTTCTTGAGGGCGCAATACTCGGAAACATGTTCTTCGAACCCAGCACCCGTACACGGGTAAGTTTTGGCTGCGCCTGGAACCTGCTTGGCGGTGAGGTCAGAGAAACAACAGAGGTGAAGGCTTCCGCCATCGCCAAGGGCGAATCTTTATACGATACAGCCCGAGTCCTCAGTGGTTACAGTGACATGATCGTCATGCGTCACCAGCTTGAAGGCTCCGTTGATGAATTCGCTGTAGCGAGTCGGGTACCAGTCGTCAACGGCGGTGATGGCGCCAATGAGCACCCCAGTCAGGCCCTACTTGACCTCTACACCATCCGCAAGGAGATGAAGGACCGGGGTAAAGATATCGATGGGATTCGTATTGCACTGGTGGGTGACCTGCGTTACGGGCGCGCGGTACATTCTCTGTGCAAACTGCTGATGCTGTATGAAAACATGCATTTCATCCTTATTTCGCCACCGGAACTCGCTCTGTCAAAGGAATACGTCGATGACATCAAGCGTGCCGGGCACAAGGTAGAGGAATCGGATGAACTTCAATCTGGTATCGGCCACGCAGACATTCTTTACCTTACGAGAACCCAGGAAGAGCGGTTTCCAAATCAGGCTGAGGCAGATAGGTACAAGGGGCTGTTTCGTCTCAATCAGTCGATTTACACTGAGTACTGCGAGCCAAATACGGTAATCATGCATCCCCTGCCCAGGGACTCCAGGGGAAATGCAAATGAGCTGGACAATGACCTGAACGAAAACCCCAACCTCGCCATATTTAGACAGACGGACAATGGTGTGCTAATTCGGATGGCCCTGTTTGCCCTGATTCTGGATGTGGTAGACAAGGTTGAGGAAACCTCCAGTACAGTCAACTGGTATACGGCAAGACGATTTTAGCGCAGTACATCGGATTGAATGGCCCTGCGCCGAATCTTCAGTGGCATCTGCTGGGCGCCCCCAACTCGGCGCCCCCTTAGACTGGTGGTTTAGGTGTAGCAATCGTTCCAGCTTCAGTAAATGCGTCAACTTCAGCATCCGTATAACCTACAGAGAGCAGCACTTCACGATTCTGCTCCCCCACCCACTGCGCCGTGGTCGGCACATTGGCTGGAGTCCTGGAAAAGCGGAAGAAGTTTGCGATGGCTGTCACCGAGCCGAACCGATCATGGTGAATTCCACTAACATTAGTCCCCAGATCAGAAAAATATGGGTTATCGATCTGGTCAGAGCGTACCACCACCACGGGTGCAACAGGTGCCCCCATTTTGATGAACCGCTCCTTTAGCGTCTCCCTGGCTATGTCGGCAAAAGCAGTGGCAAGTGCATTTGTCAGCTCACTTTCAACGCCCTGTTGCCGAGCCAAATCCCACGAAGTCCAATCCACCAGCTGATCACCGAATGCATCGGTAATTTTCTCCCAATCCTGCGCATTTCTGGCGACACAGATCGCCCAACCATCCTGGACCTCATACAGCCGGTTGACTGCGGATCGTCCAAGGGAACTGGCGGTCACATCTGGCTCTGGTGCTCCATCAAATTTCACAATCTGACTGGTCTGGGCAGCCATCGAGGCCGCCACCTGGTTAGTCGATACGGCGCGGCCCTCACCATCTCTATCTCGTTGGGCGATGGACACGATGATGCCGTACACCGCCATCATGCCTGCGAACAGGTCTGCCATGGGCATGCTGCTGTATACGGGCTGCTCATCCGCCTCACTACCCAATGTAAACATCTGCCCGGACAGTGCCTGCATCAGCAGGTCGAAGGATGGACGCCCATGCCAGCTCTTTGCCGCACCAAAACCACTAATCCAGCAGTAGACAATTTTAGGGTTCAATGCCTTAACCGTCGCATAGTCAAGGCCGAGTTTTTCAGGAGAACCCGGAATCATCGCCTGCAGCAGGACGTCAGCCGACTTGATAAGGCGTTCAACGACCTTGCGTCCTTCAGGCGTACGCGAATCTACAGCAACACTTTTCTTGCCGACATTAATGCCCAGACAGGCAAGACCGCCACTTCTGAAGCCTTCACCAGCCAGCGGCTCTACCTTTATGACTTCAGCACCCAGTTCAACCAATAGTCGACCAGCCGTGGGGCCAGCCAGAAATCCGGTAAAATCCAGGACTCTTATTCCCGTAAGGGGGTGATCCGGCAGTGAGGCTTCGCTCTCTTCCGCTTTGGCCTTCTGATTCTCGAGGGAAGCGATAATCTCTTCCTTTTCCGCACCAAGAACCGGCGCTGGAGCCGGACCCGGCACATCGGCTCCTTCAAATACAAGCGGCATGGCGACCTGCCTGACCTGCCCAACCTCAGGATCCTCCACGACGGCAACCATACCGTTTTCAATTACCAGATCGCTGGCAACAAACTGATCCCGGTTATTGACCGCCGAGCCTGGTACGCCGAATTCAGCAAAGCGCTCTACCCATTCCGCCTGGGTTCTTGCGGCGAAAAGGCCATTTAGAATTTCCTCAAGCGCCGGTTGATCATCAGGTCCAACATAGGGTGCGGTCGCAAATCGCGGGTCATCCAGTAGCTTCGTGTCAAGACAGTCAACGAGTCGTTTGAAAAAAATAGGGTTAGCACAGGCAATCCCTACCCAGCCATCGCTGGCTCGAAAAACACGCCACCCCTGCCCAAGTCCCAGTGGTGACGGGGCACCCAGTGCCGGCATGGGCGGTATTTTGTCTGAAAAGGAAGCCTGGTAGCCGGCGATGTAGGCGCCAATGGTTGTCCAGGGTACACGTACTTCCTGACCGCAACCGGTCCGTTGCCGCACCAGGATTGCTGCGGCAATGGCTCCAGACAGGGTACCACCGGCTGCGATGCTGATAGTTTGCAGCACCGGAAACGCCGGTCCGTCGCGATAAGCAGCTGTGCCGGCCATGACTCCAGCAAGTGCAGACGCAAGCTCATCGTCCTCGGGAAGCGCCGAGTAGGGCTCAGCATCCGCATAGGGTGGCGCAAATGCGAGGATCTGGTCGTCCGTTGGCTGGTAGCCCTCCAAATGCGACCGACTACCGCCGACGATGATGACGTCTGCCGAGGCGAGCAGTTTTCCATATTCAGGATCTTCCGCTTTCAGCACTATGCTCTTTTTGCCACGATTCCAGCTGTAGTGGCCGCTTGGCTGGCGAGAATGGTCGCCACCCGCCGGTTCAAGCTTAATGACTTCTGCGCCGGAATCCCGCAGGACTACACCTGCAATTGCGATGGCAATACCTGCGTTGACCTCGACCACACGCAGTTTTTCAAGTGGCGTACTCAAACCGATTCTCCAGACTAGTTTCGACCAAGAATAAGCTACTTGTTCCACTACTGACAAGGTGTTCAGCAGGAATTCCATGGCAGGCCTATCTGCTATACTACGGCGCTCTTATCTTATGGCTCAATTTTTCAGTAATCAGGCGATGCAGGCCCAATACGACAACCCTAATTTCGGCCTCGGCGAAACCATCAAACCTGCTTAGGGATCAGGTCAATCGCTTTGCTGCAGATGAAATCGCACCACGCGCCGCTGAAATTGATACCAGTAACGAGTTCCCACCAGACCTATGGAAGAAGATGGGTGAGATGGGACTGCTCGGCATCACGGTCTCAGAAGAATATGGCGGTGCAGGCCTCGGCTATCTTGCCCATTGTGTCTGCATCGAAGAAATATGTCAGGCAAACTAATCTCGGTACTGGTGGAATCCGGCGCCGACGTTACTGCAGGCACTCCCCTCGTTGTACTTGAAGCCATGAAAATGGAGCACACGATATGTGCACCTGCCTTTGGCACAGTGGAGACAATACACTTTTTTGTTGATGATCTGGTGGAAGAAGGTATCGAATTGCTGGACTTCGCGCCCAGCTTTTGACAGTTTTCATCCCCGGCACCTGAACTGTCGCTCAAATGCCAGGGATGGAAAGCCTACAGCAGGGCATCCAATTCCGGGACGGCCTTAAAGAGGTCAGCAACAAGTCCATAGTCCGCGACCTGGAATATTGGCGCGTCTTCGTCCTTGTTTATTGCAACGATAACCTTGCTGTCCTTCATTCCCGCCAAGTGCTGAATAGCGCCGCTGATACCTACAGCTATGTACAGGTCCGGTGCGACAATCTTACCTGTCTGACCAACCTGCATATCATTGGGGACAAAGCCTGCGTCTACCGCGGCTCGAGATGCACCAATGGCGGCACCCAGCTTGTCTGCAACTGATTCCAGCAGGGCAAAGTTTTCACCGTTTTGCATGCCCCTGCCGCCAGAAATAATAATACTGGCCGCAGTTAATTCAGGTCGCTCCAGTTCGGCAATCTCTTCCTTATCCCATGAGGACAAACCCTCATCCTTGGCGATATCAAGATTCTCGATTGTGGCGCTGCCACCATCTGCTGCAGCCGGATCAAAGGCTGTGCCCCTGACGGTCAGCACCTTGATTGAGTCAGTCGATTGTACTGTCGCAATAGCGTTCCCGGCATAGATCGGACGCTCAAAGGTGTCTTCACTTACAACGCCGCTGATATCAGAAATCTGGGCAACATCTAACAGTGCTGCTACGCGAGGCATAAAATTTTTGCCGGAAGCAGTGGTTGCAGAGAGTATGTGAGAGTAATTTGAACCAATTTCAACAATCAGGGCAGCAATATTTTCTGCCAGGTCATGGCTGTAAGCATCATTGTCAGCAACCAATACCTTGTTCACACCAGCAACCTTAGCAGCAGTTTCGCCCGCCGCCGCACATCCAGCGCCAGCGATCAGCACTTCGATATCTCCGCCGATTGCCTGTGCTGCAGCAATAGCCACGAGGGCGGAAGCCTTAACTGAACTGTTATCATGTTCTGCTACTACAAGAATACTCATGAGATCACCTTCGCTTCATTTTTCAGTTTGTCTACCAACTCTTCAACCGACTCAACGATTATTCCGGCTTGCCTTGCAGAGGGCGGCGTCACTTTCAGTGTTTTCACCGTTGGTGTGACGTCAACACCAAGATCCTCTGGCGTGAAGGTATCGATGGTCTTTTTCTTCGCCTTCATGATATTTGGTAGTGATGCGTAGCGTGGTTCATTCAACCTTAGGTCGGTCGTAATAATAGTCGGCAACTTAACAGTAATTGTTTCAAGGCCCGCATCAACTTCACGGGTAACCGTAGCAGTGCCATCACCAACCTGCAGTTCCGAGGCAAATGTGGCCTGGGATAATCCAGCCAGCGCAGCCAGCATTTGTCCTGTCTGGCTATTGTCGCCATCGATCGCCTGCTTGCCGGTGATAATTATCTGTGCCTGTTCCTTGTCTACGATCGCCTTGAGGACCTTGGCAATAGCGAGGGGCTGTACTTCTTCTTCAGTTTCGACAAGGATTCCCCTGTCAGCACCCAGCGCCAGCGCTGTTCTGATTTGCTCCTGGCAGGCACTCGCGCCTACTGACACGACAATTACTTCTTCTGCGGTGCCCGCTTCTTTCAGGCGAACCGCTTCTTCAATGGCAATCTCATCAAAAGGATTGACTGACATTTTTACGTTATTTAGATCGACACCCGTGTTGTCACCTAGAACGCGAATATTCACGTTGTAGTCTACGACACGCTTGACAGCTACAAGAACTTTCATGCAATTCCTCTGCTAGTGTTAAGTAAATCCGGGGACATTTAGGAACATGCCAAGAATGACATGTGGTCCGCTTTAAAGCGCGCGTATTCTGCCGGTTTCTAGCTCTAGAATCAATAGCTGAAGGTAATATCAAGACGTCTGATGCGCCCTGTTTGCAGGGCTTATTCTTTACCCTTGGCCTGCTCTATATTATCCCCTATAAATATTAGTGATTTCCTTTGGCTACCAACATTACATACAATACAGGCTATCTATATCTGTGATTCTAGGAGTGTCTGCACATGGAAAGAGAGTCCATGGAATTTGACCTAGTGGTAGTTGGCGGAGGACCGGCTGGCCTCGCGACTGCCATCAAATTTGCACAGCTTGCTAAAGAAGCCGGAGATGAGTTTACCGTGTGCCTGGTTGAAAAAGGCTCTGAGATTGGCGCCCATATTCTCTCCGGTGCAGTCGTTGAAACGCGGGCACTGGACGAACTGTTTCCTGATTGGAAGGAATTGGGGGCACCGGTGAACAACCCCGTCACAGATGATCATGTCTACTATCTGCTGGGTGACAACCTGGGTATAAAGCTGCCCTCCTTCCTGGTCCCCCTGGCGCTGCATAACAAGGGTAACCACGCAATCAGCCTCGGCAACCTGTGCCGCTGGCTGGGTGAGAAGGCAGAGGAACTGGAAGTCAATATATTCCCGGGCTTCGCCGCGAGTGAGGTTCTATACAACGAAGATGGCGCGATAAAGGGGGTTGCAACCGGCGACATGGGTATCGGCGCTGATGGAGAGCAAAAATCGACCTATACCCCCGGCTATGAATTACATGCCAAATACACCGTTTTTGCTGAAGGCTGCCGGGGGCACCTGGGAAAACAGTTGATACAGAAATTTGATCTGCGCAAAGATGCTGAAACGCAGCACTATGCGATTGGGCTGAAGGAAATCTGGGACATTGACCCGGACAAGCATGTACCAGGCAAGGTCCTACATACCATCGGCTGGCCTCTTGGGCATCTGCCGGGGTGCACACTGGGCGGATCATTTCTCTACCACCTTGAGAATAACCAGGTGGCTGTCGGACTGGCCGTTGACCTAGGTTATACGAACCCGCACATGAGTCCCTTTGATGAGTTCCAGCGATTCAAACATCACAAGGTGATAAAGCACTACCTGGATGGCGGCAAAAGGGTTGCCTACGGTGCAAGGTCAGTTGCTAAAGGCGGACTCCAGGCGGTACCTAAGCTCACAATGCCAGGAGCCCTGCTGGCAGGTGATGAAGCCGGATTCCTCAATAACCTGAAGCAGAAGGGAACGCACACCTCAATGAAGACTGGCATGATGGCTGGGGAAACGGTTTATGAGGCTGTCAAAGCTGGCACCAGTGGCGATGAACTGAGCAATTATGAAACGGCCTTCAAAAATTCCTGGGTGTACGAAGAGATGTATGCAGCACGGAACATCATTCCAACACAACATAAACTCGGATTATTCTTCGGCTCAGCCTTTGCCTGGGTTGACCAGTACATTTTCAGGGGCAGGATGCCCTTTACCCTTACAGATTCAAAACCCGATCATGAGCAATTGATGCTGGCCAGCAAATGTGCCAAGCCTAATTACCCGAAACCCGATGGTAAAATCAGCTTTGACAAGCTGTCATCGGTATTTTTGTCCAATACCTCCCACGAAGAAGACCAGCCCAGTCACCTGCAACTCACCGATGAGAATATTCCCATCCACTCTAATCTCCTTCTCTACGATGAGCCAGCCCAGCGATACTGTCCGGCAGGTGTCTATGAAGTAGTCGAAGCAGAGGATGGCAGCAAGAAATTCCAGATCAATGCACAGAATTGCGTTCACTGCAAAACATGTGACATCAAGGACCCGGCCCAAAACATCACCTGGGTTGTACCAGAGGGCGCCGGCGGACCCAACTACGGCAATATGTAGCGGCCTTTTGTTCAGGAGCCCTCTGTTAACGAGCCTCTTGCCTGCCAGGTTCAGGGCAGGCAAGGGAGCAATCAGGAAATTTCTTTCCAGTCGATAATGGCAGGGTCCTTGTCGTGGCTCGGAAACATATCCGGCCAGTGCCTGGCGATAAGGATGTCCATCAACTCAGACTTCTCACCACTGCGAGTTTTTTCCATCTCGGCCTTGAGCGTCTCCAGCGCTTCCAGGACCCTATCGCCAAACAGGGAAATAAGGTATTCGTCGGGAATACGCGATTTACGGGTATCGTGGTCGCCGTCCTTATCAAAGGCTGTCGGCCCGAGGGGTGGTACATAGAACACATTGGGCTCGGTACCATATTCCCCGTGCAGAGGTAGTGCCACTTTCCATTTCTCGACCAGTTTCCACACTGGTCCTTCTTCGTCATCCCGAAAGGCAACGTGCCGCAGGCGACCGGGGCACTGCCTTACACAGGCCGGTGCCACGCCCTGCTCTATACGGGGAAAGCAGAAGATACATTTCTGTGCCGTCTTCTCCTCTTCATTGAAATAGATTTTCTTGTAGGGGCAGGCCGACATACAGAAGCGATAGCCGCGGCACCGGTCCTCATCGATGACGACAATCCCGTCCTCCGGCCGCTTACTAATGGCGTTGCGTGGACAAGCCGCCTGACACGCCGGGTTTGAGCAGTGATTGCAGATCCTCGGTAGATAAAAGAAATATCCATTAGGGTACTCGCCACCGCCCTGATCCTCATCCCAGTTTGGACCCCACTCAGGTTTGTTTATCGGCTTCAGTCGTGTCATGTCACTGGCGCCGTCAAAGAAGAGCGTCTCCTGGTTTGATTTGACCGGCTCCCCAAAGTCAGCACGAGTTGGCAGGTGCCCAGCCTTGGCCCGACCATTGGCGAAACCACCACCCATCGACTCCCAGTCCTTTGGTGTACCGCGCCCCGGCATGGTGTTGACGGTATTCCACCACATATAGTCCATCCCTTTACGCTTAGTCCAGATACGCTTACAGGCTATAGTGCAGGTCTGGCAACCCAGGCACTTGTTCAGGTCCATGACCATTGAAATCTGTTGTTTTGTCATCACCCTACCCTCTCCATCTCGACCCTGACACCACGATCACTCATATTGGGTTGCCCTATCAGAATTCTTGGTTGCAGGTGCGAGTAGCCGCCCACCATCTGAATCGGGTTAAAAGGCGCGGGCATAATACTTTGAAAGTGTTCACGATCCTCAAACTGGTAGGGCTCCCAGGCGTGGTAGACTACCACCTGACCCGGCCTGATACTGGGTGATATCTTGATACGAGTTTTGAATTCACCCACGTCATTGCTGACCCGAACCCGGTCACCATCACTTATTCCCCTGGACCGTGCATCCTCGGCGCTGACCCACATGGTCGGCTCGCCCTGCTGCAATCCGAGCATCATATCGTTGTCCCGCCAGATGGAATGAATGCTCCAGCGCGTGTGACCACCGGTAAGCTGCAGTGGGTAGTTACCACCTATGGCCGGATTGTCCTTATGGACAGGCAATGCCTCACCCAGTTCAAAGAAGATTTTCTGATCGATGTAGAACTGCATTCTCCGCGTCAGGGTTGGCCAGGGCATTTTCTTCTCCGTATGCCAGGTGCATGCGGTGATGGTTTCGTCTGCTTTAATCTCAGTCGCCATGTCGGGAAAGCTCAGATCAGTGAATCGAGATTGCCCCTTCTGCTGGAGTTCTTCCCAACTGGTCTCCAGATTGGAGCAGGCTTTGATCACATTCTTGAGCAGTTCTTCGTCCCCATCTGCCTCGTAGGTGCGATTGAAGGAGAAATCTTCGTACACGCGATCGAGCTTTCTATCCTGCCCCGCCCTGTCCTTGAATTCAGTTTTATCACGTGCGATGGCTCGCTCCTGAATCTTCTCCATCAACAGGCAGTTGATCGCCCAGTCAGTCTTGGAATCACCAAGCGGCTGGACAATCTGCTGCGTGATGTTCGTGAAGGGTGCTATGGGTGTAGAAAAAACCAGATCATTGGTCTCATACCAGCCCGCCGCAGGCAGCACATAGTCGCTGTAGAGTGCTGTTGTAGACATTCGCCAGTCGATCGTTACCAGGAATGGCAGGCTATCCAGAAAACCCCGCTTCAGCAGATCACCGCGGACCCGGCGCAGGATGTTACCGCCGGACTCAACGAACACCTTGGGTGCCGGACCGGGGTGAACCTGCCAGCCCTTTTCGTAAGCCTCTTCAAGGTGCGCCGTGGCATCCCGTTTTAGGTATGGATCATATTGCTTGGCACTACCGGTCATGGGTGCCAGGCCGCCATGTTCATGAAAGAAAAGGGATGAAGCGGTCGATCCACCACCCATATAGCCCTTGCGCATCATATCAAACACCATGCGCTCAAAGGTTGTGCCGTCCGGGCCCGTCCTCTGCCACAGCGGCGGCTCCTTGGGCATCACGGGAACCTTCTTGAATTCAGGGTCATCCGCATCTGCCCGAATTGCTGACATGGAACCATCAGGGGAGATCATCGGAAAGGCGTTGAGACCACTGCCCTTCTTTCCAAACTGGCCACATAGCACCATGATCAATAACTGCGCCCGCTCCATCTCCAGACCATGGTAGAACTTGGAGAAGTTTGATTGCGTCAGTACCGCCGCACTTTTTGCAGTCGCAATCTGGCGGGCCAGATTCCTGACAAGGGAAGGCCGTGTTCCAGTCGCCTTTTCGGTGATCTCAGGTGTGTAATCCTTCAGGTGCTCACGCAGCATCGCGAATACCGGTGTTACGGTGACCGACCCCGATGATGTCTCTACGCTGAACTCACCTTCCAGGGCCGGAACCAGATCCCCCAGCGCAAGGCTCTGCCGGGGGGCCGCCTGCAATGAGTCCGTAACCTGGTCCCAGATATAAAATACTTCCTCATCACCCTTGGGCTCAATATCGCTGGCTCTCAAGAACCTTTTGTTGTCAGTACGCACCAGTATTGGGAGATCCGACTGCTCACGAACAAACGCCTTATCGAAGATATCTTCTTCAATCACTACCTGTGCCATAGCCAGCCCAAATGCTGCATCGCTACCTACGTTGACGGGAATCCAGTCATCAGAATGAACAGCAGAGGCATTATGGTCAGGAGCAATTGTGACAATACGGGCACCGTTGTAGCGGGCTTCGGTAATATAGTGTGCATTGGGGATCTGGGTGTAGATCGGGTTACCGCCCCAGTTCAAAATTAGGTCAGAATAAAAACTGTCATCACCGGAGCTATGAAAAAACATCTTGCCACAGGTAACATTGATTCCCGGATGGTGATCACCGACCTCGGCATCGATGTCAAACCCTGGCAGGTCCAGCAACTTTGACCGTCGACCTGCTGCCGTACCACCACCGCCCGAAGTGGCCCCACCGCCACCGTCAAAATAGATACTGGCTGGTCCATCAGTGTTCAGTGCGTCTATAAAGCGATCAGCAATTTCAGTCATGGCCTCGTCCCATGAGACACGCTTCCACTTGCCTTCACCTCGTTTGCCAACCCGCTTCAGGGGGTATTTGAGACGGCCGGCATCATACATTCGGTCGCTGTAACAGGCACCCTTCTGGCAACCTCTTGGGTTTGCATCGGGTACATCGGGGCTTGTCTGATCGTAGGTAGCCGACTGTTCCTCACGCAGCACAATACCGTCCTTCACGTAGACATTGAATGTGCACCCCCGCTGGTACCAGCAGTTAACATGATGAGTCGACTTAACCACCTTGTCCCATTGCCACTGATGCCGGTAAATATCCTCCCAGGAATCATAGTCTGGCATCTCCAGGGAAGCCGCTCCACTTTTACCAGCTGCCAAGGTAGGTGCCACCCAGGTGAGGCGGCGCAGTGACAATGCCAGCGTGGAGGCATTGGTGTATTTAAGAAACTCGCGGCGAGATAGTTTTGACATGAACGTTTCTCCAGCACATTGGAACACTATGGTGACTGCAGCAGCGGACTACATTTTGAATTACTGTAACACGTAATAAAATTGCCATCTATGTCCTGTCCGCCCGCTATGGATACCACGTTGGCCACATTGCTGCTCAAATATCCTTATCACTTTCAGGGGAGGTATCGTTCAATCTGAGTTCCCGAACGTCGCGCACGAAAAAGAGGGCCGTCGTGGTGACAACAATCATTGCCGCACAGCTGAGCAGGGTCACCCGGTAACCCACCATCTCGTAGAGGTAACCAAAAAACAGGATACCGAGCGGCGCCAGGGCAAATGATCCAAGGAAGTCGTAGGCACTGACCCTGGAGAGCATTTCCGGCGCAACCCGAGTCTGCACGGTAGTCTGCCAGAGCACAATAAAGACCTGGCGTGCCACTCCGCTGACCAGTGCCCCGGCGACCAACCACCAGAGCCCGACAGGCCCTGCCAGCATCAGCGGTGGAATGGCGAAGAACAGGATCAAGAAGGCGCTGACGAGCATGGTGCGTTCAACGCGTATGCGCATGGCGACAATTCCGCCCAATAGTGTGCCTGCACCAAGTCCAGCGGAAATCAGTCCCCAGTCTACTGCTCCATTCATGTGGGAGCGCGTCACCGCAGGACCCAACAGGCCATTCACACTCTGTATGCTGGCGGCAACGAATGAAAACTGAACCACCATGATCCAGAGCCAGCGGTGGGAGATGAAGGCCTGCCAGCCCTTACGGATATCCTCGAAAAAGCTGGCCGGGGGAAGCCTTTTTTGCTCTGCGGGTTTCAGGGTAATGTAGAGGATGCTAGCGATGGCAAAAGTCGCCGAATCAAGCGCCAGAGCTACACCGGGTCCCAGAGCCGCGACCAGCACACCGGCGAGGGCAGTACCGAGGACCAGTGAAGTGTTCCGTGCAATCCCGAGTAGACTGTTTGCATCCTGCAACTGATCATGACTGACAATCAGCGGTATGAGACCTGTCGTTGCAGGAAATGTAATGGCGATGACTACACCTCCCATCAGCGTCAGACCCGTAAGCAACGGTACGGTCGCAAACTCGGCGATAAACGCAACGGCTATCAAGGCCTGAAACAGGGCGGCCCATGCACAGGCATAGATGATAAGCTGGCGCCGGGACGTACGGTCAGCCAGGGTGCCGCTGACCATCAGAATCAACAATTGAGCGACTACCGGTGCGGCAATCACGATTGCCGAGGCGCTAGTTGAACCAGTCAGCTCGAGGACACCAAACGCCAGCGCAATGGGGGCCATTGCACTGCCGAATGTTGTGATAAGCGTTGCAAGAAAGAGGAGAAGGAAATTGCGTTCACGAAGAAGACTCATTCCAGTCAGCATAATGCGAAGTTTACCTGGCCAGGCCCGTCACTGGCATTATATTTCCCGCGGCCTGCACCACGCACACCCCTGAGTTCTCTCGTTATCTGATCTCGCGCTATACGAGCCAGCGAGGCCAGGGAGGCCTGACCGAATATTCGCAAACACCGCAACCCTTTTCGCCAGTTTCTTCGACTTCGAAATCGAAAAACGGCTCGTAGCAATCCAGACGATTTTCAAGGTCGTTCTCACCCCGGTCCCATAGTTTCACCTGGCCATACTTGCGACCTGTTCGCACGTGAATGGTCTCACCATCGGGTAATTGCAGGGTATACCGGAAAGCCGCAGCATCCCTCTCGTTGTCAGACATAAGAACTTCGCAGGTTCCCCCCAGCATGGCCCTCGAGCCGTTGGCATCGGACATAAAGCCACCGAAGGGTGAGTCCGGCTGGTGACGACCGTAGACATTAATATGCTTATCCGCTAACTGGATGCTGGGCCAGAAGTGACCCGGTTCATTCTGCTGTGAATATTCCCAAGGCGGCTCATCTGCAAAACGAGTTGACCAGGAATGATCCCGGTGGGACCAGGAATCAAGTTGTCTGACATCACCTTTGTTTGGGCCACCGCGTATCTCGAAGGTTCCGGTGCAGTGCAGACCCTGCTCGAAGTGACCGCCGTAATAGTTGGCGTGGACCAGGGGATTGCCATTAATACTGTCGGCGTAGTCAAAGACTGGAAAGCGACCCTTGAAATTCAGATCGAAGCCAAATCTTGGGCCATCGAAGGTGATCCTGATTTCCTCCAGGGGTTTAACAACTTCGTAGGTCAGGAGGCCATCACTCCAGGGTCCCTTATCCGCATCTTTTGTCAGAGGATGTTTGTTCCCGTACTGCTGCTGGACGCCATCTATCACGTAGAGCGCTTCGAAACGCCCCCAACCTTTATTGGTCAAATGGAAGTGATTGATGCCGAAGATATTGGCCTCACTGTCCACAACACTCACCCAGAGTGTATCGCCGAACAGACCGGCGCTATGTTCATCCGGCGCAGCATGCCGATATTCGTCTTCCGCTTTCACAACCATTTTAATTTTTCCTGCTTGATCAGATGCATCAATGTACCACTTTTATGATTACAGCATCAAAATGGCCAGGCCGCCCAGCTCTGGCTGACAGGCATTTATCTCTCGCTCAGTTGCACAAGCACGCCATTAGCCTCCGATGGATGCACAAAGGCGCCGCCAATCGTCCTTACCCCCTTAGCGTCCAACTCCGTTGCCGTTGCCTGTTGGTCATCGACCGTAAACGCCACCGTGTGAATGCCCTCGCCGCGTTTTGACAAGGGGCCTGCGAGGGGAGAATCATCCGCGGTCGGGGAAACCAGTTCCAGGAAGGTACCATCGGCAAAATGATAGAAGGCCTGGTCAGCACTCAAGTCATCAGAATGCTGCAGATCCGGCTCAAAGCCAATAATCTTGTTGTAACTCGCTATTGCTGCGCCAAGGTCTGACACCCTGACAACAACATGGTCTACACCTTTAAGTGCCATTTGACTATCTCCTGTTTGGGTACAAAATCTGCTTTGAAACCGGGTCAACATTATCCGGCTTCCTTTCGGCTCATATTACACTTACTGGGTGGCAAGGAGTGGGGGCCCGTCAGTCACCCTTTTCTAAATTGCTGTCGCTATCTTTATCGCTAGATCTGTGGCTATTGCTGCAAAGCGGGCATTACTTTTTCAGAAAAACCTGCAGCGGCTTCGAGTCCTTCATCGGATTTGGCAGTAAAGCTTGGCCCTGTAACTGAAACCTTACTGATGCCAAGTTTCTCCACCTCCTGCAACCGTTCAATGCAATGCTCGACACCGCCTATAACCGCATAACCATCCATAAACTCATCGGTCATCACCTTTGACTGCTGACTACCCTCGCGGGCATGCATATTCATATCGTAACTGTCGTGAATGGTTCGAAAAATTTCCCGCTGCTTTTCAGACACGGGGCCAGATACGGTTCCGTGCATAACGGAGAATCGAGCAAAAAGACTCGTCCCGGCACGCCCCAGGTCCCTTACCACATCAAGATTGTGATGACAGACGATGTTTATATAGGCACCAAATTTGAGTGATACCGGACCCTTTCCTGCTTTGCTCGCGGCTTCGATTGCGGTATTTATACCCCATTTTAGTCGTTCTGTATCTGCGCCGAGGGCAAACATGATGCGATCAGAATAGCGCGCGGCCATACCAATCACCTTCTCTCCTGTTGCAGCAACTTCTACCGGCACCTTGTCAATTCCCGCTGGCCATTTAATTGAACTCGAGGAGGGTGCATCAGCCAGCCCAAGAATTTCGACAGGCGCTGCCTGCTGGTCCAGGGTCCCAGTATGCTCAAAGTTAACCTCATCACCACGCAGGTATGCCTGAAGACTAACCAGGTATTCCCCGAACCACTTGAGTTTTGCGGGGGAGCGACCCAGATGCGCAAGGGCACTGTCACCCCTGCCAATGCCAACGATCATTCGACCCTTGGATAATTTCTGTACGGACATGGCGGATGTTGCTGTTTCGGCCGCAACGCGGGTAACCGGGTTCGTCACTGAAGTCTGCAATCCCAACCTTGTACTCCCCGTCGCAGCGAGGGCCAAAAAGACGTAGGGATCACCGGACAGGTCCTGAGAATCTACCGTCGTCAACCCATCCCAGCCGAGCCCCTCTGCAACGGCCGCCACGTCAGCGGCACGGGTTGGCGCCGAAGGATGGGAAGTCCAGAATTCCACTAGCGATATCCCTCATCCACTGGGCGCCGAGACAAGGACCACCAGGCTGCCTCGCAGGCGGCTACCGTTTCTTCATCAAGGACAAGGTCAAGGGCTGCAAGGTTTGCATCAAGCTGCTCAGGCTTTGAGGCACCGATAATGGCGGAGGTAATGCCAGCTTGTACGAGCACCCAGGCGATCGATACCGACACTATATCCAACCCCTTTGACTCAACGACCCCCTTCAGGGCCTCGACCGCCTCAAACTGTGAGTCGTGCCAATAGCGTTCCTGATATCGATCCGCGGCCGTGCCAAGCGTAAACCGTGTCCCATCGACGGGAGCCTGTCCGGGTTTGTATTTGCCAGAGAGAAACCCGCCCGCAAGCGGGTTGTAACAGATGACACCAATGCCCTCATCAACACATAATGGCAGGAGTTCAGTTTCAATGTCCCTGTAAAGAAGGTTGTAACGTGGCTGGACAGAGACGTACCCGGCTACACCCAGCCGTTCCGCGGCTCGAAGCGCACCACCCAAACGCCAGGCAGGGTAGTTGGAACAACCTATGTAACGAACCTTGCCGGCAGTAACCAGATCTTCGAAGGCGCGCAGTGTCTCCTCGATAGGCGTATGTGGATCAAAACCATGGGACTGGTACAGGTCTATATAGTCTGTACCCAGTCGAGTCAGGCTCTTTTCAACCGACTCCATGATGTGTTGCCTGGACAGACCCCAGTTGTTCGGGCCTCGTCGAGTTGGTGCGAAACACTTTGTCGCGATTAGAAGCTGATCCCTGTTCCCCTTGTCTTTCATCCAACGGCCAATGATAGATTCGGTTTCACCCATGGTTTCCAGCGTGCCGCCAAGCGGATAGGCATCAGACGTATCAAGGAATGTCAGATCCGCCTCGTAGGCCCTATCCAGGATAACCCGGGAAATGGACTCATCGACCTGAAGGCCAAAAGTCATCGTACCAAGACACAGTGCCGGGACCTCCAGCCCATGCTTGCCCATTCGTCGCTTTTCCATCGCGTGCCTCCCCACTTTGGTCACTTACCCGGAGCATACACACCCATACCAGATACTTAAATCACCCTGCTGGCATGTGAGACAGAAAAACGTTTTACTGTTACGCAACTAAACAAAGAAGAGGTTTGCATTGGCCGTATACAAGTGGCTGGTCATTGGTGCTGTTGTTTTTAGTGTATTGATCATTGGCACAGTCATCTACAACCTGCTAGTCGTCAACCGACAGGTTGCTGAAGAAGTCACGTCGAACCCTGACGGAGAACGCGCGGGAATCGTCACACTCCTGACATTGCCGGACGGAAAGCAAATACCAGTGAACTATCTGCAGGAAGAGGACAAGGTATTTCTCGGCGCAGACGGACCCTGGTGGCGTGTATTTCGCAACGGCGGTGCGGATGTAACCTTACTGATTCGCGGCAGAAGCCTGAAGGGAAACGCAGTTGTCGTACTCGACGATCCCGAGTACACACATGAAGTATTCGCACGACTCCGACCAAAGGCACCGGCGTGGCTGCCAGACTGGCTTAACGGAAAACTGATTGTCATCAGCCTCGAGTCTTCTTAATACGAGCAACCTGATACGAGCGACCCTATACCCAGAACTGGAACTCACTTAGGTGCCGACCGGCAGGGTAAACCATCGAGATTCTCTCGAAGCCATAGTGTCGAGTGGCTGACATCTCCGGATGCTGAATAGATATACATGACATTATTACAATGAAAAGAACCGCAATCGGAAGGTACCTGCTACTTCGGCGTGAAAAGTTGGACAAACTTTTTCGCCCCGGTGGCAAGGTCTTCTTTGGCTGGTGGATAGTTCTGGCCAGTGCCGGCCTCCAATGGCTTGTTGCCCTGACGTGGCTGCAGTCTTTCGGTGCCTACGCCGTCCTGCTACAGGCTGATTTCGGATGGAGCATGTCTGTGCTGTCCATTGCGTTTGCCCTGTCACGATTGGAAACAGGACTGCTGGGACCGATTCAGGGTTGGCTGGTTGATCGATACGGGCCGCGACGTATCCTTGTGACTGGCTTTCTGTTCCTTGGAGTCGGGTTCCTGGCTTTTTCACAAATACACTCGATCCCCAGCTATATCGTTGCCGTCATCCTCATTGCGCTGGGTTCAAGCCTTGGTGGTTTCCCAACGCTGATGGTAGCTATCATCAGTTGGTTCAAGGTACATCGATCGAAGGCAATAGCCTGGTCTCAGATGGGTTACGGCGTTGGTGGCCTCTGCATACCACTCATCGTTTTCGGACTTGAAGAACAGGGATGGCGAACCGTCGCATTTCTATCTGCCATCGCCGTTGTGGCACTGGGCGTTCCTATGGTTTGGCTCATCCGCCGCCACCCGGAAGGAATGGGAGAACATGCCGATGGCATTTCGCCACTAGAAGCCGATGATGTGGTGGATGAAAAAAGAACCATTGAACCGATACACCGTGACTTTACCTGGCGTCAGGCACTTCGAACACCCGCCTTCTGGCTATTGTCCATCGGACACGGACTATCGCTACTGGCGGTTTCCTCTATGATTGCCCACCTGATACCGCACCTGACAACTAGCCTTGACTATTCCCTGGTCGAAGCAGGTTTCGCATTTTCCATCATGACCAGCATGCAGATGTTGGGTGTATTTCTAGGTGGTTTTCTCGGTGACTATTTCAACAAACGAATCACTATTGGTTTCTGTATGATCGGGCACTTCATCGGACTGATAGCCTTGATCAACGCGACCAATTTCTATTGGATTGTGGTATTTGCCGTGTTCCATGGTTTTGGCTGGGGTATTCGCGCTCCTATTATCGTAGCCCTGCGCGCTGACTACTTCGGCTCCAAGTCTTTTGGAACCATCATTGGGATCTCATCATTGATCGCCATGATAGGCATGACCACTGGCCCTCTCCTTTGTGGCATCCTGTTTGATATCTATGGAAACTACCGGCTAGCCTTTGGCATCATTGCAATGGCAACACTGGCAGGGGCAGTGTGTCTGTGGGCGGCGACCCCGCCAAAGCCCGCTCGATCCTAGAAAGCGAAAAAGAGTAAGCTAGCCCGGATTTTATTGGGCGTTAAAGCCACCGTCGACTGGCAGCACGGTACCTGTAATGTAGGAAGCTGCATCTGAGCATAGCCATGCTGCAATATGGGCGACTTCTTCTGCTTCTCCCAATCTGGCCATGGGTGTCGAAGTCATAGCGTAGTCTGCGAAGGCTCCCCCGGAACGATCGATCAGGCCATCAACCAGCGGCGTCTTCATAATACCGGGGCATATAGCATTTACGCGGATATTGGTCTGGGCATTTTCAAGGGCAACGCATTTAGTGACACCAATCACACCGTGCTTTGATGCCGCATACGAGACTGCGCCAGCATTCCCATTGAGCCCCATCACCGATGACATATTGACGATAGCGCCACCACCCTGCGCCAGCATCTGCCGAACTTGATACTTGCAGCACAGGAATACACCCTTGAGGTTAATGCTCATAACCAGGTCCCAGTTGCTTTCTGACTCGTTCGCAACGATCGTACCTTCACCGACTATCCCTGCATTGTTCACAGCACTATCCAGCCGACCATAGGTATCAATCGTGCGCTGGACCATAGCTTCCACTGCGCTTGCATCAGCCACATCTACGTGAACAAAACTGGCGATTCCACCTCGCTGCTCAATGGTATCAACCGTTTCCTGACCAGCTTTTTCATTGAGATCTGCAACCATCACACTGGCACCCAGTCCGGCCATTGTATATGCGCATGCCTGGCCCAGCCCCATACCTGCACCTGTAACCAGTGCCACTTTCCCATCCATTTCATACATCGTTTCATGCTCCTGTTAAATTACCCAATAACCTGATTGCGAAGGCCCATCACGTATCGTCTAAATTTACTTCAGCCTAGCTGGCACGAAGTTTTTCTTCTGAGAGGGTGACCCCTGAGAGTGGATCCAGTGTAACCATAGCGACACTCCCCCACTCCTCGTCGCCCAGAAACCCTGGTGCAGGACTCCCGGAGTAGCAGGCCTTGGTTGTACGTTGGCTCACCTCGCGGAATACGTGTACGTGACCCAGCGCCAGATAGTCAAAACCTGATTCACCGATTTCGTCATGGGTAATCAGCGAAGAGCGCATTTCGCTCCTGTCCTGTGTCAGGTAGCCATGGGCCACCCCCAGGTGCCAGAAATCACCGCTTCGTTTCGGAATGTCCGCAAGGGGCTGGTTTCTGTGATCGTGATCCACCAGCGCCCTCCCCCACACGGTCGCTTCCAGGTCAGGAAACTCTATAGTTTGTCCCTCCTCGTCCATAAGGACCTTGACGTGGGGTCCTGCCTGCGCGAAATCAACTTGTCTGTAGATCGAGTGGTCGTCATAACAGTCATGGTTGCCGGGAATCAAGACGACCGGACAGGAGGCCCTGCTGAATTCTTCCATGACGAAGTCAACCAGGGCAGTTGCTACCCGGCTCGAATCAAACAGGTCCCCGGCGATCAAAAGTAGATCTGCCCGTTGCCGCTGAGATGTATCAATAACCTCGCTGAGCGCTCTTTCCTCCCGCCGACGATCAAATGGCCCGCTCTCGTTCCATCGCCCTTCGCTGCTGATGTGAATGTCCGAGGTATGGATCAGTTTAAGTGGTTTACGCTGCATGGTTTTCGAATATCGACTTAGCGCCGCCACCTGCTCCAGTCGAATGGGTCGATCCCTGTCTCTGTGATTTGCCAGACAGATGCGTTTGCCCTGTCACCTTCGATTTCGAGAAAACCAATGGTGCCGAGTTGCATCTCGAGGTTATGCGGAAAGGTTGGAGACCCAGGGTTGACACAAAGTATACCGTCTACCATATCAATCGACTCGACGTGTGTATCACCATAAATGATCACATCCGGTTTTCGATCCGGAAAGTGCCGTGCGATCGAACGCTCCAGAGTAAGGTGCGGCGGCATCTCGGGAACGGGTACAACATGGGTTACCCCCACGACGAGCCCGCCCAGTTCCAACGACCAGGCTTCTCGGAGCCGCTCATCGTCAGGCACTGCCGGGCGTCCACCAGAGCCATCATCGCCATTCCCACGGGCTACATAGATAGGGGCAATCTCGTTTAACTCATCGACCACCCGCAGTTCATGGAGGTCCCCTGCGTGCAAGATCAGATCAACACCCCGGAAAGCATCGAATACCTGCGGCCAGAGTTCCTCTCGAGACTCAGGGATGTGGGTATCAGAAATCAGTCCTATACGCATCGTTTTACCGCAGCATTTCCGCCTGGTTCCATATAGAAGGGAGTCCACCCATTAAAGCAACCCCAGACAATCCAGGTCTTCGATTGCGACACCATTTCGTTCCACCATTTTTGCCATCCAGGCATAGCCGCGATCGTTATCCGGGTCCATTGTGCCGGCAGTTACGGTCGCGACACACCAGCTGTAAAGCACGCCCACCCGATAATCTTCCCATGCCTGGGGAAAGTCATAGCCACGCACGCCGCCCTTGATAAGCCCATCGACATAGCTTTGCACCAGTGCTTGTTCATGTTGACGCCGAACTTCTATTTGCGTGCTGTGACATAGGAAATAGGCGAAATCCTGTATGCCCTTGCCCTTCAGGGGACCCTGATAATCAACAATAATGAGTGGGTTATGTTCGACCCTCTGGCCGAAGAGCATATTGTCCATTCTGAAGTCTCCGTGCACCAGCGTAGTGGGCGCCTGATCAAGAAGATTCTGCAGTCTATCAATATTTGCGAGGTAGGCATCTCTGCGCTCATTAATCGAAAAAGGCACCTGGTCACCAAAATATTCGATGAGCTGATCCCATCCCATCTCAGCACCATGGGCCATGTTTGTTGCATTCTCACTGTTGGCTATATGGGGCAACCAATCGACTGCTTCCAATTTCCCCCAGAAGGATGCATGCAATTTCGCAAGCTCGGCAACACAGATTTCACACTCCTCTAGGGTGGCACCAATAACCTGGTTACCCATACGATAGTCCGTTGCATCTTCCATCAAGAGCAGAAAATTTTGATTTTCATCGAGTGACGAAGCATAGATTTTGGGGCTGGCTGCACTGGTCAGTGGCGCCAGTTCTTCGTAAAAACGCACTTCCTTGAGATAGAGGTAGAATTGTTCAGCAACCGCACGATTAGTTTCATTCTCTGCTGGTAACTTAATCACCAGGCTCTCTGGGCTTGACGCACCTTCCTGGTCATAGTCCATTAGAATTCTGGACATACTGCTCATCATGCCAACACCGGCCCCCATGGGTTCCAGCTGAATAGACTTGACGTTGATATGAGAATCGAGCGCACCGGCCTCATGAAGCACCCGTGTCAACCAGCTGCTGTTTACATCACTCAGTACTTTTGGTGCTGAGTCCATAACTATCCTTTTTCCAAATCGTTAAGGTTAAATACCAGACCTTCCGGGGGAAGCACTGACGAAGTACCTGTCGCCATCCGCCTTTGCAGGCTAGTGCGCAACTGCAATCAACTGGCCATCCTGTACCACGGTTCGTGGCGGAGGGCCAAGTGAGCAACGAGAACCAACAGGTGTCACACACTTTCCTGATTGCAGGTCAAATACATAGCCGTGCCAATGACAGCGAACCTGTCCACTTGCTTCAGTCGCCTCGAGCGGACCCAGGAGGTGGGGACAGATAGTTGGGGTTGCTTCCCAGCCCGTAGCACATTCACTCAGAAGGTATTCCCTGCTGTTCATTTCAAAGCGAAACGGTGCCCTCTCACGCAAGGGCGCTACGTCACCAAGATTAACTTCCTTACTAGCATCGCGCTGTTGGTCCAGTCGCAATTGTCGTTCCTGCATCATCGCTTCATCTTCATCCCAGAGTACCGTATACAAGCCGAGATAAAATTTGCCGACTTCTTCTTTTTTGTCCTCTGAGATACCAGCGGCGTAAAACTCGACGCTAATATCGGTCGCACCTCCCTGGTCTGACAGGTGCGTCCATATCTCGGAAAACTGCTCGCCCCCCGCATAGGCTCGTACCACGTAACAGTCCGTGTCAACGGACAGTTCAAAATGCCCACCGTGATCGGGATCGGACCAGACACGCCAACCCCAGCGGCCCGCCTCATCCAGTTCACAGTATTCAAAGGCGGAGTTATGTAGGTGAGGCAGGTGCTCCCAGTCCAGCACATTTTCCCATACACGGACCAGGCTTGCCTGAATTTGACGACAATAGGTCGCTACCAACAGAAGATCCAGCCCATTAGGGTTTTGGGTGAGGGGACTTTTTTGATTGGCGGGCATGAGGGTATCCGTTAGCTCTAGTAGCCAACAGTTTTATCTAATACTGGTGACCTTTTCAAGTGAGCAGGTTTCAATGCCCTGGATAAGGGAACGATATTCAAATTACTCAGGCAACTGACTCCAACACCACAATTGGTGTTTAATACGGCTAATTCAAAACCATTAGAAGAATCCTATGTCGCTAGCTCATCGCTTACCAACACTATCCGCCTTCTTACTGCTGTCTTCGACGGCAGTCGCGGATGCCGAAGGCACGGCTTCGCAGGAGGCTATCACCCGTAAATTGCTGTGGGGGGACACCCACCTGCATACGGCGAATTCATTCGATGCGTTTCTAAATGCCAACATGACGGTGAAGCCAGATGCCGCATATCGTTATGCCAAAGGTGAGCCCGTCGTTCATGCCTACAACCGGACCCGTGTGCAAATCCAGACGCCGCTCGATTTCCTGGTGGTGTCGGACCATGCGGAATTTTTCGGCGGCATTCGAGACATCTACTATGATGGTATCCAGGCAGAGGACCCAAACCTAATAGAAAGTCTGCTCTATTGGTTCAATGAAAATGAGATACGGGATGCAATAGACTCGGGTACAGGCCCTGAATATTTTGCTCACCTGCTACCCGTATCTGAAGATCCAAGGGAGGCGATTAAAAACTGGACCGAGCGGCCGGAAACACCCGGTGCTGAAATATCATTTCGCAATGCCTGGCAGGAACTGACCGAAGCAGCGGAAAATCATAATGCGCCAGGAATATTTACGACTTTCATGGGCTGGGAATGGTCGTCGACGCCCGGCGGCGCAAACCTCCATAGGATTATCGTGTCAGATGCGGACAAGCAGACCGCAACCTCATTCTTTCCCTTCTCGTCCCTCGACAGCCCGTACCCAGAAGACCTGTGGCAATGGCTTGCGAAAAAGGAAGCCGAGACTGGGGTGCGCTTTCTTTCGATTCCACATAACTCAAATGTCTCAAAGGGCATTATGTTTGATGTCACGACCGCCCGTGGCAACCCCATTGATACCCACTATGCAAAGCTGCGGACCCGCTGGGAGCCGGTGGTGGAGATGACACAGATTAAGGGCGATTCCGAGACCCATGAGGCCTTTTCCCCTGAAGATGAGTTCGCCCGTTTTGAACCCTTCCCCTTCTACCTGCAGAATGGCACCGAGCCTTATGTGCCGCGAAAAGGCGACTATGTTCGCGCTGCCCTGCGAACCGGCCTGGAACTGGAACAGCAAGTAGGAACCAACCCGTTTCAATTGGGGATGATCGGTTCCACTGATTCACACACCGGACTATCAACGGCGGAGGAACCAAACTTCTGGGGTAAGTTTTCCCGTGATTCAGTGCCGGAGAATAAATCAGACAGTGCACTGGCGGATGGGCCAAGTGGCTGGACCATGTCCGCTTCAGGCCTCGCAGCGGTCTGGGCTGGAGAAAATACCCGTGACTCGATCATGGATGCGTTCGATAGACGTGAAGTCTATGCGACAACGGGCCCCCGTATCCAGGTACGATTGTTTGGCGGCTGGCAATTAACTGAAAGCGACCTTGCGGATCTCACTGCTAACGGATATGCGAAGGGAGTACCCATGGGGGGTTCGCTTGGGTCCAATGAGGGTCCGGAGGGAGGACCTGCTTTTCTCATACAGGCAATGCGGGACCCCATGACCGCAAACCTGGATCGAATACAGATCATCAAAGGCTGGGTTGATAAAACAGGATCGAGCCATGAAAGTGTTTTTAATATTGCATGGGCCGGCGATCGAACGCTTGATGCGAATGGCAAACTGGCGGCGATCTCTGATACCGTGGACCGTCGAACCGGATCTGTTTCAGATCATGTCGGCGAGGCCGTTCTGACTACTTTTTGGCGCGACCCTGTATTTGACCCTTCATCCAGTTGTTTTTATTACGTCCGCGTCCTGCAGATTCCCACCGCGAGACACTCATTGCTTGATCGCATTGCACTCGGCTTAGAGAACGCCGGGGACTACCCGGATGTCATACAGGAGCGAGCCTACACTTCACCCATCTGGTATTCGAAGGACTAATCGTCGCAAGAATTTCGAGAACTTAATCGGCTTGGCTAACGCTTTTGATCAGCTGTACGGATAACCGAGAACATGAGTCCTGCACCTATGATGAAGCAGGCGACAGCGAACCAGCCATTTAGGACAAAACCTTCTCCGGCATCCGCAAGGATACCGCCTAAAATGGGCGCAACGCCACCACTTAGAGTCACAAACGCAGGGTGAGAGCCGGTGAGTTTACCGCCGGGATCGACCCTCGACAGTGCGCCGAGGAAGATTGGCATCATACCAACCGGTAAAAATAGAAACAGCGGCGCTGCGAGAAAAAACTGAATCGTGTTGGCTGGGTTTGAGATGAATGGTGCCAATATCACCAACAGCAACAATATAGATCCAATCGGGATCATCGATTTGAATTTTGCACCAATCATTCCTGCGATGACGGACATGAATATACCGATGCCACTTGCCGCCATGCCCACAAGACCAATAACCTCCGGTGTCAGATCCACCGTACGGCCGATTCGCATGAAGAACATTGCGATGACGCCATGCCCCATAAAGATAATCCCCAGCCCGACCAGAGCTATCCAGCCACTCAGAGGAGCGGGCGGCTGTTCTGGCACAGAGCTCTCACTGTCGGCTTCACTTTCAGTCCGTGGTGTGGCGCGGATGAAGAACAATGCCACCAGGGCCAATACGAAATAGACAGCGAAAAGACCATCACTCTCGCTAAGACCCTGCCCTGGTGCCAGCTCATAGAACCTCAGGGCCTGGGGCAAGATCAGTGCGAGGACCATGCCCATCCCTGCAACACAGGCGTTGAGAATACCAAAGGTCATATCAGGATTGTTGCTTCTGCCGGCAGTTGACATGACGGTAGCAATGATTGCGCCGAGAGCCAGGCCTGATATTCCTCTACAGATACCGAGGATCATCAAGTCAGGTGCAAAGATAGCCCCAAGGTTCATAGCGGCTACGATGATGATGCAGACAAGGAAAGTTCTTTGCGGGTTAAGGCGCCCGGCAAGCTGCGCAAAAATCAACGAATTGACGGCAACACCCAACATTTCAACCGTGGCTATACGACCGGCCATGGCATTGGTGGTTGAGAACGCCAGGACGATGGAGTCCAGGTTGAATGGCATACCAAGCGCGGCTGAAAAGCCAAATAGCATGACGGAGATCAACGCCATAAGTTGGGTTCTTGTAAGATCTATGCGACCACTGATGGCAGGATCTACTGTCATGGATTTCCCCTCTTTTGCAACTGATGCTAGCACAAGGACCATTTGTAAAAAATGCCCTTGCGGTTTGCAGGTCTGTAGTGGATATGAAGATGAGTGGGTTTTAGCTGGATAGTACCAACCATAGGAATATTTTTGATTGCATCATCACTCTATATAATTGTACTGGCGTGGGAAAACGATACACTCTATTCATAAGGATCTGAGCAGGTTCAACTCACCTGTATTCGCGTGAAACCGGACCATTTGTGTTCTGTTCGCACATTTGAAAATAGTTCCAGGAGATAAAGATGCAGTTAGTCGACTCAATTAGACAAAGAAGGAGTATTCGTCAGTTTTTACCCAAGCCCGTGCCTGATCAAATCATCCAGGACATCCTCTCTGAAGCAGTGTGGTCACCTTCCTGGGGGAACACCCAGCAATGGGAGATGATGGTGGTTACTGGTGACAAGCTTGAAAAACTCAAGGATGAAAACAAAAAGGCCCTGCTGAGTGGTCAGAGTGCTCAACCGGAACTCCCTTTTCCTGAATCCTGGCCGGATGCCCATAAAGCAAGGTATGGGGAAGTGGGAAAAGCAGTTCTGGCATCCCAGTCGACTGACCGCGACGATAAGGAGGCACGTCTACAGAATACCGCTCATATGTTTTCCTTTTTTAATTCACCTGCCCTGATCTATTTCATGGTGGACAAAGCGCTCTCACTGGAATATGCAATTTTAGACGTAGGGCTAATTGTGCAGAATGTGAGTCTACTTGCCTGTGACAAGGGACTGGGAACCTGCATCATGGCTGTATCGGTTATGTATCCGGATATCATCCGCGAAGTACTTCCCATTCCTGAGGGCAAACGCCTGATCATAGGTACGGCTTTGGGTTATCCCGATCTTGATGCGCCCATCAACAATTTTGAACGAGAGCGAGACCTGGAGCAGGTTGTTACCTGGGTCAACTGAGGACTCCCGTCGCGCTGGTCTGTGAGAGCGCTAACAGCGCTCTCACAGACCGTTCGTCACAAACTAAGGAATACTGGCGGTAGATATTTTCAGGCTAACTAAAACACCATCCTTCCAAGGCTTTCTGCGACACAGGCGGGTTTTTCCTGGCCCTCAATTTCAACCACAACTTCGGTCATTGTTTCAATCATACCCCCCTTGATCTCAACCCTCTTTAACGTGTTCGTGGTGCGAATACGGGCACCGGCAGGAACGGGTGATGGGAATCTCACCCTGTCGAAGCTGTAATTGATACTCAATTTCTGTCCTTCGACCGGCGAGCCTTGATTTTCAGCAGCGTCCTTCGGGAGATGCCCCATGATTGACAGAGTCAGGTGCCCGTGGGCGATAGGTACCCCAAAGGGCCCCTGGCTTGCTTGCCCGCTCTACGTCAACATGGATCCACTGGTGATCCATCGTCACATCAGCAAATTCTTTGATCCTTTGCTGACTGACCTCAAACCATTGTGTTTGCGAGGCCTGGTTTCCAATACGGCTTTTCATTGTTGCGAATGCTTTCTTAAGGGCATCTGTCATAGATATTTTCCTGTTTAGTTTTGATCCGTGTTTTGATACCCAGTATAACGCTGAATAAGATGAGCCGATTGCTGGCGAGGCCTAGCGGTGTAATGATAACAAGCGTATAAAACTAAGTGTGAGGTGACATTCAAGGTCTAGGTTGCAACGCACCTTCACTTCGCTAACCTGGCACAAGCCCTTTTAGAAGATGTCCAGCAAACAAAACATTCACGATCAGCACAATTGAGGAAATTGATCATGCATTTTGCAGTTTCAACAACCTGGGGACCAACTGATACTACCCGGGCATCACTACCTTTTATTTTCGCTGCATCAGCCCTACAGTCGGGCGATACGGTAATGATCATGCTGTTTCATGATGCGGTGACAGTCGCCGTAAAAGGCAGTCGGGAAAAGATGATACCCGTTGGACCGCCTAGGCGTTTTGATGAGGTGCTATCACATGCTAATGCAGAAGTTATTGTCTGCAAACCCTGCGCTGAAGCACGTGGTATTACTGAAGATATGCTGGCAGAAAATTGCAGCTTCGGCGGCATGAACGATTATCACGGCCACGTGTCGCGCGATGAGTGCAAAGTTGTTTCGTTCTGACCTGCCCCACTAACGTCAGAAGAGCACTAACTTTTTTCAACTGGATGGCAGCAGACACCGTGCTGGATTGCCATGGGTCATCGCCCGTATCTGATCGTCAGCAATCCCAGCCTCCCGCAGCAAACCAACCACCTGCCCGGGGACAAAACTGAAGTTCCAGTTAGGGGCAACCTGGGTAGACATCGTTTCGAAGGTATCCGCAGGAAACCAGTCCATACCACAGCATGCATCATGAGACAGTACCATTTGTTCTGCCCAGCCACGACTACAGAGTTCGGAAATCACTGAGACCCTTTTCTCAGTTTCCAGTATCATGTCTAGCCCAAACCGATCCATGCCGATGGAGACTTTCTTTTTCAACATACCTTCAAGGTAGTCCAAATCTTCACTGTCACCTGAGTGGCCAATAATGACATGGCTAAGATCAACACCCTCATCCTCGAATATCTCGATCTGTCCAAGGCCAGTCTTTGCGCTGACATCAGTATGAGTTGTGATTGGGATACCCGATGCAAGGTGCAACCTGGCCGTCATTCGCAGCAATTTCTCATTTTCGGGAGTGATGCCATCCGTATCACTGGCGCACTTAATGACACCCGCTTTGCCGTTGGTTCCCTGGATGCCCTGTTCAATGTCCTGTAAAAGGACTTCAACCAGGCGGTCAATTTCCCAGTTACCCATCCAGGGTTCATAGTTGTAGTAGAGACCCGTGGCAGCAACAACATGAACCCCGGACCGTTCCGAGACCTCTCTCATAATATGCACATCACGCCCAAGATTAATGGGCGTTACATCTACCAGGCTGGCTACTCCAAGGTCGCGGGCGGCTTTCATGTGCTCAACGGCCTTGTCAATCACCGCTTCTTTATCCACCCAATTGTCAAACGCTGAGCGCATTGCCCAGTTGACGTTAAAGATGTGTTCATGCATGAGCGTGAAGCCCAGCTCTTCAACTTCAATGCTGCCCAAAACCGTGTTGATTTTCGTCATAGTCAGATCCCCCGAGGTGAAGTATAGTGCAATGCTTTTAACACGACCTGAAAGTATAGGAAACTTGATACGCCGACAAGCAGTTCAGCAACCGCCGGACGCGAGATGCTGGCGGGTAGGACTTGGCTTAGGGCTATGCCCGTTGGAGTTTAAAGAAGGTGCCCTCACTCCATAGACCCAACCAGTTTTCGCCACTGATGGCCTTCTCTTCCACCAGCTCCGCTAACTGGTAATAAACACTGCGCACCAGCCTGGCCTCGAGCCCATCCCTTACCATGACGTAGGGCGAGGGCTCACCCGTTTCTTCATCAAACTCAAATCTAAGGGGATGTCGCTCATCAGCCACCACCTGCTCGGCCATATCGGTGGTAAAGGTCAGGCGTTGCGACCTACCGGACCCAGAACTTTGCAGCAGTACCGCCTGAAAGGGTACATCCTCCACCCTGATCCTGTTTTTCTCAACCGGCGTTACCAGGAAGTATTCATCACCATCTTTCCTCAGTACCGTAGAAAACAAGCGAACCAATCTCTGCCGGGTGATCGGTGACCCCATGTATAACCAGCTTCCATCGCGCTGAATCAGCATATCGATATCTTTGACACTTTCGGGGTGCCAGAGGTGGACGGGCGGCAGCCCCTTATCCTTGACCGTCTCAAGTTCCGCTAGCAATCCGTACGGTGCCTGCTCAGTCATAATTAGAACTTGATGACTTCCAGTTCCAGGGACACAAGATCAAGCAAACCGATCGAATTGTACCCGGTCATCATGCCGGCGGACTCGCCCGGGTTAAATGTAAGCTGTGTGTCCGTAAATTCAATTTTCTCAAAATGGGTATGCCCGTGCAGGATGACGTCATAGTCACTGCAATCTACCAAATCAAGTTCAAGGGGGTCGTGTACAATGATGAGACTGCGCCCGGCCCACGACAGTTCAAGTGGTGGGTCAATGAAATGAAACTCGTGGCGATCAATCGCGGCGGCGAGTGATTCTCTTTCCATGTCGTTATTACCGAACACACCCAGCATAGGCGCATCGAGACCCGAGAATACGTCGATCGTCTTCGCCTGGGTGATATCACCCGTATGAATTACCCGATCGACATCAAGGCCATTGAACAGCTCTACAATCCTGCGGCAGTTTTCCAGATTGTTGTGGGTATCACTGACTATTCCGATACGCATTATTCGTTAACTCGTAAAAAGCGCCTGCTCAAATTGAAAAAGGCCGGTATTACCCAGCCTTTTTCTAACCTTACCTGGTTGCTAGGCAACTTTTTCCAGGATATGAATCCCGCATGCTGATCCCAGACCAATCACGTGGGTCATGCCCAGGCGCGCCCCCTCTACCTGACGCTTGTCAGCTTCACCACGCAGGTGTGTGCTGACCTCGTAGATATTAGCAATACCTGTCGCCCCCAGGGGGTGTCCCTTTGATAGCAACCCGCCGGAAACATTCACCGGCACCCTGCCGCCCAGGGCTACCTCTCCCTCATCAATCATACGGCCGGCTTCACCGTCTGCGCATAATCCCAGGTTCTCATAGTGCAGAATTTCCGCCGTAGCGAAACAGTCGTGCAGCTCAACCAGGTTGATATCCTCTGGGCCGCAGCCAGCCATTTCATAGGCTTGCTTTGCTGCTATTCGAGTGACCGCATTAACATCCGGCATTGTGAGGTCACGGTCAGTAAACGGATCACTGGCCAGAACAGATGCCTTAACTTTAACCGCACGGTCCATACCAATCTCTCTAGCCTTTTTCTCTGATACCAGGACTGCAGCTGCCGACCCATCAACATTGACTGAGCACATCAGTTTTGTATTGGGGTACGAGATCATTTCAGCATTCATCACTGTCTCGAGTGGTGTCTCTATCTGATACATGGCTTTCGGGTTCATGGTGGAGTGGTGATGGTTTTTCACCGATACCTTGGCGAACTGTTCAAAGGTCGTGCCGTGATTCCTGGTATGCTCCATTCCAGCTTCTGCAAATACTGCAGGCATGGTGCCTGACCCTAGTAATCCTTCCTTGGGGATACCGGTTCCACTACCGGCACCGCCAAGCAGACCTTTACCCATCTGCTCAACACCAACGGCCAGAACGCAGTCAAACACGCCTGCCTTGATGGACATCCAGCCCTCACGAAACGCCGTAGCACCTGTAGCACAGGCATTAGCGCAATTAACGACAGAAATACCTGTCTGACCGATTTCCTGCAGAAGCCGCTGCCCTACCATGGCACTGGCCTGACCAAGATTTCCACAGTACAAGGCCTGCATATCCTGGATTTTCAGCCCGGCATCATCAAGCGCCATCAAGGCAGCCTGTGCCCCCAGTTGGGGTACTGTTTTCTCAGGGAAACGACCAAACTTGATCATGTCGACTCCCACTATGTATACGTCACTCATTGTTCTCTCCTCTAATTAAAAAGCGGGCTATGCAGCAGGTTGAAAGAAATAGCTGATATAGCTGTTCCCATCTTTGTCTTTCCTACCCAGTGCATCGGCAAACACCACGTCAACTGGCATATCAAATTCGATTTTTGACGGGTCGGGTTCAATATTGATCAGGTTTCCCTTGATCGTTCCGCCGCCATCAAGATCTACGATGGCAGAAATGTACGGCACGTCAATGCCGGGAAAACTGCGATGAACGATACAGAATGAATAAAGTTTTCCGCTACTGGATAGTCGTGTTGCCTCAATCCCTTCGCGTGCGCCACAGCTGGAGCAGTTACTGCGCTCCCCCAGGTAGATTGCTCCGCAACCACCACACTTATGACCTTCCAGATAAGGATCGTCACCCCCGGCTCCCTTGAGCCAATCGACCACTGGCAATGGCCCTTGCGCCTCAGCACTTTCCGACATATCTACCTCTTTGTTCTAAATGAAGGCCCAAGAGTAAACCTCATGGGGTACCTTATTCAAGTGGGCTTTTATGATCATCATCGCCTGTTATTCTGCTTGCTTGGTTTGGCTAATAGAAAGACGGGCAATACGCCCCGTCCTATCCAGCAACCTGATTTCCACCAGGCACTGATTCGCACCTGAAACCTGGCACAGCTGGGTCTAATCAAGGTTATCAGGCTCAATAAAACACCAGCCGATTTCAGGATGAGTCTGTTTCAACTTCAGCTCCAACCCATTAATTAACACGACCGCCTCACCTACTGATACATCTTCATCGATTACGATTTTTGCCGCCAACATGACTTTGGGACCCATCTGCAGGGTAATCGTGTTTAAAACGCTATCAATCTGATCATGCTCGGCGATCAACTGGTCAATTAGAATACACAGGCCAGGTTCCGCAGACTTGCCAACAAGCAGGCCCTGCAGCCTCACCACCAGGAACAGGGCAACTATGATCAGGATTACACCGATACAGATAGAACCCACCGAATCATAGATGGGGTCGCCCGTGAGCCAGGTCATGCCAAGAAAGCAGAAAGCGATTACCAGGCCTACAATCGCTGCCACGTCCTCACCCATGACCACCACAATTTCTGCATTGCGCGTATGCGCCAGCCACTGAATCAGCGGTTTATCCCCACGCATCAGGCTGGCTTCGTGCATAGCTCCGGCCAGGCTAAAACCTTCAACAATGATCGAAACCCCCAATATCACTAGCCCGATCCAGACCTGGTTGAGCTCAGCGTCACCGGAAAGCTTGTGCAACCCCTCATAAATTGAAAAAAGGCCACCAACACTGAACAGCATTAAGGCAACGATAAAACTCCAGAAATAGCTCAATTTGCCATAGCCCAGGGGATGATCAGCGTCAGCTTCTTTTTCTGAGCTCTTAAGGCCGATGAACAGCAGCACCTGATTTCCAGTATCAGCAAACGAATGAATCGTCTCCGCCATCATACTGCCTGATCCGGTGTAAACAGCGGTAGCCAGTTTTGCGATCGCTATGCACAGATTCGCCAGGAATGCGTACAAAATGGCTTTAACTGGCGATCCTGCGTTTGATGACATTGATTTCTTCCGGGAAGTTATTTGTCCTAATCATAACCTGACTTGTAACTTTTCGTGCCCTCCTGCATCTATTAATTAAATGGAGGGAATATCTCAGTGTCTGACAAGGTCATTACCAACATGGCGACTAAAGAGAGCCGGTATGAAAAGCTTGTAACAGCCTATAGCCCATGGCTATACAGGTATGCCTACTGGCTAAGTGGTGAAAAAACTGCCTCCGAGGATCTGGTACAGGAAACCTTCCTGCGGGCCTGGCGGTTTCTTGATTCGCTAAAGGATGAAGGTTCTGCAAAGAGTTGGCTTACAACAATACTTCGCCGCGAGAACGCACGAAAGTACGAGCGAAAACAGTTTAAATACTCGGATGTGGATACAGATTCGATTTCTATGGAGCCGACGGAGTTCGATGCCAGACCAGAGGTTTCGGCTTTGCGCATCGCGCTGAAGGGTTTGCCAGGGAAGTATCGTGAACCGCTCGTACTGCAGGTTCTTGAGGGCTACCGCCTGGATGAGATAGCCCTGATGTTTGAATTGCCACGCAACACGGTTGCTACAAGATTACATCGAGCCAGGCAAAAGCTGCGCGCCGTATTGCAGGATGATGAAGAAATTAAACAGTGGGAATATCGATGAATTGTCTTGAATTCAGGATTTTGAAGCTAGCAGAACCCTATCGCGCAAGTGAAGAGGCTGTTTTGCATGCATCGGAATGCCCTGGATGCTCCAGCTTCAAGCAGGAGATCCATGAATTGGACGATTCCCTGAGAACCGCATTCTCAGTTAAGGTTCCGGAAGGTTTGGCGGCCAAAGTTTTACTTAACCAATCCCTGAAAGATAACCCGCGCAGGCCCACGCGAAGGTACTGGTTGAGTTTGGCCGCATCTTTTTTGGTTGCGATTACCATGATGCCATTCTTGCCGATGCAATCCCTTGATGCTGAGATAATCACTCACCTGGATCATGAGGTGCACCAGGTTCATGGGAAATCCGGCGATATCGGTAGTGGCGAGGTACGCAATGTCTTGCTCGCTGTCAGTGGAGAAACAAACGGGTCCCTCGGCACGGTGACCTATGCTTCCAAATGCCTTATGAATGGCCAACTGGTTGCACATTTCGTGGTCGAGAATGGGGGCGAAACCTACACCTTGATGCTGATTCCTGAAAAAATTGACAGTCCACTGCCGTTCCAGTCAGAGCGCTGGCAAGGTCTTGTTATCCCGCACTCGGTTGGTAGCCTGGCCATTATTGCCACCCGACAGGCTGAGTCATCGCTAGATTTCCTCCGGTTGGCTGAACAATACAGCCAATCAATCAATCACTCGACTATCTGAACCCCTGCCCCTCAGAATCTCTTCTATATCGATCTCAGCCTATGTTTTGGCCTTCATGGCGCGGCGATGATCATCACCACTCGGCGTGAACAACGCCGTAGTACGGTCAACAACGTCGCCGAATCTCTGCTCAAATTTGTCCGCCACGGCATCTGCCTCACCAACGATGGCAAACTCATTAAGAATGTCATCGCTAATAAGTGTACCCATCTCATCCCACTTGCCTTCCTTGGACAGGCGATTGAGTTCCGGCTGCAAATCACCCCAGCCATGAATACCCAGTACTGGGGCATAGGCAGGTGTCGAGCCATAAAATGCAATCTGTTTGCAGACCGCATCCTTGGTAGCATTGAATTCTTCTTCATTGCGACCACTGACAATGAATGCAGGATAAGAAACTTCGAAATCCTCCATCTTACGCCCGCCACGTGCCAGACCAATCTCCAGGGAGGGCAAAGTAACTTCACGCATGTATTTCTCCGTGGTAAAAGCATGCAGGATGATACCGTCTGCTACTTCCCCAGCGACCTCGGTCATTAATGGCCCCACCGCCGCAAGAAACACCCTCGGCGCCCCATACTGGCTGTCCAGGGGAGTAAACATAGGCGTCATCAGGCTGTGGGTATAAAATTCACCACGAAAATCAAGCTTTTCACCCTTATGCCAACAATCCCAGATTGCACGCATTGCGAGCACGAATTCTCGCATGCGCTTTGCCGGGGAAGACCAGGGCATACCGAATCGCTTGGTTATGTGAGGTCTGATCTGTGACCCCAAGCCCATGATAAACCTGCCCTTGGAAAAACTGTTCAGATCGTGACCAATGTTAGCGAGCAGCATTGGTGTTCTGGCGAAAGCCACGGCAATAGAAGTCATCAGCTCGATTCGTTCACTATTCTGGGCAGCGAGTACCAGCGGCAGGAAGGGGTCGTGACTGGTTTCTACCGTCATGGCGCCATCATAGCCAGCAACCTCCAGATCCTGGATACTCTTTGCAACATCGTTCAGGTCGCCCATCAGGGCGCGGTCTATCTTCATCTTTCTAGTCTCCTGTTATTTTCAACATTTGCTTGCCCATATTCTTGCCCGTGAACAACCGCATCAGGGTTGCTGGTATATTTTCAAAACCCTCCTGAATATCGTCTAGATGAACGACCTTGCCCTCCTGCAACCATTGACCCATCGCTTTTTGAAACTCCGGCATACGATCGAGATAGTCGATGATGATGTATCCCTCCATCGTCGACCGTGTACCAATCAGGTTCATCAGGTTGTTTGGTCCCGGTGGTGGAACCTCCTCGTTATAGCCTGAAATCCCGCCACACAAAACGACCCGGGCATTCATCGCAAGATTATTCAGGGCCGCCTGTAGAATTTCGCCACCGACATTGTCGAAATACACATCCAGCCCGTCCGGGCAATGTTCACGAACCTTTGCTGCCACATCCTCGTTCTTATAGTCGATTGCAGTATCAAAGCCGGCCTGCTCAGTTAGCCAAGCGCATTTCTCTGCCCCTCCGGCAATACCAACAACCCTGCAACCTTCCAATTTTGCAATTTGCCCTGCAACGGAACCCGTTGCGCCAGCGGCACCGGAAACAAGTACCGTATCACCTGCCTTGGGTGCGCCAAGCTCCAGTATCCCGATATAGGCGGTGAGTCCGGTCACTCCCAACACGCCCAGCGCCATTTCAGGCGTCACTCCCTGGGGTAGTTTGGACACGGGCATCGGGCTATCTGCCCCAGAAACGAAGTAGTCCTGCCAACCACCAAAGCCCTGCACGATATCACCAACTTTAAAATTATCGTTCTTTGACTCCACGACCTGACCAGCCGCGCTGCCTTTCATCACCTCGCCCAGACCCACGGGTGGGATATAGCTTTCTCTGTCCATTACCAGCCCCCTCTGCATCGGATCGAAGCCCAGGGTTGAAGTCTTAACCAGGACTTCTCCATCTAAAATGGTCGGAATCTCAGTCTCCCGGTACTCAAAATGTTCCTCACTGAGCATCCCCTTGGGGCGTTCCTTTAACAACCATTGACGATTAACAGACATCGAGATCTCCTGATACTAATTTGCTCGCCATGATACATCTCCACCCACTGCTCTTCTATTTCATTCCTGGCGCAAATGATGTGAAAGAGGCTGGCTAAATGTTCCTTCCCGCTTCCTGCCAGTATTTGTCACGCAATAACCGTTTCAGGAGTTTTCCCGTTGGATGGCGCGGCATCGATGCCTCGAAATCGATAGATTTTGGTGCCTTGAACCCTGCCAGATTTTCTTTGCAATGAGCAATCAGTTCCGCCTCAAGCAGATCGCTTCCCTTTGCCCTGACCACCAGTTCAACGGCGCCTTTCACTTCTTCTCCAAATTCTTCATTTGGAATCCCGAATACGGCAGCATCGACGACAGCCGGGTGGTTAATGAGCACTGACTCGATTTCCGCCGGGTAAATATTGACACCACCAGATATGATCATGTCAATCTTCCGATCACTCATGAAGAGATAACCCTCCTCATCCAAATAACCGATATCACCAAAAGTAAATACACCTGGCTCCAGGTGCGCCTTTTTGGTTTTGTCAGGATCATTATGGTACTCAAAATCTGAGCCCATGATATTTTTGACGTAGAGCTGGCCAGATTCACCCGTTGCACCGCGGCTCCCATCTTCCTTTATGACTATTACCTCCATAATTTCCACGGGTTTCCCAAGCGTGCCTGGTTTTGCAAGCCAGTCCACCGAGTTGACTGTGGTAACGATAGAGCCTTCCGTCGAACCGTAGTACTCGGAGATTATTGGCCCCCACCAGTCAATCATCTCACTCTTAATTTTTGGAGGGCATGGCGCAGCCCCATGCCAGACGACAGCAAGGCTTTCGCCCCTGAATCTATTCTTAATCTCCTCATCCAGGCGCAGCATTCTTATGAACTGCGTAGGTACCAGATGCACGTTGGTGATTTTATGTTTATCGATGATCTGCAGCACTTCCTCCGCATCGAAATGGTGCCGCATTACTACGCTGCCACCGGCCAGCAGGGGTAAAAAAGAAAATGCCCACTGAGCGGAGTGATAGACAGGGCCGCATAGAAGTGTTCTGCCACTGACAGGCAACCCAAGCATTTCAGTCATGCCATCGGACATCATTTTGAGCATTTCAATGGGTGTACCACTTTGTGAAATACCGCTCTTTACTCCCTTTGGTTTCCCCGTAGTACCGGATGTATAGAACATGGGGCCACCCATGGTCTGGTCATCAGGCTCGGAGGCATCGGCAGCTCCAATGAAGGCCTCATAGTTCTCAAAACCTTCTAAATCAGCGCCTATGACAAGAGCAGCGTTTAGTACAGGGCTGTCTCCACGTTGAATTGTCGCCTGTCCCAACTCAGAGAATCTGGAATCAACCAGAAATGCTTTGGCATTTGAATCGGCCAGGACATAGGCTACTTCTTCAGCCACCAGGTGCCAGTTAATCGGAACCAGCAGCCAGCCACCATGCGCGGCAGCAGCAAAGGCTTCGTAATACTCACGGCGATTTCCGCTCAGTACTGCACAGGTATCACCGGATTGAAGACCCGACTTCCTCAGGGAGTGAATAAGCTGATTCACCCTGCTGTTAAATTCTCCCCAACTGGTTTCGCCATACTCATCCACCAGAGCGACTTGATCTGGTTTTGAATCTGCATGAGGTTGCATTAGTACTGCCATTTAGTATTTCCTACTCGCTTTGTCATTCAAAGTTACAGCAAATTCATTCTACTGCGTGATTTAAATTCCACTCGCTGACCCCAGGCTGCTCGCTACCACTTCAGGTGTAGGCGCTCATGTGCTAAGCGTTCGACCAAGTGTCGCATGTGGAAATAGTAATCGAAATTATCGCCCGGTAAATTTCGGCTCTCTTTTTTCAAGAAAACTTGCGACACCTTCACGATGGTCTTCTGTCTGAAAAAGTATAGCCAGCGTTTGCGCTACCCAGTTCCCCGTATCCTGATAATCACCGTGGTACGAACGGCGCAGCCCCTCCTTGAGGTACCGAACTGCCATCGGCGGATTGGATGCTATTTTTGCTGCCAGGGTATTCGCTTTTTCCATTAACTGCTCGTGCGGAACAACATCTAGAACCAGGCCTATTTCCTTGGCAGTTGACGCATCGATGATATCGCCGGTAAACAGAAGTTCGGCGGCATTCTGCGGCCCGACAAGTTTAGGTAATCTCAGCAGGCCACCCACGTCACTGACAAGGCCTCGCTTCACAAACAGTTCACCAAACCTGGCTTTCTCAGAGGCGATACGAAAGTCTGCAAACAGGGATAGATCCATACCCCAACCTACGGCCGCACCGTTTACGGCTGCTATTATTGGCCTGTCACAATCAAGAATCGCAGTTGCGGCTGGGGTTGTACCCGGGCGCACGTTGCGCATTCTTTGACCACCCGTGTTGGCATCACCGGTCAGCAACTCCTTAACATCGTCACCGGAGCAGAAAGCCGGATCCTTGCCCGACAATATGATGCAGCGGACGTCAGAGTCACCCTGCAATTGCCTGAAAACTGTTTCCAGCTCCGTGTATGCGAGCCGGTTCAGCGCATTCCTTGCCTGCGGTCGATCAAGAATAAGCGTTGCTATATGTTCCTCAATCGTGAGGTGGATCGTCTCAAATTCACTCATAAATGCACCCTTGTCTGCAATTTCCCCCGGATCCTTTCAGGGAACGGTAATGCGAACCACTCTCGCTAGTCGGGCAGCCCGAGGACCCGCTTGCTGATAATATTCATCTGCACCTCATTGGTTCCACCGTATATAGTGACAGCCCGGTCACGCAACCAGTCCCGCGTCGACTCAAGTTCATTCGGAGTAAAAGTATCGCCCTCCCAGGCAGTACCACTGACACCACGGATCTCGGATTTCAGTGCTGAACCCTCTTTAGCAAGGGTTGAACCAACCAGTTTGAATATGGATGTTGCGGCACCTGGAGCCTTCCCGGATTTACTTTCCTCCGACACTCGTTGAATAGTGAGCTGCAGGGATTTCTCCAACATGGTTTGACGGGTAATTTTGCTTCTGATATCAGGACTGGAAAGCTTTCCCGATTCCTCACCAAAATACGTCCTGGCGATTTTTGCGTAGGGGTTGACGGGTTTACCCTTTTTCTTGGACCGTACAGATGTCGCGGACCGCTCATACTGCAGCAGACGCTTTCCCACGGTCCAACCCTTGTTTAGCTCGCCAACAAGATCATCACGTCGCGCCACTGCATTGTCGAAGAAGGTTTCACAGAATGGGGACGAGCCTGATATCAGCTGAATTGGCTTTATCGAGACCCCTGGCTGATCCATTTCCAGCAACACAAAGCTGATACCATCATGCTTAGATACATCCGGGTCAGTCCTTACGAGGGCAAACATCCAGTTCGAATACTGCGCACCGGAAGTCCATATCTTTTGACCATTGATAATGAATTGATCACCTTCAAGAACCGCTTTGGTCTGCAGGCTGGCCAGGTCTGACCCTGAACCTGGCTCACTGTAACCCTGACACCAGCGGACCTCCCCGGAAACTATTTTTGGCAGATGACGCTGCCTCTGCTCCTCGGTACCAAACTCCAAAAGTGTTGGGCCAATCATAGCCAGACCCATACCGGTTGCAGGGGGAAGCGCCTTTATCGCTGCGATCTCTTCCTGCAGGACCCGGTTTAATTCAAAGTCGAGGCCACCCCCGCCATATTCCGTCGGCCAGGTAGGCGCTGTCCAGCCACGTGCCGCCATGCTGTTCAGCCAAAGGTCCGCATCTGGGGTGCTATAAATCTCATGGGCATCTTCAAAATTTAGCGCCTTATTACGCATACTCTGTGGGCAGTTTGCTTCAATAAAGTCTCTTGTCTCACTGCGAAAAGTACTAAGATCCATGATTTACCTCTATTTTATCGATCTCATCTACTGACAGGTGCTGTAGCACCAGATCGGGCAGTATAAGTCGAATCGCGTATCTTTTGCATTACTTGGCGACCTATCAGGATGCTATGCTGAGCCTTGGAGCCGCTTATGACACCCGGAAACAAGTTCAGTTCTTCAAGGGCCTTCAGACTAGGAGATGTTAGGGGCATCTACCCGGATGATATCGACGAGCAGTTCGCACTTTGCTTCGCTGCGGCCTTCGTAGAGCACTTCAACCTCGGGGTAAAGTCGCTACGGGGCGCGACATGCGGGATTCAAGTGTGCCTCTTCAGCGTGCATTGAACCGGGGTCTTGCGGCCGCTGGCGTCGAAGTGATTGACCTGGGCCTTTGCACCACCGAGCTTGGCTATTTCTCCTCTGTTCAGGACAATATCAATGCGACCATTGTCGTCACTGCGAGTCATAACCCACCTGAATACAACGGCTTCAAGTGTGTGCTAAGCAATGGTGTTGCCGTTACCCTTGATACAGGACTGGCGGAAGTTGAACAACTGATGCAGACCATGACAGAACCGGCGCCAGAATCATCCCATTCACCAACCAAACTGGATCTACACCCCAGCTACATTGACTTCATCAAGACCCGGTTCCAACCCTTAACAACTACCCATATAGCATTGAATGACCTAAACGGTACTGCCGTGACACTGGCGGATAAGCTAGCTCATGAGCTGGAGATTCCGGTCTCCTGGTTTCGAAAGGAACCAGACCCCACCCCCCGCGAGGGTGCAAACNCTACTAACCCTAATCTTGTGAAGGAGATGAAAGCCTTTATGGCAGGCCAGTCATTTGACCTGGGAGTGACCTGGGATGGGGACTGCGATCGTTGCNTTTTCTTTGACCAGGATGGAAATCTGATCCCCACCTATTACATCATCGGCCTGCTGGCGAGCAGTTTCCTTTCATCATCGACTGGCGCTGCCATTGTCTTCGACACCAAACTCTGTCTGAACACCCTGGATGTCATAGAAAGACATGGAGGCAAAGCCATTCCTGCAGAAACCGGCCATGCATTCATGAAACAGGCGATGCGGGAGAACAAAGCTATCTATGGCGGAGAGCTCTCTGCTCATCACGATTTCGGTGATTTCTACTACTTTGACAGCGGCATGTTCGCCTGGCTAAAGATCCTTGAGGTTATCAAGAATTCAGGACAAACCATCGCTGACCTGGTCAGTGAATACCGGGAGAACGTCTGCTGTACGCCAGAAATCAGCGTCCACCTGGCAGATGCAGGAGGTGCATTTTCTGCCACGTTGAAGAACCACGAGGCAGCCGCCCGTGCGGTGGACTATTTCGATGTATTAAACTTCGACATGCCGGGGGATTGGCGTTTCACCCTTCGCCATTCGAAAACCGAGCCGCTCGTACGAGTGAATTTTGAGTCTCGCGGTAACTCGGATCTCTTACTGAAGGAAGCTAAAAAAATTATCAGAGGGCTGGATGTTGCTGATGACAACTGGCGCAGTGAACTCTTAATCCAGTAGCCAGTGCACCGGGCGAGTTATTAAGGAAGGTATGCAGCCTGATGCCAACTAAGTGAGACGTCAGGCTACTGGTCAAGCATTCCGCTTAGATGCCGGGGACCTGGAATCTTCCACAGAAGGCTTCAACATCACTCCTGATGTTTGACAGGGCAGCATCATCCTCCGGATTTTGCAGGCAAGTTACTATCCAGTCAGCCAGTTGCAACATGTCTTCTTCCACCATGCCACGCGTTGTTGCAGCAGGGGTGCCTATGCGGATACCACTGGGTCGCAGCGGTGGGTTGGGGTCATCAGGAATAATCTGTTTGTTGGTTGTAATCTGGACCTTATCAAGGGTCTCCTCGGCAACTCTTCCATCGAGGCCAAAACTTGCGACCGTGTCGACCACCATCATGTGATTTTCAGTACCACCGGTCACTAGCGTTGCCTGCCGATCCATCAGGGCATCTGCAAGCACCTTTGAATTGATCAGAACCTGCTTCGCATACTGTTTGAATTCAGCGCTTTGCGCCTTCTGCAAGGTAATGGCAATGGCGGCAATGGCATTCATGTGAGGCCCGCCCTGAAGCCCGGGGAATACGGACTTGTCTATTTTGCTGGCCAGGGATTTCTTACATAGAACCATACCGCCACGGGGACCGCGAAGCGATTTATGGGTCGTTGTAGTGACGACATCAAAGCCGAAGTCAAAAGGATTCTTCATGGATCCACCGGCAACCAGGCCGCCGAAGTGAGAGGCATCTGTCATGGAAACTGCGCCGACCTCATCAGCAATGTCCTTGAATTTCTCGTAGTCAATATCACGAGGATATGAGGTGTAGCCACACAGAACCAACTTTGGCTTGTGCTCCAGTGCGTCCTTCCTGACCTGATCGTAATTAATGGATCCATCGCTTGGATCAGTGACATAGCGCACAAAATTAAACATTTTCCCCATGTGGGAAACAGGCGCACCGTGAGTCAGGTGCCCCCCATGGGACAAGTCCATTGCCAGAATGGTGTCTCCGGGTTCCAGAAGTCCCAGATAGACGGCCTGATTCATGGCGGATCCTGAAAGAGGTTGCACATTCGCATGCTCGCAACGAAATACAGCCTTCGCACGATCCCTAGCTAGATTTTCGATTTCATCGGTATATTCCTGCCCCCCATAGTAGCGGCGCCCCGGATAGCCTTCTGAGTACTTATTGGTAAATACACTGCCGAGTGCTGCGAGCACTTCTGGGAAGGTGTAGTTCTCTGATGGGATTAACTCAATACCAGCGCGCTGTCTCGCCTCTTCGCCACGCAAAGCGGCGAAAACCGAGGGATCATTTTTTTCCAATAGATCAAGATTTGCAGTCATTGGGCGGACTCCAGGTTAACAATGTTTTGGGCGCCCAGGCGAACGGCTTCTTTGCAAGTTTCACACTTCCTAGTGGTCAAACCCACCTAATAATCGCCAGTCATGTGATGGGGAGAATTCTATACGGACGCGACACTAAATTGAAATGAAATCCAACGATATTTGGTTCACAGGAAGATTCGCCTCTAACCACTATTTCACGACATAATGGCTTCCACTCATGGCGGAAAGTAAACACCCTATGCGCTCGACCGTATGCATCAATGATCTGCAACAGACTTCAGGTGAAGGCCTGCACAAAATCTCCGCACATATTTCGTGGGAGGGAAAGGTGGGCGAATTAGAGTTCGCATGGCAGGGGGAATCCTGTCCGAACCCGGCCGATGCTCTCCTTGTGCTTATGTCATCCATCACCATTCCACTGAATATCAGGCTGTCAATAGATGTGACTCCGTCTCTCGTCGGCACCCGGCTCATTGATTACTACCGTCGCAGCTATTCCCAAACAAGCAGTCCACCTGACAGGGCACTGACCAGTACTGGCATACGAATGCCTGGGATAAAACCATCAGGTGAGGGGCTGCTCTTCGATGGTGGTATTGACGCGTTCCATGCACTTAAGCAATACCAGGATGATATTTCAACACTTGTTTTTGTGAACGGCCTTTATGGGGATGAGGACCAGCGCCAAAACAGCCAGCATGCCCTCAGGTCAAAACTACAGAGAATCCAGTACCAGGCTGTGGAGTTGGACAAGGCATTACTGGTCCTCGACACCAACCTGCATGACTTGCTGCTGACACTTGGAATATCGGACACGCTTCTCGCTGAAACCTTCTACGCCGGCCTGGGACATATTTTGAACGGGAACATCTCGACATTGCGCATTCCCGGTAGCAAAAAGTTTCAGAAATATGAACAGGAGGAAGGGTTTGAACCGAAACTGGTCGTCCATGACACAGGTCAACTGACACTGTCTGAAAAGCAGGAGAGGATGGCGAGCGACCGCTATCTGATGGATGCGCTTCGAGTCTGTTGGGAGAATCCGCACAGAAGCTATAATTGCGGTCGCTGCAAAAGGTGCACTCGAAGAATTCCAGCCAGGAGACTGCTCGAGTCCCTCAGGCGGCGCGAGGCTAAACTACTGGACGCGCGCAGGATTCAGATCACTGAATCCCCTTAACGTCAGCGTTAGCGACGCTTTTCAATCAACTTCTCGGTCCAGTGATTTGGCTTTCGTTTTTCAAAAAAGGCGAGCCCGCCTTCCTGCACATCCGGCGACTGGAAGTGATTGCGATGCATCATGCCGATGAAGTTGTCCGAATAGTGCAAAGGCATATCAACCGCCTCAAAGCTTTGCCTTATGGTCGCAACGCAGGTTGGCACTAGGTCCAGAACATCATCACAGATCTTTTCAACCTCATCGTCAACAAAACGATCCTGGACAACGACATTGCAAAGGCCGACCTCAAGACCCTCCTGGGCGCTTAGGTGCCGGCAGCGCAACCACAGTTCCTTGCCGCGTTTCATGCCGATAACATGGGATGAACTGGCGACCATATGACCGGACGCCGGACTGCCGATCCTCGGTCCATTTTGACCAAATACAGTACTTTCCCCGGCAACGGTGAAATCGCAGGNATAAGCCATATGATTTTGGAACCCAATGCAATAACCGCGCACGGCCGCAATAACTGGCTTCTTGCATCTCCTGATTGCAGGGTCCACCTGCGCCATGTCTGCATTAATGCCAGCCGCCAGGTCTCCTCCAACTCCAAAGTGCGGACCATTATGAGTAATAACAATAGCTCCAATCCCGGGATCCTGGTCGGCCATCCCGATTCCGTGCAGGAGACCGCTAAACGCCTCGCCATTAAGAGCATTCATCTTCTCGGGGCGATTGATGGTAAGTTTCGCAACCCCCCCACCCCTTTTTCGCTCACGCGTTTCGAAAATAATGGTCTTATTTTCAAATCCTTCCACCTCTTTCCAATCTGTCCACTCAGACATTAGTAACCCCCTATGACTGTATCTGCCGCTTTCAGCAGGTCTACCAGTTGCTCTTCCGATAGTCGTTCAAGATAATCCAGGCCTTTATCAATCCCCAAGAGCCCGCACCAGATCGGGCAGGCTATCAATTGCATACCCTGATGTTCCTTCATCGAGGCAACGAATCCCCTTATATCAGACCAGCGGCTATCCAGTTCCCGGTGCGCCAGCGGCAGACCACTTTCCTCCGCCGTCGCAACAATAGCCGCCTGAGCCACCCTCGTCTTGAAATTTCTAGACCATTCAAAGGTCCCCTTATCAAGGGCACTGAGTGCCTCGCCGGTAAATACGATGGCAATCGCTTCGTCCCTATTTGAAAACGCTCGTGCAAGGGCAAAACTGCCAAGCACTGAATCTTCAAGTGCCTCGCGGCAAATTATGACATGACTCATTCTGATCCTCTCTGGCTACGGGGTGGATTCACTCTAAATTCGCTGGATCACGCCATAAACATGCGGTCTTTTACGGATAGATCACTAATAGTAGTGCCTTTATCAGCAAGCACTCAGCAGACTCATTTTATTGTTTTGCCGACGCCACCTAAAAACGCTGATCTATATCAAAGAAGTGCCGATCTCTTATCCTGGCTGCTAATTAGCCGGAAATTGATCCCCGTCAAGGTGGTCATTTCATCAATGCCCTGATGATAGACGACACGGCCCAGGGTAAGCGACAATAACAGCCCGGGTAGAGTTGCACCAAAGGAGTATCACATGACCGATGGACCCACGACGCTGGCGGCCCTTATTGAAACGCAGGCAATCAGCCTTAAGGACAAACCATTCCTGCTGTTTGAGGACAGGACTATTTCATTTACCGACCTCAATCGGAAGGTAAACCGTGCTGCCAATGGTCTTGCTGCCCTTGGTGTCGGTCCTGGTGTTGGCGTATCCATCATGATGGCAAATTCTCCGGAATGGCTCTACGTGCACTTCGGCATTCAGAAACTCAATGCCTATACTGTTCCTGTTAACACAGGCCTCAAGGGTGAAGGCCTCAGGCATATCATTGATCATTCTGACTCCTCCCTGCTGGTTGCTGACGACACGTTCGTCGAAGAAGTCATACAAATTGAGGACAGCCTCGGCAAACTAAAACATATCGTTACCAATAAAGTGGATACGGGTGATGTACCAGATAGCTGGATACCGTTAAGTGACTTGATGCAGGCCTCAGACGAGAATCCAGGGGTAGAAATCAGAAATGGCGAACTATCAGCCCTGATGTATACGTCCGGGACCACGGGCGCGCCAAAAGGTGTTGTAAACCGCTACATAGGAAGCGCTAATGCCTTCGGTGCATTCTTCCAAAACAACCCTGAAGAAGAAGAAGAAGAGATCATGTACACCTGCCTGCCCCTCTTCCATGCAAATGCCCTCGGGCTCTCAACGCTGCGCGCGCTTTCCAGCGGAACGACCCTGGCGTTATCAAAGCGCTTTTCAGCCAGCCGCTTCTGGGATGAAATACGCAGGTACAGGGTTACTACTTTCAATGCCCTGGGGGCCATGATTCCCATCCTGCTCAAGCAACCTAAACAAGATAACGATGCGGACAATCCGGTTAAAACCGTTTTGAGTGCAGCGTGCCCGGCGTCGGTTTGGGAAGAGTTTGAGAAACGGTATGGGGTTTTTATCGTTGAGGGCTATGCCGCTGTCGACGGCGGCGGCTTTGCTGTGATGAATTTTGGTGATGCACCCAAGGGCTCAATCGGCAAGCCCGGCAACCCCTACAGGCTGGTTGATGATGATGACGTAGATGTCCCGGTCGGTACCAGCGGCGAGTTGATCTTTGAAGTTGACGATGCCAAGGCACGCGAGGTTGAGTACTACAAGAACGAGGGTGCGGGCAAAGCAAGGATTGTCGGTGGCTGGTTTCATACTGGGGACATGCTGCATGCAGATGAAGATGGCAATCTCTATTTTGATGACCGCAAAACAGATTCTCTGCGCAGACGCGGTGAAAATATTTCTGCCTGGGAAGTTGAGCGAGAAATTAACAATATTCCAGTGGTACTTGAATCTGCGGTCTATGGCGTTCCCTCGGATTTGGGTGAAGATGACGTGATGGTTGCGGTGCAACTGCAGCCTGGTACAACTTTAAGCGCCGAGGAACTCATTGCCCACTGCGAGAAGAACCTGGCCAAATTCATGGTACCCCGATATGTGGAGTTCAGGGATGCACTGCCCAAAACCGGGACTCACCGGACACAGAAAAGTGTGCTCAAAAAAGATGGGGTTGGGCCCGATACATGGGATCGAGAAGCGAGTTAGCCTGATCTGACGTGGCTAGCAACAAGGATGGATGCGGGATGAGGCCATGGATGGCCGGTGCCACAGAAGATTAGGCACCTAACTATTCAATCCTAGCTACTGATTTTCATCAAACTGGTGTTGGATCAAAGAATAGCTTTTGTAAGGTTTAGGGCTCAAGCTGATTAAACAACAACTAGATGCACTTCAGTCCGGCGGGCAACTAAGACCTGTCGTAAACATCATTCTCAAATTCATGGTCTGCTTCCCGCAGGCAGGCCATTGCACCTTCAACGTCGTCTGCCTTGATAAAGAAGTAATCGGTCTTGTAGCCACTCATCACCAGAACGCTGATTGAAGCACGGGCAAGGTTGCCGGTTATATCTGCAGCAATGCCGATTTCACTGAACAGCAGTTCACCCTTGATTTTGATACACCGCCAATCGCTCTCCACTTCCTCAAAATCGGCAATCTCGCCTGTTGCTTCAGCGGGCATCCCGTCTCCAACTAAAAGGAAATAGTCTCCGGGGATATCGCAGACAAAGTGACTCACCTCTGACACCTGACGCGTCAGTGCCTGCCGGCTGCCGAAGGAATAGTAATCAAATACTTCGGGTAGGAGTTCAAGCTTCAATGGTGGTATTCCTTTTGACAGGTTAAACAAAATTGCCAATGATGTCTGATACCGATCTTTTCTTTGGAGGCACCATGGACACGGGCAAGTTTACAGGATTTGAAGTATCGCTGGATAAACCAGGCATCGCCTGGATTGAGTTCAATGAGCCGGAAAAGCTCAATGGTATGAATACCGCCAAGAAAAGGGATCTGATCGAAACTCTGATCCAGGCACAAATGGATAATGCCGTCCGTGTCATCGTTTTCATCGGCCAGGGACGTGCTTTTTGTGCTGGTGATGATCTTAAAGCCTACACACTAGGTGATGAAGAAAATACGGGATTGATGCCTGCCATTCCCCCGGGGCACGACTCCCCAATAGGAACCTACAACGGACTGCGACACATCTCGCAGGCATTAAATATGACAATCCGGCGTCTCGACAAGTTAACCATTGCTGCCGTCAATGGCATAGCCATTCAAACGGGGCTGTCCCTGGCCCTCGCCTGCGATTTTAAACTTGCCGCAAAGGATGCTCGGCTCGGTAGCGCCACCCTGCGTTTTGGTTTGCTGCCAGATGAAGGCGGTCAGTACCTGCTGCTTCAGCACATGGGCCTGACCAAGACCTTGGATTTTGTCATGCGCAAGCGGATCGTATCGGCTGATGAAGCTCAGTCGCTCGGGCTGGTTAACAGGGTCGTTGACGCCGAGGACCTGCCCAGGGAAACGCAGGAACTGGCGCTGGAACTGGCAACCGGGCCTCAGGTATCCATGCGACTATTAAAGCGTTCTGTCTACCAGGCTGCAGAACTCAGCTTTGAGCAAGCATGTGATGAGATCGCTGCAAAAACCGCTGTCTCTGACCACCATCCAGATGCCCAGGCGGGCATATCAGCATTTATTGAGAAAAGAACGCCGAGATTCAACGAATGGCTGCAGGAACACGAATAACCAGGTGAGCAGAATAGGCCTTCCGCCGCACTATTTTTCCCGCGAAGACGAGAGCCCTGATGAAAATTTTTACCAGGACCCTCGATTCACCACCCATATTGATGATGCGACGATCAGCGAAATAACAAAATACTACCGTGAAACCCTTTTACCTTCGGACAGGCTCCTGGACCTGATGTCCTCCTGGATTTCTCATCTTCCTAACGAGGTAGGCTTCCGGCAGGTATCGGGCCTCGGTATGAACCGCAAAGAGATGGACCTGAACCCGAGGCTGAATGATTCCATCGTCCAGAACCTCAATACCACCCCTAGTCTGCCCTACGCTGATCACAGCTACGATGTAGTGATGATTGCCGTGTCCATTCAATACCTGACAAAGCCCTACGAGGTGTTTTCGGAAATAGCCCGAGTCCTCGCGCCGGGGGGACGGTGTATTGTCGTCATGTCCCACAGAGTGTTTCCTACGAAGACGATTTACGCATTCCTGAACCTGGCACCCGCCGAGCGATGTGAACTGGTATCAAACTATATGGAGGAAACCGGACAGATTATCGAAATAGATATCCTCGACAGATCACCACGGCATGCGGACCCCCTCTGGCTCGTGGTTGGTAGAAAAACAAAATAGCGCTAAACTTAACCATGCAAATTAGATCCAGGCAAGAATACTCCATGAAGATAGAAATAAAATACTGCGCCCAATGAAATTACGAACCAGAAGCGGCCAGTTTGGCTGCCGAGCTTAGTAAGAGCCTAGATGTTGACGCGAAACTGTGTGCCGACGGTAAAGGGATATTTGACGTTTTGGTAGACGGCGACCTTGTTTACTCCAAGTATGAGACCAATCGTTTTCCAAAGCCCGGGGAAGTGACAAAGCTCATAGGCAGCAATTAGCACCGAAACCTGACAAGGCGATGGTCAGCAACGTATCTCTTAATAGATATCTGCCTTTCAAAATAGACAAGATGAGAGTTACAGCTGCAGTCAGAAGAGCCAAAGCCAAACTGCAGTATACGACCACCCGCCTCAACCAATTCGTTGGCAAACAGACATTCCTTTCTTGAAGATTCCTCGTAATAGGCAAAAACCTGGGTGGTTACCGCGCGAAGGTAGTCGATATGCCAGTGCAGCTTTTTGTCCCGCCGCAGGTGCCGCCCTATTCTTGCATTGAGACCTCCCGGACCAAAGGCACTGCCAAGGTAAGCATAGTAGCCGGGCAAAACCTCCATCACCCCAAGTCTACCGACGGTTATTTGAGCCGGGCCTGGAGCGTGGAGCTGAAGCAGGTATGTTCCGTTTGCCATCAAAGGGGTCGCGTGATTGCTGGCCTGGAATGATACGTTGTCCAGAGCGGACAAAATACGTACATTAGTCATGTTTATCGCTCCCTTCTAATTGTGGAGCGATGAGGGCGCCCGACGATGGGCTGCATGAAACATCAATTACAGGAATCCAGGTCAGGAGATATCTTAGGATGTATGCAGGCAAGTACGCGAAAGAGAGAGCCGATCAACCAGCAATAATAATGGCGGCTTCAGGAGAGGCCCTGACCTACGCTGAATTTGATGAGAGAACCAACCGGCTTGCTCATTTCCTGAGACAGCACGGGCTTGGGAGGCTCGATCATTACGCCATATTTATGGAAAATCACCTCCACTATGCCGAAGCCTGTGGAGCCGGTGAGCGCTCCGGGCTCTACTACACCTGCATTAACTCCTACCTCACGGCGGAAGAATTAAGCTACATCATCAACAACAGTGAGTCGCAAGTCATAATCACCTCAATAGCTAAACAGGAGATTGTCAGGCAGGCCCTCGCTGATTGTCCGAATATCACCCTCTGCCTCATCGTCGATGGCTCGGGTGATGGGGATATGTTTCGCAACTACGACGCGGCCATCGAAGACATGCCAACCACACCGGTTGCCGACGAGAGTCTCGGTACCTCCATGCTGTATTCCTCGGGCACCACCGGTCGCCCAAAGGGCATTTTGCGGCCACTGCCTGAAGTCCCCCCGGATGAGAAACTGGGCGTACACGACTTCTTGTTCGATCTCTGGCAATACAGAGAGGAGATGGTTTATCTGTCGCCGGCCCCTTTATACCACTCTGCACCAATAGCGGCAGTTGGCCTAACGATTCGTTGCGGGGGAACAGCCGTCATCATGGAACGATTCGATGCCGAGGAATATCTGGACCTTGTGAAGCGATTCCGGATTACCCACAGCCAGCTCGTGCCCACCATGTTCAGTCGCATGCTAAAACTGCCGGAGGAAATTCGCATAGCCGCGGATGTATCTTCACTCGAAATCGCGGTTCACGCCGCTGCGCCGTGCCCGCCCCAGGTCAAAGAGGAGATGATCAACTGGTGGGGGCCGATCCTATTCGAATACTATGGCGCGACCGAGGGCCTGGGATTTTCAGCCTGCGACAGCAAAGAATGGCTTGCGCACCCGGGGACAGTCGGCAAGATAATGCTCGGCGATGTGCATATCCTTGATGACGATGGAAAACCCTCCAAACCCGGGGAACCGGGAGAAATCTGGTTTAAGACCGCATCTGAGTTCAGCTATTTCAATGACGAGGAAAAAACAAGGGAGGCCTTCTCCACGGACGGATCCATGAGCACCGTAGGTGATGTAGGATACCTTGATGATGGCTACCTGTACCTGACAGATCGTGCAACTTTCATGATCATCTCCGGTGGCGTGAACATCTACCCCCAGGAAGCTGAGAATCTACTGATTACTCATCCTAAGGTCGCCGATGCTGCGGTATTTGGTGTTCCCCATCCTGACCTGGGAGAAGAGGTTAAGGCAGTGGTTCAAGCGATGCCAGCGATCGCGCCCAACGAGGAACTGGCAGGGGAACTGATGGATTTCTGCGCGCAGCACCTGTCCCGTCAGAAGTGCCCCCGGTCTATTGATTTTGAAGAAGAGCTACCTCGTCTACCCACGGGAAAATTATACAAGCGGCACCTGAGGGACCGATACTGGGCGGATCACAAGAGCAAGCTGCTCTAAACCGGAAAGACATGCTCTAGGCTCATTACTTGCGGCACACGGTTAAGTCAGGTTTTTCTCCGACGTAAATGGCAGATCATTGGGGTCCACATTGCCGCCTGTGAGTATCAGCCCGGCCTTCTGTCCGGCAAACACTTTTTGATTTCGAATCACTGCCGCCAGGATAACCGCCGATGAGGGGTTAACAACCTGCTTAAGGCGCGCCCACAACCGGTGCATTGCATCGATTATTTCCTGCTCGGAAACAAGCAGAGCATCTGTGACCAGATCTCGCATAATTGAAAAGTTCCTGATACCAACCGATGTCTGCAGACCATCACAGACAGTCTCTGGCGTATGACTTGTCACCAGCTCACCGGTCGTAAATGAGCGATGGGCATCATCTACTATTTCAGGTTCGGCGGCGTAAACCTTAATCTTGGGGCTTGCGACAATGGCAGAACCCGCCAGCAATCCTCCTTCGCCAACCGGCACCAGGAGCGAATCCAGTTCATTGACCTGGGTAAGCAGTTCAACTGCTGCTGTTCCCTGCCCGGCAATAACGTGATCGTCATCATAGGGGCGAACAAACCGGGCGCCCGTTTCCACGACTATCTTCTCCAGCATTCTCTCCCTTGCTGCAAGCGTCGGTTCACACTCAATAACGCTGGCTCCATAGGCAAGGATGGCCGCTCTTTTCACATGCTTCGTATTACTGGGTATAACGATGTAGGCGTTGATACCACGCAGTTGCGCAGCTCTTGCCAGTGCCGCGCCGTGATTACCGGATGAGTGCGTAGCAACACCATTTTTTGCATTTTCTCTGGAAAGAGACAGCACAGCATTGACGACACCGCGGGACTTGAAGGCACCTGCCTTCTGCAGATTCTCACACTTGAAGAAAAGCCAGCAACCAGCAATGTCATCAAGCTGCTGACTTACCAGCACAGGCGTCTGGTGAATAAAGGGCGCTATCTTTTTGTGGGCGGACCAGACATCATCGATAGAGACAGGCACAGTTTAACTACGCCTTTTTTAAGCGTAGGGATGAAAAAAATGAATCTCCTGGCAATAAGCGACTAACGTTTTTCGATTTTCGCCCAGGTATCCCGCAGACCGACACTCCTGTTGAAAACGAGCTTGCCGGGCATTGAATCCTTACTGTCGAAACAGAAGTACCCTTCCCTTTCAAACTGCAGCCGTTGTTCTGTATCCACAGACTCAAGGCTCTGTTCCACAAAACCCTGCTTGATCGTTACCGAGTTTGGATTGATCAGGTCGTGATAGTCCGTGTCACTGGCATCAGGGAAATCATCCGTGAACAGGGGCTCATACAGCCTAATTTCAGCCTCAAGACTAAGGCTTGCAGAAACCCAGTGGATAACTCCCTGCACTTTACGGCCCTCCGGGTTTTTGCCTAGTGTTTCAGGATCATAAGTGCACTTGATTTCAACTATTTCATCATCATCGTTACGGATGACCTCGTCAGCCCTGATAACGTAGGCATTACGAAGCCGAACTTCACTGCCCTTAACCAGGCGTTTGTATTTGCGGTTGGCTTCTTCCCGGAAGTCGGCCCTGTCAATGTAGAGTTCCTGGGTGAAGGGTACTGACCTTGTCCCCATGGACTCATCCTTCGGATGGTTGGCGCATGTCAGGTTCTCCACCTGCCCTTCCTCATAATTTTTAATGACAACCTTGACCGGGTCGATGACACCCATGACCCGTCGCGCTGTCCCCTCAAGATTTTCGCGCAAACAGCTCTCCAGGAACGCCAGTTCAACATTGTTCTCACTCTTTGTGACGCCTATCCGGCGACAGAAGTCCCTGATTGATTCCGGTGTATAGCCACGACGTCGAAGCCCGGCAATAGTCGGCAGCCGAGGGTCATCCCAGGCATCAACGATACCCTCATCGACCAACAGCTTAAGCTTGCGCTTGCTCATCACGGTAAATTGCAGGTTGAGCCTCGAAAACTCTATTTGCTGGGGGTGAGCATTCATCGCCAGCTCATCCAGCACCCAGTCGTACAGGGGGCGATGATCTTCGAAGCCGATATCGCACAGGGAGTGGGTAATACCCTCAAGAGAATCAGACAGACAGTGGGTATAGTCGTACATCGGATAAATGCACCATGCGTCACCCGTCTGGTGGTGTTCGGTATGGCGAATGCGGTAGATGGTAGGGTCGCGCATGTTGATATTGGGCGCTGCCATATCTATCTTTAATCGCAGAACATGCTCACCATCGGGAAATTCCCCCGCCCGCATACGTGCGAACATATCCAGATTTTCCTCTACGGACCGATCCCTGTGTGGGCTGTTTTTACCGGGCTCAGTCAGGGTTCCGCGGTAGATACGAATCTCATCTACCGTCAGGGAATCAACATACGCCTTGCCGTCCTTGATAAAGCGCACGGCAAAATCATGTAACTGTTCAAAGTAGTCTGATGCATGGCGAACTTCGCGCCACTCAAACCCGAGCCAGGCAATGTCCTTTTTGATGGCTTCCATGTACTCGATATTCTCTTTCAGCGGATTGGTGTCATCAAAACGCAGGAAAGTTGTGCCATTAAAATCCTGCGCCATACCAAAATTCAGACAAATAGCCTTTGCATGCCCGATGTGCAAATATCCGTTGGGTTCAGGTGGAAACCTGGTCGTTACGGCACCACTGTTTTTTCCATCAGCAATATCCTGCTCGATAATGCTGCGGATAAAATTTGGAGGATACTTTTCCAGCTCTTCATTCATCAGTTAACTTCTTCTTAGTACAGCTTTTTGTTACTACCGCTTCGGACACTTGTATCTAACTCAGCATTGCTGCCCCGGAGGCTATTGACACCATAATCAGCAGTAGCCATTTTAGCGTTTTTTGACTGACACTGATTGCAAATCGAACGCTTGCCGTTGTGCCAATAACCATGCCCACGGCCAGAACAAGGCCGGGGAACCACATCACCTGGCCCCGGGCAACAAATACCACCAGCGCCACTCCACTCAGTACAGCAGTACAAACCATTTTCAGGGCATTGGTACGAACCAGGTCATACCGCAAACCACCTGCAAGTGCGGCGATTAGCATAAAGCCGACACCTGCCTGCACGAATCCTCCATAGATGCCCGAAAAAAACAAGGAAACAATTGCCAGCGGTGTCTCTTTGAGCTTCCTCACGCTGGTACCCTCCGGCGGGCTTATCGTATCCGGGCGAACAAGCATTACAACCGCCATCAGCACCATGGACCCAAGCAGGGTCGGTTTCAACAACCAAACCGGCAGATATGACGCGGCGAGAGAGCCTATCAGTGCACCAACGAGTGTCGGGACCAATATTGGGGCGACGGCAGAGGAGTCAAGGCGATCATAGTCCCGAAAGCCCTTGGCGCCGGCCATGGACTGCAGGAATATGCCCACTCTATTGGTGGCGTTGGCTATGTCTGCCGGCATACCCAGCATCATGAGTGCCGGCAATGTCAGCATTGAGCCGCCGCCTGCGAGCGTGTTGATAAATCCGGCAAATAGGCCCGCCAACAGCAGGATAATCATCGGGATGAGTTCTTGGGCCAAGGAATATTCTACGGATTGAGGAGATAGTGAATGGTATAGACGACCCGAATAAAGTCAAATATGTCTGGCGGCGATTAGTTGGCGGGCGACCCAGCTCTTAACTCATGGATAACGATCTCAGGTGGGCAGTAAAATCTTGCGTTCACCATCGCCGTTCCAACACCCCGGCTGGTATAGCCCTGCATCTGTTTGAATCGCCACCTGCCTTTGCCTACCTGAGGCCCACATTCAATATTCAACTTCAGGGCGAGTCCATTGGGTAAGCAAATTTGACCGCCATGTGTATGTCCGGCCAGATAAAGATCTACATCTGCGTAGGCTGCCTGGCGATACTGCTCCGGACTATGGTTTAGTAGTAGAACCATTTCCCCCTCGCACCCAGCCAGCGCCTTCTCCAGATCAGCCAAGCGAAACCGATGGTAGTCATCCACACCAGCCAGTATGATTGAAGATGACCCCCGCATGATAGGCTGAGATTCATTCAGCAACACCCTGACACGAGATTTTCCATCAAGGGCGCCATGAAAATTGAATCATGATTGCCAAGAACAGTAAATATTTCAGTGTCTATAAGCTGTTTGAGATGTTGCATTTCTACGTCTAACACCGGCGAACTTGAGTAGCCGATACCATAATCACCAATGAGAACACACAGGTCATATTCAAGTCCAGCGAGTACCTGCGTCAGAACCGGCATAAGCGCACTGTTATTCCCCAGATGTAGATCTGTCAGGTGTAGCAACCTAAATCCTTCAAACTCCGGCGGCAGCTGATTGAGGTAGACAGGGTTCTCAATCGTTTCAAACGATATGGCGTTAGCTTCACCTCTGGATTTCAAACGAAAAGGAAGTAGTAAACCTCCAGCAGGCCGGCTAAGGCTAATATTTCTTCCAGATCCCTGTGCCGATAAGGATCTCGGGAAGTTTCAAATTCGCGCCTCACCCTCTGCGACAGGTGGTAGGCACCCATTCTATGCCCCAACTGACGAACCAGTTCCGGACCTGTAAGCGACTCGATTTCTTCCCAGCTCATGGCACTACCACAACATATAAACGTATTATATTCAATATCTTATGGGGTATGTTTAAAGTTATTGTTAATATAAAACTAGAGGGTTTACCCGCGATATACCACTGGAATGGAAAATCAGGTACAGGACTCCCCAGCCCAAAGATTCATAAACACCGGTAGTACAGATCATTTGGCCATGATTGCTAACAAAAGGACTTGTGTTTGGCGGTATTGCGTTTATGATTACGCCGATGAAAAATTCTGACAGAAAACTTTTTATGGGCCCAGCTGAAAGTTTCGATGCATTTGCAACGAAAGGACTTTGGCTGGGTTACTACTATTTCGTTAGCAGCTAGATCGCTCTGAGAATATTTTGGGCGGTTAATCCGCCTAAGAGGAAACCCCGATAGGCGGAAGCAGGCGGGGTTTTTTTTCGGCTATAGGAAAGGTGACAGCAGGAACATGACTGTAGAAAAAAGGCACGAAGCAGGCAGGCTCAAGCTGCAGTTGGATGAAACAGGACAGGAGGAAGCAAGATGACTGAACTAATAGTGGATGATATCAACGTGCTAAGTGAAGAAACGCTAATAAACCCGAACCAATTGAAACAGGACGTACCCGCCTCTGACAGCGCGCTGGAAACTGTCTCAAACGGACGCCTGGCAATCAAGAAAATACTCGCTAGGGAAGATCCAAGACTCCTACTTATTGTAGGCCCTTGCTCCATACACGACTCCGCGGCAGCTCTGGACTACGCTGCCCGCCTCAAGGCGCTGGCAGGTGAAGTTTCCGACTCTCTGTTGCTGGTCATGCGCGTCTACTTTGAGAAGCCCCGTACGACGGTTGGCTGGAAAGGATTTATCAACGATCCACACATGAACGACTCCTTCAATATAGCTGAAGGTCTGCACCTGGGGAGAAAACTGCTGGTTGATCTTGCCAACATGGGTATTCCCACATCGACGGAGGCACTGGATCCGGTATCCCCACAGTACCTACAGGACATGATCTGCTGGAGCGCAATTGGAGCACGGACAGCTGAGTCCCAGACCCACCGGGAAATGGCAAGCGGCCTCTCCTCTGCAGTTGGCTTTAAGAATGGCACAGATGGAAGTCTGGGCGTGGCGATCAATGCGCTGAAGTCCGTTTCCGCACCGCATAGATTCCTTGGCATTAATCACACGGGGGAAGTTGCCATCATACATACCCGCGGCAACAATCACGCTCACATCGTACTCCGGGGCGGTGGCGGCAGGCCCAATTATGATTCCGTCAGTGTATCCATGTGTGAGCGGCAGCTTCTCTCATCCGGGGTGCCAGCAAACATCATGATCGATTGCAGCCATGCAAATTCCAGCAAAGACCATACACAGCAGCGGGTGGTCATGAATGACGTTGGCAACCAAATTATTGACAATAATCAGTCCATTATCGGCCTGATGGTTGAAAGCAATATCAGCTCGGGAAATCAATCCATACCGGGCGATCTGAGTGAGCTTGAGTATGGCGTATCGGTAACGGATGCATGCGTCGACTGGCAGACAACGGAAACCATGATTCGCGAACTTCGTGACAAGGTAAAAGACAGACTCGCAGACAGAGCAGCCCCGGAACTGGCTATCGAAAAGAGCGCCTAATTGGCCCGGCAACTAAATCCGGATAAGACCCAACAAGGGGCGCAATCAGAAGTAGGCATTTTCCGTGAGGCTGTGATCGGTCACATCACGAACGGCCGTAAGCTGGGGGAGTTGTTCCAGCAACGTTTTCTCGACGCCGTCCTTAAGGGTTGTGTCAACCATGCCACAACCCTGACAGCCACCACCAAATTGCAGCACCGCAATATTCTCATCGACAATTTCGATGAGATTGACCATGCCACCATGGGAAGCGAGTGAAGGATTGATCTGGCTGAAGAGAACATAGTTGACCCGATCCTCAAGGGGACTGTCTTCCGATACCTGTGGTACTTTTGAGTTGGGCGCTTTGATGGTCAACTGGCCACCCATCCTGTCTGATGTGAAATCTACCAGCGCATCCTCCAGGTACTTCTTGCTGCGTTCATCGATCCAGCAAACAAATTTATCATATTTGACCTGCTCATCCTCAGCCATCTCCTCGCCTGAACGGCAATAGGCAATACAGGTTTCAGCCATGGGCGTGCCGGGGTCTGAGACAAAAATTCGAATACCAACATCGTCACCCTCCTGCTTTGAAAGCAGATCAAAAAGGTAGTCTTGTGCGGGTAACGTAATTTCGACCATTAGAATTTCCACAAAGCGAGAAGAATTGGCCGCAGTTTACTTGAAAGCTTAAGATGTTGCTATCGATGCCTCCCCAATAAATCGCTATAACCCCTTAATATATAAGGGATTATCACTATCTCAAAAAACATGAAACCGTCTCATTAACAACGCCTAAGATTTTCAGATTCCGCTGCCTTTGATCCTGCTAGACTAGCGGTTAAATTTTAACGGTCTAACAAACATGGACGTCAGTGGTAGAAAAAAACTCCTCGGCCAACAGCTTAAACAAAGGGTCCTGGTCAAGGACGGTGCGATGGGCACCGCTATACAGGATAGGCAACTGACCGAGTCGGATTACCGTGGCCAACGCTTCGCAGGCCACTCGCATGACCTCAAGGGAAACAACGATGTCCTGGTTCTGACGATGCCGGAGTTGGTGAAGGATATTCACCTTGCCTATCTCGATGTAGGCGCCGATATCATTGGTACCAACACCTTCACCGCCAACGCCGTGTCCCAGTCAGATTTTGGCATTGAGGAACTGGTTTACGAGTTAAATTTCGAGGCGGCAAAAATTGCGGTGGCCGCCGCCGAAGAATACAGTCGAAAGGATCCGGGAAAACCAAGGTTTGTTGCCGGTGCAGTCGGCCCGACCACGAGGTCCGCCAGCCTCTCGCCTGATGTCAATCATCCAGGCTTTCGCAACATTACCTTTGATGAACTGGTCGCAGACTACTCCAATGCAATGCGCGGCCTTGTTGATGGCGGCGTCGACATTATCCTCATAGAAACAATTTTTGATGTTCTCAACTGTAAAGCCGCTATCTTCGCTGCCCTTAGCCTGTTCGAAGACCGGGGCGTTGAACTGCCTATTATTGTCTCCGGCACAATTACTGATGCCAGTGGCCGTTTACTGTCCGGACAGACTACCGATGCTTTCTGGGCCTCCGTAAGGCATGCCAAACCAATCTGCGTTGGCTTCAATTGCGCCCTTGGCGCAGATGACCTGCGCACCTATGTCGCTGAAATATCCAGAACCGCTGACTGCTACATCAGTGCTTATCCAAACCGTGGCTTGCCCAACGAATTTGGAGAGTATGACGAGACTGTCGAGACGATGGTTGCCTGCATGGAGGGTTACCTGCAAAGCGGACTGGTCAACATTATCGGTGGCTGTTGTGGTGTCACCTTTGACCACATCAGGGAGTTTGCACGAATCGTGGAGAAATACCCGCCCCGAAAAATCCCGCAAAAGGATAAGAGCTGCCTGCTCAGCGGCCTTGAAGCCTTCACAATTAAAGATGACTCGCTGTTCGTCAATGTGGGCGAGCGAACCAATGTCACAGGCTCAGCAAAATTCGCCCGTTTGATTCGTGAGAAAAACTACGAAGAAGCACTCTACGTTGCCCAACAGCAGGTAAATAATGGCGCCCAGGTGATTGATATCAACATGGACGAAGGCATGCTTGAATCAAAGGAGACGATGATCCACTTCCTTCACCTGATCGCCAGCGAACCGGATATCAGCCGTGTGCCGGTGATGGTCGACTCATCCAAATGGGAGATCATAGAGGCAGGGCTCAAATGTCTACAGGGTAAGTCCATCGTTAATTCAATCAGCCTGAAGGCGGGTGAAGAAGAATTTGAGTCCCAGGCCCGCCTTTGCATGAAACATGGCGCGGCGATAGTTGTCATGGCATTTGATGAATCGGGCCAGGCTGACAACCTGCAACGCAAACAGGAAATCTGCAAGCGTTCTTACGACATTTTGGTCAATCGCATCGGCTTTCCCCCTGAGGACATCATCTTTGATCCCAACGTGTTTGCGGTGGCGACGGGAATCGATGAGCATAACCTTTACGCCAAAGACTTCATCGAATGCTGCCGCTACATCAAGGAAAATCTACCAGGCACCAGCATCTCTGGTGGTATCAGCAATGTGTCCTTTTCCTTTCGCGGCAACAACAAGGTACGCGAAGCTATTCACGCAGTGTTTCTGTATCACGCAATTGAAGCCGGCCTGACGATGGGGATCGTCAATGCAGGACAGTTGGCGATCTATGAGGAGATCCCGGAGGAACTCAGGGATCGAATTGAGGATGTCATCTTTAATAGGGGGGACAATGCCACCGAAAAGTTGCTGGAAATAGCGGTTCAGCACGAGGGGGATGCGGCTAAAACTAATACCGATGATCTGTCCTGGCGCGAAACAACTGCTGAGGAAAGGTTGTCCTATGCCCTCGTAAAAGGCATCAACAAATTCATCACAGAAGATACGGAAGAAGCTCGGCTTAAATTCAGCCACCCGATCGAGGTCATTGAAGGGCCGCTGATGGACGGTATGAACCAGGTCGGTGATCTTTTCGGTGCCGGCAAAATGTTCCTGCCCCAGGTGGTCAAGAGCGCACGCGTGATGAAGCAGGCGGTAGCTCACCTGGTACCCTTTATCGAGGAAGCGAAAGGCGAAGGAGCAACATCCAGGGGAAAGATTCTACTTGCCACGGTAAAAGGAGACGTGCATGACATCGGCAAAAATATCGTTGGCGTGGTGCTGCAATGCAATAACTATGAGGTTATTGACCTAGGCGTAATGGTAGCCGCTGACAAGATCCTGAAGGCGGCGGTTGAACAAAAGGTCGATATCATTGGCCTCAGTGGACTCATCACGCCCTCCCTTGACGAGATGGTACATGTGGCGACCGAAATGGAGCGATTAGATCTTGCTGTGCCATTGCTGATCGGTGGCGCTACCGCTTCGAAGGCACACACCAGCGTGAAAATCGAACCCCGTTATAACAATGATGCCACGATCTATGTAACGGATGCTTCGCGTGCCGTCGGTGTCGCAACCAAACTTATGAGCAAGGCACTGAAAGCAAAATTTTGCAGTGAAATTCGTGCTGACTATGAGGTAATAAGAGAAAGGAACAGTAATCGCCAGACAAAAGGTAATACTCTGGCCTACGGGGATGCGGTAAATAACAGAATCAGCATTGACTGGCCTGAGCACACAACGCCACGGCCCACTTTTCTCGGCACGCGCACCGTTGAAGAGGTGCCACTTAGCAATCTGGTTAGCTATATTGACTGGACCCCATTTTTCATCACCTGGGAACTAGCAGGAAAGTATCCGGATATCCTGACGGATCTCGTTGTTGGAGAAGCCGCGACTAACCTCTTTGATGATGCCAAAAAGATGCTGGATGAACTCATCGACGACAGGAAAATAAAAGCCAGTGCCGTCATCGGCTTCTGGCCGGCTAACAGTTCAGATGATGACATTATCCTTTACACGGATGATACTCGCAGCAAGGAGTTGACCCGGCTGTATCACCTGCGACAGCAGATAGAAAAACCAGGCGGCAAACCCAGCCTGTGCCTGTCTGACTATATTGCGCCCGCCGACAGCGGCATAGCAGACTATATCGGCGGCTTCGCCATTACCGCCGGCCTTGGGGTAGAAACCCTCGCAGCAGCCTTCAAGGCTGATAAAGACGACTACAACGCCATCCTCCTCAAGGCAATTGCGGACAGGCTTGCTGAAGCCCTGGCGGAATACATGCACGAGCAGGTCAGAAAGGACTACTGGGGCTACGCGACCGACGAGCAGTTCAATAACTCAGAATTAATCGGCGAAAAATACCAGGGTATTCGCCCTGCTCCGGGCTATCCCGCCTGTCCCGATCACTCTGAAAAGGCAACGCTGTTTGAATTGCTCGATGCAGACGCCGCAGTCGGCATCAGCCTGACGGAGCATTTTGCGATGACCCCGGCGGCTTCCGTGAGCGGTTTTTACTTCTCACACCCGGACGCCGCCTATTTCGGCATTGGGAAGATTGAATACGATCAGGTCGAGAGCTATGCGCTGCGGAAAGGTATTTCGGTAGCAGAAGCCGAACGCTGGCTCTCACCGACGCTTCGATACAAATAGCGGAACCAAGTGCCAAGATCCCTATCCAGGCTTTTGCCAAAAGAGCGAAAAACGCTGCTTTTTATTTTAGCAGTTGCAAGCCCGATCGCATTTGCGGTCTGGCAAACCCTACTGAACAACTATGTCGTTGAAATAGTTGGCTTCACGGGGAAGGAGATTGGGTTTCTGCAAAGCATCCGTGAAATTCCAGGCTTTCTGGCATTTACCGTGGTCTGGCTGCTGCTGATAATTCGGCAACAGAACCTCGCCATCCTGAGCCTGATACTGCTTGGCCTTGGCACTGCTGCGACGGGCATATTCACTTCGGTAATGGAACTCTATATCACAACGGTCCTGATGTCCGTTGGCTTTCACTACCTTGAGACCATGCAAACGTCGCTCAGCCTGCAGTGGCTTTCAAAGAAGGAAGCGCCTGCCGTGCTGGGCAAAATAATCAGTATTCGCTCAATTGCTACGCTGGTGGTCCTAGGGAGCCTTTATGTCGGTCTGCAGCTATTTCAGCCGAACTATATCTGGATTTATGGAATGGGAGGCGGTGCTGCCATCTGCATCGGTATCTACTGCATGGTCGCGTTCCCGCATTTCATCGACGATGTCGTGCAGCGCAACGAGCTCTTCCTGCGCCGGCGATACTGGCTCTTTTATACCCTGACATTTCTTGCCGGCGCGCGCCGCCAGATTTTTATCGTATTTGCAGGTTTCCTGCTGGTACAAAAGTTCGGCTTCCCCCTGGAGAAAATGGTGCTGTTAATCCTGGTGAATTCGGCGATAAACATCTGGCTGGCTCCAAAAATAGGTGCTCTGATCGGCTTTATTGGAGAACGCCGGGCCCTGACAATTGAATACCTTGGGTTGATTGCAATTTTTCTCAGCTACTCGGTGATCGAGAGCGGCGAACTGGCAATTGCCCTGTATATCCTTGATCACCTCTTCTTTTCCATGGCAATTGCCATCAAAACCTACTTCCAGAAGATTGCAGACCCTGCCGACTTTGCAGCAACCGCAGGTATCAGTTTCACCATCAATCACATCGCCGCGGTCGTTTTACCTGCAGCCCTGGGTCTTATATGGATCCTCAACCACAGTGCCGTCTTTGTTATCGGTGCATTCATTGCCTTTGCCTCGCTGCTACTTGCGCGCCTGATACCGGACTCTCCATGTGCCGGTCAGGAAACCCGGCTGACGCAAAGAATGCCAGCCTAACTGATTCATAACCGTTAAAATCAACTACCTTTACCTGTATCCTGTGCCAATGACCCCTTAGATGCGTGGCAATGGAAACCGACCCACTAATTTTTTCATTTTTCCTGATCTTCACTTCAACTGCAGTCATGGCGACACTGGCGCTGTATACCAGGCAACCCCTGATCGTTGCCTATATTGTGATCGGCGTAATCCTGGGACCATCCGGCACCTCGCTCATCAACAACCCGGAACTGATCAACAGCATCGCCAAGATTGGCATCATATTTCTCCTTTTTTTGCTGGGTCTGGACATGCAGCCCTCCAAACTCGCTCACATGTTCAAGAACGCCATATTCGTCGGGGTCTTAAGCTCAATTACATTCTTTGCAACCGGTTATCTGGTTGCCATGCTTTTCGGTTATTCCCCCACCGAGCAAATCGTCATAGGCATCGCCATGATGTTTTCCAGCACCATTATTGGTATCAAGCTCCTGCCAACCACGATTTTGCATCACCGCCACACGGGTGAACTTGTGGTAAGCCTGCTGCTAATACAGGACATGATTGCGATCATCGTGCTGCTGGTAATATCAGGTGGGTTTCTTGATTTCACCGGCGGCGAGAAAGTCATCAGAGTGCTCATCAGCCTGCCACTGATCATCGTCTTCGCAGGTCTGTTCGTCAGATTTGTATTATTGAAACTGCTGGCGAAATTTGACGCATTCCACGAGTACATTTTTCTAATCGCCATCGGTTGGTGCCTTGGGCTGGCGGAAATTGCAGAGCTGGCAGGCTTGTCCCTGGAAATAGGTGCATTTATTGCGGGCGTCTCTATCGCCACCAGTTCCATCTCCCTCTATATCGCAACAAACCTGAAACCCCTTCGAGATTTTTTCCTAGTGCTGTTCTTCTTCTCCCTCGGCGCAAGCTTTCACCTCGAGCTTCTAGGGGAAGTTATTTTCCCTGCAATCCTGCTGGCCTCTCTAATCCTGGCTGTAAAACCGCTGGTTTTTAGATACCTGCTCTCGGGAACAAGTGAAACGGTACCACTTGGCTGGGAAATAGGATTCAGGCTCGGACAGATAAGCGAGTTTTCGCTACTGATCGCTTTTATCGCCACCACTGAGATGCTGATCAGCCAGAATGCCTCACACCTGATCCAGGCAACAGCAATACTAACCTTCCTGGTCTCCTCCTACATTGTCGTGTTCAGATATCCGACACCCATTGCCGTATCGGATACCCTGAGGCGGGACTGAGCCCACCCTGCCCTAAGCCCTTGTAAAGCGCCCTTGTAAAGAGCTCTTATGAATAGCCTTTATACATGCAGGTGTGCCGGATCAGGCGTCGTGCACAACCAGTGTGCGACCTGCGACCTGACCATCAAATATAGACTCCACGGCAGCCGAGATTCCATCAAGACCAACCTCAATGGCCATAGTGTCAAGCGAAGATATCCGCCAGTCGTTGGCAAGGCGATCCCATATCTTGTTCTTGCTGGCGATCGGCAATTCAACCGAATCGATACCAAGAATATTTACGCCCCTTAATATAAACGGCAGCACAGTCGTTTTAAAATTGGCCGAGGCAACCAGGCCACAGATAGAAACACTCCCACCATACTGCAGGCTCTTCACAATATTTGACAAAGTCGTGCCGCCAACGGTATCGACACCCTGTGCGTAGTTTGCTGCCAGCATTGGCCTTGGGTTTTCGTCCGCAAGCACCTGTCTGTCAATTATGTTTGCCGCACCAATCGACTTGAGGTAGCTCTCTTTGTCTGATTTCCCTGAACTGGCAACAACCTCATATCCCGATTGTGCAAGCAGCGCAACTGCAACGGAACCGACGCCCCCGGTTGCGCCACTGACAATGACCGGACCATCATCCGGACTTGCACCCATCTGCTCCAGTTTTTCGATGCATAGAGCTGCAGTAAACCCTGCTGTACCGATGACCATGCTTTCCCGTAGTAACATGCCATCGGGCAGTGGTGTAACCCATGAGGCGGGTACTCTGATGAACTCACCATAGCCACCGGGCGTATTCATACCCAGGTCGAAGCCAATGACAATAACTTCATCGCCCTCACTGAATGCTGTCTGGTTGGATTCGATAACGACGCCGGCGGCATCGATGCCCGGCGTATGAGGGTACTGTCTTGTCACACCGGGGAGACCCTTGGCAGAAAGTGCATCCTTATAGTTGACTGATGAATACTTGACCCTGATCACAACGTCGCCGGCGGGTAAATCGTCCAGTGACCGTTCAATAATTGAATGGCTGACAGAGTCGTTCTCTTTCTCGACATGGAAGGCTTTAAACTTAGTCATCTTCTTCTCTTGCTAACTAAAAGGTATAGGGGCCCTGCTCTCTGTGCAGGAAATCAGTGCCACTGAGCCGGTTCGATGCAAGGGCAAACCTTTCCATCAGTTTATCCATGCGATTCTGATGTTCGACAAACTTCACCAGAAAAACGGCACTGTCAGTGCACTTGTCAATAATGTACTCATCACTGGTTTTCAGTTCATCTACCAGGTTCAGGTCCAGGGCTCTTTTGCCATACCAGGCTTCACCCGTAGCCACTTTTTGCATATCAACGGACGGCCGGTTATCTGAGACGAAATCCTTAAACAGGGTGTGAACGTCTTCCAGTTCTTCGATAAATTTTTCACGCCCTTTATCCGTATTCTCTCCGAACATCGTCAGCGTACGTTTATATTCTCCAGCGGTCAGGACTTCCACATCGACATCCTTGTTCTTCAGCAGCCGGTGGAAATTTGGGATCTGGGCGACAACTCCGATGGAGCCAAGCAGCGCAAAGGGTGCAGCTATTATTTTGGTGCCAATACACGCCATCATGTAGCCACCACTTGCCGCCACCTTATCTACCGCGATCGTCAGGGATACCTTTCGTGAAACTATTCGCTGTAGCTGCGATGCCGCAAGCCCGTAGCTGTGGACCATGCCGCCGGGGCTTTCCAGCTTAATAATAACCTCATCACCTTCATCGGCAATGGCCAGAATCGCCGTGACCTCTTCACGCAAACCAGCCACTGCGGAGGCCTGAACATCTCCTTCGAACTCCACTACAAACACACGCCCGCGTGGCTCAGCGCCTTCCTTTGCGTCTTTCTTGCGGGTTTTCTGCTCCTCCTTCAGCTTTTTCTTTTCTGATTTGAGCTCAATCTTGCGCATCTCGGGGTTCAGTACCATCTGCTTCAAACTATGGGTGATGTTATCCACGGCATCGTTGATGCTCTTAACCTCGATATGCCCCTTGTCTGTTTGCTTGTTCTTTTGACCAACACCAACCATGACAATAATGATGACCAATATTGATAGCAGCAGGGTAACTGTCTTGGCCAGAAACAGGCCGTATTCAAGCAGAAATTCCAATCTAAATGCACTCCGGATTCGAACGAAGCGCAATGCTATCACATTCGAGCCCTCCGATTGTCGAGATACCCGCTTCCCACAATTGGCAGATACAGGGTGAATCGCTAGAATAATCGAAACCCACCTTGAACCATGCCATGCTGACACAGACCCTTGCCGACAGGAGCGCCGAAATGGCCCCACATTTCCAACCGGCATTTCTGCAACGACAGCAGGCGAGCTTCCAGTTTCTGTTTGATTCCGGCGAGCCCTTCCACCTGGAAGTAGAGGGCACCAGTTTCGAGTTCAGCCCCGGGGAGGCCAGACAGCCAACCATCACCCTCTATATAAAGGACCATGCGACCTGTTGGAACCTGCTCGACGGCTCAATGGATGGCATGAACGCCTTCATGGATGGCAGCTATCGGGCTGATGGCAACATCGTGCTCAGCCAGTTGATTCTGTACCTGTTCAGACGGGCCGAGCCGGCATTTGGCTATGAGATTCAGGACTAGTTAGCCTGATCTCATGTGGCTAGCCCCAGAAATGGACGGGGGCGCCGAGCCGATGCCACTGAAAATTAGCTGCCGGACTATTCAACCCGGTGTACAACTGATAACTATCGGAAAGGCCACCGCAGGTTTAGCTTGGTCAACAGAGAAAAAAGTGCTACACCACACCATTCCGGTAAAGATAGTCGTCTATCAGCCAGCGTGAAATCGCCATTTTGCCGGGGATGGCCGGCAGTTTGTCCAGTGCGAACCATTGAGCGTCAGCAATCTCTTCCTCCTGAAGCACAATGTCTCCGGATTCATACGCCGCGTGAAAGCCCAGCATCAGGGAATTAGGAAAGGGCCAGGGCTGGCTTCCAAGGTATTCAAGGTTGCCCACCTTCAAACCAACCTCCTCCCTGACTTCATGCACCACCGTTTCTTCAATCGATTCGCCCGGGTCTACAAAACCAGCCAGGGTGCTGTACATACCTTCGGGAAAATTGTGATTGCGCGCCAGTAATACTTCTGCCCCCCGGTGCACCAGGACAATGATGGATGGCGAAAGCCGGGGGTAAGAAGATACGGCGCACCGCTCACAGTGCATTGCCCTGTCGCCTTCCAGTTCTATGGCCTTGTCCCCGCACTTGCCGCAGTACTGGTGATCCCTGTACCACTGGCATATTTGCTGCGCCCGGCCCGCCATGGCAAGCAACAGATTATCAGATGCTTCAAATATGCTCCGCAAACCACCGAATTGATGGGCGGCACTCCGTTGCCCTTCAACGGCAAAACAGGCCGTATCTCCCAGCATTCCCATAAAATGTTTCTTCAGGGAAAGTGATTCAACCAGGGACTCATCACCACCGGACAAGGGTTGAAAAACGCCCTGCTCATCAAATCGGAGTAATATGTCATTGTCTACGAATACAAAAAACCACGCCTCCCCGTATTCATCGGGGGCCAAAACGCCAGAGACAAAATCTGTATTTGGGTCAGGCCATGCGGTCATCATAAATGGGACCTCATGTTTCGAGCTGTTTCCAGACACAACCAGACTCGGAGGCAGCATCGAGCTTGTCCAGTTTTTCACTGTGACGTACCAACTCATCTTCGCTGGCCAGAATCACTTTGAGGGGCGGTCTGTCCCGCTTTACTCGTTTCCTGGATTTGGTGACGCTATCCTGCCCCTCATCGCCCAGACCGAGCGTTGCCTGCCCACCAGTGAGCAGCAGATAGACATCCGCAAGTATTTCAGCATCCAGCAGTGCACCATGAAGCTCCCGTTGGGAGCTATCAACATTGTATCTCTTGCAGAGGGCATCCAGGCTATTTTTTTGCCCCGGGTGCTTATTGCGAGCAAGCTCAAGGCTATCAACGAAGGAACAATGGTCCAATATGGAGCCATTCCCTGGTGCAAGCAACTGCATCTCATTGTCTATAAAGCCAAGGTCAAAGGCGGCGTTGTGAATGATCAGCTCGGCCCCCTCCACAAAATCGATAAATGATTTCCATATATCGCCAAATAGCGGTTTGTCGGCTAAAAATTCCTGGCTGATACCGTGAACCCGGAGGGCACCTTCATCGATTTCGCGCTCAGGGTTTATGTAGTGATGAAACTGTTTTTGAGTGATTCTGCGGCCTACGATTTCAACACATCCGATTTCCAGGATGCGATGACCCTGTGCAACCTCAAGCCCGGTTGTCTCTGTATCCAGTACAATCTGCCTCATGAATCAACCGCCAGTTCTTCGATACCACGGTTAGCCAGGCCATCCACCAGTTCATTCTCGCGATGACCACTGTGTCCTTTTACCCAATGCCACTGGATGTCAAAGTTCGACGTCAGTTCATCAAGCATCTGCCACAGGTCCTGGTTCTTAACGGGCTTTTTACTCGCGGTTTTCCACCCCCGTTTTTTCCAGTTATGAATCCAGTTGGTTATCCCCTGGCGCACATACTCAGAATCAGTGGTCAGCTCAACCCTGCATTTCGTCTTGAGCGCCTCAAGACTCCTAATAGCCGCGAGCAATTCCATCCGGTTGTTAGTGGTCAGCGCTTCGCCGCCCCAGAGTTCCTTTTCATGGTCGTTAAAGCGAAGCAGCACACCCCATCCACCGGGACCGGGATTTCCTCGACATGCGCCATCGGTAAATATTTCTACAAGGGGTTCCAAATTAGTCCTGCGGTGTTCCCTTCAGATCTTTGGTTGAAAGCAGATCTTTGCCTGAAAGTAAGTCCCGATTGACCGTGCGACGAACAACGCTCAACTGCCCAAAGGCCTGGCGTGACTTCCACACTGGGCGAATGGGCGTCATGGAGCCAACTTGCTTGCTGGCCACTATCACATATACGGCGCCGACGGGGAAGCTGGCATTTCTGCTGAGGCCCTTGGAAAAATCCGGTTTACTTTGATCACTGTGGGCCCGCGGTAGGCCATAGGTACAGAACCGGGCACGATCAATCTTGAAGTTGAGAAGGTTCATCCAATCCATCAGGCGTCCCGGGCGTATGAACTGCCCATTCCAGGGGGGTAACTTTCGCCAGGATGCCATCATTTTCCACATGCCCCATAAACTAAAGGGGTTGAAACCTACAATGATCAGGTACCCGGATGGCAACACGACCCGGGTTAATTCCCGGAGCACCTCCTGGGGCGAGTCAACAAAATCCAGAAGGTGGTGGACGAGAACCACATCGGTACCATCATTCTCGAGGGGAAGTTCCGTGGGCTGGGCATAAAACGGACTCTGATCATGTTGTGTCAGACCGAGGGTAACCTTGTTCTGGATCGGGCTTGCCGAAAACAGCTCCTGTTCCTGTACGCTAACCTGCAGGAGGTGATAGCCAAACAGGCCTGCCAGCAGTTGCTCCAGGATCGCCGACTCCGTTTCCAGCAATTCAGCGCCCAGGGGTGTTGCATACCAGTCCCTTATTTGCTGCAGGCTATTGCCCAATACCTCGTCTTTCAAGATTAAACTCGAGTTAAGTGATCTCAACAGTATTATAGGGGGAATTTCGGTTATCGTCATGGCTACTCTGGACAATTGTTCTACTATGCCGGTGACTAGCCGTACATCCGCAAAATCGGGTTATAATGCGCGACGAATATAAAGTGTCAACCGCTCGCTATGCCCTCACCCAAGAGAAACCAACTGACGGTAGTACTGTCGTTACTCCTGTCTGGCTGCACCTCCCAGATCACGCCCGCCCGCGACGCCGATGTGCCCGCCGGGCCAGCTCTTGAGAATACAGTTCTTGAGAGTACACAGCTTGAGGACACAGCGGAAAACACAGACACCCAGTTCACCAGCACCCTGTCTGCAGAGGATCAGGTCGAAGCTCCCTCAGGCAACCAAGAGGATGACACCACTCCACCAGTATCGGTTGGCCTATGGCAGAGGGTTCGTAACGGTTTTCAACTCGACCATGAAACTGACCGCAGGCGGGTCAAGTGGGAAATCGAGTATTTCAGCAAGCACCCTGAGTATCTTGATCGTGTGGTGAATAGAGCGCACCGCCACCTCTTTTATATAGTGGAAGCACTGGAAGCGCATGATATGCCCCTTGAAATAGCGCTACTTCCAGTTATCGAGAGCGCCTTCGATCCCTTCGCCTATTCTCACGGTCGGGCCTCCGGCCTGTGGCAGTTCATCCCCTCCACCGCCAGAACGTATGGATTGCGAATTGACTGGTGGTATGACGGACGCAGGGATGTCCCGGACTCGACCCAGGCCGCAATCAACTATCTGCAAAAACTGCACAAGCTAATGGGTAAGGACTGGCTCCTTGCACTTGCCGCCTACAACGCCGGAGAGGGCAACCTCGGGACCGCGATCAGGCGCAACAAGCGGGAAGGAAAAGCAACTGACTACTGGTCTCTCAAGGTTCCCAGGGAGACCCGATCCTACATCCCACGCCTGCTTGCCATCAGTGAGATTATCGCGCACCCTGAGACCTATGGGATAGAACTCAAGGACATTGAGAACAGGGCCTACTGGACTAAGGTCAACATTGACTCACAGCTCGATCTAGCACGGGCAGCGGAGCTGGCAGGTATTTCAAGTAAAGAGCTCTATCACCTCAACCCTGGATTCAACCAGTGGTCTACGCATCCCGATGGACCTCACCACCTGCTGGTACCAGTTGAAAGAGTCGAGGCGTTTTCACTCGCCCTGGCCGAGCTACCTGCGACCCAGAGGCTTGCCTGGAAGCGCCACAAGATCCGCGCCGGCGAAACCCTCGGCACGATCGCTACCGGCTACAGAACGACCGTCAGTGCCATCAGGGCAACCAATAACATCAAGGGCAGTATAATCAGGGCGGGAGATTCATTGACCATACCCATCGCTTCTAAGGCTGCTTCTTACCCCATGACTTCCCAGGCAAGGCTGGAGACCGACCAAAAGTACTATGAGAGCAAGTACGGCAAGAAGCCGATCCAGTACAGGGTAAAAAGCGGGGATAGCTTCTGGGACATATCGCGCCGGTTTAATGTTGGCATGAGAGAACTGGCGAAGTGGAACGGCATGGGCACCACATCTGTTCTCTATCCAGGGATGGAACTAGCTATATTCAATACCAGTATTTCCTCTGCCCCCTCTCTTTCCTTCGTGCCTGGCGCCAGTTTGGAGCCGCGCCAGGACGTGATCAGAAAGGTGAACTACCGGGTTCGCCGGGGTGAATCATTGTCACTCATCGCCGATAAATTTAATTTGTCGGTGAACAAGATCAAGGGATGGAATGAATCCCTGAACGGTCGAAAATACCTTCAGCCAGGGGACAAAATCACCCTGTTCGTTGATGTGACGGTGACGGAGTAGCAGGCCCTTGGTTTGGGCCAGATCAGTTTACGCGACTGATGTCTGCAGATTGGTTCTGGCTGTCCTGGAAGTCCTGATAGTCCAGCGTACCCTGCCTATCACCAAGGATTCGAGCCAGGCTGGCCTGCTCAACGTCTCCAGTTTCATCATCGCTCTTGTTCCTGACATTGGTAACACTGATGGCGGCAGCATCTCCATCCGCCAGTAAGGCATAGCCCACAGACTTTTTTCCTGGTTGCGGCTTAGGCAGTGAAAAAGCACCACGATTGATGTCCACATCCATTCCAGGATGATTTCGGCGAGCCTCACCGGTAACCTCCCACTTCAGTCCATACTGATCAGCAACATAGCGTGTAATTGAACCACCCTCGAGCATGCTGACCATCTCCTTCACCTGGCTTTCTGCTAGTTTGGTCGCCTTCTCCCGAAGCAGGAGATCACGAATGGTCACGCTAACCGTGTCTACCGGCTTCACTTCACTTGCCCTATGCTCCTTGATTCGCACCACAACATGTTTGTTGGAGTTGATTTCAATGACACCGCTGTTATTGCCGTCGAGGAGCACATCGGCGCTGAACGCCGCTTCCATAACGCCCGGTGTAGCGGCTATACCGTTGCCAGCTTTCCTGCTGACATGTCCCGTGGTTTTGATTTCCAGGTCCAGGTCAGCCGCAGGATCTGCCAGATCCTGGGATTCAAAGGCAAGCTCATCAAGCCTGGCGGACTTAGTCACGAAAATATCTGCTGCCAGTGACTCCCTGAAATCTTCTTCTATCCTGGGTCTGATCTCATCCAGGGTCGGTACTTTTTCTTCTTCCAGGTCAAGCAGTTTGATGATGTGGTAACCAAATTCCGTCAGAACGGGTTTTGATACCTGACTAATGGACAGGTTATTGAGCGCTGCTTCGAATTCCTCAACATAGGTTCCTGCTTCACCAAAACCAAGTTCACCACCTTGTTCGGCACTGCCCTGGTCCGTTGAGAATTCTTTGGCGAGGGTCGCAAAATCTTCACCATCGACAATGCGAGCATAAATTGCATCGACACTTTCCTTGGCCGCGGATTCGGAAACTTCATCGGAAACCTCGATCAGAATGTGGGCAGCCTTGCGCCGTTCATTCTCCGTATAGATATCGCGGGTATCATCGTAAAAAGCAACCAGCTCGGACTCTTCGAACTCAACATCCGGCAACAGATCCTTCAGCTTTAGTTCGAGGTACTCAATATCAACCGTCTCTTCACTGAAATACTCACCAGTATTGGCGTCATAGTAGGCCTGCACTTCGTTTTCGTCGACGACCACCTTATCGAACAGCTGGTCAACATCTGCCCTGAGGTAGGCTATATCTCTGGTCTGCTGGGCGAGACTCCCTGCTCGCTGCACTGACTCCTTCGTCATGAAAGCAGAACCGCGAATAGCTGAATTTATCTGCCCAAACTCCTTGTCCAGGCGGATTTCCTCGCGATAGGAGGTCGGCGTGTAGCCGACGCTGCTAATGACACGCTGAAACTGCTGCGGATCGAACACACCTTCTGTCTGAAAAATTTCCGTCGTCACTATCTCAGCGTCTAGGGCTGAATCGCTAAACTCCAGGTCAAGTGCAACCGTTTGCTGGCTGAGCAGTTCCCTGTTGATCAGTGTTCTTAAGACATCACCACGCAGAGCATCTTCATCGATATCTCCCGGAGCAACATCCTGGGCTAGCATGATCCTGCGGTTTCTCTCAACAGCGATTTCCATTTCCTGTTGACTGATGTCTGCCCCATTTACAGTTGCAACCTTGGCCACGGGCGCCAGAAAAGTCGTAATGGAACCAAAGCCAAAGAGCGCGAATACGACGATGATCAAGCCGACTATAATTTTGGCGACGATACCATCCGATTGATCACGCATTCGCTGAATTGCCATCTCATTCCTCGTGAGTTTGTACCGCTACCGCAGAGCCGCTATGTTGTACGCCCGCAGCTTTGTCTAGCTGGTTAAAAGCCTTGAAAAGCTAGTAAATTGATTCTGATCCTTTCTCTGTAACAACCGATCTGTAGTAAACAGTCAGTAAGTAACAAACAAAAAATGGCGCATCAAAAATGCGCCATTTAGAAAGCGTTCTTAAGCAACGCTTATGTAATCGGAAAAGCCCGTTAGCCGTTAACAGCATCCTTTAAAGCTTTGCCCGCCTTAAATGCCGGTACCTTTGCAGCAGAAATCTGAATCTCTTCACCCGTTTGAGGGTTACGACCGGTTCTTGCAGCACGGTCCCGGACTGAAAAAGTCCCAAAACCTACTAGTACTACAGATTCCCCACCTTTTAGTGAGCCAGTCACCGAAGCAATCATGGAATCCAGCGCTCGCCCCGCTGCTGCCTTGGTAATATCAGCAGATGCGGCAATGTTCTCAATCAGTTCTTGTTTATTCACTCAATACCCCTTTTTAGTGGTCGTTGGTTAATTTTTTGCACTTCCCTTTGCGGTACCCCTTGCCTATTTGAACTTTATACCAACTGAGTAAAATCCGGTCAAGGTAAATGTCCTAATGAGCGCTAATTCTGTGGTCTTCGTCTGATTCCGCAGTCTTATCTTCCTCGTTCACCGTTTCTGGCTCCAGGGGTTCAGGCACTCTCTGCAATGCAATCTCCAGAACTTCATCAATCCATTTCACTGGTTTGATGTCAATCTCACCCTTGATATTGTCCGGTATCTCCTTCAAATCCCGCTGATTCTCATCAGGAATCAGGACTTCCTTAATCCCGCCACGATGAGCCGCAAGCAGTTTTTCCTTCAGTCCACCAATCGGAAGTACCTGGCCGCGAAGGGTAATTTCCCCGGTCATGGCGACCGCCGACCGCGCCGGTATCCCCGTCAGTACGGATACCATGGCCGTACACAGGGCTATCCCGGCACTGGGCCCGTCTTTGGGCGTAGCACCTTCCGGCATGTGAATATGCAAATCATATTTCTCGTGAAAATCGGCGCTGATACCAAGGACCTCAGATCTGCTCCTAACAACGGTCAGGGCTGCCTGAATGGACTCCTGCATGACATCTCCGAGGGAGCCTGTCCTGGTGTGTGTCCCCTTCCCTTTAACGGCAGCCGCTTCAATGGTAAGCAGTTCTCCGCCAACGCTGGTCACCGCAAGACCCGTCACCTGACCCACCTGATCCTCTTCCTCTGCACGTCCAAAACTGAACTTGCGGACGCCTGAATATTCCTCCAGTTGCTCTCCCTCTACGACCAGGGTGCCTTCGGCATCCTCATCACTCAAGGCACATTCCTTGACGACCTTTCGACAGATCTTGGCAATCTCCCGCTCCAGCCCCCTGACGCCCGCTTCCCGACTGTAGTAGCGTATGAGATCCGTCACCGCTGCTTCAGTAATATCCAGTTCACCTTTCTTCAGTCCGTTGTTCTTGATCTGCTTGGGAATCAGGTAGCGGTGAGCGATATTGACCTTTTCGTCCTCCGTGTACCCTGGGATTCGGATGATCTCCATTCTGTCCATCAGGGGTGCAGGAATATTCATTGAGTTGGAGGTACAGATAAACATAACCTCGGATAGATCGTAGTCCACCTCCATGTAATGATCGTTGAAGGTATTGTTCTGTTCCGGGTCCAGGACTTCCAGGAGCGCGGAAGCCGGGTCACCTCGATGGTCCTGTCCCATCTTGTCAATTTCATCGAGCAGGAATAAGGGATTCCTGACACCGCTCTTGGACAGTTTCTGGATGATTTTTCCAGGCATTGAACCGATGTAGGTTCGCCGGTGACCTCGAATCTCGGCCTCATCCCGGACACCGCCGAGTGCCATTCGCACAAATTTACGATTAGTCGCCCGGGCGATGGACTCGCCAAGGGATGTCTTACCGACTCCGGGGGGGCCAACCAGGCACAGCACAGGCCCCTTTATCTTCCTGACCCGCTTCTGCACTGCCAGGTACTCCAGGATGCGTTCCTTGACCTCTTCGAGGCCATAGTGATCGGCTTCGAGCACATCTTCCGCCGCCGCAATATCGGTTCGTACCCTGGAGCGCTTTTTCCAGGGCGTATTCAACATCCAGTCTATGTAACTCCTGACAACCGTTGCCTCGGCGGACATGGGCGACATCATCTTCAGCTTGCTGATTTCTGCCGATGTCTTGTCCTTGGCCTCCTTGGGCATGCCGGACTCCTGCAGCCGCTTCTGGATGTCTTCCATCTCATTGGGCACATCATCCAGGTCACCGAGTTCTTTTTGAATCGCCTTCATCTGCTCGTTCAGGTAGTACTCTCGCTGGCTTTTCTCCATCTGCTTCTTCACCCGGCCGCGGATCCGTTTCTCAACGCCGAAGAGATCTATCTCAGCCTCCAGTATCTTGAGCATATGGTTGGCCCGCGCTGTCAGAGCGACCATTTCCAGGATCTGCTGTTTCTCATCCAACTGTAGGTTCAACTGGGCGGCAATGGTATCCACCAGCCGACTGGGTTCATCGACATTTGACAGGGACGTCATGACTTCAGGCGGTACTTTTTTACTCAGTTGGACATATTGATCAAATACGGACATCAGGGAATGCACCAGGGCTTCAGACTCACTGGTACCCAGTTCATCCTCCTCAACAAGGTTGACATCACCTGCGAAAAAGCTGTCTGTATCACGTATTTCGGTTATTTCTGCGCGGTGCCCGCCCTCTACCAGGATTTTCACTGTTTTGTCCGGGAGGCGAATCAGTTGCAATATGGTTGCGATTGTCCCAAAACGGAACAGGTCGCCTATGCCGGGTTCTTCATTCTCCGGGTCCCTTTTAGCGACCAGCAGTACCTGCTTCGACTTGTCCTGCTGTTGCGCATACTCAAGTGCACGGATTGATTTTTCGGTGCCGATAAAAAGGGGCTGGACCCCGTGTGGGTACACCACCATGTCTCGCAAGGTAACTATCGGCACATCTTTCAACGATGTCATACGGGCTCCTGGCACTCAGTCGAAGTCTATGTTCCAGTGAATGCCAGCTGGATCAAGTGATTTAGGGTGGTTTTCAATCAAAAAGGAGCCAAAAGGCTCCCTTTTATCGTTTTATCGTTATATTTGCGCGAGTCGCAGCGTTACCGGCTATTCGGGCAAAACCTTCTTCTGGTCCTGGTTCTCGTAAATGAGCATGGGCTCAGAGGTACCGTTGATCACGTTCTCATCAACCACAACCTTAGATACGTCACTTTCAGATGGAATCCGGTACATGACTTCGAGCAATACGGCTTCAAGTATGGACCTGAGTCCGCGGGCTCCGGTTTTTCGATCCATGGCTCGCTTGGCAATGCTGACCAGGGCGTCTTCCCGAAAATCAATCTCTACGTCTTCCATCTCAAACAGTTTCGCGTACTGCTTGGTATAGGCATTCTTTGGCTCGGTCAGTATCTTAACCAGTGCATCCGCATCCAGTTCGTCCAGTGTAGCCAGAACAGGCAAGCGTCCAACGAACTCGGGAATCAGGCCATATCGAACAAGATCTTCCGGTGCAACTTCCCGCAGAGTCTCGCCGAGATTCTGTTTAGTCGCCTCGGTTTCAATGCTGGCGCCAAAGCCAATACTGCTTTTTACAGAGCGATCGAGTATCACCTTGTCGAGTCCAGCAAATGCACCGCCGCAGATAAACAGGATATTGGTGGTGTCAACCTGCAGGAATTCCTGCTGCGGGTGCTTGCGACCTCCCTGGGGCGGAACCGATGCAATCGTACCTTCTATTAACTTCAGCAAGGCCTGCTGAACACCCTCTCCCGAAACATCCCGGGTAATAGAAGGGTTTTCACTCTTTCTGGAGATCTTGTCAATTTCATCGATGTAGACGATACCAACCTGGGCCTTTTCAACATCATAGTCACATCGCTGCAACAATTTTTGAATAATGTTCTCAACGTCCTCACCAACATATCCGGCTTCGGTCAGGGTGGTGGCGTCGGCGATAGTGAAAGGTACATCTAACAGTCTGGCTAGTGTTTCAGCCAGCAGGGTTTTACCAACACCGGTTGGTCCAATAAGCAGGATGTTGCTCTTCTGCAACTCGACGTCATCTTTCTTGCCGGAATAGTTCAGGCGCTTGTAGTGGTTATACACCGCAACGGACAGTACCTTTTTCGCCCAGCCCTGGCCGATGACGTATTCGTCGAGAATATGGTTAATTTCCTGCGGCGTCGGTAACTTTTTGTTTTCCGCCTCTTCTGTACTTTCCTGGAGCTCTTCACGAATAATATCGTTGCACAACTCCACGCACTCATCGCAGACATAAACTGATGGACCCGCAATTAACTTGCGGACTTCATGCTGGCTCTTGCCACAGAAATTACAGTGTAGAAGCTTGCCGTCTCCACTGCCATCATGATCATCGGACATACAAATCCCTCAAAATATATTAAGTGCTATCGGTGTTGATACCCGGCTTTGACGACGTAATCACGCACCCACCTAGCTCTTTTTATCATTAATTAAAAAATATTCCAAATCAGAAGTGTAACTAGAACAAGGACCCCAATTAAATTACCGCCGTCAGCTCAGTTGACCTGGGTTCCTGAACATGGTCTATCAGGCCGTAGGCCTCAGCCTCAGGGGCCGTGAGAAAGAAATCCCGCTCAGTATCCAGGGTTATTTCTTCCAGTGTTTTGCCCGTATGTTGCGCCATAATTTCATTCATTCGCTGACGCAAATAGAGTATTTCCTTCGCCTGAATCTCAATATCCGACGCCTGCCCCTGGGAACCACCACTCGGCTGATGAATCATGACACGTGAATTTGGCAGGCAAAATCGTTTTCCCTTCGTGCCCCCGGCAAGTAGGAAAGCTCCCATGCTGGCAGCCTGGCCAATGCACATGGTGCTGACATCACAATTGATGAACTGCATGGTGTCATAGATGGCAAGGCCTGCGGTCACGGAACCACCGGGAGAATTGATATAGAGTTGTACGTCCTTGTCGGCATTTTCTGATTCACAGAACAGCATCTGTGCAACCACCAAGTTTGCTACATGGTCATCAATGGGGCCAACGACAAATATAATTCGTTCCTTGAGCAGACGCGAATAAATATCGTAGGACCTCTCTCCCCTAGCGGTCTGTTCAAGGACCATCGGCACTAGCCCAAGGCCTCTGGTTTCAGGAACTAGTCTATCTTCAACTCTGCTCATCTCGTAGCCTCTAAATTGGTCCAGTGTAATTAAATTATACCTGGCAGGGTTTAAATAATGAGGATTTTGGGGAAAACTTCAATCCCTGCTTTGTGAATATTCTCTGCCAGCAGACAAACGGTACCCTGAATAGACAAAATACACGCTTTTCGATTGATTCAGCGTACCAGAAATGATCAGGCAGAGTCTTCGCCTTCATCGCCTACCGGCGCATCTGCCTCGCCATCGGCGGCTTCTGCAACTGGTTCTTTGTCTGCGGGACCTTCTGCAGCAGGATCTTCAGCGGCTGGCTCATTCGGTTTGATCGCTTCCTCATAGGGCATTTCAACTTCGCTTACTTTTGCCTTCTCAAGCACGCTGTCAACAACCTGTTCTTCCAGCACCATATTCTGAACCTGGTTCAGTTGCTGCTCATTACCGTAATAATAGTTAACGACCTGTTCAGGGTCTTCATAGGAACTGGCCATATCTTCGATAACGCTCTTGACCTTGTCATCATCAGTTTTAAGCTCCAGCTTTTCGATTATTGCATTAACAATCAGTCCCAGCTTGACCCGCTTTTGCGCCTGGGTCTCGAACATCTCAACAGGCAGAACCGAAGGGTCGATATTCTGACCACCACCAAACTGCTGTACTGCTTCCTGGCGCATCTGATCTATCGCGTTTGAAACCAGTGCCTTTGGAATTTCAACACCGGTGATTGCGATCAACCCATCGAACACCTGCTCCTTCACTTTTGATTTAAGGGCAGCTTCCAGTTCCTTGCCCATATTGCCGCGGACTTCAGTCCTGAATGCTTCCATGCCGCCTTCCTCAACACCGAACTGCTTGAAAAAAAGTTCATTGAGATCGGGGAGTTCCTGTTCTTCAATTTTGTTGACCTTGACCTTGAAAAGAGCCTCCTTTCCGGCCAGGTTTTCCGACTGGTACTTTTCCGGGAATTTCAGCTCGAGGTCCATTTCCTCGCCGGCGCTTCGATCTATCAGCCCGTCTTCAAAACCCGGGATCATGCTGCCTGACCCGATCACCACGTCTGCAGCATCTCCCTTGCCACCATCAAAGGCTTCTCCGTCGATAAAGCCCTCGAAATCGATATTGACCCTGTCGTCCGCCTTGCTGACACGATCAACTTCAGCATAACCCTTGCGCTGATCCCGCAGTTTCTCAATCATGGCGTCGAGATCATCTTCGGTAATCTCGGCAGCCGGTTTCTCGACTGTCACTTCGCCAAAATCACCCAGCTCAATCTCAGGAAAAACCTCAAATATAGCGGTGAACTCAAGGTCCTTTCCGGCTTCCATGGTCACATCCTCGATGACTGGTGAACCAGCGGGGGAAACTTCTTCCTTCACAATAGCCTCACTGAACGACGACTGCATCAGCTCGCTCGAAACTTCCTGACGAATGCCATCGCCGAACCGCCGCTTGACTTCCCGCATGGGCACCTTGCCGGGCCGGAATCCCTTGATATTCGCCTGACCGGCTGCCTGTTTCAGTTTAGCATCAACTTGCGTCTCGACCCGCTCGGAGGGAACGCTGATTCGCATTTTCCGCTCCAGGTTAGAAGTTGTTTCCAGAGTTACTTGCATCTTAATTTACCTATTTGAAATCTATTTGGCCTTACTTTCTATTGCCAGGCCCGGGCACAGCATCGCCCTCAAATATTGGTGCGAAAGGAGAGACTCGAACTCTCACATCTTTCGATACTGGAACCTAAATCCAGCGCGTCTACCAATTCCGCCACTTTCGCCCAAGT
>PBRQ01000014.1 GCA_002725995.1 Gammaproteobacteria bacterium
CTCATTTCTGATCTCCTCTAAATTGAGACCAGAAAACACAGTTTTGTAGCTTACGTCATTGTCCGATTTGCGGGGAGTAGCTCATACTCCGCCATCATGATAGTTCCAGTTGGGCAGGCATCAATACAATCTCCACAATAAACACAGGATGAAGTGTCCATGTTCATACTCACGTGGACGCCGCGTCCCTTACGGCCAATCATTTGGTACCTGCATGAGCGGATACAACGGTCACAATGAATGCAGTGAGATGGGGTTATCTGCATAAATGTAGAAGAGCGTTGTCGATCTACCTCGATAGGTCCCTGAATGTGAAGTGGGGCTGATTCCAGGACACCAAGTTTGGCGGCCAGCTCCTCGACAGCACAACCCGCACGGCCACACTGACCGTGTTCTGCCATAATAAAGCGCATCAGTACTTTTCTGGCTGATATCACCCTGGTACTGTTTGTGGTAATTTCCATCCCCTCGGTTACCAAGGTGGAACAAGCTGGTGCAAGAGAATTTAGTCCAGCAACATCGACCACGCAAATACGGCAGACGGAACGATGTTGGCGACCATGCAGATAACATAACGTAGGAATATCTATTTCTTTTTGTCGCGCTACCTGCAAGATAGTGTTGCCGGGTGTACAGGTATAATCTTGACCATTGATATTGAACGTTAACATTTCTAACTACTCACTAATCTGCATTATATAATCAGTTCACGTTAGCCTCTAGAAATTGTCGCCTGATCATACGAGTAAAATAGCAGCACACTCCTGTTGTGCTGCAGTTCAAGTCTTTCGGGTTATGACGTGAATTGGGTATATGATGAGACTTATTTCTGGGGAGCCCAACGGTAAAAAGTCTAAATGAGACCTCTGCATAAACTCATTCTTAATCTGTTTTTATGAGACCTCTGCATAACAGGTAAATTGAATGAATTGTGACATTCTCGCTAGAATTAACTGTTTAGAAACAATGCGATAGATTTTGATAAACATGATAAATCCTAACAAAACAGCCTTATGCAGAGGCTTCTCTACCATATTTCTCAGAAAAATCCAGTTTTTAAATCAATGATTGCAATTTTAACCCTGTCGGGAGATATCTTTTTGATGCTATGTATGCCCCCGACTCATTGAGAAAGCTAAAGTCTCATTAGAAGTTGGATGCGACTTGGTAAAGAAAGTTAGGGATGAAAAAGTCATTTAAACAAAGAACCACCTATTATTACATCGCCAGCTTTCTCGTGATAGCACTTGTGACGTTTGTTGTTTACAGTAGCCTGCCTTTGACAAAAAGCTCTTCATCGCCCGGTTCCGTTGTTTTTTTTAAAGAGAAGGTTGTCCCTATTCTGGAGGACCGTTGTGCTGTTTCCTGTCACGGTATTCCTGAGGACACATACCAAAACTTCATGGAGAAAGATGAGGTCAACGGAAAATCCCTATATTTCCCCGTTGGCCGGGATGGCAAGATATCGCGTAACGAACAGAGCCTCACTTGGGCCTTTCAGGCAGCGACAGGACATAGCCCTTTTAGTCGACAGTCAGACCACAGCCTTAATCAATCGGAGCACCGCATAGATTACGCAGAACCGGCCCATTTCAGTACCTTGTTGCGTGTGCCGCTAGTAGAGGATCTCGGCGGTTTGCCTCACATGGGGATGGACCTCTTTTACTCGACAGAAGATTCTGACTATCAGACCCTGCAGGAATGGGTGACGTTGGAGATTTCCGAACATCCGGCCAAGCAGCCCACTCTAAGCAAGCCAGCACGTTTTTTCCGTGATAACATCCTCGGCGTGATGAGCAGGAACGGTTGTTTTCTAAGTTCTTGTCATGGTCCCGATGTCTTTAACGACTTAAAGCTGCGTCCGCCGCTACCAGTTGCTAATCCCGCAGATGGACACCTGGCTGGATATTCGACGGCCATGGTCTTGGCGGCTCGGGCGGCAGTGTTGGGTAATGTAGCCCGATTTGCCAATTTGGGCGGCTCCCTGGAGCGTAGTCGCCTTATCCTGAAGAATCTCCCCATTAGCGAGGGCGGTGTCCATCAACGAGGCGGCAATAATCAGTTCTTTTCCTCAATGAAGGATCAGGATGTCCAGCAAATTCTGGCGTGGCTCCAATTGGAGCAGGAGAGGGTGGCCTCTAAACTCACTTCGGGAGGAAAGGCGATCCCTGCAAATGATCTTGGGCGTCTCCAAGGGGTGCTTTTTATCCGTGGTCCTCGACACATGCCTCGTAAATTCTTTGATTTAGATACATATTGGCCCGGCTCTGACATCTATATGCTGCGGCTCGCTAATGGAGAGAGTCTGGAAAACACCCAGGAAAAACCCATCAACCTGACAAAAATCCTCCATCCAGAGGGCTTGGCGGAATTTCAGTCCTTCGACGTTCGTTATGACGGTAAAGCGGTAGTCCTTGCCATGCGTACACGTTCTGACAAGGGGTTCCGTCTTTATGAATTGATCCTGGGTGACGATCCTGAACAGCCGGTTAAAAGCTTCACCCAACTTTCATATGCGTCGGCTCGACAGGTCGATGGAACCCTGATCCAGCACATTGATCCCCTCTACATTCCTGGTCCCCATGATACCAAAGGAAATGCCCTGGATGATGTTGGTGTAGCCTTTGCCTCTAATGAAGCGGGCGCTTATGCCGCCTCTGACACTTGGGGGCTGCTCGGTGAAGCCGATGGCGGTACACTGAAGGATCTTATTGACCGGCAACGAACTGAGGCACCGGGTAGCCTGGAGGGAAGGCGAGTGGCTTTCGTGGATGGACCGAACAAGGGCCAGTGGCGGCGTATTGTGCGGCACGAGGTGAATAAAAAACCAGGGAACGGTTCCCGATTAGTACTTGATAGCCCCTTGTCGACAGCACCTGACCGCCGTTCTGTCTATGTCATTGAAAAACTCCAGTCGGACAACCGCTCCGCCTTCGATATCTGGACACTGGTACCACAACCAAATGATGCCCGCGCCGCTTTTGATAATACGCGCCGCCGTTTCACCTTTTCCAATGCCCAGGAACGCCGCCCGACTATGCGCACCAGTGGCGAGGTTATGTTCACTACAGTGCGCAACATCGGTTATCAGGGAGATCGACCCGTCTTCAACGGCGCTATATTCCGCTCTCATGCAGGAGGGTTTGACTATCATATCCAAGGCGGCAACCGTTCCCGCTATCCTCTTTTTGTTGATTCCCGGGAAATGCCGTCAGGTCTAGAGGTTCGTACAGTCCTTGATCCCCGCAATTACTGGGGTGGCAGCTTGGTGTTGGTCGATCATGGCTTGGGGGTTAATATTGAGCCTGACAATCCGGTGGACAACCACCCCTTTACCTTTGATGACGGGATGGACAAAACGTTTACCTATATCTCACCGCCACGTTATCTTCCAGCGCAGTTGCCCCTATTTCAGGAACTTGGCGATCAGGGCATCACCCATACTGGTCTCTCCCCCGGCGGTGCTTTTCGGGATCCTTACCCACTTCCCAACGGGGGCATTCTCACAGCTCATACAGCTAATCCAATTAATCACCTGGACCAGGAGGCTGATCCTGACTGGGATATCTATCGGCTCGATTTTTCCACCGCTCTTCAATCGGAGGACGGACGCAGTACTGGTGACATTAGACGGGTTCCTGTTACTGCGGTCTCTTCTGATGCTGCCGAATATTCCCCCCGACCATTGGTTGTTCGGCTCAAGGAGAAATCTCATACCCACCAGAAATTTATTAGCACTGGAAATTTGTCGGAACCAGTGGATGATTTCGGGGTAAAACGGATGCCTGCAGGCACCCCGGCAGAAATAGAGGCTTACGACTACCCTCTTCTGCAATCTTTTTTGACTAACTTTGCTCCTCTCGGGGCTAAGGATTTTCACCTTCGCAAGGGGAACCCCGCAGGTCACGTTACTCCTGAAGATCAAGTCTTTCACTTCATTAGGGTCATCATGGATATCCCGGAGGAGCGAAGCAATTTGCAACCAGCAACAACGAAACAAGGCGAACAGGACCCTTTTGCCACTCGTATCGGTTTGGGAGTTCATACCCGAAAGGTTATCATCGCCGAAGTACCTCTTGAGAAGGATGGATCTTTTTATGCCCAGGTTCCACCCAATGTGCCACTGATTCTCCAGGGGCTCAATCGTCACCGTATGGCGCTGCATAGCATTAATCGCTGGTTCTTTCTTCAACCGGGAGAAAAACTAACTTTTTCCATTCCTCGCAGTATTTTCCCGTTGCGTTGTGCCGGCTGCCATGGCTCTTTGACCGGCCAACCTGCGGACAGCCTGGGTCCACCGGACTTGGTTTCCGCCGCCTCCCAGGTGATGGCAACCTGGAACCCACTGACAAAACAGCGAAGATTGCCTGCTGCTATGGGCCTGAAGTCATCCGATTATATTGGCGTAGATTTCAAGGCTGACGTGCAACCTATTCTCAACAACAAATGTGTTACTTGTCACGGAGGAGATAAATTGGAAGCTGGATTAGATTTATCGGACCGAGCCACCTCGTTTTTTAACGTTGCCTATGAGTCCTTACACCGTCTGGCTGAGCCTGGGAGTGGTAATTTCGCTGCCAAGAAGTACCTGAATGAGCGGGAGGGGCTGGCCATTGAAAGCCCACTTATTGCCCGTCTCGCGGGACACAGTCTCCAGGCGAAAGGTGAAGAAACCCATCTTTCCAATGCTCCTCATCCGGCCACAACTCCTGTCACAGCTGAAGAGTTGCTTACGTTAACACGCTGGATCGACCTGGGCGCATCGTTCCAGGGAGGCCGACCATGAACCGCTATTACGGCTACTGGTTTTCCCTGGTTTTGCTTATACTATTTGTTGGTGTGACCATCCCTCATGAAGCGGATGCTAACCCGTCCGCACGTAGTCGTTTTAGTCACCTGACGAGCGAAGTGTGGCGTTTTCAGGGCACCTTTGCCCCACGCGATCTTTCTCCTGTTGCCAATAATAACCCCAATACCCAACCACAACCGCATAGGGATAAACCAGCTTTGGTGGCATTGAATGCCATCGGGACCAAGCTTTATGTAACCCTCCAGGGAACAGAAGCGGAGCCTGGACATGAGGTGGCAGTGGTAGATGTGGCAAGTCACAAGGTGATCAAGCGCATTCCGGTGGGAAGTCGCCCCTACCAACCGGTGTTGCATCCTGGGGGCCGTTATCTGGTAGTGACCAATGAGCTTTCCAATTATGTTACAGTAATAGATACCTTGGAGGATCAGGCTGTTGGCAACATTCCNCTGGACTATTACGCTCAGGGNCTGGTNTTTTCGGCAGACGGGAAAACGGCTTGGGTCGCCATCCGTTATTTGAANCANGTTCTGGTATTGGATATCCANGAAAGAACTGGAGGCNTGACCGGAAAGGTCCGTGAGATCGGCGGTTTTGACTCTGATATNTTCCTTGGNACAACAACCCTACCGGAAACCATCANAGCGGAAATGATCCGTAAAGAGGTGGACGAGACTGCCCTGTTGCAAGCCGCAGAGAAGGGGCTTGGTGGTATCAATGCCATTCTGCGTGCGCGTTGTGGTCAATGTCATAGCCAGGTAACGGGAGGTTTCATTTCCGGGCCTGACCCGGTGACTAACTTCCTCTCTGCGGTGGAAAATGCGATCGGTGGGGAACCCTTTGCCAGCCCCCTCCTCAGGGCAGTGATTCCACAGTCCATGGGTGGATTCGGCGATCAACGAAACACATCACAATTCCATTCTGGTGGTGTGTTGTTCCAACCAGAAGATCCTGATCTTGCGGTCATCGTTAACTGGATTAAACGCGGTGTTGGAGGTCCTGGCATTCCGGTAGGCAATCCTGGCAGTCACCCTAAAGATCTCGTGCTTAGCCCGGATGGCGATCATCTCTTTGTGGCCAACACCGGCACCATGGATGTCTCTGTGGTTGATGTGGAGGCACAACGAGAAGTTGGTGCCGTTTTTATTCAGAACCTCACTAATTTCCTTACCATTTACCAGGACCCCAAGGGGGAGAAGGACCAACTCATAACCCTGGGTCCCGGTATAGGTTTTGGTGCTCCTGCCGCCCGCGACCCTGTGGGCGGCGAGACTTGGAAGCGGGACCATGCGGCAGCTCAGTTCACTGTATTGCGTGATCCGGTTACAACCGACGCCTATCCCATTGAACAACAGTTTGTAATGGGACCCTTCGACGCCATTGATGGGACCTGGAATTTCAAGATGCGCGATATCCAGAATGATCTGGTGGCAATTGATCTCTCTCGCTTGCAAATTCCCCGATGGCAAGAGGACATGGAACCGGACTACATCCTTCGCGCCAACCGTTACGAAGCTCATTCGGACTGGGTACGCTACACTTCGGACACAGCAGAAGCGACCACAGGGGACATCAAAGGCGATATTCCGCCGGAACTGCAACGGGTGCATGGTGCCTTTCCAGAATGGGCGACCATCGTTGGTGATCGCCTCTTTGTGACAATGAGCGGCACCTTCGAAGTTGTTGAATGGCAAATAGACAGCTACGCAACCGACCCTTCCATGCGTCTGACTCCGGTTCGCCGCTTCACTACCGGACTGCGTCCCATGGGCATTGTTGCTGGAGTGCGTGGCCCGGCCGATAAGAAATTGTTTGTAGCTAATAACAGCGGTGAAACAATTACCATCATTGATTTGGCTGACAATAAAACCCATACGGTCGTTGTTGGTGATCTGTCCCGTCCGGCACCGGATACCGATGTGGAACGCGGGGAACTCGTGGTCCATACAACACGCTTCAGTTCAGATGGTGATACATCATGTGTTCACTGCCATTACCGGGATACAGGAGACGGCAGAGGCTGGGGAGCGGCGGAGACAATTGGCCAGGATCATGATGGGCACCTTACACCAGGCGGAACATTAGGCATCCCTCAGATGAAGAATCTCTTCGCTATCCAGCCTTTTTACTTCGAAGGTACTCACCGTCTCAGTGAGGGGCAGGGTGCTGATATCAATGAACCGGCCAGTTCTATCGATTTTGATCGACCTATTTGGGCCGGGGATTTTAGTAAAATCAGCTCCCCGATACCATCTTCAGAACGTCGTCTTATGCACGAGGAGCTCAAGGAGCGTGTTGAGGTGCGTAAGCTCGGTCCAATCTGGCATGATCTGGAAGAACGTCGCGATGTTTTTTTGCGCCAACAGTCCCTACAGACTTTTGGGGGCTCCTATGACCTGGCCGATTTATATCGTTTCGTTGCAGCTTGGATGGGCAATACCACCCACCTGTTTCCCCAGCCCTATGACCTGGAACACCCCTCGGTGCAAAGAGGGAAGGCGCTGTTTAACAGCCAACAAGTAATGTGCGGTGTTTGTCATACCGCCCCGGAGTTCACAAACAAAAGTCGTGAATTAGCCGACAATGACCGNCGCGCCTTGCCGACTTTGACCACCGTTACCCGTCGGGGCGCTTCCTATACTCTTGTCGGTGTTCACGCCTTGGAACGNGCCAATGGTCGCAGCTATGAGATGGAACCTGAAGANCCGGGGCGGGTTGAATCCNAAGAGGGATCTTTTACAACCATGCAGCTTCGTGGCATTTTTGATAGNCCNCCGGTTTTTTTGCATCATGGCCGAGCCCGTTCNTTGAGAGAAGTGCTGCTGACTCCTGGCCATCCGGCGGCACGTCGCTATCGTCTGCCAGTACTGCAGGGAGGNGAAGAGGTTCGTCCAGACNGGCTTGANATTGGTCTCAACGAAGTCACGCCCCTCCATAAATCGGGCAGGCTGATANCAACTCAGCAAATCTTCGATACCCACGGGGGCACCTCACATCTTTCTTCCCGTCAGATTGAAGATCTGCTCAATTTCATTAAGACCATTCAGTGATGATGTCCCTGCCAGAAACCAGAACAAGGGCTGTCTTTCAGCGTTTTCAATCTGTCACGGGAATGGTAACTCTTGACGGTGATGCATTCAGGAAGATAGCAGGGTACGAATGTTCATAGGTAAAAGTAGTCAAAACAATTCCCTGCGCAAATGGGTTTTCTTTCTTTTTGTCATCATTGCTACTTGGGCCTTCGGTCGCTGGCAAGACAACGGAACGGCCCCCACTTCTCTGCAAACGGATAAGACAACACAGTTTACAGCACTAACCGCCACGACCACTGTGGCAGGCGACTTGGTGCGGCGTGAGGTCGTTCTGATGGGGAGCCGTTTTGATTTTGTTGTTTCAGCGCCCTTGGCACAGGCCAATGTTGCTATTGATGTTGCTGTCAAGCGGATACAGGAGATAGAACAAGCTGTTTCTTCCTGGCGGCCCGGCAGCGATATAGCCCTTCTTAACGAGAGGGCTGGAATCGGGCCGGTCAAGATTGGACCAGACGCCATGGCCATCCTGGAACGTTCCCTTAAACTATACCGGGAGACCAACGGGGCGTTTGATATAAGTATCGGTCCGATATGGGATCTTTGGCCTTATCGCCGCCCAGGCCAGGCTATTCCCACCAGGCAGGCCATTACCCGCCGTCTTCCTTTGGTCAATGCTGCCGGGATTCAGCTCAATCCGGATCAAGGGACAGGCTTTCTGCCACGAAAGGGTATGAAGGTCAATTTAGGCGCAGTCGGCAAGGGCTATGCTGCCCAGGCCGCCGTCAAAGTCATGATTGCTATGGGCATCGAGAATGCCGCCGTAAGTGCTGGAGGGGACACTTACCTACATGGTCACAAGCAGGGTGGACCATGGATAGTGGGGATTGAGAACCCTCGCTGGCCAGGAAAATATATAGACCGTTTCTTGGCGGGAGATATCGCTGTGGCTACCTCCGGGGATGCCAAGCAGTCCATTATCCGAGAGGGAAAACGTTACAGCCATATTCTTGATCCCGCTACTGGCTACCCCGCAAAAGGTGTACAGAGTGTCTCTATTCTCACAACCGACCCCGTCGTTGCTGATGCATTGGCTACCGCCGTGTTTGTCATGGGGGTTACCAAGGGTCTGGCCTGGGTGGAGGATCAACCAGATATTGAAAGCCTCATTCTTGATGATTCCGGTGGGATACATCGCAGCAGTGGTTGGCTGAAAGCTACCAATAGGGGCGGCATTTTGCCGAACCATGCCTCCCTTGATGAAGTGCGGCAGAAACCCCTGGCTGCAACAAACACGGTAGGGGAGAAATCCAACGAAAGAAATGAACAACGCACCACACCGGCAGTTCCCATTCCCCAGCTCTTTTCAGGGGAACCGCATCCCGACCTCAGTCGTATGGTTCTCATTGCAGGCAAAATCCGCCAACGGGATCAGCCACCCCCCTTTCTCATGGATGTCACTGAGGTCTCTAACTACCATTATGACCTTTTTCTGCAAGCCCTAAAGGTTACCCCTCGACGCTTCTCCCATGCTGAAGAGGTAATGGACAAGAGCCATCTCCCGCGCTATTGGCAAGAGTTCCGTTCACCACTTTTCAATGAGACGGCGGCCGTCCGGTTGGCTCCGTTCGATGCCGAGACGTTCACTAAACCCAACTTTCCGGTAGTTGGCGTGGATTGGTGGGATGCATTTGCTTTTTGTCGGTGGGCAGAGAAGCGCCTGCCTACACAGAAGGAATGGCAATGGGCGGCCAATGGTGGTCAAAATCGAATCTGGCCGTGGGGAAATACATGGAATTATAGCAAGGCTAATAGCGGCGGAGAGAAATGGGGTGAGAAAGACGGTTACATATATGCCGCTCCTGTTCGGTCCTTTCTTGATGGGGCATCGGTTCATGGACTTCTAAACATGGCCGGGAATGTCGCGGAATGGACCGCAGAAGGGTTTGTCACCGGCGGAAGCTCTCGGGCCAATCCAAGCGGGGTTAGAGCCAACTCGCGCCTCTTGCGAGAACCCGACTTTCGGTCTTTTGATATAGGTTTCAGGTGTGTTAGAAGTGACTGACAGATATACACAGGCAAGCGGAAAGAAACGCATCCTTATGGCGCTGTTGTTTGGTGTAGTGGTGTTGCTTCTGGGAATGTCTTACCAAATCTCCAACAACGACACATTAAGCCCGGAAGAGTGGACGCAAGTACACCAGTTGCGCAAGCAGGCAGAATGCCGAGAGTGCCATAGCGGCCACGACTATGTGGAGGAAGGGTTCCAATTATCCGGGGCCGGCTTCATACCTCCAGCCAGGTCTCATACTCCTATCTTCCGTAAAATGAGCCACGGACGACAGACACAAACCGGCAAGGAGGGGTGTTATGCTTGCCATGAATTGAGTACCTGCGTTGCCTGCCATCATCGCCCGCCTGCTGATCATACCTCCGATTTTACCGCCCCAACAGGAGACACCTTGGGTATGTTGCGTCATATCATCCAGGGTCGGACGGCTCCATCCTCATGTTTGGTTTGCCACAATGATTTTACGGCCGACTGTGGTGTATGCCATGTCCCATCCCAATTGCACTCTTGGCGAGAAGAAGGTGCTAAACGCCTGATCCAACGGTGGCCGGAACTCATCTCCACATCTTTTGATGGACAAAAATCCCCATGAAGTATGCTAGACGTTCGCCATTGACTACCGTTGATACCTTCTTTGCACAGCAACGAACCCGTCTGGGGGCCAAAGGGAGTATCGTCGGACTGCTGCTCGTTCCCGCTCTGTTCGGTGTTGTTCATTTTGGCTTCCAGGCTTTGCTGGTGTTGGTAACATCGGTAGTCAGCTGTATCATTGCTGCCTACTTTGTTCGGGTCCTGAATAATCAACCCTGTGATTTCATCCCTCCCCCTGGTCCCATTATCACCGGCCTGCTCATCGGCATTACTCTGACGGCGCAGACACCGCTCTATATGATTGTTGTAGGTGGATTTACTGCCGAGTTTCTTGGAAAGGCAGTATTTCCCAGACTCGGTAGAAACCTGTTTAATCCTGCTGTGCTGGGCCGTTCCGCCATTGCCGTCCTGGAAACCCTCTATCCCATGTCATACGGCCCACAACAGGGCGACCCAGACATGGTCTCTAGTGCCAGTGTTCTGTTCAAGGAGGCGGGGGGGCAGACGGTCCCAAGTTATCTGGATGCTTTTCTGGGCATAACACCCGGTGCTATTGGGGAGACCAGTATTCTTGTCCTCGGACTGGTGGGAATTTTCTTGTTTCGCTATGTGATCATCAAGAGAGAAGCGGCAGTGGCCATGATTGCCGCGACCCCGCTGATGGTCATGCTCTTGCCGCCGACAGCGGAAATCGTAGGCCATGCTCCTTGGGTGACGAACCCATTGATGTATATTCTGGGAAGTAGCACCGTTCTGACTGCTGTTTTTTTCGCAACCGACCCAACCACTACGCCTCATTCGCGTCTGGGATGTATCTTGTTCGGTATTGGTGTGGCTACTATCGGTGTAGCGGGGAAATTTTACACCACTACTCCCGGTTTCGAGATGTACGGTATCCTTGTCATGAATCTGCTCACCCCCTTACTGAACCACATCGCTGGTGCAGTTATAACCACCAGCCCACGCAAAAGTTCCAATGATGCATCTACAACAACCAAAGACTTCTGGACAGACACCTTTTATGCCGTCGGTCCGCACCCACCTTCTGAAAAATTACTCCCTTCCCCCTTTACTACCCAAACCCCCACTTTTGATAATTATGCTGCCAAGGGTTCGTTCCGGATGTTGCAGAAATATCAACTTGATGCGACACGTGAGACGGTTCTTGAAAAGTTGCAGGAGAGCAATCTGCGAGGTTGTGGTGGCGGTCACTTTCCCGCAGCACAAAAATGGCAAGCCGCCCTTGCACATCCCGGCCCACGCTGCCTAGTCGTCAACGGTCTGGAAGGAGAACCAAGCACCTTTAAGGACCTCTTCCTGATGAGGGAGCATTCCAGGCTCTTGGTGGAAGGATTGGCTATCGCTGCCTGGGTATTGGAAACCAGTCAGGTTAAAGTGGTCATCAATACAACATACTTGGAATGTAGCCAAATTGTCTCCGAAGCACTGAAGGAACTTGAAATACATAACGCTGGGGAGTTGCCGTTCCAAGTTGAGGTAATCACCGGACCGGAGGCAGACCTTTATGTTTGCGGTGAGGAGAGTGCCTTGATTGAGTACTTGGAGGGCCGCCCCTGTGAACCCCAACTGCGCCCACCCTTTCCGACAGAAAAAGGAGTGGAGGGGAAGCCCACTGTTATTCACAACGTGGAGACCCTCTGTTGGGTTCCGTTATTATTGGAGCAAAGTGCACACTTCGCTACGCACGGTATTCCTAAACTGGTCAGCCTTTCTGGTCCACTGAAACGACCCGGAGTATATGAGGTCTCTATGGGGACACCCCTGGTGAAAATTATGGAGATGGCCGGTGGCCTACGTCTGGGATACAAGTTAAAAGCCTTGTCTGTGGGGGGTGTTTCTGGAGGATTTCTCTCCCATGATGCTCTTGAACTGCCTTTTACCGTAGAGAAAATCAGAGAAGCAGGGGCGATGGTAGGAACCGGCACCATTCGCTTTTACTCAATTGGTGAGGATCTGATTGAAGAGATTTTGGCTACTATGACCTTCTTTCAACAGGAAACCTGTGGGCGCTGTACCCCGTGTAGGGTAGGGTGCGGAGAATTATTACGTTATACGCAACGTCTTGCTCGCAAAGAAATAACAGATGCTGACCATCAATGGCTTATGGAAGTTACTCGAACCATGCAATTGACTTCCACATGTGGATTTGGAGTGGCAGTCCCACAGCCTCTACTCTCCTTTCTTGCCATTAATGACGAATGATCAGACCTGCGCATTCTGACGCAAGGCTGCGCAGGATCAGGTACCCTTTTTTAGCTGTTTTCCGGGTTGGTCAGAATCTGATCAGAATTCTCGAAGATTCTACGAGTTTCTCGTAAGCGTCTGGCGGGCCTGACCTCGACAGTATTTGCAATACAATCCTGATGTCACTTATCATTAAGTGATATGATCATTTCATGAAGGCAAACGAAGCATCCCTCCAATATCTCCTTGATCTTCATGGTGAGGAAATACATTACGAAGGTGGGTATGTGGCTCGGTTCAAAGTGGTGCAAACAGAAGCGTCCAAGGAGAAACCTCACGGTGTTTCCTATTCCCTCACTCTGCATGCTCCAGATGGAGAACGGATCTTGGGATACGACAATGCCCATGCCGTCAAACATCAAGGCGGACGATTTAAAAAGAATCCGACGGCTTACGACCATTGGCACAGGGATG
>PBRQ01000015.1 GCA_002725995.1 Gammaproteobacteria bacterium
CCATGCTTCAATTTTTTCATGGTGGAGAAGCAAAAGATCTACGGGACGAACCGTATAGTGTTTTTCTGCAGTCGCGCTCGGTTTATGCCCCATAATCTGGGAAACCACACCAACAGGTATTTCTGACCATTCGGTCAAACTCTTAAACGATCGCCTTAGTCCATGTAGCGTCAACTGCAACCCAGCAGCTAAGCAGGCTTTCCTGTGGGCTATTGACGGCTCAACTAATCTTCCAGACTTGCTGGTCAGACTGGAAAATACCCAGCAATTTTCTCTGGGAAGCACAGAGATGAGTGACCTGACATATGGACTGAGGGGCACCGGCCTGAACTCATCCACTTTGTCATGAAGGGTTATGTAGGACGACTTCCAGTCGATGTCAGACCATTTGAGGTTTAGCAGTTCATTTCGCCTTGCACCTGTAATTAGTAGACACTGCAAATAGGCTGATATCACTGAGTTTTCTATTGCAGTTACTTCCTTAAACCAACTTGCTAGCTGGTTCTTCAGCAGATGATCAGACTTAGGTACAGTCTTACCAACCAATCTGGTAAGTTTTCTGGTTCTCGCTATAGTCGGCTCGATTGTTAGCCCTCTTTCCTCAACTGCCCACCGCAGGAAGGCTCTAAACATTCGAAGAGCCAATCGGAACTGGGTGGGGCGTTTTTTGGTTTCAATTGCCGCCACTCTTTCGACGACCTGTTCACTGAGGTCACCAATGCATATGTTCCTCATGCCTGCCAACGCGCCCGGCTTTGTCTTCTTGCCCTTCCACCGCTTACGCACAACCCCACCCTCCTGCATAGCCTTCTGGTGGTCTCTATGGGTATGCTGACTCCAATCTGCTTTTCTCTCTGCCACGTAGTCATCCCACAACTCACCGATTGTTATGGAGTGCTTCTTTTTGTGCTGCCGTACGACTTTTGCCTTTGCTTTTCGTTCATTTAGGACGAGCCTAGGGTCTCGGCCCTGATCTATCTCTCGCTGAATCTCCCGTGCCTTTTCTCTCGCTTGAGGAATATTCCACACGCCAGTGCTACCTATTACTACCCTTATGGTTTGCATCTGATAGCGTCCCTGGAAGATGTATGAGGGCTTACCTTTTGGTGTACTTCGCACACCCAGCCCCCGCATTTTCAAGTCCCACAAAAACGATTGTTGCTTATCTATCTGGGGTACGAAATTTGCTACTCTCTGAGCAGTTAGATTAACGCTGTTAGACATATTCAATCCATGGATGTAACTACCGATGTAAGCGTCTATTTTATACATTCATGTATTCAAATCAACACATCCAAAAATGTAGGTTTAGATGTAACCACCTGTTATATATGCTTTTTATGGCTATTTGGCATCAAGATATGGTGGCTTATTAGCATTCGTGGTAGTTACTATCTAACTGTTCTAGCTAAGATTTGGGGACTGAAAATCCTCGTGTCGGTAGTTCGATTCTACCTCTGGCCACCAATTTTAAAGGGCTGTAGCCACTTTCCCAGATTTTCACATTGTACGGTGCAACACCTCTTATTCAAAGTGGGTCAATCGAAGAGGCAAATCAACACCCAGAGATTACGCAGCGATCTATAGCCCCTTGTACCAGATGGGCGATGTCCATGCCATCTCGCGAATGGTTTCAGGGTATGTGCCATTGCTGCATACATCAGGGCGATCTACTTCAGGGATCTGAGCGCAATCATAGGTGTGCCATCTGGCGGTTTCAGGTTCAACGACACGCAGGTAATAGTAAGAGGACTGATTTGGATCAAATGTTGTATCGGTGTACAGAGTACAGAGGCTGTCGGCACCAGATTCATCAACAGCAATAGGTATCACCCTGTTGTGCATTTTCCCCTGTACATCAACCCAACCCTTTATGAGGTGCAGTGCTTCAAGCTTTTGCCCCATCGCGTCCCTAGCAGCAAATGCAAGGAAGCTGGGCTTGCTGTCCTCTGAGGATGACGGCAAATCACCACCCATAGGCACGCCGTTAGCATAGGCAACACTGACAAGGTCCGGGTTACTACAAATATTTTTGTCCATCGTCCAGCTGGCGAAAAATCGAGCCGTTATTCTTGGACCTGATGTGCCAAAAACTTCACGCCGAATCATCGCATCAAAAATAGCGTCTCTGGTATTTTCCTTTGCCCATACTGCAGCCAGTCCGCCCGGATTACCATCAATACCACTGGTCAACAGCCCCGGTTGCAACCTCTGCTGGGGCGTCGCCTCTCCTGTTACAGCTCCGGTCCATGCCGATTCCTTTACCGCCCCGGGGGTTGCAGAGTGTGTGTCCGTAGCCGCAATGATGCCGAGTTTTATAGGATTTAGGCCAATATCCTGCTCTTCCTTTAAGCCCACTATCAATGCTGAGCGCTGGAAGTCAGTCGCATGGACACAACCAGCGCCAACCATACCACTATTGCCGGTAGTACCAGGCTCACATTCAGTCGCCACCGTGATACCCGGCTCCAAGACTAGCTTGCCGTCCTTTATTCCGGGTATGACATATGCTTTCTTCTCTCCGATATAGCGCACTGCCTCGACATCACACAGTTCATCCGGGGCACCGAAGATTGTGCTGAGGCCGTTGACGCATTCCGACCCACCCTTGTGCTGAAAAATTTCCATAATGGGTTCTCGGCTGAGACGTGTCCTTGCATATTCAAGTTTTGCAGCCGTCGTATCTTTCAACTGCATGTAGGGTGCCATACGGCCATTTGCGAGATTGGAGTTATGGGGGATGGTTAGATAGTCGCACCCTTCCTTTGTTTTACAAACCGCGTCCAGTCCGGACCAAAGTTTACTGTCGATGGGTGCATCAATATAGCTCACAGGTAAAGCCGGAACCTCTTCATTCCTGAATATGACATTTCGATGATAGTTAGAGGTGCCGGGTGTACCTGTGTACTCATAGGCGACAAAGCTGGTGAACTTGCAAGGCTCGTTGGCATTGTTCGCGGCATCCTGGATATCCTGCCAGGGTGACCTGGCATACTCACGGCAAAGGGCGCCATCTTCGCCGCATATTTCCTGGAGTCGTTCTGGTGTTTCAGTAGTAATTACAGAGCTAAGCATCACCATTCCCTGGCGCTCATTGGCTCGATAATTCTGGCAAAAACTGGTATCACGCTTGGGCGATTCCATGGCTCGACAAAGCGCCCTTTCGCCAAGAAACTCCCCATGATCAGTCACCGCCAGAAAATCCAGTGGTCGATCAATCTTCGCTGTTCCGGTTGGGATACCTTGCTCATTGAGGGGGAAAAAAGGAATGGCTTCACCGCGCGCATATCGCTGTGCATCTTCTGGTGTTGCGCCAAAACTGTTTGCAGCCGCATCAAAAGAATAACTGGTGTGCACATGTAAATCACCGAACAATGCCATACCATTAGCATCGTAGTTCCCACAAGGTGCCTCGGTATATTCCAGTTGAGACGAGTTAACGGACGCAACTTCAGGGGCTTTAGCTTCATCACCATCAGGTGACTGGCCGGTATCACAGGATACGAACAGAAACAGTGGTGCGAGCATAGCGAGAATTTTGATCATGATGGTTCCACCGGCAGACGTTAGTTATACAGTCATCAGCTAATAGTATATCGCCTTCCCAAATATCTATATAGTTAGTCCGGGTGTCATAAAGGCATCTATTCGGCAATTTGATATGAGAGTAACGATCTAAATGTTTGGTTTTCCAATTTCATACTCACCCTGCGCTGCTGTAGCTTCTACTCATAGGCTCTTTCCCTGGGTAATGATGTGCCTGATCGGAGCGCTCACAGCCTGTTCCGATCCAAAAGGTTCAGACACTCAGGCTGAGCGGCCGCGAACAGTGGTCGATATTCAAACCCTAACCCTCGAGTTGCAGGACTGGACCGGCAGCATTGAAACCTTTGGCAGTGTCGAAGCCACTGAAGAGATTCAACTCAGCCTGGACTTTTCAGCAACCGTGGCAGCGGTCCTTGTTGATGAAGGAGAAAAGGTCGTCGCTGGTCAGCCATTGATCAACATGGAACAGGAAAAACCNGCGTTGAGACTAAGACAGGCCAACGAACTGGCACTGCAGGGAAAAGCCGCCCTGGATGAAGCCTTTAATAATTTGAAACGTCGACAGCGATTGGCCGAGTTGGAAACCATCTCTGAAGAAATTCTCGACAATGCCAAGCTCGCGGTAAGACGTGCCCGGGCCAACTACCGGCAGGCTGTAGCCTCGCGACAACTGGCTGAGAAAGAACTGGCAGAGAGCCGCATTACCAGCCCCGTCAAGGGCGTGGTGGATATTCGTGCCGTGGAAACGGGCCAGAGCGTTCCTGCCGGCAGCACATTAATGGTTTTACAAGCTACTAGTGCACTACAGGTAAAAACCTGGGTCAGTGAAAAGGACGTGGCTCTAATCAGCAAAGGTGCGAGTGCCAGAATCGAGTTGAACAGTCGACCCGGTAGTTCCCTCACGGGAAAGATCAAGTCCATTGGCATCAATGGACATCCATCAACAGGCAACTTCCCAGTCGAAGTTATCATTGAAGACAATCTAGAAATGGCGCGTCCTGGCATGACTGCAACCGTAGAAATTCAAGAGTTATCCATTCCCGGCATCCTGCTTCTGCCGGAAGCAGCGCTCGTCGATCGAAATCGAAAGAGGGTGGTCTACCGAGTCGTAGATGGCATCGCACACGCAGTAGAACCGCTGCTTAGCGCAGGTCTCTCTGACCGAATTGTCGTTCTAAGCGGGTTGAGCCCTGGAGACAAACTCATTATCAGCAATCTCGAAAGTATAATAGACGGCAGCCAGGTCCGCTCGACAGACACTCACTGACATGAAATTTCTTATAGGTTTCTTCCTTGACCGACCCTTGATGGTCAACCTCATCATGGTCATGGTGTTTCTGATGGGTATTCTCACCATCGCCGGCATGCGCTATGAATACAACCCCTTTGTTGATATGGGGATCGTGAACATAACAACCTTTGATCCCGGATCCAGTCCCGAGGAAACTGAGTTAGCACTCACACTACCAATCGAGGAAGAGATTCTAAAGGTCGACAATCTTAAGAAGGTCTACTCCAATAGTATGGAAGGCCTTTCGGTCATTACGCTTCGACTTGATGTTGATGCCGGTGACAAAAGAAAGATTCTCGATGATATTCAAAAAGCGGTTGATCGAGCCGCCACACGACTTCCTGCCGACTTGATCGAAAAACCCCGGGTGGAAGAACTTTCAACATCACTGACACCAGTGATGGAAGTGCATGTCGTGGGTAATGTCAGTGAAGACCTCTTGCGCAGTGCAGCACGATCCCTGGAGGATGGACTGCGCGAAGTGAAGGGTGTTGCCAGCATACACAGAACTGGCTATCGCCGGCCTGAAGTCAAAATCCAACTCGAGTCCGACAAGATTACCGCCCTCGGGATCAGTCATGACGAAATTATCAACGCCATCCGTTCCCACAATGTCCGCGATAGCGGTGGTTCGGTGGAATCCTATGTAACCGAAAAGAAGGTCCTAACGGTGGGCCAGTTCTCGGAACCTGGAGATGTTAATGAGGTAATAGTGCGCAGCGCCGGTCCCGGTAACACCGTGCGCATCAGCGATATAGCCAGGGTTATAGAGGGCTACGAGGATTGGGACATCCAGTCACGAACAGATGGGCAACTCAGTATTGTGCTCAGGGTTCATAAAAAAGAGAAAGCGGATGAACTGCATACGGCGCAGAACATTCGCCATTTCGTGGAGCAGAGCCAAGTAAATATGCCCGTCGGCATCAGGCTGAAACAGGTCAATGACATTTCGCGATTGACCGTCAACATGCTGGATGTATTGATCGGTAATGCCGCACTTGGCCTTCTGTCGGTGTTCCTGTTGTTGTATCTGTTCCTCAATGGGCGCTTTGCAATCTGGGTGGCCGTTGGAATCCCCTTTGCAATTTGCCTGACCTTTCTGATGCTGGCTTCAATTGATATCACCATAAATGCCATCAGCCTGATCGCCATAATTCTGCTAATGGGGATTTTGGTGGATGATGCGGTGGTTGTCAGCGAAAATATTCAAAGGCTTCGAGAGCAGGGAATCGACCCAAAGGAGGCCAGCCTCAGTGGCACACTGCAGGTCGCTCAGCCCGTTCTATTCAGCGCCTTAACAACCATGTTAGCTTTTACGCCGCTGCTGTTCATGACCGGACCGGACGCAGCCTTTATAGTAGATTTTCCCATAACAGTGGTTGTGCTGCTGATTGCTTCCTTGTTTGAAAGCCAGTACCTGCTACCTTCCCACCTTTCACACACCCGTATTGGAAGTGTTAAACAGAGCAACGAAATATCTGGGAAAATACGTGAGCGTTACTATTTCTTTATTGAGGGGGCACTAAAGCGAAGGTACCTGACCTTGACGATGTTTGTCGTTTTGCTTGTTGGGGTTATGATATTTGGTGCTGTTGCTATTCGTTTCACACTCTATCCAAAACCCGATATTGACAGTATCAACATCAAAGTTGAACTGGCTACCGGCTCCAGCTTTCAGCAAACAGTTGAACGGGTGAAGAAAATAGAGGAGGATGTTCGCGATAAAATCAGGCCACAGGATTTGCTGAATATCACCAGCCAGATTGGGCACCATGATACGGACATTTATGGTAGCACCGAAGGACGCAACAGGGCCTGGGCACTGGTATCCATATTCCTGAAGCCTGTGGGTCAGCGTGATACTGATACCTACCAATTAACCGAGGAATTAAGGCAGTGGGCTACCGCAGAGGAAGACGCCAGTTCCTTGACAGTCATGCCCCTGACAGACATGCCCGTCGTTGGGAAACCCGTTGAAGTAGAAGTGATCAGCAATGGTGATCAGCGTTTCGAAGTAGCCTCGCAATTGGAGGCTTGGCTTGCCACGCATCCACACGTCACTGAACACTGGACTAGCTACCAGGCGGGAAAAGGGGTGATGGATCTTAAAATAAATTATCCCTTAATGGCGGCACGTGGATTAACTGTTACAGATATCAGTCGCGCAGTACGGATCGCCATGGACGGTGAGCTCGTTGATGAATTACAGACACTGGATGAACGTGTTCGCTATCGTTTACTACTGCCACCACAGAGCAGCAGAGAACTGTCAACACTGGAAAACCTGGCAATAGTTAATAGCAATGGAGAAACGGTATACCTGAAGTCGATAGCTGATTTTGAGTTACGTCAGGGCGAAGCGGATATCAAACACTATCTGGGGAAAAGAACCACCACTGTTTATGCCGAAATAGATCGCGAGAAAACCAGCATTGAACAAGTTAATGCCGAGGTAGCAGATTTTATTCAGAGCCAGAGCTGGATAAAGGACTATCCGGATACACGAATCTGGCAGGGTGGCGAACTGGAGCAGATGGCGGATGCATTTGGAAACTTGGGGCAAGCTGCCATTATCTGCATATTCAGTATTTTTTCCTTATTGGTGATACTTTTTAACTCCTTGTCCCACCCGTTGGTTATTATGCTGACGATTCCCTTTGGCATGATGGGCGTTGTGATCGGATTCGGCGTACAGGACATGGAAATGGGCATGATGGCCATGATGGGTGCCATCGGCTTGATCGGAGTGCTGGTAAATGACTCGCTGGTTCTGGTGCACATGCTTAATCGTAGTCGTAATGAAAAGGACAGCTCCCTTAGCAGTGCGCAAATTGCTGAAGTCGCCAAGTCGAGATTCCGACCCATTGTCATCACTTCCGTAACAACCGTTGTCGGTCTCCTTCCAACGGCCTATGGCATCCTGGGTGAAAATTCCTACATTACGCCCATGGTCATGACCATGGCTTGGGGGGTCATGTTCGGCGGCATAGCCACCTTGATTCTATTACCGTGCCTGTATGCAATTGATCAGGATATCAGGCGTTTGGGGTCACGGTTGGGGACAGTTCGCGGCTAGCCAGAAAATCGCAGGGACAGGCCAGCCCACTTTTGGATGAACAGTGAATAACGAAAGGAACAGTCAATCACTCCAGATCGAACGCCTCCAGGATCTCATTCATCCTGGCCTCAACTCCTGCCTTCACATCATCATGCGGGAGAATGTAAAAATCCCCACGCTTCACACTGCGCACAACGCGTTCACCAATAGCCTCTGGTTCGGCCCCGACGGCAACCATCTGGGTAATAAATGCATCCGGTTCATCTGATCCCTCACTTAACTCTACCGGACGGTTACGAGCGCCCTCTGCCAGGCGCGTCTTCACAAATGAAGGGCAGAGAACCGAAACACCAATCTCGTCAGCTGCGACTTCTCCCCGCAGAATCTCGGAAATCCCGACCACCGCGTACTTTGTTGCAGCATAGATACCCAGCGTCGGTAACGCCATCAGGCCAGCGATTGAAGCCGTGTTCACAACATGTCCTCCCTCGCCACCCGCTTTGATCTTCGGCACAAAGGACTGAATACCGTGCACCACACCCATCAGGTTCACACCGAGCCCCCATTCCCAGTCCAGGGGCGTGGTCTCATCGAGGGCCCCTGAAGGAGCAACTCCTGCGTTATTGCAGAGGATATGTACCTTGCCAAAGGCATCGATGGTCTTCTCCGCCGCGGAGGCTACCGACTCCGAATCTGCGACATCACATTCGACGCCGATTACTTCAGCTCCCAGCGCCAGCAAATCTTTCACCGCTTTCTGTAGCGCATCAATTTCAATATCGGCAAGGACGACCTTGACCCCTTCCGCCATAAAACTGTTGGCCATAGCAAAGCCGATACCAGACGCCCCACCCGTGATGAATGCTACCTTGCCGTTCAGATTTTCCATTCTCTACTCCTATTCGAAGACTTTACCAAGCATTAGCAAAGTTAAACACAAAAACTACGAAGAACTCTATCAATCACAATCATGACCAATTTTGGTAAACTTCCTGAAAGTTCTTACTAAGATTACTAACCTTAAACTGCTACGAGTACGATTATGAGCGATCCCGATAATACCTCCCAGGTTTTGTACGAAGTTCAAGACAGCTTTGCAACCATAACCATGAACCGCCCAGATGCTCTGAACGCCATCACGCCGCAGATGTTGGAGCAGTTAGGTGCGGCGTTTGCAGAGGCACGTGATGATGGCGAGGTGAAAGTCGTGGTTTTAACCGGAGCAGGGCGCGCTTTCTCGTCGGGCGTGGATCTCAAGGCCCTGGGCGATGTAAAGATAGTTGACGGTATGGTAGGTGATATTCTCGATATCCCAGCCCGTGGAGCGATTGAAATAATGCGTGTGACGCCCAAGCCAATAGTAGCCAAAGTTAACGGCTTTTGTTTTACCGGCGCACTGGAACTTGCCCTCGCCTGTGACCTGATGATCGTCGCCGAGGAAGCGAAGTTTGGTGATACCCACTCCAAATGGGGCTTGCGGCCAACCTGGGGTATGAGTGCACGCTTACCTGCGGCAGTTGGTTTACAGCGCGCACGGGAGTTGAGTATGACGGCACGCACCTTTAGGGGGCGGGAAGCATTTGACATGGGCATGGCAGTGCGCTGTGTACCCCTGGCAGAGCTTGATGAAGCGACTATCGCTTTCTGCAGGGAACTGGCTGAAAATAGCGGACAATCAATTGAGGCCTATAAAACACTTTATGAGAGCCCCGAAGTGAGTGCGGCGCTGCAAAGGGAGTTTGAAGCCATTTTTAAAATTACCGGCAGTAATGAACGCTTAGCAGCGTTTATGTAGTTTCAGTTATGTACAATTTGACCGATTAGTTAGAAACTGGCAATTGGAATCACCAGAGTAAGGAGGCCATGATGGATTTGAGGAAGATTAAGCGGCGACAGCTTATTGTAGACAGCAAATTTCAATTCAGATTTATCCGTAAGATTGCATTCTAACGCTATGCATTTTCATCGGACCAGTCTCACTATTCGTCATTTCGTAGCCATCCAGACTCAGGGCACTACTGCCCTGCAACCATATCCCTATGCTTTCGGTAACACAATAGCCGTGTCTGAAACGGTCGATATTGTATATATATTCGAATCTCTGTAGCCCTATATCTATGGATCCATAGCCATGACAATTGCGATAACACTGACCTTCGGCGTTACGGTTCCCTTTAGAATAGCTGGCCCGATATATCGAATGCGGAATTTGCTGGCAGAAATGTCCGGTGGAAATTTCATCAGGTCTCTGGATACTCTCCGACAAGGGGATGAATTTGAACAACTATATCCAAACATCCATGATCTTAAAAAAAGTGTATGTGACCCGATCAAGCAGATGCAGGAAAAATGCAATGATGAAGCCAGGAAAAACGAAGATAAATTGTTAGATGTAAAAGCAATTGCAGATTTGTTCAAGACAACAAGATAATGCAGCGACAGAAGGAATCCCAATGATACTTAATAATAAGGTAAATCTACTTATCATCGCGATACTTATTATGCTTACCCTGGGAGCTAACTATAGCTATTCTGCCATCACCAAAGGCAGGTCGGAAGAATTAAAGATCGCTTTTGCGAACGGATTTGTAGCAGCCATAAAATATGAGATCGAAGGATTGAAAGAGTTAAAAAGGAATGAAGATCTACTAAAAAAGAAAGTAATGATTGCTGCTACCAACTACGTGACAATGATTGAGCGGATAAACCCTTAAGCAATACTAAACAATTTCCCGCATCAGAAATAACCCTTCCCCCAGTTTCAATTCAGAAGCGTCGACCAATTCTAAGTTTGTATTCTCGGCCTCTATTTTCCATCTGCTCGTAGGACTGAAAGGCATCACCGATAATACCTGTTACCAGGTGGTCGCTATCACTCAGATTCTCCACACCCAGCTGGATTCTCCATAGATCCGCCCTGTCCTGCCAGGCTACACTGAAATTGACAACGTCATAACCCGAGTCCTGCGCAATTTGCGGTGTGTTGAATGTGTCGTTGAAAAAACTGGAGTGATAATTCCAGTCGAGCCGCGCCTGAATATTCCCTGCGTTACCCAGCTCAATCTGTTTTGATATGGCGCCACTTATCGACCATTCAGAAATTCGTTCAAAATCATTCGAGCTTGCAACAAACGTTGTCGCTTCATCGATATCCGTATAACGCGCATTGACGAAACCAACTGCCAGCTCGGCAAACCAGCCAGAATCCGAGAGCGCTTTAATCTCCAATTCACCACCATCGATCTCTGCACTTGCAGCATTCTTCGTGACTGGTGCCACACTGGTGAAAACCTGTATTTGCAGATCATCATATTCAGTGTGAAATAGGGCGCCATTCACCCGAAACAGGCCACTCGGGGCTGTATATTTAAAACCCAGTTCCCAGACCTGAACGAATTCAGGATCAAATGTTGGAATGAGATCAATGTCGGCCGTGCCTGGGGGTGCAGTAAATGGCACAACTATCGGTGGAAATACGCGCTGGCTAAACCCGCCACTCTTGAAACCTTCCGAGTAAGTGATATAGGACATTAAACCATCGTTGATCTGATAGGAGATTGTGAGCAGAGGCGTCGTCTCTGTAATGTCTATTTCCTTTTCAAGCAAAGGCAGAATACGACCGCCCGCCTGCATAAAGGGTGCATCAAGCTGTGGATGCCCGGTACCAGCAAATTTGTTCACGAAGATGATCTGATCCGGCAGAAAAGATTTGCTTTCATCCGTATAGCGCAACCCTGCAGTAAGGCTCAGTGCTTCAGTAAAGTCCCAGGTGCCCTGCGCATAGAAGGCAAGTGACTGATTGTCAAAACGCCCACCGCTGCGGAAACTGGATACCGTAAAGTCCAGCAGGTTTACGTTGTTACCGGATTCATCAAAATAGTAGGCACCCAAAATCCAGTTCAGCCGATTATCAGCAGCATTACCCAGTAACTGCAACTCCTGGGTGAACTGATCTTGATCCATAAAATCAACAAACTGCGAAATAGTGAGTGGCGAGTGGTCCCCATCTCGCGCGAATTCACTGTCCAGGTCCCGGAAAGCAGTTATTGATTTCAGACTGAAACTATCACTGATGACCCAGTCGATAGTGAGATTACTGCCAAAAATATCTGTCTCCGAATATGCCGGAGCTGTCCCTTGATTGTCACCACCAATATATCGATTGTCGTAACAACCTGGAATATTCAGGTTCAGAGGTGCCGGTGGAATAGCGCAGGGGATGGGGTTTCCTGCCCCATCGAACTGGGCACCGGGTAGCGGTACACCAGTCGCATCAAAATTGGCAAATATATTATTGATCACAGCAAACGGCGGTGTATTGGGGTCCACTGGGTTGCCCAGGTTGATACCCACAAGGTTTAGCGGCGGACCATTTTCATCATCCCTGGTGACATCAATTGAAAAATTGACCTCCACATTGTCGAGAGCCAACCAACGCAAGGCGACGCGACCAGTCACGGTATCGTCATCACCCAGATCCACGCCATCTAACCTATCAACATAACCATCCTGTTGGGAGAGCGCGAAACTGGCACTGGCAAATAGTTTGTCCGTCATCCCAAAATTGACTGAACCCAATAAGTTGACGTAGCTATCCGTACCACCAGCAACTTGAAACTTGCCGGAGAATTCATCCTCCGGCTTCCTGGTGGTGATGTTTATGGCTCCGCCAATCGTATTCCGACCATAGAGCGTGCCCTGAGGTCCCCGCAGGACCTCAATCCTTTCGATATCAACCAATTCCAATATGGCACCGACTGATCTCGCGATATAAACACCATCAACATAAAGCCCGACACCGGGTTCAGTGGTAGGGAGAAACTCCTTTTGCCCAATGCCACGAATGTAGATCGCGGCCGTGTTGCTTGCACCACCAAAGCTCGGGTTGTTTTGAAAAACCAGGTTTGGTGCAAATGCGGCGATTTCAGAGATATTGCTGACGCCTCTGTATTCAAGACCATCACCGGAATAGGCCGATACTGAAATGGGTGCTTCCTGAAGACCCTCCTCCCGCTTTCGAGCGGTCACGGTGATCTCTTCCATGAGCCACTCATTGTCGGCCGCGACCAAAGTGCCGGGAAACCCGGCAAGCGTTATGGCTGAAGTAAGCGTAAGTCCAGAAAAAATTCTAGTTCTGTATCGCATGTTTTTTCCTATTCAAATATGCTTGATTCCGTGTTCTATCAGGTTGCCTTCTAGCAGCCCGCTATACTTTCGGTAATCGTGCTAATGCATTTTTGATGTCTTCTTCAGGGTATTCGTAATCCTCTAGCTCACCTGTAAAATAACGATCGTAAGCAGCCATATCAAAGTGACCATGGCCGGATAGATTAAAAAACAGCGTCTTACCTTCACCTGTTTCCTTACAATGAATAGCCTCTTGGATCACCGCTGCTATGGCGTGATTAGACTCTGGTGCCGGGACTATACCTTCTTGCTGGGCAAATGTGACACCTGCCTCGAAGGTTGCCAGTTGGTTTATTGCTTGCGCCTCTACTAGGCCTTCGTGGCAAAGTTGTGAAACCAATGCTGAGTCACCGTGATAACGAAGTCCGCCAGCATGAATACCCGGCGGCATGAAGTCATGACCCAGGGTGTACATTTTCGTCAGTGGGGTGGTGCCCGCGACATCACCAAAATCGTAAGCGTAATGACCACGCGATAAGGTTGGACAGGAAGTAGGCTCTACAGCCACCAGGCGAACGGGCTTGCCCGCGGCTTTGTCAGCAAAAAATGGGAATGCAGCGCCGCCAAAATTTGAGCCACCGCCACAGGGTGCAAATATCATATCCGGATAGCCGCCCACTTTCTCAAACTGCTTTTTCGCTTCCAACCCAATGACCGTCTGATGAAGTAACACATGATTCAGCACTGAGCCCAGCGCATAGTTGGTGTCCTCACTTGTCGCTGCAATCTCCACTGCTTCTGAAATCGCCACACCAAGGGAGCCGTTCGATGCCGGGTCCTGCGTGAGAATGTCCCGGCCAGCCTGGGTCTGATCGCTTGGGCTGGCAACCACATCGGCTCCCCAGGTTTGCATCATTGAGCGTCGAAACGGCTTCTGCTCGTAACTGATCTTCACCATATAGACGAGGACTTCCAAACCGAACATCTGCCCAGCAAGAGCCAGAGATGACCCCCATTGACCAGCACCTGTTTCTGTAACCAGTTTCTTTATACCGTCTTGCTTATTATAATAGGCCTGTGCAACCGCACTGTTTGGTTTATGCGACCCTGCTGGACTAACACCTTCATTTTTGTAGTAAATTTTCGCTGGCGTCCCAAGCGTCGCTTCAAGCCTCCGTGCTCTGTGCAGTGGCGAGGGTCGCCACAGTCGATAGATTTCCCGAACTTCATCGGGGATCGGAATCCAACGCTCCGCAGAGACTTCCTGTTCGATCACACCAGATGCAAAAAGAGGTGCCAGCATATCCGGTGTGACAGGATTACCATCCGGACCAAGCACAGGATGTGGCGGATTCGGCATATCTGCAACGATGTTGTACCAGTGATCTGGTATTTCGTTTTCGCCAAGGGTGATTTTGCTAGCTGACTTCATAAAGGTATCACTGCCCATAAAACAGCGAATGCTAACATGGCTGCTCCAAGAATTTAATGTGGCCAATTGAGAACCAGATTTCGGCGAGATATTGCTCAGCGGCAAAAACGCATATAAGAATACCGATAGGTACCTCTATTCGAGCGATAAAAACGCTGGCGAATGCTGTGCTACATTAAATCTGCGAAAGTTTTAGCACCACGCAGGGGTAGCCATTATTCTCACTCTTGAATTCGGTGACCGTTACAAAGCCTTCGCTTTCGTAAAGGCGGAGGGCGGGAATATTCCCTTTAAGCACGTACACGCTTGCTATAGTTTTCACCTGACGCACCCCTTCCTGCAAAAGTTGTCGCCCTATGCCCTTACCAGAATCTACCGGATCCACATAGAGCCAACCGACTTCATCTTCGCTAACGCCAACAAAGCCAGTAACCCTACCGGCGACGCAGGCAACGAGTTTGTGGCAGCGCTTAAACTCTTCGAAGTCTTGCTCGTCTTCCGCTAGTGGTACAAATGCCCGGGGATCGCACGAGCCTTCAAGTTCAATGGGTCTGGTAAGATCATGAATTCGCCTTACCTCCGGCCAGTCTTCTTCGTTGTAATCTCGAATCAAAATATCTATCACACGCTAACCCTTTTCTTCAGGCCTGTATTCATAGTTGATCATTATGAGGAAGCCGATAATACCGATTTTTGATCCCGATGGAGATACCATTGCACGGTTCGCATTTAACAATTTGTCCTGGCTCCGGTAATTCACGGTGATGGATATGTCCAACTTTGCATTCAACCCTAAAGCAGTGCAAAGTTGTGCCCCCAGGAAGCAACGCAACAAGGAGCCAATCATGGATCTGGAATACAGCGACAAGGTTCAGGAACTGCTTGCCCGAGTAGAGTCCTTTATGGATGGACATATCTTCGCCCATGAACTCGATTACTGGGAGTGGGTCGATGATGCGGAGAACCTCTGGCAGTATCCCCCCTGGTTTGAGGGTCTTAAATCAAAGGCTAAAGCCGCCGGGATCTGGAACTGGTTTCTGCCCCGTGATTATGAGGATTTAAGCCCAGGCCTAAGTAACCTTGAATTCGCCCCCATAATGGAAAAGATGGCGCGGGTGCCCTGGGCGCAGGAGATCTTTAATTGCAGCGCCCCAGACAGGGGGAATATGGAGGTGCTGGCCAGATTCGGCAATGAGAAGCAGCAGCGCCAGTGGCTTGACCCGCTTATGAATGGAGAGATTCGCTCTGCCTTCTCGATGACAGAGCCGGGCGTTGCCTCCTCTGATGCTGGTAACCTCGAGGCAACCATCCAAAGGGATGGAGACGAATACGTTATCAATGGTCGCAAGTGGTTTACTTCCAATGCCTTTAATCCACTGTGCAGAGTATTTGTCATGATGGGCAAAACGGATCCGAAAGCGGCACGGCACAAACAATTTTCAATGATTCTTGTGCCCAAGGATACGCCCGGCGTAATTCTTGAGAGGCCGGTAAAGGTCTGGGGTGGTATGCACTCCCCGGGCGGACATGCCCAGGTGCTCTATGACAATGTCAGGGTGCCAAAGGAAAATCTGATACTTGGTGAGGGACGTGGATTTGAGATTGCACAGGGCCGGCTAGGGCCGGGCCGATTTCAGTACGCCATGATGTTTGTAGGAATGGCATCCAGAGTCCTTGAACTAATGTGCAAGCGCGTAGAGCAGCGGGAAGCCTTTGGCGAGAAACTATCCGCCAAGACGAGTATCCAGCATGATATTGCCCGATCTCGCTGTGAAATAGAGCAGTGCCGACTCCTGGTGTTGGCTGCTGCCGATAAGATGGATAAGTTTGGTGCCAAGGGAGCCAGGGATTATATTTCAATGGTTAAAGTCGTAGCACCTCAGATGTGTCAAAATGTCGCTGATCGAGCAATTCAATCATTTGGTGGCATGGGCTTTACACAGGACACTCCCATTGTGCACATTTATATGGCAAGCCGTGTCTGTCGTGTAGCTGACGGCCCTGACGAGGTACATATGTCGCAACTTGCTAGGCGCACAATCCGGGATATCGTATAAGTGAATATTTCTTTACCGAATGATCGTGATCGTTTTGTCGATATCAACGGCGGGATAAATTTTAGGGACTTTGGCGGATATGAAACCAGGACAGGTGGATTTGTCCGCTGGGACCGTTTGTATCGCTGCGGCTCTCTCCACCGAATACAGTCGTCTGACTACCAGCAATTTTCAGACCTTGGTATTGGCGTGATATGTGATCTGCGCCGGCTGGACGAAGCCGAAGAAGTTCCCTCACTGGAAAGCCCACCTTTCGATTGTCGAGTTCACATTCCTATTGCTCCCGGAAGCGCCATGGCGACCGCTGAGGAGATACCGGATAATGTTACAGGTGATGACCTCAGATTATTTATGGCATCCATGACCGGTGAGATTGCCAAGTCCCATCATTCAGACTACACGCTGTTGTTTGAACAGCTCATGAAAACTGAATCCAGTTTTTTACTTCACTGCTCAGCAGGGAAGGATCGAACAGGTTTTGGCGCAGCCCTTATTCTTGCTGCACTGGATGTCGATGATGAGTTGATCTACGAAGACTATATGCTCAGCAATCATGGGATTGATCGAGGAGCCGAAGCCCGGGCAAGGCTGGAGGGAATTTTTGGTTTTGAACTGGATGAAGACATGTTCCAGGCGCTGGCTGGCGTTTACCCTGAGTACCTGCAAGAAGCCTATACGGAGGTTCACAAGTTGCATGGCTCCATGCTGGGCTATCTCGATGCGATTGGAATAGACGATGCCGCGCGACGGAAATTGCAGGCAAAACTTGTTGAATAACAAACTCAGGTAGGCCAGGCCCGTCCTGCAGGTTCAAAGTCCTCTACTCTTCCCCCTGACCTACCGGGCAGACCCGCCATATCACATGAGCAGGTCCGCCCTGGTTTTCAGCTCACTGCGGCCTTAAACCAGCCAACGCGGCCATGGAGGTCCGACCGAGTACTCGGCTACGCCGTAGCCTCTTTCACCGGTTTCTTCGACTTCAAAATCAAAAAATGGTTCATAACAATCCAGGCGGTTTTCCAGGTCATTCTCTCCCCGATCCCACAGCTTCACCTGGCCATATTTCCGGCCTGTGCGTACGTGGAGCGTCTCACCGTCAGGCATTTTCATGGTGTAACGAAATGCAACGGCGTCCCGCTCATTGTTGGAAAAGAGAGGTTCACAACTTGCACCGTGCAGTGGGCGAGAACCATTCTTGTCTGATACAAAGCCACCCGGCATACCAGCAATGCCGACGCCGTCGTCAAACAGGCCAAGGCAGTTGATATGTTGGTCCTTTAACTGGATTGAAGGCCAGAAATGAAATGCGTTGTTCTGCTGCCCGTATTCCCACTCTGGATCTGCAGCAAAACGGGTCGACCATGAATGATCCCGATGTGACCATGAATCCAGTTGTCTCGTTTCACCCTTGTTAGGGCCACCGCGAATCTCAAATGGACCTGTGCAATGCAGCCCCTGTTCGAAATGACCTCCATAGTAGTGGCCCGTCGCCAGGGGATTCCCCTGTAGATTGTCATGGTAGTCAAAGACATCAAATCTACCTTTGAAGCTTAAATCGAACCCGAATCTCGGCCCGTCAAAGGTGATTCTGATTTCCTCTAGAGGTTTGACCACCTCATAGGTCAGCAAACCATCCGACCAGGGTCCCTGATCCGCTTCTGGGGTCAGGGGGTGCTTGTTCCCGTACTGTTGTACGACGCCGTCAATTACGTATAAGGCTTCAAATCGACCCCAACCCTTATTGGTTAGGTGAAAGTGATTGATGCCGAATATACTGGCTTCACGATCCACGACACTGACCCAGAGCGTGTCTCCCCAGAGCCCGGCAGAGTGCTCCGCCGGAGCCGCATGCCGATATTCGTCTTCTGCTTTAACAGCCATCTATTTCCTCCACTAATTGGTATCTGCATTGATTACATTGATATTCGAGCGCCCGATCATAACAGGTAATTGGTCACAGGTTTTTTGGCCACAATTGTCCTGACCAGACTGCAATCGAACAAGATATCGGACTTTCTTTCTGCTTTTCTGTCCGCTAATCACCCGAAGATCTATTTCGTAACTCCCGACGCACTATCTTGCCGGTAGCCGTCATAGGAAATTCCGCCACGAATTCGAACAAGTGTGGCACCTCATGATGGGCCAGACGATTCCTGACGATCTGTTTTAGTTCAGTAACCAGTTCATCACTCCCGTCGTATTCCTCCGCAAGGATGATAAAGGCTTTGATCTTTTCGGTCAGAACAGGATCAGGCACTCCAACGACAGCCGCCATCGCGACTGCCGGGTGAGAAATCAGCACATCCTCTATCTCGCTGGGTCCTATGCGATACCCGCGGCTGGTAATCACATCGTCTTTCCTGCCCCTGAACCAGAAGTAGCCAGCTTCATCCTTTACACCGAGATCTCCGGTCAGGAGCCAGCCATCGGCGTACTTCTCTTTCGTGGCCTGGGGATTGTTGTGGTATTCGAGCATCATGACCGGGTCGGGGGACTTAAAGGCGATATTGCCCACATTTCCTACTTCCAGTTCCTGGCCCGCATCATCAACAATCGCACCTATATGACCGGGTGCGGGTTTGCCCAGGGAGCCAGGTCTCGCCTCCATAAGGCGCGAATTAGTACCTAGAACTACATTACATTCGGTTTGACCAAAACCTTCATTTACAACTGTCTGAAGATTTTCCTCGGCCCAGGCAATCAGCTCAGCCCCGACTGCCTCAGCGCCGCTAACAACTACCCTGAGTGTGAGTGAATAACGGTCCTTTGCGTCTTTCACCTGGCGCATTAGTTTCAGAACGGTTGGTGTCAGCAGTGCACAGGTGACCTTGTGCTCTGACATCAGTCGGTACGCATCTTCCGCATCAAATTTTGCAGCATCAGAACAAATGACAGGGATACCCCCATACCAGCCGGGCATCAGAATATCCATGAGGCCAGCCAGCCAAGACCAGTCAGCAGGCGACCAGATCACGTCATTTCGTTGCGGGAAGAAATCAAACATATACTCAATACCAGACATATGCCCCAGCATGGTCCGGTGCCCCTGGGTTGCACCCTTGGGGTTGCCAGTAGTCCCGGACGTGTAATTGATGATGGCCGGGTCATCTGAACATGTGAGTAGGTTTTCAAATTCTGATGGATAGCTCTGCAGGAACGACCAGTAATTGTCCTCCTTACTGGAATCAACAATCAGTATTTTCTCAATTGAGGGCAGCTGATCCCTGACCGCAGTAACCTTTGGCAAGTTCGCCATATTAGTCACAATGACTTTTGCCTGGGTATCGTTGACTCGATAAATAATCGCATCGCTGCCAAAGAGAATGGAGATTGGCGATGAAACCAGCCCCGCTTTCCAACAGGCCACATGAGTAATCGCCGCCTCGGGGGCCTGGGCCAGAAATATTGAGACGACATCACCTTTAGCCAGGCCAAGCTCCGTCAAGCCATTTGCCAGCTGGTTAGCGTAACCCTTAACCTCCTGAAAGCTGCACCGGGTTACGACTCTATTCGAATCTTCATGGACCAGCGCAATCTTCGTAGAGTCTTCTGCATGCCGGTCACAGACATCCCCGGCAATGTTGTAGTACTCAGGAATATCCCACTCAAAATTGTCGTAAATTTCCTGGTAGCTATCTCCCTCTGGTATCAGCATTTCGATCCTCGCCTTCGCGCCTGTATGTCACAAGTATAAGGTAATTGATTCACCTTGTAGTGAGGAGAAGAACGCGACAAGAGATGCTTGCGTTACCACTTTTCATTAAACGGTCGCAAATCAAGTTCGTGGGTCCAGGCGGAACGATGCTGTGTATGAAGCACCCAAAATGCCTGGGCAATCGCATCCGGTGCCAGGGAGCCATCTTCCCCGAGAGATTCAAGATATTCGCCATAGCGGCCGCGAACAATATCACCGTTGATGATGCCATCAATCACTACATGCGCAACATGTATGCCCTGCGGTCCGTATTCACGCGCCAGTGCCTGGACGAGGTTGCGCAGAGCGGCCTTAGTTGCAGCAAAGTGTCCGAACCCTGGCCGGCCGCGCAGTGAAGCAGAGGCGCCAGTGAAAAGTATCGACCCCTGCCCTTGCTGCTTGAGAATTGGCATAGCCTTTTTTGCAGTAAGAAATGCACCGTAACAGCCGATACGCCAGAACTCTTCAAACATCGCTGGCGTCAGGTCTTCAAATGGAACTGGCAAGTTGCTACCGGCATTGAAGAGCACAGCCGCCAGCGGTTCCTGCCGGTCTTCAACCCGTTTGAATAAGGCATCCAGATCTGCCTCGGACGTAACGTCCGCCACGCATCCTTCTGCAGAACCACCATCAGCCTCTATCTCTTTTGTTGTAGCGTTCAACTTCTCCTGCGTGCGCCCTGAAACAATAACGTTCAGACCATTTTTCGCAAACTTTCTCGCCAAAGCGCCGCCAACTCCATCCGGTGCTCCGGCTCCGAGGATAACAACCGTTTCTGACATGACTTGCTCCTTTCCCAGCTTATTGTGTCCCGATTTCTTCGTTTTAGACTTGCTAAACTCTGACAATATCAAAGAATTTGCAACCCGTGGCAGTAAACCCTGAGTTCTTTGAGGAACTAAAGCGACGTAATGTCCTGCGAGTTGCGACAGCCTTTGCCGCTGCCAGCTTCGTTATTCTTCAGATTTGCGACATTGTTTTTCCGGCCGTCGGCTTATCTGACGATGCTATAGGCGCAGTAATCATAGCCCTGTTCCCTGCTTTAATCGCATTTGCATGGATGTTTGAGTTCACACCGGAAGGCTTACGTTTCACACAATAGGTTAATATCAAGGAATCTATCACTTCCAAGACCGGGCGGAAATTGACTTCATCATTATTGGCCTGCTGTCTCTCGCTCTGACTTTCTTTGCCTATCAGTATTTTCAAACACCAGGCCCCTTGCCCATTGAAACTGGCAAGGTGGCGGCAAATACCCAATTGGCTCAACCTAAATTTACACCCGCAACAGCTGATGTCGATACGCGACCCTCTGTAGCTGTGTTAGATTTCGTGAATATGAGCAGCGACAAGGAAAAAGAGTATTTCTCTGATGGATTATCGGAAGAACTGCTCAATGTTCTGGCAAAAACAAAGGGCCTCAGGGTCGCAGGGCAAACTTCCAGCTTCTTTTACAAGGGCAAAAACAAGAACCTCACGGTGATCGGCAAAGAGCTGAATACAGACAATATACTCGAGGGAAGCGTTCGCAAATCCGGCAATCAGGTTCGAATAACAGCGCAGCTTGTCAGGGCAATCGATGGTTTTCATCTTTAGTCCGACACCTTCGATCGTGAGATTGACGACATCTTTGCCGTCCAGGATGAGATCTCTTCCCAGGTTGTGATGGCGATGAAAATTGCGCTGTTAACCGACGGAGTAATGGTTGCGGACAGGCACACAAAGAATTCAGAAGCCTATGATGTGTATCTTCGTGCTAAGGATGCACTCTATTCAAGGCAGTTTGATTCCGTCCTGCATGCCATGGAACTGTATCAGCTATCCTTCTGTCTGGATCCGGAATATGCAACGCCCAGGATAGAGCATGCAGCGGCAAGGCTGATTGCCTATAACAATAACAACTATGGGACGCTCGATGAAGCCTTCTCGATCGCGAAGGCTGAGCTGGATAAAGCAAAATCTCTCGACTTCGAAACATCGGACTATTACGCCACCCTTGGGCTATACCACAACCACATGGGCTATGTTTACCCTGGTCATTAGGAAATGGCAGAGGCCGCATACCTAAAAGCGATTGCGGTGAATGAAAACAATGTCAACGCCTACATCTGGTATTTCTCACTTCTCAGGGAAAGTGGCGATCACAGCTATGATGAAAAAGAAATTCAGCTTCTGGAGATGACTTTAAAGCTGGACCCCCTGAATCGGGTTGCCAATGGAAACTACGGTGTTTCCCTCTCTCAACATGGACGGCTCGAGGAAGCTGAGTGTCATTGGAAACGCCTGGCCCACCTCGACCCTGAATACCACACGTAAAAGGCAAACATTGGCACTCACTACCTAACAACGGGGAGGCTCAAGGAAGCAATCGAGGTTGCGGTCAAGTTGTCGTCGACGGACAGGCAACAGGCCTTTATCACAGCTACCGTCCTGTTTAACTATGACGATGTTGATGCGGTTCTAGACCTTGTGAATCAGGTACCTTTAGAGAGCGAGAGTTACGAGTATATGCAATATTTAGAAGTGGCGTGGGAGGTACCAAGGGTCGAACTTATAGCAGAAGCAAGCGTGCACCTCCTTCATGTCGATGAGGAAGCCTACGGCCTCATACTGATCAACAGATTAGTGCAGTACGGTGAGTATGATGTGATTCGCCAGCTAGTTGAAAATGCGCGACCCAAAATGGCGCTGGCGGATCCGGATATTACAGGGTCTCGGTGAAGGAGAGAAAGCTATTAAGGAATTTGTCGCTGTTACGGAAGCTGGTTGGCTGGGCTACTATAGAGATGGGTACAAGGATCACCCGCTGATGGATGGGCTTCGTGACGAGCCGCGCATACTAGAAGCCATTAGGAAAATTGAAGATGAATTGAGCCGACAGAAAACAGCCGTGTACGAGAAGCTCAGTCGCCATAACCTGACCAGTTCTTTAATCTAAAATCCGCAGGCAGTTTACCGTTTTGTCCTAATTTCCTGGCAACTATCGCCAGCTGGTTTGCCCGCGAACCGATCAGCAACCCACTGCCTGAATGCATCAAAGCCCTGGTTCATTGGTCCGCTGTGTTCAGCGCCTTCATAGACATCAAGGGTTACGCTGACGTTCTCACTACACAGGTCAGCGCTGAAGTTTCTGACATCTTCAAATCGCACCAGAGGGTCCGCGCTGCCCTGTCCAATATAAACGGGTGCTGTCCAGCCAGAGATAGGCACATCCATTTTCCCGGCACCACTGGCGGTACCCGGCGCCTTACCGAAGGGAACTACTTGCAGACTTTGGCCTTGGGTCAGGTTGGCCTTCATGCCGACACCAATGAGTTCACCAACACAGAGTGTGTCTGCGTAAGGGAGCAAACCCATTGCCGCATCAGAAAAGGTCTTGCTCGACTGAAAGCCTGGCTCATAAACTTCAAAGCCACGTGCGAGATATAAGGACATGCCAATGAACGGGTTTGGATCGTCTGCCCTGCCGCTAAGAAACCTGTCCTTCCAATTTACACCTGGTGCCGTCGCCAGCGTGCCAAGAAAATCAAGCTCTGACTCACGTGCCGCTACATGCGCTCCGGTGCAAAGCGCACCCTGACCACCCTGCGATTGGCCAAGAACCAGCCATCGTCTGGAGAGATTAAGTCCCAATTGTTGGGCGGCTTGCACCGCATCAATATTGCCATTAGCCTCAGACTGGCAGTGCAGATAAGCATGACCACCCGGGGTTCCAAGTCCCTCGTAATCTGTAGAGACAATAGCATAGCCTTCCGCCAGCCACTTATTGAGATACTTGATGTCACGCCCAGACCGCCCCTTAAAGGATGAAGCACAGAGATCAGCAACACCCACAGTTCCGTGGGACCAGGCAAGAACAGGCCAGCCGCCTTCAGGGGCAATGCCCTTCGGGATCAGGACATCACCGGAGACTGTAACGGGCAGATCATTCCATCCGTGAGATGAGTACAAGATTCGCACACCAGCCGAAGCTTCGCTGAGTACGAGTTTTTCTTCGAGGGGCTCATGTCGCAGAAGCACGCCAGCATCACTAGGGACATCCTCCTGCCACACATAGAAAGGTGCTGCACCCTCAGCCAAAGCAGGAGGCGCAGCAATGACCTTCCAAGCAAGTATCAGAATTGAAATGACAGCAAACAAACTTAAACGACTTCTCAAAGGGTTACCTCACATTTCTGCAGCTATTCATTCCACTTTAGTAATTCCCAGATAATATATCCATTAGAGCGGCTTCAATCCTAGGTGCCGTAATTTGAAAGAAAGAAATAGACTTGCCAGTGCGCGGGTTAGAACTTTGACCAGGCTTGAATCGAAATAGTTGGTTCTCTCACCGAGCATTCAACAGGGACAGTTCAGCGGAGCAGGCAACCAGGGCATCGTTCCCAGGGGCGTAGAACAACTTCGAAGCGTTTAGTGGCGGTCCGATTCACGTGGCACTGTTCGACGCCCCTCGTGGTGTCCCTGAACTGCTTCAAGTATCATTGCGGTTCCCAGATCAGTGTAAAAATTCGCGAGAAGGCAGATAAATGAGCAAAGAGGCATTCAGGCAAGAGGTTAAAGATTGGCTGGCAGAAAACTGCCCACCCGGTGCCCGTGGCGATGGGCAGATACCCACCGGTAGCACCAAAATACCCCTTGAGGACCCCGACACAGCACTCTGGCTGCAGCGCATGGCCGAAAAGGGCTGGACCGCGCCGACCTGGCCAACCGAATATGGTGGTGGCGGTTTGAGTACAGACGAGGCGGTGATACTCCTTGAGGAAATGCAGGTCATTGACGCGAGGGCGCCTCTGCTTGGCATGGGTATTCGAATGATTGGCCCGACGCTGCTTGAATTTGGCACAGATGATCAGAAACAGCGCCACCTTCCCAAAATCGTGCGCGGTGAAGCAGCCTGGTGCCAGGGTTACAGCGAACCAGGTGCAGGTTCTGATCTGGCCAGTTTGCGCACACGCGCCGAAGATCAGGGTGATTTCTTTTCCATAAATGGACAGAAAACCTGGACCTCCGGCGCCCAATTTGCCGACTGGATGTTTGCCCTGGTAAGAACCAACCCTGATGTACCTAAACATGAAGGTATCAGTTTCGTATTATTGGATATGGATCAGCCTGGTATCACCACCAAACCCGTTCAGCTGATCTCCGGCAGCTCGCCCTTCTGCGAAACCTTTTTCGACAACGCCATCGCCCAGAAATCAGACCTTGTCGGCAAGATCAACCAGGGCTGGTCGGTGGGCAAACGTCTGTTACAGTACGAACGATCGGGCCAGGGCGGTTTGGCGGGCAGTCCCAGGCTCGAAACCGGTGGCATTCGCGGCGACCTCAGCCTCATGGATAGTATCGCCAAGCAATATGTTGGCGAGAACGACCAGGGTTTGATTGCTGATGCCGACTTTCGTGATGAAGTCATTCGACACCACATGAATTCCCACTCCTTCAAGCTGACCCAGAAGCGGGTCGGTGAAGAAAACAGCTCCGGTAAAACACTGGGAGAAGCCACGTCAATCTTCAAGATCTTTGGCTCAAGCCTTGCCAGAACAGGGGCAGAGCTCAAAATCAGGCTGATGGGAACCCAGGGACACGGCTGGGAAGGTGGCATGTTCTCAGATGATGAGTTGGAATCAACCCGCACATGGCTGGCCAGCCGTTCAATCACCATCTACGGTGGCACCAACGAGGTGCAGAACAACATCGTAGCCAAGCGCGTGCTTGGCCTACCAGACTAGAAAGCGTGGGCACATATAATGTGCCCGCATGACACTAGTTGCTGACTTCTGCGGGGAAAAAGTATAGCCTTCGGCCCCCACATATTAGGTAACCGGCCGAGACAGGCTGGTGAATACACACTAAGTTTTCGAGGTATATTAAAGGTGACGACATCCAAGATCATATGGACAAAGATCGATGAAGCTCCAGCACTGGCAACCTACGCTTTTTTGCCAGTGGTACAGGGTTTTACAAAGGGCACTGGAATAGAAATTGATTTGCTGGATATTTCCCTTGCGGGAAGAATTATTGCAAATTTCCCTGAAAACCTTGATGAAGCACAGAAGATCCCTGATGTCCTCACTCAGCTCGGAGAACTCACCCAATCCCCGCAGGCCAATATTGTCAAACTGCCGAATATCAGCGCGTCAATTCCACAGTTGCAGGCGGCTATCGCAGAACTCCAGAAGAAAGGATACGCCATCCCTAACTATCCTGAGGAACCAAAGAATGACGTGGAGAACGCTTTACAACAACGGTTTGCCAAATGTCTCGGCTCCGCGGTAAACCCGGTACTCCGGGAGGGAAACTCTGACCGAAGAGCCGCAGCACCTGTAAAACAGTTTGCCCAGAAGAACCCGCACAAGATGATGCAGCCCTGGCCTGAGTCTGGATCCAAGGCCCAAGTCACTCATATGACGGGTAAGGATTTTTATGAGAGTGAAGTGTCCGCTACGGTTGAGAAAGCATGTAATGTCAAAATTGAATTCAATGCGGCCGATGGAACAAGCACCACACTTAAAGATGGTTTAGCTCTAAAGGCAAAAGAAGTAGTCGATGCTTCGGTGATGAATGTAAAAGCACTGCGCAGCTTCTTTAGCGAACAGATCGAGGCAGCCAGAAAGGATGACGTGTTACTTTCTCTTCACCTCAAAGCCACTATGATGAAAGTATCCGACCCAATCATGTTTGGTCATTGCGTCTCTGTCTATTATGCCAAGGCACTCGAGAAGCACGCTGTAGCACTCAGTGAAATTGGTGCCGATGTCAACAATGGGCTTGCTGATGTACTCGAAAAACTCGATAGATTACCCGACGATAAACGTCAGGAAATTGAAGCAGACATCGCCGCTGTCTATGAGACCAACCCTGCACTGGCAATGGTCGATTCCAGAAAGGGTATTACCAACCTGCATGTTCCCAACAACATTATCGTTGATGCATCTATACCTAATGTCGTACGTGACGGCGGTCGCATGTGGAACAATGATGATGAGCTGCAGGATTGCATCGCCATGGTCCCGGACCGTTGCTATGCGACGATTTACAAGGTAATCCTTGAGGATGCAAAGGCAAACGGGCAATTTGACCCTTCAACCATGGGAAGTGTCGCTAACGTCGGCTTGATGGCGCAAAAGGCTGAAGAGTACGGCTCCCACGACAAAACTTTTGAAGCACCTGGCGATGGCAAGATTTGTGTTGTGGATGACTCCGGCAACACTGTGCTTGAGCAGACCGTTGAGCCTGGTGATATCTTCAGAATGTCCCAGACAAAGGATGAACCTATCAGGGATTGGGTAAAACTGGCGGTAAATCGCGCCAAAGCCAGTGGTTCACCTGCCATTTTCTGGCTGGATGATCGCAGGGGCCACGACACCCAGATCCTTGCGAAGGTAAACGTCTACCTTAAAGATCACGACACCAGCGAAATCGATATCCGAATCATGCGGCCTGATGATGCGATGAGTTTCTCTATCGAGAGGGTGCGCAAGGGTGAAGACACTATAGCCGTGACAGGAAACGTACTGCGGGATTACCTCACTGACCTCTTTCCCATCCTGGAACTCGGCACCAGCGCCAGAATGCTGTCGATTGTTCCCCTCATGGCTGGTGGTGGACTTTTTGAAACAGGGGCCGGCGGCTCAGCACCGAAGCACGTGCAGCAATTTGAGAAGGAAGGACATTTGCGTTGGGACTCCCTGGGGGAATACTGCGCACTGGTACCGTCCCTTGAACAGGTAGCCGCTATCAGCAACAACGAAAAGGCTGCGCTCCTTGCTGAGACGCTCGATCAGGCGATAGCAAAGTATCTTGAAAATGCAAAACTCCCCTCAAGGAAAGTAAACGAGCTTGATAACAGGGGCAGCACCTTCTACCTCTCGCTGTACTGGGCACAGACATTGGCCGCCCAGAATAAGGATGTAGATTTGCAAGGCCGCTTTGCCAAGATAGCAAAAGACCTCGAGGCGAATGAAGCTAAGATCTCCGAGGAACTCCTGGCAGCACAGGGGAGACCTGCTGAAATGGGCGGATACTACCTGCTTAATGATGAAATGACAGACAAGGAAATGCGGCCGAGTGCCACACTAAATGCCATCGTTGATGCAATGTAAGCCTGTTCATCCTGGGATCCTGGGATCCTGGGATCTTCCTGATGCCTGGCTGAGGCTCTATTCCGACATTAGCATCACCGCCATGGGGAATTCTCGTGCCGACTATGGCATGCTCAAACCATGGGCAGAAATATTCTTATCGTAGATGATGAATCCAGTATCGTCGATTTGGAATTGATGGTAATGCCAACGATATTGACGTTGATATGGATATTCATATCGACGGTGTATTTCTGAATCTGGTCGGGCATTTCTAACAACCTGAACCCGAGTCTCAAGCCATAGTCCAGTTGGAATAACCGATGCCCGGCTGGTGCGAGTAGAGAACCAGGGTCGAAACCATCGAGGTAATGAGATGAAACGTCGTTCATTTGTGTTGGGTGGGGCCGGAGCGGTGATTGCTGCGGGTGGCGCTGCAATGCTGTGGCGGCCAGGTGATATGGGCGCGCCACACAATGCCTATTTTTCCATTTTGAATGAACTCTTGAAACGCGATGGTCCGGGCAGACCGGTGATGCTGCTTGATATGGATCGCGTAAACACAAATATTGATCAAATTACAGGTTCCGTCGGCACCAACAAAACCTACCGGGTTGTTGTTAAATCTCTTCCCTCTGTACCCTTGTTAGAGCATGTGATGCAGCGCGCCAAGACAAATTCTCTTATGGTCTTCCACCAGCCATTTTTGAATGCAATAGCTGACGCATTCCCTAATTCAGACGCACTCATCGGCAAGCCAATGCCAGTGTCTGCCGTGAAAACGTTTTACCAAAAACTCGACAACAGCAAATATGATGTTACAAACCAGGTTCAATGGCTTATTGATACGCCAGAGCGACTCAACCAGTACCAGGCCCTCGCCAAACAGCTGGGGGTGAAGATGCGCATTAACTTTGAAATCGATGTAGGGCTGCATCGCGGGGGGCTGCCAGAGCCCGAAGCGATCAGGCCACTTCTTAGTATCATTGAGGAGGATCCTGAGCATCTGGAGTTAGCCGGATTAATGGGTTACGAACCTCACCTATCTGGGCTGCAGGCGGCTCTGGGAGATCCCTCCGTAAAGCAGGTCCTCGGAGTCTACAGAGGCTTTATCGACCAGGTAAAACCGATGGGTGCTAATATTGAGAAGCTCACCCTGAATGGTGCTGGTAGTCATACTCTCGGTATATACCATCGTGACAATACAATGAACGATTTATCCGCCGGGTCTGGCGTTGTGAAACCGACGGACTTTGATACCTACCATCTTACCGACAATCTGCCGGCACTTTTTATAGCGACTCCCATTCTCAAGCGCTACGATGAACTAAAGGTTCCTGGTGATCTTGCGCTGGCCAAGTTGCTGCCCCTTTGGAACCCGAACATGCAAAGGCTCTACTACATATACGGTGGCTATTGGAAAGCACAAATGGTGTCGCCGCCTGGCGTGCCGGATCCGATCTACCAGAGCACTAACCAGAGCCCGGTTTCCACGTCGGCAGCGGTTAACCTGAAGGTGGATGACTACATGTTTCTCAGGCCAACCCAGAGCGAGCATGTGATGCTCCAGTTTGGTGATCTACTGCCATTCAGAGGTGACGAACTGCTTGATCCATGGCCGGTTTTTCATCAGACGGGCTAACCAGGGAACAGGAATAACACTTCCAGCGGTGCACCCTGAAGAAGCATGCATTGTGATCAACTGCGGGTCAGGAGGAAATTCTGCCTGCCCTTACCCCAGGGGTGCAGGAATCTGTGTGCGGCGATCCAGGTTTATGAAGGGCCCGCGTCGCAGGGTGATTTTCACTGGCCGATCATTCACCCTAATCCATAGATCCCTGGTGCAAACATGTTCAGTATAGATGGATGCATTTCCGATCAAACTCTCTAGTCCCCAGGACCAGGTAGAACAGTTAACAGACCCGATGACTATTTCTGCACCATCTTTACTACCATAGATAGAAGCACCGTCCTCTACCTCCTGTACATCGGCGGTCTGAAAACCCCTGATGCCGTATCGACTACCCTCCCGCTTTTTCTCGACCAGAGCCTTTTTCCCTACAAAATCAACACCGTCCAGTTCAACAAGCCAGCCCAATCCAACTTCAAACGGATTGCGCTCAAATCCTGGTGCGGGGTCAGCTTTCGTCGCAAAATCCCAGCCCGCGACAATAAAGCCACCTTCCAATCGGCAGGCTTCCAGCGTGCTTAGCCCATATCCAGGGATAGCAAGGTCCATTGATTCACGCGCCAATTCAATAGCCCCCGTAAACTCGCTGGCTAATCCCGGCTCAAGCCAGCATTCATAACCCAGGTCAGCGGTAAAACCCATTCTGGCTACCTGAATCTGACCACCGGCGAAGGGAAACTGACGTACTTCATAGGGAACCAGCTTATCAACGTTCTCGCATCCCATATTGAGCAGGACCGCCGCAGAGAGTGGACCTTGAATCGCCATTCCAACCCACTCATCAGTGCAGTCAAGGATAGATACTGCTTGAAATCGGAAGCGCTTGATGAGTGAATCAAAGTAAGCGCTATGGTCCATGTCGGATGGCATTAGCAGGTAGTCATCGTTGGAAAATTTGTAAAGAATTGAATCGTCAATCAAGGTGCCATCTTCATGACAGAAGATGACATAGATTCCAGTCATGGATGCAGCAGTGCTGGCAGGCCGTGTTAGAAGTTTGTCCAGAAACTCACCAGCCTCATCACCGGTAATACGATACTTCCTGAGTGGGGATACATCAAAAATAGCGCAGGAATTCCGCAGGGAAGAATATTCTTCCTCCGCATTACCGTAATCGTAGGGTAGAAAGAGACCATTCCAATTTATGTAGTCCCGGTCCAGCACTGAACTGGATAGAAAATGATCGAAGTCAGCCCTGCGATTCATAAAATCAAAGAACGCACTTTTTAGCAACCAGCTAGTCTCCCGAATGAAACTGTGTCATGGCATATAGCGTATTCTGCAACATGCAGACTCGCGTCATCGGACCAACACCACCAGGAACCGGCGTAATCCACCCGGCACGTTTTGAGGCTTCATCAAATTCTACATCGCCATGCAATTTTCCATGTGCATCCCGCGTGATACCCACATCAATGACGGTCGCGCCGGGCTTAACCCATTCACCCTTGATCAGCCCGGGGATACCGACGGCTGATATCACGATATCAGCATATTCGACATACTCCCGGACATTGGATGTAAACTTGTGCGTTGCAGAAACACTGCACCCAGCTAACAGTAGTTCCAGAGCCATAGGACGACCAACATGGTTGGACACACCGATGACGGTTGCATCCTTGCCCATTATAGGAATGCCCGTTCGCTCCAATAGCTGCATGACGCCCATTGGTGTGCAAGGTCGCAACCCTGGGTAACGCAACACCAGCCGCCCGACATTGTAGGGGTGAAAGCCGTCTACATCCTTGTTCGGATCGATGGCCTCGAGAATTGCCAGGTTGTCGATATGATCGGGCAGCGGTAACTGAACCAAAATGCCATCAATCGTTGGGTCATCATTAAATTGAGAAATTTTTGCCAGCAGCTCGTCCTGGGTAATTTTCTTTTCGAGCTTAACAACCTCAGACTTGAAGCCGACTTCCTTGCAGTCACGCCGCTTGTTTTTAACATAAATACTTGATGCCGGGTCATCGCCGACGAGCACAACGGCTAGCCCTGGAACTCTTTTATTCGCTTTTTCCAGCGCTTCAACTTCTACTCTCAACTCTTGCCGAATAGATGCCGAAATAGCTTTTCCGTCAATTATTTGTGCAGACATGGCATCTTTCCCAACATATTTTCAATTCACATCATTTGTATTTGTCGCTATATCAGCCACATCTGGCAGGTACAAGCGGTTGGGTACCATACCATCTATCTGGCGCCGCTTGCATTTACGCCTATAGGCAAGCCGGATACAACTATTCAGCACTTGCTAGAGCGCCTTGGCAGAGGTTATTGTCTCCATTGGTTGAATAAGTGTTTCATCTCCAGCCCTCCTTCTCGGTAGAGTTTGTTAAGAACCCCTGCCTTCACTAAGTGCATTGGGTGTAAATGCGAACATTACCTTCAACGAGCNGCNATGAATTCTCGCGTCATATAAGGGTGAACAGAAACCANTTTGACAGCCAGCAAGGAGCCTTTGAAAGGCCGTAGATTGAAGCAATGGACAATCCAGAATTTGAGACCAAGGGTGCCCNCATGAGCNCGTCATCAANATGACGCNCAACCAGCTAAAATTTGGTTTGATCCTTGCNGTGTCCCTGCACGCTTTCGATGAACTGGTGCTTACGATAGCCTTGCCAACCATCGTACGTGACCTGGGCGGTGGCGACTGGTATGGCATCAGTCTGGCCAGTTATATTCTGGCCTCTCTTATCAGCGTGGTATGGGCTGGCACCAGCATCGATCAACGAGGCCCGGTCCGAATATTCCTGATCGGGTATGTCCTGTTTGCAATCGGATTGATACTGGCTGCGCTATCAACCACCATGGTTGAGTTTGTCCTGGCCAGGGCAATGCAGGGCCTTGGAGGCGGCATAAGCTGGACCATCGCCTACTCCACTACCAACATCGTGATTCCTTCATCCGAGCGCCCAAGGATGATCGCCTGGCTGGACTCTGCCTGGCTGATACCTTCATTGCTGGCACCAACTGCTGGTGGCTATATCGTCGACTATCTTGACTGGCACTGGGTCTTTATGGGGCAGCTTCCATTTTTGCTAATTGCCGCAATAATATTGTACCCACACCTGAAAATCCTCGGCAAAACTCAGGCATCCGCCACCAAAAGTACTTCTGCAAATGCTCTCTGGCAGGCGATCAGAATAGCAGCCGGGACTGGATTGCTGATTACCATCATAGCTGAACCAATCAGCTGGGTATGGGTTTTTGCAATTCCCGTTTCCCTGATGATCGCCTGGCGGCCTCTAGTTTCAGTGATGCCCAGAGGTTTCGTTTCGATACGGCCCGGTCTGGCGGCATCAGTGATGCTGCTCTTTCTGGTTGAATTTTCGTTCTTCCTTGCGGATCTCTTTTTGCCATTGATGATGATCGAAGTAAGGCACCTCAGCAGTTCCGTTACCGGGCTGGCCTTCACCTGCTGTGCCATTACCTGGGTTGGTGCTTCCTTTTTCCAGGCGTGGTTATCCAGCCGCCTGACAGTACAACAGTCACTGATGGCAGGAGCCATTTTCAGCCTGATTGGTATTGGCTTACTGGCATCCCTGCTTTATCCACCCATTCCTTTTTGGATGATCTATGTTGCCTGGGGTGTAGAAGGTTTTGGAATGGGCCTTGCTTTCAACACAGCGGTTAGCGCAACTATGGATTACACCAAGACGGGTGAAGAAGGCGCCACTTCTACGGCAAACGGAATCGCCGGCTCGCTGTCAATGGGACTTGCTGCTGGTATCGGCGGCGCGATAGTCAATCATGGCAAATTCTCCGGCTCAGGGCTAAGCGAGGCCCTGGGTATGATCTGGCTTCTCGCCGGCGTTGTCAGCCTTGCCTGTCTCTGGATTATCTACTCAAGATTCAAATCACCACCAGTGCCCCTACAAATGCCAGCAGACCATGGCTGACGAATCGCTTTAGATTTAGAAGTAAGGCCAAACCCAAAACTGAACCGGCATCCAGTCCCGAAGCTCTATCCAATGATGCGCCTGAAAACTTCAAGATCAATATTTCGACCACAGACGACCGCAACTACCTTTTTGCCCTTAAACTGATCCTTGTGCTTTAGCAGCCCGCCGACGGCAAGCGCTGCCGATCCTTCAACCACCAGATTTAGCTGCTCTTATAATAGTCCTCGTAATACTTGCGCAGTATCGGCAAGTGTTCCGCTTCACCAAAGAACAGGGAGATGCAGGCAAACAGCGGTAAATCGATGCGGTGATTGAAGATAAATTCAGTTTCGATCCCACCATCGGTCAGGAAAAGCCCATCACCGGCTAACTGAGGCAGGGCAGTGCGGTACTTGGACATGACTATTCTCTATATTGGAATTTGATGACAGTTTACTCAATTCTCGCAGGGAATCAGAATTCAGGAACTAAACAGGCTAACTGTCCCCAAAAAAGGACTCTGGTCCT
>PBRQ01000016.1 GCA_002725995.1 Gammaproteobacteria bacterium
ACGGCTTGATGAAGCATTACAAGAAGACTCCATCGACTCGTTAGATGAACCTCAAATCGATGACAATACAGCTGTCGCTTTGGGACTAGGAATGATGAGTCGGTAATGCCGAAGCGTCTTCAAAGCGTTCCAATTCGCACGCATCCTGCGTACACGAATCTTTCCCTCTTGGTGTACCCCGTCAGTACCTATGGCACCACTGGCACTAAATTCTAAGAGACACTTTTCTGCCAGGTATGCAATATCACAGAGCCTAGTCTGGACCACTAACAGGCACAAAACGCAGCACACTTTTCTGATCTGAAGTAAGTGGCTCTTTGGGGGTCTGTAAGTCATTTTCCCAGAACATCAGGTTGAGCCCTTCCGTGCATTCTTCCGCGTCCGCCCGACCATCATTATCCAGGTCACTGTCTTCAAGGCAGTCCGCCGTATCATTCAGAATATCATGCAGCGCAAAATCATATTCCGTTGTGTGGAATAGGCCGAGCAGGTGGTTCATCTCGTGGAAGGCAAACTCAGCTGTCGTTCTCAGGTAGGTAGCCGTACCAGATCCCTTGGTGGCATTGCTGTTGATCAGTACACCATTGTACTCAGAGGCAATGCCGAGAGAGCCAGGCAGGCCACCGGAGATGCCGAGCAGTGTGCCGCCGGAATCAGTAAAGCCTTCCAGGAAAAAGATGTTGGCCTTGCCAGGATCACCCATAAGCACTAGTGAGGCGGTGTCGGTGTCGCGAAAGTCACTGGATACTTCGGCAAATCTAGTGTCGGTCAGAATAGTAACCGGATCCAGTGTCACATCGATATCGCTGTCTGCTGCCATCGCTGTGAATCTGCTTAGGATCTCGCCGATATCACTGGTGGAAACGGTACCTGTGACAAAGGGCTTTACTGCCAGGCTTATCCTCGAATCAACCTCTGGAGCCGGTCCGATTCGGCTGACAAGTTGTAATTGATAGTCGCTGAGGTCAACGTCCTCTATGGACGTGGCTGCCGTACCCAGGCGCAGGCTCCATGTGCCTGATTCTGTTGTGATTTCAGGTCGTTTGGGTATCTGAACGGTGCACAAGCCAAGATCACAAAAGATCGTTTCTCTTATGGGCAGGGTAACCCCCTGGGGGGTCTGCACGTCGATAATAAAAAGGGAATCAACCAGCACGACGCTGGAGCCGGTCAGGGAAACGATAAAGGAAACAGCATTGGTATGGACGTTAAAGGTAACGGGTGCCGAGACCTGGATTAAATCACCCAGTTCGGTATGGTTCTCCGCTGTATATCCTGCTGTGGGTATGCCCATGTCTTCGGCTAGCAACAGCGTCTTGGATGGGTCGACCACGGTGATGGTAACGGTGACTGTGTTGGACTCTGCACCCATAGCGTCTATCAGCTTGTAGGTAAAAGCGTCATTGCCAGTAAAACCCAATACTGGCGAATAGGATACCAGCCCGCTGTTCAATGCAGCGAGGAAGCCATTGGTGGCATTGTCGACAATCTCAACCATCAGTGATGTCTCGTCATCATCAACGTCACTGTCGTTATCGAGTACTCTGATTTCGATAGCAGTATTGACCTCGGTGGAACTAAGGTCGCTCGCTGCGAGGGGTGCGTCGTTTATGCTGCTGACGGTTATGGTCAATGTGGCCGAGTTGCTGCCCGTATTGTTATTGCTATCAACGGAATAGGACATGGTGTCAGTGCCGTTGAAATCGGTATCGGGTGTATAACTAATGTTACCCGAACTGATAGTGGCGGTACCGTGCTCTGGTTGTGTGGTTATCTCTGCGCTGGAAGCCGAGATGTTCGTATCGTTGGCTGTAACATTGACCTGCGTCGACGTATCTTCATCAAGGGTCGTTGTGTCGTTGGCTGCCGAGGAAGAGGCTGGTGCACTACCACCGCCACCGCCGCAGCCAGAAAGCAATAAGAGAATAAGAATGTAGGGTAAAAGCCGGGACAACGGGGTGAACTCTTTACTTGGGCGGGAACAGTGTACTTTCTTCGCTATTGCGGGGACAGTTTAAGTACTAGAAGGAATAATCCACATCCTCAGCCGGGGAATCCCCCTTGGGTTTGCCCATAATCTTAGCAGGCACGCCAGCGACTGCGACATGGGGTGGTACGTCCTTCATGACAACACTGCCGGCACCGACCTTTGCGCCTTCACCAATTTCGATATTGCCAATAATGGAAGCATTTGCACCGAGCAGAACGCCGTGTCGAACCTTCGGGTGACGATCACCGGACACCTTGCCTGTACCGCCGAGGGTTACGCCGTGCAGGATAGATACGTCATCTTCAATGACCGCGGTTTCACCCACCACCAGGCCGGTGGCATGGTCGAACATGATGCCACAGCCAATCTTGGCTGCTGGGTGAATATCAACGCCAAAAATAGAACTCATCTGGTTCTGGAAGTAGAAAGCCAGGGTGTGACGGCTTTGGCTCCAGAGCCAGTGCGCAACCCGATAGGCCTGCAGCGCATGGAAACCCTTGAAGAAGAGGAACGGTGTTGAATAGCTGTTACAGGCGGGGTCTCGCTCTCGAGTCGCCTTGATATCGATTTCCGCTGCTCGCATGATTGAGGGCTCGGCCTCATAGGCCTCTTCAATAATTTCCCGGATCGCCATGCTGGATACCACAGGGCCGTCCAGTTTGCTGGCTAGTAGGAAGCTCAAGGCGCCTTCAAATGTCTCGTGGTTGAGTACGGTGGCCTGCAGGAAGGTGGACATGAGGGGCTCAAATTCAGAGCGAGCATGCACTTCGCGACGCATCGCCTGCCACAGGGAGCCGGCGGCGGCAATGTCTGCAATGCTGCCTTCTTTGGCCAGTTCCGCGGCATACCGCTTGTTGATTCTTGAGTTCATAGTGTCGATTTCTTTTGAGGTCGCTATTTTCACCCTATATCGGGTGAATTCAAGGGAATAATCATTCTCATTTGGAATAATTTATATGGGTTTATAGGATGAAAGGCTTGTTGTTTGGTGGTGGGGTGGGATTTGGGTGAATTACTCCCTTTCATGATTTTGCGTCGCAAAACGCCTGTCGGGGTGAATATTTGGCTGCGCCAATCCATTCACTATTTGAAATGGATCGGGTTCTGGCATTTAATGCCGAGTCCTGAGGTGGGTGTCTAGTTGGATGAAGAAGTTTAATAGAGTTGGCCTGGTGGCACGCATGGGCAGTCCGCCGGTGCTGGAATCGCTGAAAACTGTGGAACGCTTCCTGCGCTCGCAGTCGGTGGAAGTGGTGTTGGAAGAACTGGCAGCCGCTATGCTGGATGAAACGGATCTGCAGGTATGCCGCGAGGAGGAGCTCGGTTCCCACTGCGATCTGGTAGTTGCAGTAGGTGGTGACGGCATCATTCTGGGTGCCGCAAGGACCCTCGCGCCTTCTGGAATTCCATTGTTGGGTATTAACCGCGGCAAGCTCGGATTTCTCGCGGATGTATCACCAGATGAGATTGAACAGAGCGTGGGTGAGGTGCTGGCCGGGGACTACAGTATCGAAGAGCATTTTCTCCTGGAAGGCGAGGTTTCGGTTGCCGGTCAGGAAGTACCCTGTGCCCTGAATGAGGTCACTATCCATGCGACTACCGTCGCGAAAATGATTGAGTTCGATCTCTATATCAATGATCAGTTTGTCTATAACCAGAACTCCGATGGCCTGATTGTGTCTTCCCCAACCGGGTCGACTGCCTATGCCCTGAGTGCTGGTGGGCCCATCATGCATCCCAGCCTTGATGCCATCGTTCTGATTCCCATGTTCCCCCATACGCTCAGCAGCCGCCCTCTGGTAGTACCGGGTAATTCAGAGTTGAAGATCGTTATAGGCTCAGGGTTTGGTGAGGCAAAGGTCAGTTTTGATTCACACCTTGTTTTTGAGGTGCGTGCAGGTGAATCCATCATTATTCGAAAGAAAGAGGAAAAGCTGAAACTTATCCATCCCCCAGGGCACAGCTTTTATGGTGTCTGTCGCAGCAAGTTGGATTGGGCAAGTCGAGTAGGGGACTAGCCGAGACTCAAATATCCTCTGCGGTGTCAATATCCCGGGTGATTCCCTCATCATTCACCGGCACTTCAATAGCCCGATCCCGGTTAGCCTCGATCACTGCTCTGGCACCCGTATCACCCTTCAGTTTTCCAATATCTGCAAAATAACGTTTGTGAAATATGACGGGGTGGCCAGGTGTGCCATCCTTCGTCGGGATAATGATGGGTTCCTGACCCACTGATTCAGTATATTTATTAACCAGCAGGCTGATGGTTTCTGGTTTGAGGAAGGGCATATCCCCGAGGAAAATGGTGGCCGCATCCCAATCTTTTACCTGAGTGATAGCGTTAGCGACGCTATGCCCCATTCCCTTTGCTGAATCTGGTGCACAGAAAAAAGAGATGCCAGGCGTGCTGAAATTGAGTGCCAGTTCATTTGCATATTCTCGATCACCAAATCTGAGCACCACCAGCACCGCATCGAAACGATCAATTGCTTGCTCGATGCTGGTTGCGAGCACAGTAGTGCCGGCGCTGAGAAGTGATTTGCGTTTGTCGTCCCCGAACCGCCGGCTGCTGCCAGCGGCGAGGACTATGGCGCCGATAGTCATGTTCTGTCTTTCCACCTGATAGCGATATTTTACCTAAATACCGATCACAACGTTACCCGCATGTCATCCCGGTCACCCTGAGCCTAGTCGAGGGATCTCGCTCTTAGATCGCAATGCCGTCAGTTGCGCCAATATAGCGATCGCGATTTCAGCCGGTGTCTTACTGCCGATTGACAGGCCCACCGGCGCATGCAACCTTGAGATTTCATCTTCCGTGAGATCGAGCTGCGCTAGGCGTTCGCGGCGACTGGCAGAGGTTCGCTGGGAACCCAGGGCGCCGACAAAGAATGCGTCTGTTTTCAGGGCTTCCATGAGTCCCATGTCATCAACACGCGGGTCATGGGTGAGGGCGATGATGGCTGTCAACGGATCGTTGGCATATTTCCTGATGGCGTCATCGGGCATATCGGTGACGAGCTGTACTCCCTCGACTTTCCACTGCTCAATCATATTTTCCCGTGGGTCACAGACGACGACATGATAGTCGAGGGCCTGTGCCATTTCCGCCAGGTACATGGAGACCTGCACAGCGCCGATGAGGAAGAGCTGGTGGCGGGGACCATAGGTCTGCACCAGGAACTTTTCGTTGGCGATATCCGTGTTGTCAAAATCACCAACAAACTGCAGGCGGCTGAAACGCTCCTTGTCTTCGATGCTCATTTCGCCGGTGGCGATATCTACTTTGCGTTCCACATAGTCACGGGTCTGAAGGCGCTCGACCATGTGTTGCAGTTGCTTCAGAGACTTCTGTTCCGGAAAAGGCTCAATAACAACATGCAGCTGCCCGCCGCAAGGAAGACCCAGTCGGTCAGATTCTTCAGCCGTTGCGCCGTAAACGAGCACCTCAGGTGTTTTTTCGGCCAGCGGTCCCTGCTGCAGCTTGTCGAGCAGGTCTTCTTCTATACAACCACCAGACAATGAGCCGGCGATGTGCCCTTCATCATTGCAGCAAAGCAGGGAGCCGACAGGCCTGGGTGATGAGCCCCAGGTTTTTACGACCGTACACAGCCAGCTCATCTGCCCGGCTTCTACCCAGGCGGTGAGTTGCTTCAATACTTGCTGGTCCGCATTTTCCATTCGCAAGATCCCGTATAATAGGCGGATGATCTTACAATGTTTCAAGTTTCGTCACTAATGCGCGATGGCTCTAACTATGCCGGTGATCATTTTTGATGATTGCGGCACTGGAAATCCCCTCCGATATTGATCTCAGGCTGTTTTCTGTATTTCTACAGCAGGCTGGTGTCGTGCACCGCATTACGGAAGAAGGTGTGGCCCAGGTGGTATGGATCAATAGCGAGGACGATCGCCTGAAAGTGCTTCATTTTTATGGTCAGCTTTCCAGTGGTGCACTGGTCCTGCAGGATCAGGTGGGCGCTCGTTCGTCAGACATGTCGGTGGTTTCACGCCTGCTGGCGAATGTCGGGCGATTTCCCCTGACCATGCTGTTGCTGCTAGTGAATGTGCTCTTATTCCCGGTTACTTATGGTGTCAACCAGGGGGATCTGTCGGGACTTTTCGCGCAGATGACGTTGCTTGAGTTTAGTGTTATCGGAGATAAGATTTATTTTTCCAACCTTACCCATATCCTTGAAAGCCATCAGTACTGGCGTCTGCTGACACCCATGTTCATCCACTTTGGCTGGATTCATATCGTATTCAACCTCCTCTGGGTCTGGGAGATTGGGCGAAGGATTGAGCTGATCAGTGGCAGCTCCGTTTTGTTGCTGGTAACGATCGTCAGTTCACTCGGAGCCAATTTCCTGCAGTATGCGATGTCGGGTGCGGGACTGTTTGGTGGCATGTCCGGCGTAGTTTTTGGTTATCTCGGCCACAGTCTTGTCTGGGACAAGCTCGTGCCGGGTAGGAAAATGGGGCTGCGCTCCGGCATCTATATTTTCATGCTGGTGTTCCTCGCCATAGGTTTCACTGGCGCCTTTGATCTGTTGGGCCTGGGATCCCTTGCTAACGGGGCTCACCTGGGGGGGCTGCTTGGGGGTATTCTTACAGGAGGGGTAGCTGGGATGTTGCAGCGTTTTGATCGTCAAGAGACGTGAATTCAACTTCATATGAAGTGAATTTACGCAAATTGATTACACCGATATCTAGGATTAGATACTGGCCCTTTATGCCCTCCAGCATGCCTTCGACCACCGGTGTCTTGTCAAAGTTCAGGGAAGCAACTTTTGCGGGGTACTGTTGTACCGGGAAATTAAAGGTCTGCACCTCGGCGGTGGGGAGTGGCTGGATCGCCAGTGAACCATAGCGGTCCCTGAGCGTATCCAGGTCTGCTGAGATTTCCCGCAGCAACTCGTCCCGGACTTCCAGCAGATTCACCTTGTCAGGCTCAGATTTCAGCATCCGCTGCCAATGGGTTTTGTCGCTGACGTGGTTTTTACAAGCGACCTCTACGAGACCAGACTGCAGGCGTGTTTCTACTGCCAGGATTGGAAGGGCCTGCGCTGCACCCTGGTCAATCCAACGGGTGGGGAGGTTTTCCTGACGGGTGATGCCGACCTTGATACCAGAGGAGTTGGCAAGATAGACCAGGTGCTGGCTCATACAGAAGCTCTTGGCGAATTCCTCATCACGGCAGGTCCCGGCCTCAAAGTGACACCGTTCGGGGCTGACAAGACAGAGGTCACATTGCGCCAGTTTCTTGAAGCAGGGGTAGCAATACCCCTGGCTGAAACTCTTTTTGGTGACGCGCTCACAGTTAACGCAGGTGATCTTGCCAGAGTAGCTGAGCTTAATGTGAGAGCCTATGTGGGGGTTGAGGTGAATTTCCTCATCGTCCAGGCGTAAGTAGTAGTCAACCGGATCATGGTGCCGGCTGGTCATTTTTCGAAGGAATCCGCGCATTGAGTGAGTCTATCACCCCTGTGTCGTCCAGAGCATTGTCTGAACTCAAGGCTGCGAAAATGACCACGATACCGTCAACCTGAGCGTAGTCGAAGGATCTCGCTTTTAGAACTGAGATTTTTCCACTTCGGTCACTTCGTGACCTCCGGTCGAAATGACTATCTAGATCTTTCCAGTGTGCTCGAGGTGACTCAATGGTGATCTGCGCTTGAATTGGCTATATCATCCGCCCCTCAGATTTTGGCGAGAAATACCATGAAAGAAGGTCAACCCCAGGCGATCAGTCTCAAGGACTACAAGGTTCCCCCATACCTCATTGAAGAAACCAAGCTGCATGTGGACATAACCGAAGATGTAACGACGGTGACCACCCAGCTAAAGGTGAGACGTAATCCGGATTCAACGGAGGAAGTAAGCGACCTGGTGTTGGACGGCGGAGCGGAATTGGTGACCAGGTCAATCGAGATTGATGACAGGGAGCTCCTGTCCAATGAATACGGTATCGATGATGAGAAGCTGACCCTGCATGGGGTTCCTGATTCCTTTGAGCTGAAAACCAAGGTCGAAATAAAGCCGCAGGACAACACCATGCTTGAGGGTCTGTACAAGTCGGGCGATATGTTCTGCACCCAGTGTGAGGCAGAAGGCTTCCGCCACATTACTTGGTTTGCGGATCGCCCGGATGTCATGTCCACCTATGAGACCACCATTGTTGCGGACAAATCATCTTATCCGGTGCTCCTATCCAACGGCAATGATGTCGATCGGGGAGACAAGGGCGATCGTCACTGGGTGACCTGGCAGGACCCATTCAAGAAACCGGCCTATCTGTTTGCGCTCGTGGCCGGTGACCTGGAACACATAGAAGATAAGTTCGTCACTGCCAGCGGTCGTGAAGTGACGTTGCAGATATTCACTGAAGCGTACAATATCGATAAGGTTGGGTACGCCATGACCAGCCTGAAGAAATCCATGACCTGGGATGAGCAGGTTTATGGTCGCGAGTACGACCTGGACATTTTCATGATTGTGGCTGTGGAGAGTTTCAATATGGGGGCCATGGAAAATAAAGGCCTCAACATTTTCAACACCTCCTGTGTGTTGGCCCGTCCAGACACGACCACAGACGCTGGCTACGAGCGGGTAGAGGCCGTTGTCGCCCATGAGTACTTCCACAACTGGTCCGGTAACCGGGTAACGTGCCGGGACTGGTTTCAGCTGAGTCTTAAGGAGGGATTTACGGTCTTGCGCGATCAGCAGTTTTCAGCCGATATGGGTTCGCCTACAGTATGTCGTGTTAACGATGTTGCTGTGTTGCGATCGTCACAATTTCCAGAAGATGCAGGACCCATGGCACATTCCATTCGCCCAGATTCCTATATTGAAATCAATAATTTTTATACGGCTACTGTATATGAGAAGGGTGCAGAAGTTGTTCGTATGATTGCAACGATGCTTGGTCCTGACAAGTTCCGTAAAGGCACTGACCTTTATTTCGACAGACATGACGGGCAGGCGGTTACGACAGAAGATTTCGTGAAGGCTATGGAAGATGCTAACGATATTGATCTGTCGCAGTTTCGCGTCTGGTACCGCCAGTCTGGTACGCCAGAGCTTAAGATCAGCAGCGACTATGATAAAGGCACGAAAACCTTCACTTTGCATGTGTCCCAGTCCTGTCCGCCGACGCCGGGCCAGGATGAGAAGGAGCCGTATCACCTGCCCCTGTCTATTGGTTTGCTAGATGAGTCCGGCAACGATGAGCAGACAGCAGTATTGGATATTACTCAGGTCAGTGAGTCGTTTACCTTCGAGAATATTGAAGGCAAGGTGGTTCCCTCGTTGCTGCGGGGTTTCTCTGCACCAGTCAAGCTGGAGTATGACTACACCAGGGATGAGCTGATGTTTCTCATGAGTCATGACAGTGATGGATTTAATCGCTGGGAAGCAGGACAGCGGCTGGTCATTGATGTGATCCAGGAGATCGTCGGACAGATTCAGTCAGGAGCAAGGATTAAAGTGGATGAGCGCCTGATCACCGCCTGTGAGAGTAATCTCAACCAGGCGATCGAACATGATCGTGATGGGTCCGTCGACAAGGCTATGATCGCTTATATGCTAGTAATGTCGCAGGAGACCTATCTGGCGGAACTGGAAGAGGTTGCTGATGTGGATGCGATCCATCAGGCGCGAGAAGCCGTTCGTGGTGAGATCGCAAAACGCCTGAAAGGTGTGCTCTTGTCTGTTTATAAGCTCAACCAGGATTTCGACAAGTACGAGCCGACGGCCGATGCAATGGCGCGCAGATCATTGAAAAACATGGCCTTGAGTTATCTGATGCAATCTGACGATACTGAGATGGTGCGGCTCTGTGTCGATCAGTTTGAAAAAGCAGACAATATGACAGATACAAGTGCGGCGATTCGAGCCCTCGTAAATTCGGCCGCCGAAGCAGCGCAGGGTGCAAAGGAAAAGGCTCTGATCGAATTTTATAATCGCTGGTCAGATGAGGCGCTGGTAATCGACCAGTGGTTTTCCATTCAGGCCGCCAGCACGCTGCCTGATGCGCTGGAGCAGGTCAAGAATCTGATGACACATGCTGCCTTTGACAACAAAAACCCCAACAGACTGCGGTCTCTGGTGGTAACTTTCTGCTTTCAGAATATTGCCAATTTCCACCGGAACAATGGTGAGGGTTATGCCTTCCTGGCTGATCGTGTCATTGAGGTTGATGCCTTTAATCCACAGATGGCAGCGAGAATCCTGTCGCCGCTTACGCACTGGGGTAAATATGATGAGCAGCGCCAGGAGTTGATGAAGGCTGAACTGAACCGGATTCTTGAGACTCCGGACCTGTCTGAGAATGTGTTTGAGATTGCTTCAAAGAGCGTTTGAGACAGATCGAGTTGGGTGCTTAAGGGGTTCGGCAGATGTTACAGGGCGTTCTTTCCTCCGCGGCTTGCAGCCTTCGAGGCTGTCCTCATTTGGTCGAGAGCCTTTTCAAGTCTCTCTCCACGCATTCGGCGCGGCGTCTGAAAGCTACGGTAGGAACTCCCTTTAACATCTGCTAGGACTATCCGATTCATAGGTTTCGCAAGATAATGGGGCTTGGTTCCTATTCATAAGCTTTTAGGTACTATACTAACAGTGTGTTAGGAGGAAGGGTTCGCCGAGGTTCCCGGTCAAGAGGAGGTGATGGAGGGGTCGGCTAGTCGCCGCAAATCATTGGAGGAAAAACCGGCATACTTCAAGTTGCGGGCGAGTTCTAGGAAGATATTAGCCGGTTCCCATGCCGTAGCCGTAAAAGCGAAGCGCCGAGAGATGAGTGAGGCCCGTATGGGGCTCACGAGGAATGGAGGGAAGCCCGGAGGGCCGCAAGCCAGCGGAGGGAGGGGGACGACTGGTTAATATCTTCAACTCACCCCAGTTGCTAACAGCCTGCTCTAAACAGGATTCAACGCCCCCAACAGGGCAGTCGGGTGTGCCTGGGCCTCGCGTACATTACTGAGATCAGTAACGGCCTTCAGCAGCTCACCTCCCTGCCATATACCGCCCTGATCCCCAGCAGAGTAGAGCGCCATTTCCAGCTCCGTCAATGCTTCGCTGAAGGCTTCATTGCCTGCTATCAGTTGCAGGTCCTTGAGGCATTCAATCTGTGAGAATCGCGCATTTCCCCAGAGAAACAGCTGACGATGTGCGTTACCGGCATTATTCGCCTTGCAGGCTTTGCTGAGGTTCTTAAAGGCATGGTTTTCATCCGGCGTTTCGAATAATGGTTGAGGCGCTTCCTGCTCCTTTTCCAAATTCGCAAGCCTTGACCTGATCGTCCACCATTGCCAGGTGGTCAGGAGCCACATGAGTCCGAGAACGCCTGCAGCTATCATCCAATAGGGGGAAGCAGCCGACTGAACCCCGCTCTGTATTTGACCCTGTGCCGCTGCAAGGGGAATGGTGGGCGCAACGGACACGGATCCGATAGCAGGAAGCACCGTGTAAGTCGCTTCGGGGATGGTGGCGACCTCCTGTGTGTCCGTTTTGGTATTCCACCAGAAAATGCGAATTTCCGGTAGGGTCAGCTGGCCTTCTTCGATTGGGACGATTCCGATGGTTGTTGTATTGGTTGCGATGACGCCTTCCTCACCTGCCTGTTCGGTTGAATCGGGTGGATCCGCATAGGTTTTTGCATTGTCGAGTTTAAGATCTTCGAATAGCGGCAGCAGCGAAGCCGCCAGACCGGTGGCGGACATGGTAAGAATTCTGTTGACGGGTTCTCCTACCCGAAATATGGGATTCTCTGCCCAGTTTTCTGCTATTGAAAACTGTTTCGCGGGAATCCAGTTTTCTCCCCTATAGTTGTCAGGAATAGTCTGGACATTGATCAGGTGCTGCTCAGAAGCTGCGCTGATTCGCTCTCGCTGGAAAAAAAGACTGCGCTGGCCACGTGTGCCCACGAAGGTTTCCCTGGGAATGATCAGTGCGCCACTTTTTTGTGGAAAGATTGCATACTGCTTTTCCAGTACGAAGTAGCGGCGATTGTTGATAATGGTCTCGTATCTTCTTTCTGACTCGATCGTTTCAATCACCGCATCCTCTATTTGGGGTGGTGGTGGGAAATCACCAGAGATAGATTCTGAATACAGCAGCCTCACTGTGTAGAGTACCTGTGCCTGCACGTAGGTGTTTTTAGTGTCAACGCCGGTATCGAAAAAAACCTGTTGGTTCATGCGCCGGGTTGTTGCTGCCGATGGTTGCGCGACCTTGATGGGGATGGCTGCGGTTACTTCACGGCCGACGCGTATGGNTGGAATTGTGAGGCGGCCCAGTCGTTTTGCCCGCAGCNTTAACACATAGTCAATACGTGAGCTGCTAGTTTGCTTGCCGNNGGTAAAGCTGATGGAACTGCTCTGCTGGTTTTGGGTGTNGACGATTTCGAAGTCTCGAGACAGGGGCGAGAAATCCGGTGTTCCGTCCGACTGACCANCGCTGACTCGAACTGTAAGCGTCAGGAGGTCGAGCTCGCTGATGGTATTCCTGTCANCGGTAGCGGTCACCTTGGCATTGAGTGTAGTGCTGCCGAGTGCGCACACCAGCAAAATAAGGCCTCTCATTTTTCTACCAGTCAGCATTGGCGTTGTTCCTTGATATGTTTCCCTGGCGCAGACCATCTTCGTATTGTTGTTCAAACTTGCGTCTTAACAGACCACCTGGGTCATCTGGGACACGTCGTAGCCACTGTTGCAGCGCCTGCTGTTCCTCTGCATTCAATTTGGCATCCTCTTCGGCTAGTTGCTGGGCTTGTTGCTCACCCTGTTCCTCTTCGGATTGCTGCTCGCTTTCTTTCTGTTCAGCCTGCTGCTCATCTTGCTCTTCTCCTTCCTGCTGTTCATCCTTGCTGCCATCCTGCTTCTCCTGTGAATCCTGCTCACCCTGCTGCTGATCGCCCTCTTCATTCTGCTCTTTGTCTTGCTGATCTTGTTGTTGCTGCTGTTGCTGCTGCTGGGAGAGTAATTGTTCGAGCAGTTGCTTATTGAAGGCCGCATCCTCGTGATCAGGCTCGATGCTGAGGGATTGCGAGTAGGCTTCGATTGCTTCTTCGTACCTTCCCTGTTTAGCCAGCGCATTCCCCAGGTTGTATCGGGAATCGCTGCTGTCGAGTGTGGCGAATTGATTACCGGCATCAGCGAAGCTGTCGCTCTGATAGAGCGCTGAGCCTTTCCACTGAGAATCTTCAAATAACTCGGCTGCCTCACCTGCTTCTCCCTTCTCCAGTGCAGTCATGGCCTGTTGATCACGCGTCAGCCAGAGGTCGTCCCAGAGACCAGCCTCCGCTGGGGCGGGAGGCAGAATTAGCAGCAGTGGTAGGGACCATATCCAGCCCCGCCGAAAAGCAAGGGAAGCCAGTGGCAACAATAGCAGCAGTAGCCATGATCCCTGTTCAAACCAGACATCGAAATCGCGTTCCAGTTCTCGAAAGGTTTCATTTTCAAGCAGTGGGTCATCCGCCAGAAGATACGCAAGGTCTTCATCGGCGAGGGTCATGGCTGAAAATCTGCCACCAGCCACATTGGCGAATTCCTGGAGGCTTTGTAGGTTGACCTTTGGTATGACCAGGTTGCCTGCGCGGTCCTTCAGGTAGCCACCGGTGCTGGAGGCCGTTGCCGTCGGTATGGGTGCCCCCTCTTCAGTTCCAACGGACAATACGGATACTGGAAATGAAAAACGGTTGCTGCGGGCGACGGACTGGGCTTCAGCCACATCGCGGATCTCATCTGTGATGATGAGAATACGACCGCTGGAGACGCCCGCATCATGAAACAGTTGGATTGCCCTGACGATAGCAGGAGCCAATTCGCTACCGGGTGCCGGCATGATCTGCGGGGTCAGGGCTGGAATCATGGCGACAATGGTGTTGGTATCGTCGGTTAAGGGTGAGACGGCATGGGCATCACCTGCGAATACAACCAGGCCCGTCACGCCCTCCTTGCGCATGCCTAACAGATCAACTAGCTTGCGTCTGGCCCGGACCAGCCTATTGGGTTTTACGTCCGTGGCATACATGGAGCGGGTCAGGTCCAGTATGATGATCACGGCATCTTCGCGTTCATGAACCGGCTGGGGCTTCTTCTCCCAGACGGGACCAGCAAGGGCAAAGATTGCGAGAATCCAGGCAACAAGTATCAGGCTAAAGGGGTTCTTACTGACGGTTCCGCTGGGAGTCTCCAGCAGGTGGGTCAGCAATTCCGGGGCGATGGCCTTGTCCCAGTTGCTGACATTGCTCTGCCGATATCTCAGGAGGAGGAACATGCATACCGCCGGGAGGATGGCGTAGAACCATTGTGGCCTAAGAAAGTGAAAGTCCTGGAGGATTGCTTCGATCATGTTGCAGCCTCTTCAATCGCTACCTGTCCGTTCTTTTCACCTGTATGACTTTCCGCAGCTTTGATTTTGCGCCCCGCCCACCAGTTGCTGACCCAGCTGGTCATTACCGGATGCATGCAGGCAAACAGCAGGGAGAGACACATTGCGAATCCGAGGGGCCAGAAGAAAAGTGATTTCACTGGCCGATAGGTTTTCTGCTCAAGTTCGATTGGTTCAAGCTCGTCCAGTGCAGCGTATATTTCTGTCAGCTCTGTAGCACTTCGAGCACGCTGATAGAGTCCGCCCGTAAGGTTAGCGATTTCAGTGAGGGTCTTTGTATCCAGGTCCGCCGATGGATTGATCTTTCGGTTGAAAAGGAGCCCTGGCACAACGAGTTCATCAGCACCAAAACCGATGGTATAGATGCGGATGCCTTCTAGTGCGGCCAGTTTGGCGGCCTGCAGAGGGGAAACTTCGCCGACATTGTTGACCCCATCCGTAAGAAGAACCAGCACCCGATTCTCCGCCGGTCTCTCCTTCAGCCGTTTTACGGCAAGGCCGATGGCATCACCGATAGCTGTCTTACCGCCAGCTATGCCAAGCGGTGTTTCTTCAAGTAGTGTGCGTACAGTATTGCGATCAAAGGTAAGTGGTGTTTGCAGGTAGGCCTGGCTGCCGAACAGGATGAGACCCAGTCGGTCTCCCTTGCGTCTTTCGACGAACTCACCAACTACATTTTTAACCACGACGAGTCTGGTGGCACTGGTGTTGCCGGATTTCATGTCCTCGGTTCCCATGGAGCCTGAGATGTCGACTGCCAGCAATAAATCACGTCCACTTGCGGGCAGTTCGATGGGTTCTCCAATCCACTGGGGTCTGGTGACGGCCAGAACCAGCGCCATCCACATGAGCAGCATCAGTACTCTTCTCATTATGGAGCGCCGCTGATTGAATCGATTGTCACTCTCGTAGGTGGATGCTGTACCAAAAAAAGGAACATGCAGGGCTGCTTCCTGGCGGCTTGCACGTGGGTAGAGTAGGTATACGAGTGCAGGTAGCGGCAGAAACAGTGCTCCCCATGGCCAAAGGAATTCGATCATGCTGCCTGCTCCACGATTGGCAGGTCCCGATGTTTTCGAATCCAGAGCCTTCCCAGTTCACTCAGCTTGTCAATATTCGCGGCGGGTTCCAGGCGATAGTTGCTGTCAATCAGTGCCTGGCCTTCACCGATGGTAAATTCCTCACAGTTTGAACTCTTGTCGAGGAAGGCAACCCAGGCCTCTCCGCTGAGGCTGGCAACTAGATCGCGGTCATAGCGGGTTAAGGCGACACGCTTGAGCAAGACCTGGTATTCCATAAGGTAGCGGCTGATATCACCATGAGACTCATATTCCTTCAGGATGGCATCCAGCTGTTTGATACCATCGCGGCGATAGGCGTTTGCTTGCCAGCGGTGCCACAGCCAGTAAAGCATCGCGAGAATGGCTGCAATACCAAGGAAAGCCATAACCCACCAGCCTGGTGCCGGCGGCCATGTTTCGATAGGCAGCGGCAGGTGAATATCGCGAAGTGCAGCCAGCGGATCCGCCTGTGGTGAGGGCATGATGCCGGGGGCATTCGGTTGGATGGGTACCTGGGCCATGCTATGTCTGCGCTGCCTGTTCGCTAAAGCTGTTCGACAGGGTATTGCCGATGGCTTCAACAGTAGAAAGCTCCAGCAGGGGGGATTTTATTCTTGCGAACTCACCGCGCAGGGCAGAGCGATATTCGTCAAAGGACTGCTCGTACTGCTGGCGATATTTTCGGTCAGCGGTGTTGATTCGTGCCCTGTTGAGACCATTTGTAATCGTATAGAGGTCTGGTGCAGGCAGCGATTTCTCGAGTGGGTCTGTGGTGAGAATACCAACGATATCGTTATGCCTCGCCAGTTGCCTGATGTGAATCCTGGCAGTTTCATTGAAGGATCGAAAATCGCTGATGATGAAAATTGCACTCCCATGCTTGGCGACCCGGCGTACATTGCGCAGTGCTTCAGCAAGGTAGTTCTGTTCTTTTGAGTCTTGATCCTGGCCCTGCTCGAGCGTTTTTCTCGATAACCGGTGATTGAAGTCATGGATTTCATTCAGCAACCGGAGTACTGAATGTTTGCTTCGCCTTGGTCTTACTTCGCGATGCTCTGCCTCGGAAAAAACAATGCCGCCAACCCGGTCACCTCTATCCAGAGTTGTCCAGGCGATAAGGGCTGCAGCCTCCGCTGCCGCGACTGATTTAAATGCGATTTTTGAACCAAAAAACATGGAAGCTGACTGATCCACCAGGATCAATACGGGACGCTCTTTTTCTTCCTGGAATATTTTTGTATGTGGTATCTCTGTGCGCGCCGTGACTCTCCAGTCTATGGTGCGTACATCGTCGCCGGGCTGGTATACCCTGACTTCAGCGAAATCGATTCCACGGCCGCGAAAGTTTGAGGTCAGCAACCCGGACAAGGGGTTGATAGATCGCGGCAAGGTTAGCGAGTCCAGCTCATGGATAGCATAGCGAAGCCGGATAAGTTCACCGATATCGGTGTGGGCCCTCGGCTTGTTGCTGACGCGGCTGGAAAGATTGTAGCGCTTATTTCTGGCCATGCTTGTTAGGCGGTGGCTACTCTTTGAACCAGCGTATCCAGGATCTGGTCTGCATCTATTCCCGTGGCCTCTGCTTCAAAACTGACGATAATCCTGTGGCGGAAGACGTCATGTAAAACGGCCTGTACATCATCGGGACTGACAAAATCTTTTCCAAGCAGGTAGGCGTTGGCCCGGGCACACAGATCAAGAGAGATGGTTCCACGCGGAGAAGCGCCGTAATCCAGCCAGTTGGCGAGATCATCGCCATAGGTGCCGGGGTTTCTGGTTGCCATGGTGAGCTGCACCATATATTCCTCAACCACGGGTTCCATGTGCAACTGCAGGATCTCCTGTCGTGCGGCAAAGATGCTTGCCTGGGCAATATTTGGTGGTACACGGCTCTCATCGACGGAAGAAGTGATCGCTTCATTGCGTACCAGTTGCAGTATGTCACGCTCCGAGGCAGCGTCTGGGTAGTCAATGGTCACGTGCATCAGGAAGCGGTCCAGCTGCGCTTCGGGCAGTGGGTAGGTGCCTTCCTGCTCAATGGGGTTTTGTGTCGCCATGACCAGGAATAGCTCAGGTAATTGAAAAGTCTGGCGTCCAAAGCTGACCTGCCGTTCCCCCATGGCCTCCAGGAGTGCTGACTGCACTTTGGCTGGTGCGCGGTTAATCTCATCTGCCAGGATCAGGTTGTGGAATATAGGACCCTGCTGAAACTCGAAGGAACCCTCCTGGGCACGATAAATCTCTGTGCCGGTAATATCTGATGGCAGTAGATCCGGCGTAAACTGTATACGATGGAAGTTTCCTTCGATCCCCTCTGCCAGGATTTTGATCGCCTTGGTTTTGGCGAGGCCAGGCGCGCCTTCCACCAGCAAGTGTCCGTCTGCCAGGAGACCAACCAGTAACCGGTTGACAAGTTTTTCCTGCCCAATGATCTGACCCGAAAGCCATTTCTCGAGCATCAGTATTGATTCACGATGTTGCATATTTAGGTTTCTTTCTTCGCTGTAAGTACTTTATTACCAGGGACCCTCGTGGGATATCTCTTGATAGTGAGGATTTATAGACAGTATGTTCAAAAATCAGTTCCCGATCATACGTCATTCCAGCGGCTAACGTCATACCGGATCGGGTCTAAATGAGGAGGCATTTGTCAGAAGCAAGAACAAAAAAGGGCTCCAGTAAGAGCCCTTGAGGAATAATACCTTTGAGATTAGGCCAAGTGGTTTTTACTTACTCCCGCCACGCCCACGTAGCCATCCCACTGGTCTTCTCGCCCGCTGCGCCAGCCGTTTAGCCAGGCCTGTTTGAAACCATCATCGTGGTAGGGGCAGAGATCGCGGGTCTTTCCGTTAACACCATTCTGGTAACCGCGAATAAAGGCACGACTGGGCTTGTCTCTTTTCTGTCTTCGCATAATTAGTCTTTCTTCCTAGTGGCATGGAATCTACCTTTTTACCCAGTCTCATAACACCTGTCGACGACCTTTTTGATCTAAAGGACTTGCTTAATATCGATGATGGAAATAAAAAACGCAGGTTGAGCCTGGTGCCTTGTGGCCAGGCAAATGAATCGAGTAAACTTCACATGTTTAAGGGCTCCCATCACCAAGAAGAAGAGAAATTAATGATGAAGAAAATGCTCCCCGCAATGCCTGTTCTGCTGGTGTCAATGATCCTCCCCCAGATTGCGCTAGCGCAGGATTCACTCAGCGCAGGAAATACTTCCTGGATACTTACCTCAACGGCGCTCGTGCTTTTTATGACTATACCAGGGTTGTCCCTTTTCTATGGTGGCCTGGTCAGGGTAAAGAATGTACTCAGTGTATTAATGCAGTGCTTCGCCATTACCTGCATGGTATCGGTGCTATGGCTGGTTGTCGCTTATTCGCTGGCCTTTAGTGAGGGCAATGATTTCATCGGTGGTTTTTCCAATGTATTTATGGCCAATGTGCAGGAAGGGAGCATGTCAGGTGATATTCCTGAGAGCGTGTTTGCCATGTTTCAACTTACTTTTGCCATTATCACTCCGGCCCTGATCGTAGGCGGTTTTGCCGAGCGGATGCGATTTTCATCGATGATGTTGTTCTCCGGCATTTGGGTGCTGGTGGTCTATGCACCGATTACGCATTGGGTCTGGGGCGGCGGCTGGCTTGGGAACATGGGGCTGCTGGACTTCGCCGGTGGAACGGTGGTTCACATCACAGCAGGTGTTGCTGCCCTGGTTTGTGCACTGGTCATGAAGCAACGCAAGGATTTTCCCACGACTCCGATGCCACCGCACAACATGACGATGACGATTACGGGCGCTGGCATGCTGTGGGTAGGGTGGTTTGGCTTCAACGCCGGTAGCGCCCTAGCCGCTAACGGTGATGCTGGCATGGCAATGCTGGTGACACATATGTCGGCATCCGCAGGCGCACTGACCTGGATGGTGAGTGAGTGGGTCCGGTTCGGGAAACCGAGTGCACTGGGTGCAGTAACCGGGATGGTAGCGGGTCTCGGTACAATTACCCCGGCATCAGGGTTTGTTGGCCCGGCTGGTGGACTGGTCATTGGTATCGTCGCTGGTTTTGTTTGTTTCAATGCCACCGTATTCTTGAAGCAGAAATTGGGAGTTGATGATTCCCTGGACGTATTTCCGGTTCATGGCGTCGGCGGCGCATTAGGTACAATTCTGGCTGGTGTGTTCGCCAGTGCCAGCCTCGGTATTTTCAGCGGTCAGGGCTATAACGAAGGGATGACGATGGCGTCTCAGGTTGGTGTACAGGTGGTTGGTGTTCTAGCCAGTGCTGCCTACACGGCCATCTTGACCTTTGGCATACTGAAACTGGTTGATGCGATCCTGGGTCTGCGCGTCTCGGAAGACGAAGAAACAGAGGGTCTGGACCTCAACCAGCATAATGAGCGCGGCTACGACATGTAGTTCTGATCGCAGGAAGCCGTTGGCAATTTTTAGGGACTTCTTGTAGCGGCTCGCTCGATCAGGTGACTGACCAGACCGGCAAAATCAAGCCCAAAACCAGCTGCACCATCGGGATAAAGGCTGGTTGGCGTCATGCCTGGTAGGGTATTAACCTCCAGCAGGTATACATCATCTCCTGCAACAACAAAATCTGCGCGGGAGAGATCCCTGCAACCAAGGGACCGGTGTGCCTTAATCGCGATTGATTGAAGTTGTTTGCCCAGCTGGTCGGTCAGATCCGCTGGCATGATGTGTTCGCTCAGACCTTCAGTATAGCGGTGTTCGAAGTCATACCAACTGTTCTCTGGCGTGGATATTTCAATAACAGGGAAAGCCTCACAACCTTGATCGGTGTCGATAACACCAACCGTGATCTCGCGGCCATCTATTCGCTCTTCGATCAGCAGACGCCTGTCGAACGTAAAAGCTGAATCCAGTGCCTCCTGCAGCTGATTCTGGTTGTCTACCAGAGTTACACCGAGGGCGCTGCCCTGGCTTGATGGTTTGACAACTACATGGCTGCCGATTTTGTCGAGGGCCCTTTGAGAGGCCGCCACCGAGCCCTCCGATTCGTCCACCGCAACATGGCTAGCCAGGGGTAATCCGGCTTCAGCAAAAATGCTCTTAGCAATAATCTTGTCCATGGCAAAGGCGCTGGCCTGCACATCGCTGCCGACATAGGAGTAGCCAAGGATTTCAAGGAAGCCCTGGAACGTTCCATCTTCCCCCGGTGGTCCGTGTAAGACAGGAAACACGACATCGGCCGAGAACGCCTGCAGGGACTCGCTGAGTTGCTTGTCCAGTTCAATGCTGGTCACCTGCTCATAATTTTCTCTGAGAGCCTTAACGACTCCCCTGGCACTGGAGCGGGATACATCTGCTTCCGCGGATTGGCCGCCATTGACCACTGCAATCCTCAAATTCCTGTTGATCACGGTAAACCGGCTCCCGGGACTGCAACATCTACATACTCGACTTTTGCTGATCGGGCAGTTTTGCACTCATCGGGATGGGAGGTGGACGACGTTAGGATGAATAGGCGCTTTCTGTCTGCGCCACCCAGCATGCAGGCAAAGGCCTGGTTTTCTACTGCTATTCTGTCTGTTACATCGCCTCCCTCTTCAACACGGAGTGCCTCATTGCTGATGGGGGAGGCTACCCATATGCCCCCGGCCTCATCGAGGCAGATTCCATCCGGGATGGCACCTTCAAGCTGTGCCCAGATGCGCCTGTTTGAAAGGCCGCCATCAGCATTGATGTCGAAGGCAGTCAGGCAACCAGCCATGGTTTCACCGACTATCATTGTCTTGTCGTCAGGCGTAATGACCGTGCCATTTGGGAAAGCCATGTCCGTTGCAGCGACCTCAGCCTTACCATCTGGTTGCACCATCACGATTTCGGTGGTGTCCTGGTCAGCATTGTTGTGCAGGTCAAAACCAAAATTGCCAACATAGGATCTGCCATTGCGGTCAACGACGATGTCGTTGCAGTCGAATTTTGACAGGGCATGTATGTCCGAGAATTCGCTCAATTTTCCTTCTTCCTGAACCAAGAGCTTACGATCCATCATAGAGACAATGAGCAACCGACCATCTGGTAGCCAGCCAAGACCTGATGGCCTTTGCGGAACATGTGCCATGGTTTCCATATTGCCGTCCAGGTCCGTTGCATAGACCTTGTGATCATGCATGTCGGAAAACCAGAGGCGATCTTCATGCCAGCGGGGGCCCTCGCCAAAACACAATCCATCAATAAGCGTTTTCGTTTGTGCTTCTATTTGCATAGTTCCTCAGTCGTTCCGGTCAGGTCGGCGATTGCCAATCTTACACGGACGCAAGAAAAGTCTGTACCTTATAGTAAGCTTTAGGGTTTTTCATATGTTGAAAACTGGTGACCGGAAGTGCGGGAGAGAACTTATGGGCTATTTGCGAATTGGTGAGTTGGCAAAACTAACGGATACTAATAATGAAACCCTTAGGTTCTACGAGTCCAGGGGGCTGCTCGAGGAACCCAGACGTAGTGATTCCGGCTACCGCTTGTATACCCGGGCGGAGGTGCTGCGGGTGCGCTTCATTCTACGGGCCAAACGGATGGGTTTTTCCCTAAAGGAAATAGCTGAACTGCTTTCCTTAAGGGTCGACAAGAAACTGAATACCTGTGGTACGGTCAAGCATATGGCCGAACACAAGTTGCTGGAAATTAACATAAAAATCAAAGAGTTGAATCGCATGAAAGGAGCGCTCCAGCAAGTTACCGATGCCTGTTGTGGTGGAGAAGAATCTGCCATCCACTGCACGATTCTCAACGCCCTGGATGCTGAGTGATACCACCCCCGCCAGGTGAGGGCATCGAAGCATTTTGCCTGTCATGAGTCAGGTTGCCATTTCGTCTGTCACTAACTAGATTGTCACTTCGCCGGTCACTAACCGGATTGTCATTTCCACCGCAGTGGAGAAATCTCAACCCGGAAAGCGAGATCTCTCGACTTCGGTGCTTCACACCTGCGCTCGAGATGACAAAGTACTTTTTGGCCCTTTCGCCTGTCGTAAACCTGGTTGTCCTTTCGCCTGTCATAAACCAAGTACCGTTGGAGCGAAGCTACAACTGATCGTTCAGTTCCCTCCACTCCCTGGCCCACTTCAGTTGCAGCTTTGGTTTCTGAAACTTGCTCTTGCGAGCCTGATCTTCTGCGAGCATGGTTTCAAGCTCTACAATGCGGGTCAGGATATCTTCGTCCTCAAGCGGAGCCTGTATCGTATCGACGGCAGGAGTCTCCTGTATGGCAACGGTTGTGCGGTCCAGATCGTAGAAAGTCTGGGGGTCATTGAGTTCCCGTAGTTCATGCTGGTCGATAAGAATAAATCTGTCGGCAATGATGTCCACAAAGCGTCGATCGTGGGAAGTTATCAAGATGGTTGCATTAGATTCGAGTATTTGTGATTCCAGATCTTCCTTTCCCTTAATATCAATATGATTGGTCGGTTCACCCAATACCAGGAAATTTGGATGGTTCAATTTGATGAGGAGGAACATCAGCCGTGCTTTCTCTCCTCCACTTAACACAGCTACTTTTTTATCCAGGTCAAGGTAGGGAAATCCGGCCTTGATGAGTGCTGCCTTGTAGTCGCCGGTATTGCAGTTGTCCTCTAGCGTCTGGGTCATACTGCGATTGGGGTTGAGAAGTTCCAGTTCCTGATCGTAGTAGCCGATATCACATTGCGGGTTGAACTTAATGAAGTCCCCTGCACTGTCAGTTTCAAATCGCTCCATGATCAGCTTAATCAAGGTGGTTTTACCCACCCCATTGTGGCCCAGCAGCGCCACTCTATCTCCAGGGCGGATGAATAGATTATCTATATAAAACAGTGGCTTAGGATCTAGCCCCGGTGAAAGGATCTGACGATCATCAATTTGCAGCATTCGGTTTGCCTGGACATTTTTTACATCCAGGGTGAGTTTGAGCCCTGAGCCAGATGTCACGAAGGTTTTGTCACCCTCCAATCGCTCGACGCGCTTTTCCATATTCTTGGCTTTACGGGCCAGTTTCTCATTGTCGTAAACCTTACCCCATATCGCTAACCGCTTGGCGCTGGCGCGCAGTTCCCTTATTTTTTTCTCTTCTACTTTGCGCATAGCCTGTGCAGCATCATCATGTTCATTGAGCCGGATACTGGCTTCGGAGTAGGGCAGGCTAAAGCTGTAGACGCGATGGTCGCGCAGGAAAACGGTTCGTTCGGTAACGGCGTCCAGGAAATGCCTGTCATGGGATACAAGCAGGTAGGCGGTATCCAGCGAGGTGAGTAAATCCTCAAAGAACAAAAGCGTCTGCAGGTCCAGGTGATTGGTGGGTTCATCAAAGAGAATGAGCGTTGGGTTGCTGATTACAGCGCGTGCGAACATCAAACGATTTTGCTGACCACCACTCAAGTCAGCGACCTTGAAACGGAATTCGGTCTCGTTGAAGCCCATTTGCTGAAGCATCATGGTAACTTTGAATTCATTGAAATCCTGCTCTTCAGCCGGCAACTTTTCATGAAGTGCCTCGAACAGGGTTCGTTCGTTCAAGCGCGAGTCAATAAACTGCTCTACGGTCTCAAGCAATAGATCGCCACTGCGGGAGATGTCTCCCCCGTCGGGGTTTAGCTGGCCATTGAGAATTGAAAGCAGTGTCGATTTTCCTGAACCATTGTGACCTACCAATCCTACCCGGTCCCTGGCATTAATGGTCAGGTCCAGATCATTGAACAATGGTTTGCTACCCATCGAGTGAACGAGCCGATGGCATTGCAGCAAGACACTCATATAGTTAGTTCCTGCTTCACGGTGCTGGCAGATCAAAAAAGCGGCGGGCATTCTCGGTGGTTTGGCGCGCCAGATCATTGTATGGGATATCAAGAGTATCGGCGACAAACTCACATATCCGGGTTAGATAATGTGGCTCGTTTCGTCTTGATTTGGGTTTTGGCTTTATGTTTCTTGGCAGCAGGTAAGGTGCATCGGTTTCTATCATCAGGCGGTCAGCGGGTATATCCCTGATTAGATCCGTTAAATGAAGACCACGACGCTCATCACAGATCCACCCTGTGATACCTATGTAGCAGTCAAGATCAAGATAGGCGTGCAGCGCATCTTTCTCTCCGGTAAAACAATGTACAACGATATCCTTGACCTTCTCCCGGTGGGGTCTGAGTACGTCGGCAAAGGTCGGGTGAGCATCCCGCTCATGGAGAAACATTGGTAGGTTGAGCTGCGCAGCGATATCAATATGCTGCTCGAAGGAACGTACCTGCATATCCCGGGGAGAAAAATTCCGGAAGAAATCTAAACCTGTCTCCCCGATGGCCTTGACCTTGTGTCCCTGTGACAGCTTTTTGAATCGAGTCAGCGCTTCGTTGCATGTCTGTTCAGCATGATGTGGATGTATGCCGACTGTGGCATATAGGCACTCATGATGATTAGCCAGCGCAACTGCATCTTCACTGCCATCGATTGAAGCGCCGGTAACAACCATCTGCCTGATACCTTCATTCAGGGCACGCTGCAACACCTGTTCTCTATCTTCATCGAAGGAGTCATGGGTCAGGTTCAGGCCTATATCGACGAGTACACCTCTGGTTGCAGCCGAAGGTATTTCGGGTGGCGCAGACACGTCATCCTGGAGCTTCAATTTGCTCGTCCTTTTCGGCAGATTGCTGACTACTTTCCCCGGCGGTTGAATTCGTATGGGCGCTGGAAAAATCATCATATTCATGTTCATAGATCAAGGGCTGGCTCTGTTGCAGGCGTCGCCCATAGATAGTCGAAAACATCAGAACATTCTGAACGTAAGAACGGGTCTCCATGAAGGGAATTGTTTCAATCCATATATCAAAAGGCAGATCCCCATCTACCCACCTATCCACATTTTCCGGCCCGGCATTGTAGGCCGCTGTGGCCAGTATGCGATTATTGTTGTAACGGCGCAGCATTCGACCAAGGTAATGAGAGCCGAGTTTGATATTGAAAGCTGGTTTAGTAAGGTCCCTATTGGATTTGAATGACATGCCAGACCTCTGGGCAACTGATTTTGCCGTGGTAGGCATAAGCTGCATCAGGCCATAGGCTCCGGCGGGTGATTTCGCATCGGGCATGAAAGCACTTTCCTGCCGTGCGATGGCAAGGCTCCAGTTGGCCGGAATGTCTGCGGTGCGTGCATTGCTGATGAAGGTATCCAGGAAGGCGATGGGAAACCTGTAGTCCAGTTCATTCCATGCATCTGCGTCAATCAATGATTGAATGGCTGCCTTATGCCAACCCCACCTGTGGGCTACCCGTGCCGCGACTCGCCTTTCCCTGTTGGAGAAATCCTGTGTAGTGAAATACCACTCTCGCCTGGCCTTGGTGCGCTCATTGAGTGTCAGCAATTCCAGAGCCCGCTGAATCCCAGGGGTTGCCTCAAGGGCAAGGATTTCCTCGGTTGATACGCTGGTTGGCTCATCAACATAGTTGTATTCCTGCTGCAGGCGATCTGCGGAAAGAAAGCCGTAGAAGCTTCGTAATTCTGCCAGTCTGGAGAAACTGCGGAGTGCAATATCCCGATCCGCAGGATCAACCGATCCCACCAGTACCCTTGCTTTCCAGAATTCCCAGCGCGGATGTAATTGAGATTCCTCAGGCAGGAGGTTGATGAGGATGAGCACCTGGCTCCAGTCCTGCTGCTTCAGCGCCATTCGTATCCGTGCCTCCACCAGGTCAGCATGTTCGTGCAGGTTTACCGGTAAATCATCGATCTGATTTAGCTTGTCACCTGAATTCGCCAGCTGTTTCGCTATGTAGACGTATGTCTCGGTAAGGGCTTCTTGTTCGAAATGATGGATTTCGAGATATTTATTGAGTGTTTCCAGAGCTTCGTCGGGGCGAGTTCTTGATAGACGCTTTAAACCGTGCAACACCAACTCGTGAATCCGCCTATTGTCTTTCTTATACTTGTCGACTCGCTTCACATTCGCCGGCCTTCTATGCACCAGCTTTAAACTGTTGGCATACTGTTTGTCTTCCCTGGCGAGAAATCTTACAAGGTACGCGGCAAGTTTTGACTCGTTGGAAAGCAGGGTGAGTGAAAAGCGTCGCCAGGCGATGTCAGGTGTCAGCCCGTCGTTGTCACGCCATATTTTAAAGATCGGCTCACACTCGTCAGGCTGAGAGAAATCCACAAGCCAGAGTTTTTCTGCCCACTCCATGGCCTCCGCAAGTCTTGACTCCTTGTACAGGGCGTAGCCATAGAAGCAGGCATTTTTTTTAGCCGCAACAGAGGGGCTATAGTTTTCGATGAAAGTTTTCCATTCGCCTCGTTTGGCCAGGTTGTACACCCAGTTTTGCAACATCTGGTTGGCAAGGGGAGTGTCTTTGTATTGATCAATGAATTCAGTAACGGATTCGCTTGACTGTCGTGACAAACGGGTAAGCTTGTCCGAGTATTCAAGATAAGGGTACAGGGGGTAGGTTTCTAGTCGCGCTCGCAATTTCAGGTATCGGCTTCGCTGACCTGATTTTATAAGGTATAGGGCGTCCCTATATAGCTTGCGCTGTTCGAATCTGGAGGTGTCTGACCGGGGTTTGAATGTGGTGCTGCGTGAGAATTCTGCTTGGACCTGACTGCTAAAAAGCGTCAGCGACAGCAACAGATACAGGCACGGTCCTGAGAAATGGGTAAGGTGGATATTATTCACGTCATCTAACCAATGGTTGTATTGATTAGGTTATCGAATTTTGTGCCCCTGATGTTAAAAATTTTGTTTGCTTTTGCATTGAGTCAAAACTCGCGTGTTCAAACCTGGCGTCCCCAACTTGGCGTCCCCAACTTGGCGTTCCCGACTCGGCGTTCCCACCATTAGTTGCCCACACGTACCGCCAGGACATCAACTGAAGCTCCATGTAGCACGCCATTTGCAGTCGACCCAAGGAGTAGCGCCAACCCGTGTCGGCCGTGGCTGCCGACCACGATTAAGTCCGCGCTGATTTGACTGGCTAGAGAATGGATTTCAGTTTCGGGACGACCAAAGATCAAGTGCTGGTGATCAGGAGCGATGTTGAGAGTTTTGGCGAATTCGTGAAGGTGTGATTTTGCCGTGTCCTGGATCTGCTCCTGGATAGTGGACAGATCCATCGGGATATCACCGCCGTAGGCGAGGCTCAAGGGTTCAATGACGTGAGTACAGCTTAGTTCCGCACCAAAGGCTTTTTGCAGTGAGCAGGCTCGCTTAGAAACATGCCGCGACTCCTCAGTCAGATCAACCGCTACAAGAATATGAGAATATTCACCCATTGTTTCCACCTCTGAGTCGTTGTTATTGAACCTGTTGGGTTCTCTTTGTTGGATCGATTTCAGTAGCAAATTCAGTCAGTAGTGATATTTTAGAGAAATAATTATGAAATACCACTGTCAAGGCGTAAGAGCAGAGATAGATAATTCTTACCCTGATCAAATGTATTTACTAACATAGAATCAATGACCTACCTGATTATTGGCTTTGTCCTGCTGCTCATTATCGCTCCGATTTTTGCGATACTGCCCTCTGCACGACAGAAGGAAAAAATGCGGCTGCGCGGGAAGGCGATGGCAGCAGGAATAAGCGTTGAGCTGACCAGTATTCAAGACCCGATCCCCAACCAGGACAAGTACATCTCAAATACTGGTAAACCCCTGGAGCCAATTCTTAGGCTTGTGGCCTATCGTTTATCGAGAAAAAAACCAAGGCAGTGGCGGTTGGTGTCCCAGATAGACTGGGCGCTGGAGCGAGGTGAGGAGTCCACAAAAGATCTGCCGGGTACCTGGTTCTGGGTGCAATCAAAGCCTGGCGCTATGTCGGAGGAGATGGAAAACTTCCTGGTCCGCGAGCTTGCTTGTATCCCCGGTGATGTCGTTAGAATTGATGAGAAGAACTATGTTTTATCTATCTACTGGCACGAAAACTCCGGAGAGAAAGGTCTTGCTGAAGTATGCAAGTTCCTCAATGGCTGCATAGAAACTGTCCTCTACAAACCTCAGGACAATTTGGAACTCGATTAGCACCATGCGAACAAACTCCCCCTTGACAAACCTGTGGCATTTGAGGCTAAGCTAAATAAGGAAAAGCAGATTCAAGGCAATATTTTTGATCCCCTTCTTGACCTTGGGTAAGTAACGCCTTATATATGTCGCCCTTATTGAAGACGCAAATTTAGTAATGATGGGAACAAATGAGTAAATCGTTAGTCATTGTTGAATCACCGGCAAAGGCCAAGACAATAAATCGTTACCTGGGCGATGATTTTATCGTTAAGTCCAGTGTGGGTCATATACGTGATCTTCCGGTCAGTGGTAGTGGTGCCAAGAGCGATCCCAAAAAGCGCGCGAAGGAAGCTGCCAAGACTCGAAAAATGGTGCCCGAGAAAAAGGCAGCCTACAAAAAAGAGAAAGCCCACAAGCAACTCGTTGCAAGGATGGGTATAGATCCCGGGAAGAGCTGGCAGGCGCACTACGAGATATTGCCTGGTAAAGAAAAGATAGTAGCGGAACTCAGGAAACTGGCGAAAGATGCGGATGAAATCTATCTGGCAACTGACCTTGATCGGGAAGGAGAGGCGATTGCCTGGCATCTTCGGGAGGCAATTGGCGGTGATGAGGAGCGCTACCGCCGGGTCGTTTTTAACGAGATTACGAAGAAGGCTATCCAGGAAGCATTTGCTGATCCAGACGATATTAATATGGATATGGTCAATGCCCAGCAGGCGCGGCGGTTTCTTGACCGGGTTGTCGGCTTCATGGTTTCACCCCTGTTATGGGCGAAAATAGCACGCGGCCTGTCCGCCGGCCGGGTGCAATCGGTTACGGTAAAGCTGATCGTCGAACGGGAGCGTGAAATTCGCGCCTTCGTACCGGAGGAGTACTGGGAGATATATGCCAATCTGGCTGAAGGCCCGGCTGATACCGAGTCCGTAAAGTTTCAGGTAGCGAAACAGGCGGGTAAGAATTTCAGACCGGTCAACAAGGAGCAGACTGACGCTGCCCTCGTCACCCTTGGGGATGCCAGCTTCATCGTTAAGAGTCGAGAAGACAGACCAACACAAAGCAAACCGACGGCTCCCTACATCACCTCGACCCTGCAACAGGCAGCCAGTACCCGCCTGGGGTATGGGGTGAAGAAGACCATGATGATGGCGCAGCGGCTATATGAGGCCGGATATATTACCTACATGAGAACGGATTCAACAAATCTCAGTGCTGAGGCGGTAGCACAGTGCCGAGAGCTGATTTCATCTGAATTCGGAAACAAGTACCAGTTGGAATTTCCGCAAATCTATTCGAGCAAGGAAGGTGCACAGGAGGCGCACGAGGCTATTCGCCCTTCCGATGTGAATGTGAAAGCAACCTCCCTCGCTGGTATGGAGCGGGATGCTGAGCGATTGTATGAATTGATATGGCGACAGTTTGTTGCCTGCCAGATGCCGAATGCTGAATACACCAGCACTACTGTCCTCGTTGGCGCGGAGGATATGGAACTTCGGGTCAACGGCAGAATCCTGCGCTTTGATGGTTTTACCAGGGTCCAGCCACCTGCCGGGCGCAAGGAAAATGAAGTCCCGCTGCCCGATTATAAGGTTGATCAGAAGCTGTCGCTGGTTGAATTGCTGCCCTCCCAGCACTTTACCAAACCACCCCCCCACTATGGTGAGGCCAGTCTGGTCAAGGAATTGGAAAAACGCGGTATTGGGCGACCATCTACCTATGCTTCAATTATTACCACCATCCAGGATCGTGGGTACGTAACGCTGGAGAGTAAACGCTTCCATGCGGAGAAAATCGGTGAGCTGGTGACCGGGCGTCTGATGGAGAGTTTTGAAAAACTGATGAACTATGGGTTCACAGCAGAACTGGAAGAGTCCCTCGATAAAGTGTCCGATGGGAATGTCGCCTGGAAAAACCTGCTCGATACATTTTATGCTGATTTTAGTGAGAAACTGGACAAGGCTGGTCAAAGTGAAAATGGAATGCGACCTAACGAGCCCTCTATTACCGACATTGATTGCCCACAATGTGATCGCAAGATGAATATCAGGACGGCCAGCACGGGTGTTTTTCTGGGATGCTCTGGATATGCTCTGCCTCCGAAGGAGCGCTGCAAGAGCACCATCAATCTTGTGCCGGATGATGAAGTAACCAGCGTGAATAGGGATGAGGAAGAAGAGTCTAGGATTCTTCGCACCAAAAAGCGATGTGCGAAGTGTGGCTCAGCGATGGATAGTTACCTCATAGATACCGCACGAAAATTACACATGTGTGGAAACAATCCGGACTGTACTGGGTTTGAAGTTGAAGCCGGCGAATTTAAGATCAAGGGTTATGACGGCCCGGTTCTTGAGTGTGATAAGTGTGGTGCGGAGATGCAATTGAAGACGGGTCGGTTCGGCAAGTATTTTGGCTGTACCAGCGATGACTGCAAGAATACCCGCAAATTACTCAGGAATGGTGAAGCTGCACCACCCAAAATGGACCCGGTATCCATGCCAGAACTCGTGTGCGAGAAGGTGGACGATACCTATCTGTTACGGGACGGGGCGGCTGGTATATTTCTGGCAGCAAGTCAGTTTCCCAGGAATCGGGAAACAAGGGCGCCCTATATGGATGAACTGATACCGCATCAGAATGAGATAGACCCCAAGTATGCCTTCCTGATGCGAGCACCGGTTGAGGACCCAGATGGACGCAGATCTCTCGTTAAGTTTGCGCGCAAGACCAAGGAACACTATGTGATGACTGAACTTGAAAAAGGGAAGCCATCCGGTTGGCGGGCGGACTATGTCGGGGGCAAATGGGTAGAAGAGTACAAGAAGAAAGCGACCAAAAAGAAGATAAAGAAGAAGGTCAAGAAAAAATCTGCAGCGACCGGGTGACCCGCATAACGCAGTCATCTCGACTGAAGTGGAGCGATCTAAAAGCGAGATCCCTCGACTAGGCTCGGGATGACCCGGAACTCGCCAGGCCTAGTGCCGGATAATTCCCACGCCAATACCTTCAATAGCAAAAGCGGTATCACGCAGGTCTACTTCGATGGGGGAATAGTCTTTGTTTTTCGGCATCAGGGTTACCTGATATTTCCGGCGGCCCGTTTGTAGTCGCTTGACCGTTACCTCATCATCAATGCGTGCCACAACCAGATCACCATTNTGTACATCTGTCGTTTTATGTACTGCGAGCAGATCACCATCGAGGATGCCGCCCTCAATCATGCTGTCGCCATGGACGGTGAGCAGGTAGTCTGCTCGCGGGCTAAAAAATGATGCCGGGAGTTCACAATAGTCTTCGATGTGTTCCTGCGCGAGGATTGGACTGCCGGCCGCAACTCGCCCTACGATTGCGATACCGTTTGAATCTGGCAACTTGATACCCCGGGAAGTGCCGGGAATCATCTCAATGGCGCCTTTTCGAGCCAGTGCCTTCAGGTGTTCTTCAGAGGCATTGGCGCTTTTGAAGCCAAGTTCCTTAGCGATATCCGCCCGCGTTGGCGGATAACCCGTATCATCAATGTAACTTTTGATGAAATCCAGCACTTCATTTTGTCTGTTTGTGAGCTTGATCATGGGCTACCCGAATATATGGATTTATATACAGTTACTGGAATTATATACAGCAAATTTGATATAGCAAGCTTTCTCGCCGATTGCTTGTCAAGGGGCGGCGTTCAAGAAGTGACTCTGGGCTGCGGTTTTGGTGCTGCAACGGTCTCTTTGATGTGGATCCTTACTTGCGCCAGGCGCAATTTTATGATTTTCTTTGCGACCTTTAGATATAGCAGGATTGTAGTTATGTTGAGCTTGCGGTTCCCGGATTTAGTATTTGTTTTGGCCCTTGTCTTGCCATCGATTTCGGTATTTGCCGAATCAGCAGAGGAGAAGGGACTTGCAATTGCACAGGAAGCCAACAGGCGTGATGACGGTTGGGTGGATAGTAAAGTTAACCTCGAGATGGTGTTAAAGAATGCGAAGGGTGATGAGAGTCGCCGGCGAATGCGACTGAGAAATCTTGAAGTTGAGAACGATGGGGACAAGAGCCTCACGATATTTGATACTCCCGCGGATATTAAGGGTACGGGCCTGCTGTCTTTTTCTCATAAGGTTGAACCCGATGATCAGTGGCTGAATCTCCCGGCCCTGAAACGCGTTAAAAGAATCGCCTCAAAAAATAAGTCAGGCCCATTTGTTGGTAGTGAGTTCGCGTTCGAAGACCTGTCCAGCCAGGAAGTCGAAAAATACAAGTACAGATATTTACGTGATGAAGTGCTTGATGGGCAGGAAACATTTGTAATTGAGCGGTATCCTGTTGACAAGTACTCTGGCTATACCAGGCAAATCGCATGGGTCGACAAGGAACACTACCGGATGTTGAAGGTCGACTACTTCGACCGCAAAAACAGCCTGTTGAAAACCCTTCACTCAACCAACTATCAGAAGTACCTTGGAGAGTTCTGGCGGCCAGGCTCAATGGTTATGTACAACCACCAGACAAAGAGAAGCACCGAGCTTCACTGGCAGGACTATGAGTTTTCTACGGGGCTCAAGGATAGTGATTTCACCAGGAACAGCCTTCAGCGTGCAAGATAGCCCCCACCCAAAAATCGATATATTTAGTGGCACCTCAATAGCATTGCGCCTTCGTCAGGTTGTCCGGAATATCATTTTCCCCTTGCTGTTTGGGTGCCTGGTTACCGTGTCTTCAGAAAGTGCTGAAGAGCCAGGAAATTACCTGGTTGTCGGTAGCTACGAGGGTGAACAGCGTGCGACTGAGGCCGGGGAGCACCTCAGCGGAGAGGCCGGCGTAGAGGTATTGCTGTTGCCGGTCGATGTTAGCGGGCAGATATATTATCGGCTACTTGTTCGGTTGTTTACGGATGAGTATGACCAGGCCCGACTAAAGAGCCAGCTTCGCTATGCAGGCGTTGGTGACATGTGGAACATCAGTATCACCGGAAGTGAACCAGGTTTGCGCTCCGTATTTGCCGTGGTTGACTACAATGATGTTGATGTGGAAGGCATTCCCGTATTGTCTGAGGCATTTTTCCAGCCGACCCGGCTGGTCAAAAAGAATTTCATCGTTGCTGGCAGTTTTCGTGATGCCGCCCAGGCAGGAGAGATGTATCTGAAGTTGTCTCCTGACTATGAGCAGGTGCTGGTCAAGCTGGCAAACGTAAAGGGTGTCGATTATCACAGGGTCCTTGTTGGCCCCGTGGATGAATCCTCTGAAGAAGCGTTTAAGGCTGGCACTCTGGAGCGCGGTATCGTAAATGCCTGGATATTACGCAATGTTTCCGTGGAGGAGGAAGAATCCCCACTCACCACGGATGATTTGTTGGAAGAGCCGGTCAAGGCTACGCCGCCGCTGACAAAAACTACTTCACCTGTTGTAAACCGGCCCCACCCTGAGGATAAGGCAACGGATTCCTACAATGCGGCGAAACTGAGAAAGGAACCCAGCCCTTTTTTTTTGAGTGAAATCCAGCCTTCCAGCGAGAATAAGGGACGGTGGCGAACTGATTTTGCCGGCGAGCTCCGCACCTTCGATAAACCAGGCATCAATGAACTCGGCAAAAATTACGCTTCCATAAGCATTCAAAGCGAGTATTACAAAACCTGGAATGATGGCGATGACATTTTTGCCTTTGTTCCATTTGCACGTTGGGATGAACAGGATAGTGAAAGATCCCACCTGGATATCAGGGAACTTACCTGGGTTCACGTTGCTGATTCCTGGGAAATTCGAACCGGGATCCGCAAGGTATTCTGGGGCGTAACAGAATCACAGCACCTGGTTGATATCATCAATCAGACAGACATCCTGGAGAATCCGGATGGTGAGGAGAAGCTTGGCCAGCCGATGATCAACCTCTCCTTCTTTGGAGACTACGGTGTTGTCGATTTCTATTTGCTGGCTGGTTTTCGTGAACGAAATTTCCCAGGCATTGATGGCAGGCCAAGGTTGCCATTCCTGGTGGATGAGGGTGCTGCTATCTTTGAGTCTGCTGCAGAAGAGTGGCGCACTGATTTTGCGATACGCTGGGTACAGACCTTTGGCGAGCTAGAGCTTGGGCTGTCACATTTCTCCGGAACCACTCGCGAACCTCGCTTTGATCTGCAATTGGTGACTAATTCACTGGGCATGCCCGTCGATGCCGTTTTAGTCCCAGTGTATGAAGTTATCGAACAGACCGGCATTGACGCACAATACTTTGTTGGCGACTGGGCATGGAAACTTGAAGCGATATCCAGAGGTGGACAGCAGGAGAGGTACAGCGCTGCAACATTTGGGTTCGAAAAAACGATTGTTGGTGTCTTTGGGAGCAGGGCGGATCTTGGTGTTATTGCCGAGTATCTTTATGATGACAGGGGTGAGAGTGCACCGGTTATAGGTGAGAATGATGTTGCTCTTGGTTTTCGCTACGCGTTTAATAACGTGGCGGATACTACTGCGCTATTGGTGGGGCTATACGATATTGACTCCCACGAGTTTCTTACCACACTTGAAGCCAGTAGCCGGCTGGGGGCAAACTGGAAGATAATAGTTGAAGCATCGATATTCAGTAACGGCAGAGCTCTGGAAGAGAACTTGCCAGGATTCCTTGCAGTACTGGCAAACCCTGAAACCAGGCTGGCATTTTTTCAGGATGAGGATTTTTTGAAAATTGAATTGATCAGGTACTTTTAATGGATGAAGTAAGCAACGGTGCGATGACAATAGTTGATTGGTTTACCAACCCGACGGTCATTCTGGTATTCAGTATCGTCTTTACCACCTTGATACTGAATTACATTGTGCGCAAGTTTCTCGACGGTGTGCTGAAGAGGGTTGAGAATACGAAGACGGTCTGGGATGACGCCCTGTTCCATGCTGCCAGAAGGCCAGTTGCATGGCTTATCTGGGTGTTGGGGATTGCCTGGGCAGCTGAGGTTATTGCCAACAAGACTAGTACGGGGTTGGCTGAGATTATCGAACCTGTTCGTTATGTTGCCGTTGTCAGCCTGATTGCACTGTTTCTCACCCGCTTTATTCGTGAGATAGAAACGCGGTTCATCACCAAGGGATCAGACGTAACAACTGTCACCGCCCTAGGGAAGCTGCTGCGCATATCGGTGCTGATTACCGCTGCTTTGTCTGTGTTGCAGACGCTGGGTGTGAGTGTTTCCGGTATTCTGGCATTTGGCGGCGTGGGTGGCATCGCAGTAGGCTTTGCCGCAAAAGACCTGCTGGCTAATTTTTTCGGTGGTCTGATGATCTACCTGGATCGGCCATTTGCAGTCGGCGACTGGATCAGAAGCCCGGACCGGGAAATCGAAGGGACTGTAGTCGATATAGGTTGGCGATTGACTGAAATAAGGACCTTTGATCAGCGCCCCCTCTATCTGCCGAACTCTGTTTTTGCGACCATTGCCCTGGAAAACCCATCTCGTATGAGGAACAGGCGCATCTATGAAACGATAGGCGTTCGCTATGAAGATGTCAGCACCGTCGAGGCGATAGTGAATGATGTTCGCACCATGCTGGAGAATCACCCGGATATCGCTCAGAACAGGACTTTAATCGTTAACTTCAATGCTTTTTCTGACTCAAGCATAGACTTTTTTGTCTACACTTTTACCAAAACCACGAATTGGGTCGAGTTCCACGGTATCAAGGAGCGGGTATTACTAGAGATAGTAGGCATTATTGAATCTCACGGTGCAGAATTTGCGTTCCCGACTTCTACGATCCATATTTCCCCTGAATCTGACTAGCCGTTACCTGTGCTGGCTGGCTTCTGGTATGACTAACGGTACAGAGCAAGGGCATGAACGGACTTTAGGGTCATGTCAGAAGCCTTAAGATAAGGTAGACTTTAAGCCTCGTACATGTCGATAAACTGAAGACAGGAAAGGATCCATGGCTAACCTACTGTTTTATGAAAACCCGGTTGCGCTGAACAAGGTTGATCACAAAGACATCAAGATACAACCGATGGTGAACAACTACACGTTTGCTGCAAAAACCAACTCAGTCATCCTTGCTGGCGTTGAGTTCACAGAGGCCGCCAAGGAATATCCCATCGTCTTTGCCCAGTCAGGTGAGCGCGTTGTTCCCGTAGCCCTCTTGGGGCTCCGCAATAAGGAGAACCTGTTCGTGTCGGAGGGTGGCTCCTGGGATGCCAAATATGTGCCCGCTTTCGTGCGCCGCTACCCTTTTGTCCTGGCTGAAACCGGTGAGGATGGCAGTCAGCGCGTTGTTTGCATCGATGAAAGTTTTGACGGGTTCAGTAAGAAAGATGGGGAGCCGCTATTTGAAGGTGACGAACCAACGCCAATACTGCAACAGGCACTCGACTTCCTCGATGAATACCAGAAGCAGTACATGCGAACTGAGTTGTTCGTAAAGCGGCTTCAGGAAAATGATCTGCTGATGTCACTGAATGCGAAGATAGACATGGTAGACGGTGCTCAATTCGCCCTGACGGGATTGCTGGCGGTTGATGAGAAGAAACTGCTCGCGCTTTCCGACGAGAAGGCATTAGAGTTTTTCCGCTCCGGGGAACTGGCATGGGTTTACTGTCACCTCATGTCTATAGGTTCAATGGGTGGAATGGTGCAACGCATTGGCAAATTGACCGGTGCCGATGAACCTGCAAAAAGCCCGGCCAAAAAACCAGAGGCAGGCCGAAGAAGTGAAACAGTGGCCAACTTCGGTGTTTGACCTATCGGTCAAGCCACCTCCGTGCTAGCTATAATAGGTGGGACTGGGTTTGGTGAATTTGCTGGTTTGCAGGAAATAGAAACAAAGCAGGTAGAAACCGAATATGGTTCTGTCTATCTGGAAGAAGGCAAGCTGGGTGCGAGCCCGGTTCTGTTTTTACCGAGGCATGGTAATCCACCTAGATTCCCCCCACATAAAATCAACTATCGGGCAAATATAGATGGCCTGCTTGCGGCCGGTGCCGAAAAAGTCATCGCTGTCACCGCCGTTGGTACGGTTGATGAGTCGCTAGGTGTGCCGGAACTTGTCATCCCCGATCAGCTGATTGACTACACCTACGGACGAGTTCAAACCTTCTTTGACAATGAGATCCATCATATAGATTTTACTTTCCCTTACGATGCAACACTTCGCCAACAATTAATTGAAGCTGCGAAGAGATGTAAGACTCAAAATGCAAATATTGTGTATCGTAGCAAGGGTGTCTACGGCTGTACCCAGGGGCCTCGTCTGGAAACAGCCGCAGAGATTCGCCGCATGAGAACCGATGGATGCGATATTGTCGGTATGACAGCAATGCCCGAAGGCATGCTTGCCAGGGAGCGCGATCTTCCCTATGCAGGAATATCGGTTACAGTTAATGCGGGTGCGGGTATCAACGACCTGGCTGTGAAGATCGATGAGATTCAGGCTGCCATGGATGAGGGCATGTCCTGGGTGCGGGATATTCTGACCAGCTTTTAACGTCGTTCATTTAAACGAAAAGGAAATCCTGATGGAATCTCAGGTCGCAGCCGTAAAAACGAAACGCCGAATGACGAGTGAGACCCGGAGGGGCTCGTGAGGAAGTAAGGGAAGCCCGGAGGGCCGTGAGTCAGCGGAGAAATGAGATTCCTTCAGAATTTCCATTGAACCCATCGAGCCTTTGGGCTGCTTTCCCAGGTGGGTCGGCAGTGAAACCAGAGTGGTCTATTCAGCAGCCGATTCAGGTGAATAGGAGAAGTTGTCGATCTGGACTAGCACCCCAAAGAAGGGATGGTCGATGTAGTGCAGCACGGAGCTTCGCATTCGCCTGGAATGCCTCAGCGGATGAGAGTGAACAGCGATATGCGTGCCCCTGTTTTTCTCCATGGCGATGAGCTCAGGATAGTTCTCGGCGCCATCAATCAGATTGGCTGGTTGTACCAGAACGAACTGCTGCTGATCGAAATTTGGTTCAAACTGCGTGAACCAGAGATTTGCCTCCATATGTAGAAATCTAGACCGGCTGAAGGAAAGGGTTCCATCAATTTCATACAGGTCATCGTAGCGCTTGCCCGCCTGAATCAGCACCGCCTTCTGTTTGCCACTCATGGGTTGCAGCCAGGCCTGGTGAAGCATCAGCTCGAACCCGGATGAGCGGCGGAGGCTGCGGGCAATGGTGCCAAGGGAAAGTGAATCTTCAGGTAACGCCCGGAAGGCCTGCGGTAGTGGCGAATTCAACAGCTCGTCTGCCATGGCAAAATCGAGTAAGGGTATTTCATTTTCTTCTTTTTCCTGACTGCTTTCCGTTTCCGGTGCCAGCTCCAACATCTCATCGCCGCTAACTGACTCTACCTGGTCGGCGGACTCAAGCAGCTGACGGTTCTGTGAGCGCCTTCCCCGATCCTCAAACAAGAATCTCTCGAAAATAGGTGCAGGTTTCTCTGTATCGGTATCAAAAATTACCTCACCGGCCAGAAGGTCTTCCAGTTGGCCTAGTGAGTAGGGTTTTATCTCATCATTGCTCGAAGGTGAGATGGCGACCATGCTCAAGGGGTATGTGGCTGATTCCAGGGGCCAGATCTCATCGCTGGCAGGCTGCTTTTTTTGCTTGAAGACAATGATTTCTACCTGGTACCAGTTGTCATAACCTGAAACCTGGGATGCCTCAGCAAGCACCAGTGAGGGCGCCAACAGCAACAAATAGGGAAGTAGGCGATTCATGTACGCATTAGCTGGCAATCGCCACCTGGCGCTTTTCGAGCCTTTCCAGCAGGCGTTCAACCTTTGTGAATCGTGTCTCCGGTTTGTCCATCTTCTCTTCAAATACCAGTTGGTTCGCTGTCGCTAGTTTGTAGCGGTGTGGTTCAGATTGCACCAGGTCAACAATTGCACCGGCGTCGATGCTCGTGTCCTGATCAAACTCCATTTTACCGCCATTGGCGCCCGCATCTATCTTTTTAATGCCCAGAAGCTCTGCACGAAGTTTTAGATGCGTAATCCGGAATAAAGTTTTGGCGGGTTCCGGCAGTAAACCGAACCTGTCTATCATTTCAACCTGCAGTTCCCGCAGCTGGCCGTCATTGCCAGCGTTCGAGATGCGTTTGTACATCACCAGACGCGTGTGCACGTCTGGGAGGTAGTCATTTGGTATGAGAGCCGGCAGGCGCAAATTAATTTCAATCCCTTCTTTCAGCGGGCGGTCGAGATTTGGAGTTTTCCCATCCTGTATCGCCTTGACGGCCCGATCAAGCATTTCCATGTACAGGGTATAACCAATAACCTGCAGGTTCCCGGTCTGCTCATCGCCCAGTAGTTCTCCCGCACCACGAATTTCAAGATCGTGTGTAGCCAGGATGAACCCAGCACCAAGATCCTCCGCTTCTGAGATCGCCTCCAGTCGTTTGTGGGCATCTGAAGTTATCATTTTTCTGTGGGGTGTCAATAAATAGGCGTAGGCCTGGTGGTGTGATCTGCCAACCCGTCCACGTAGCTGGTGGATCTGCGCCAGACCAAACTTGTCAGCCCGGTCTATTACTATGGTGTTGGCGTTTGGAATGTCAATACCTGTTTCGATTATGGTAGTGCATACGAGTATCTGTACATGCTTGTGGTAAAAATCTGACATTACTTGTTCAAGTTCCCTTTCACGCATCTGACCGTGGCCGATGGCAATTCGGGCCTCGGGTACGAGAGCCTGAACTGAATCAGCGATTTGTTCGATCGTTTTTACCTCATTATGCAGGTAGTACACCTGCCCTCCACGCATCAGTTCACGTTGGATCGCTTCCCTGACCATACCGTCGTTCCTCTGGCGGACAAAGGTCTTGATGGAAAGCCGTTTTGCAGGAGGGGTCGCGATGATGGTCAGGTCCCGCATGCCCGATATTGCCATGTTCAATGTTCTCGGGATCGGCGTTGCCGTCATGGTTAGGATATCCACTTCAGCGCGGAGTGATTTCAGTTTTTCCTTTTGACGGACACCAAAACGATGCTCTTCGTCAATTATCATCAGACCTAGATTTTTAAACTGCATCCTCTCCTGAATAAGAGCATGGGTACCGATTACAATATCGATATTTCCGGACGCCAGTCTGGTGATGACGGCCGTTTGCTCTTTCTTGGTCTTGAATCTGGAAATTGAATCTATGTTGATCGGCCAGCTGGCGAATCGGTCCCTGAAAGTTATGTCGTGTTGCTGAGCCAGCAGGGTGGTTGGTACCAAAACAGCAACCTGCTTTCCGGATTGGACCGCGATGAAAGCTGCACGCATGGCGACCTCTGTTTTACCGAAGCCCACATCACCACAGATAAGGCGGTCCATCGCTTTTTCTGCCACCATATCTGAAACCACGTTTTCGATGGCAATTTCCTGATCTGGTGTTTCCTCAAAGGGGAACTCGGCGACAAATTTCTGATAGGAGTCTTCTGGTTCCGGGTAGGCGAATCCCTTTTTGGCCTCTCGTCTTGCATAGATGTTGAGCAGTTCCGCTGCTATATCATGGATTTGTTCGGCTGCCTTTCGCTTCGCCTTTTGCCAGACATCCCCACCGAGTCGATGCACGGGTGCCAGTCCTTCTTCGCTCCCGGAATAGCGCGAGATCAGGTGTAGTGAGGCGACCGGTACGTAGAGTTTGGCCTCTTCCTGGTAGCCGAGACAAAGAAACTCGTTTTGCTGGTCATCAATGCTAAGTGTCTGCAATCCAAGGTAGCGACCGACACCGTGATCAATGTGAACTACCGGGGAGCCAATGCTGAGTTCCGTAAGACTGCGAACGACTAAATCGGCAGCATTGTCCCGCTCGCGCTCACGGCGCCTTTTCTGCAGGACCCGTTCGCCGAAAAGCTGTTGTTCAGTAAGCAGGACGATTTCCTGACCCGTATCGTAGAAACCGCGCTCAAGAGGCGCTACGGTGAGGGACAGGGAGCTGGTTGAGTGGGAGAGGAACTGCCGCCAGTCCGCGGCAATCTCAGGTTGCAGGTCATTCTTGCGCAAAGCCTCATCTACAACTTCTCGCCGGCCGTTCGATTCAGTTGCGATTAGTACTTTTCGGTTTCCGGCTTTCAGGAAGGTCTTGAGTTTCAGAAAAGGGCTGGACCCCCTCTCATTGACAGTAAGGTCCGGCAATTCCTTGAATGAAAAGTCCTGCTTTGCCTTCACTTCCGTATTGTCAGAACGGAGGTCGATGCGCGGGTATGCCTTTAGCCTGGCGAATATCTCGTCAGGTGATTCCAGAATATCCTTTGGGGGCAAGATTGGTTTCTGAATATCATGGCGGAGATTTTCATATCGGTTGCTTGCGGTTTCCCAGTATAGGCGAAGGGTTGCTTCTATGTCCCCGGCAAAAACAAGCAGGTCCCGCGGCAGGTAGTCAAACATGCTTTCAAGCTGATCATAGAAAAGCGGCAGGTAGTATTCGATCCCAGCCGGTGACAGCCCCTGGGAAACATCCTGATACAGGGGGCAGTTGCGCGGATCGCTCTCAAAAGCTTGGTGCCAGTTGTCCTGGAACCTGTTGATTGCCTCATCCGACAAGGGGAACTCCCTTGCCGGTAACAACCTGACTTTTTCTACCCGATCAATTGAAATCTGTGATTCAGGGTCGAATGTCCGCAGGGATTCGATTTCATTGTCAAACAGATCGATTCGGTAGGGCAGATTAGAGCCCATTGGGAAAATATCCATGATGGAACCACGGACGGCGAAATCACCGTGCCCGGATACCATTTCAACGCAGCGGTAGGCATTAGCCTGGAGTCTGCCGCGCATCTGATCTATATCGAAATGCTGGCCGATATCGAGTTGCAGGCTGCTCCCAAGGGTGAAAACCCTGGGGGGCAGCTTCTGCATAAGAGTGTTGGCAGGTACGACCACGGCTCCACGGGTGACATTGGGCAGGGTGTTCAGTACCGCAAGTCGGTCTGAGATAATGTCCTGGTGGGGAGAAAAGCCGTCATAGACGAGCGTCTCCCAATCCGGGAAACCATAAATTGGAATGGTGTCTCTGAGGAAAAATTGCAGCTCATTTTGCATTTTTTCCGCGGTCAGCGTGTCCTCGGTAACAACAAGGCACATCCTGGGACTTACCTGCAATGACTCGGCGATCGCGAGTGACGAGGCAGATCCAGGCAGGTTGTTCCAGCGACGACGATCACCCTGTCCGGCGGGAAGCATATTGGGTGAGATGGAGAACGCCGTCATAGGTTACTGGGTGAAAAATTAAAGGGACGAAAGGTTACTGGAAAAGTGGGGTCCGAGTCATTCATTTTCAGACTATTTACATGGTTGTGGTCCAGTCAGGCCGGGTGTGATTCACAAGTGCTGGCATTGCGTGACAGGATCCGGCACTTTCTAGCCACGTGAGTTAGTATTCACGGAGGAAGCCTATATGGGGAATACCATCATCCGTCTATTTTCCGCTATCGCGATTTTTGCCGCTGGTCTCGCTACTGGCTGGATGATTCACGATGTTGATAAGGCCACCGTTGATATTGCCGTTCCGCCAAAGCTGAAAACCGTGGAGCTGAATCGGCCGCGCGACCTCCGCGTACTCTATGCAGCAGGAAATCTGGAACAGGTAGTTACCCTGAGTCAAGGCGAAGACGGGCTTATTTTGGCGCTCACAAACAACGCAACCTCGGACAGAGCCCGAACCTTGCTGCGACGCTATATGGAAACCCACGGTGAGTTCTTTGCTGGTCTCGTCCAGCTTGCTCTGATGGAAAAGAAGAACAAGAATTTTGAGCAGGCCATAGGGCTAATAGAGAGGGCTAACCTGCTGGCAGTTTCAGAGGACCAAGAGAAAATTCTAAATACCAACTTACGTGAGCTATCAGTCAGCTACCAGAAAAACCTGGTGGCGGTTGAGAACTACGAGCGACTGGATGAATTTTATGAACGTATCACGCTTGCCATGCCGGAGCAGGCCCACTATCTCCTGAAACTAGGGATGCTGAGGATTAGCCTGGGGAATTATGAGGCGGCTCTTGCACCCTTGTCACAAATAGAGAATCACCCGCAGTATGGCGAGAAGGCAAGGGGTTTGATTGCCCAGACCGATGTTGACGAATCATTTGAAAGTCTGGAAGTACTGCCACTGTGGACCAACGGCAACCAGTTTGTCGTCGAGGCACTGATTGATGAGGGTAGTCCGATCAACCTCTTGATAGATACCGGTGCAGCTATGACGGTTTTGGATGAAGGCATCCTGGTGGCACTTGGGTATAACCTCAATGGGCAGCGGCAGGAGCTATTCTCAACAGCCAATGGTGTCGTGGCCGCACCTGTAATCTCGATCCAGCAGCTTGCCCTGGGAGGGGCGGCGATGGGGCCCCTGTCAGTGGGCGCTTTGACGCTTTCAATGTCCGGGGATATTGACGGCCTGCTGGGAATGAATTTTCTTCGTCACTATGATTTTCGAATAGATCAGGACAGACGCGAGTTGCACCTGAATTCCGAGCGTTAGAGCATGATGAGTATTGCCAAGCAGGTAGCAAATCCTGATAATACGCGCATTCACGTTACCCTGTGGATCCAGAGAAAAGTCCACAAGAGCTTGTCCGGATTTTCACTCAATATTGTTGTAATCGATAACGGTTAAAGGAGTCCTACGTGGCACGACCAGGTCTTGATGGCGTATTTGCAGACTGGAAGGAACGCGAAGCATTGGCTGAAGCGATGATTCCGATGATTGGGGGTCTGTATCGCCGCAATGTGGCACCATATATTTATGGCGTTCCGCTTTTTAATCTTTCTGTGATTGACTTAATGAAGGCACATCGGGCTGTTCGACAGATCGAGCACAACGAAATGTCTGAGTTTGAAACCCACCCAATCCTGAAGATATTGTGCAATCTGGATCTGGGACCCGCACATGTTGATGTCGGCAAATTGACCTCAGCCTTTATGGACGATGATGAGGGTCTTTCCCTCGGTGACTATATCAAAAGAGAATGTCAGGAAATTCTGCATAATCCGAATACGATAACCCACGAGCCCATGGATGTGGTTGTGTATGGATTTGGCCGCATCGGCCGGCTGGTGATGAGGCTTTTGGTAGAAAAGACCGGTGGCGGACATAATCTCCTGCCGAAGGCCGTTGTCCTGCGTCCACCGAAGGACCCAGCCAAGGACCTGGCGAAACGAGCAAGCCTGTTGCGCCGTGACTCAATCCACGGTACCTTCAATGGCACCATCCGTGTGGATGCGGAAAATCATGTCCTCGTCTGTAATGGCAATGTAATCCGTTTTATATATGCATCCGACCCTTCTACCATCGACTACAACAGCTACGGTATAGACAAGGCGCTGATTATTGATAGTACCGGTGCCTGGAGAGATGCCGAGGGTTTGGGGAAACACCTGAAGGCGAAGGGGGTAGCAAAGGTACTGCTTACCACTTCCGGGAAGGGTGAGGTGAAGAATATTGTTTCCGGTGTAAATTCAGACCAGATACTGGATTCGGACAAGCTCATCGGTGCAGCATCCTGTACCACCAATGCCATTGTGCCGGTCTTGAAAGCGGTCAACGACCGGTTCGGAATTGTCCATGGGCATATGGAAACCGTTCATGCATATACTGATGATCAGAACCTGCACGACAACACCCACTCCAAGGATCGACGTGGTCGCAGCGCACCACTTAATATGGTGCTCACCGAATCAAATGCTACCGCCTCTGTTGGTAAGTTATTACCAGAGTTGGAGGGAAAGCTAACAGGGAACTCCATTCGTGTTCCTGTGCCCAATGTATCCATGGCAATTCTTAACCTCTCGCTGGAAAGCGAAACAAGCGTCGCAGAAGTAAACGAATACCTGCGAGACGTATCGCTGAATTCGGCGATGCAGAGGCAGATCGGATACACCATCTCAAAGGAGGTCGTGTCCACAGACTTCATTGGCGATCGTCATGCTGGAATCGTCGATTCCCATGCGACCATTGTCCAGGGTAAACATGTGATTTTGTATATCTGGTACGACAATGAATTTGGCTACAGTTGCCAGGTTATGCGCGTGGTTCAGAAGATGGCCGGGGTCAAGTACCCCAATGTCCCCATGCAGCCCGTGACGGGGACTCAGGGAGTTGACCAGGAAGAAGCCAGTCTAAAAACTGCCTCGAGTTAAGGTTAGGGGTGAACAGCCCTGAGCAGTTTTCTGTAAACAGCCTTGAGCTTGTGTTGTAGACAGCCCTGAGCGGTTTTTGTAGACAGCCCTGCGGGTTATCTGGCTAGGGTTTTATAATGTCTTCCATCCTGAATTCGATCACTCTGTAACCCGCTTCGACGGGGATGCACAGGTATTCACCATCTTCTCGTGACTCCAGTTGTGGCAGCACAGGTATTATGGTTCTGGCCTTTGCCATCTCGATAGCGTTTTCAACTGAAGTGCTTTCACCCAGCATTTCGATATTCAGCCTAGTGGGAAAGATGATGGTGTATTTACCAGTATCGGCACCCTCGATCGCATCCTGCGGCGAGATCCAGATCGAATCGACGGACTCATGCCCATCATGAACTGCAATGTGGTCCTCGGGTGCAACGGCGAGATAGAAATGTGTATCGAATCGTTTGGGCATCATCTCTGGTGTAATCCAGTGAGCAAAGTGCTGCAGGTGATCGAAGGCGAGCGTCAGCTTTTCCTTCTGCAGAAACTCCAGTAGCGAGATTTTTCCCTCGTGAAGGGAGTCACGGTAGGGTTCGAGTGTAGCCAGCCTCTCTCCAGATATAAGGTCTGACTCCCCGGCGGTTCTGGCAAGCAGTATGCCGCATTCTTCAAAGGCTTCCCGAATAGCCCCTGCCATGAAAGCACAGGCTGCACCATCCATCTTGACAGCACCTTCGCAGTGATCCCGCACTTCTGCATCGCCCGCATCAACGCGGCCGCCTGGGAAAACCAGGGCGCCTGAGGCGAAGTCGATCTGATGATGGCGTATCACCGTGAATACCTCGAGACCGTTTGTTGGATGATCTCGCAGCATTAGAATAGTTGCAGCGGGAACGGAAGTTGCCGATTCGCTCATTGCTAGTCCCCTGGATTAATTATTTGCTTTTTTCAAGAACAATCTTCCACGCATTCTCTTCTTCTTGCAGGCGCAGAATCTTGTTAGTTACATCACGGTAGAGATTCGACTGATATTTTTGTTTAAAAAATACGTCGACCAGGTTGGCTTCCCCGATATCCGCGGTCATAGATTCCTCTGGTTCAGGCGATGCAGGCTCAGGCTCTGCTGCTTTCTCGATGGGTTCAGGCTGCGGTTTTTCCACGGGGATCTTGATTGCTGCGGGTTGACTGTCGTGAGCTACAACTACTGGCGAATGAGTTGGGTCCGTGTCATCGACGGCCTGAGTTTCTGTTGAGCTGTCTTCTGTTTCTGCTACCGCTACTGCTTCTGGCTCTGTAACTGCTTCTGGTTCTGCAACCGCAATAGTGCTTGCCGCTGGCGAATTGACCAGTTCATCGTCTTTGAAATAGCCTGTGTAAACCGTTCCCTCAGGGAGGATCATGGTCCCCGGTCCGTTACGCATATCGTTTCTGAACTCACCAACGAAGCGAGTGCCGTCCTGCCAGAAGATTGCCCCTCTGCCAGTGCGTTTTCCATCCTCAACTCCGCCTACATACTTGGTACCGTCAGGCCATGCCAGCGTCTTCATGGCTGATTCTGAAACAACCTGATCTTCTGCGATCAGGGCTAACGGTATAGATAGCAATAGCAGAATAAGTGCAGTATTTCTCACGATAACTGTTCAACATCACTTTTGAGACCAGACGATACTAGCATTAATACGGCTAAAACGAGAACCCGGCAGATCTTCGCCATTTTCATGTTTCACCGGGGGCAAATATACCGCTGCTAGCTGCAGAGTCCATCAGAGCCGCCGCATTGATTATCCACGGACCATCTCGTCTCACTTCTAGATTAGCCGTTTCTCCAGCTGCCAGTTCTAGGCTCCGGTCACCGTCAAAAGCGAGTATCCCAGGCCCTTTCACGGTAACAGGTGTTTCGAGCGCTACCTTTTCAATCTTACTGACATTGATATCATTATAGAGCCCCGGAGAAATAGGGACCGTGATGGCTCTTCCTTCATCACCGCATTGAGCGAATACAGCGAAATCGTCGGTACCATAGCAGGGAAGTAGAAAGCCGCCGATAGGAGACATTCCTATTGAGGCAGGTTCCGCCCGGGCGAGTAGAAGGGAAATGATATTGTGAGCCTCAAAGGGTAGCAGGCTTCCCAGCAAGTCGTTGCCCAGTAACACTGCGTCAATCAGGGCTGTATCGGTGATTCCGTTCCAGTCGATGTGGATCTGTTTGCATCGCCTGCAATGATCTTCATGATTCATTTTGCCGCTCGCAATGAGCCCCGCTGCAGCACCAGCGATGGAGGCCTCGACAAAGGTTGGGAACACATTATTGGTTCCGGTCGATAGCGGCAGGATGATAGCTTCAGGGAAGTTTTGGGCAACTATGCGATTTGTACCGTCACCTCCCAGAACGATGAATACCCTGCACCCTGCCTGCCACATTATTTCTGCAGCAACCCTGGTATCAGCAGCCGTATGAGTTAAGGGCATGTCGAGCAAACTTACCCTGTCCCGTTGTTGAAGGTTCTCAATGGCACGGGAGCTGATTCTGTAGGGTTCCTTTGCTAAAAAGACCCGCTCTACTCCCTGGGAGAAGGCCCCCAGAACCAGCCTTGTTACCTGTTGCTGTTTTTCGTGGTGGCCACTGGTGCTGGCTCTAGCTGCTATCCGTCTTACGTCTCGACCGGACATGGGATTGACCAGGATCCCTAGGTATTTGGATTTCTTATCTGGCATGGCATGGGCGCAGGGGACATGAATTTGAATCCTTGAAGCCTGTGAACCGGGGCGTTGATTGGGCTCCGCCGGGTGGAAATCTTTTTTGTTGGTAGAGAATTTGAGTCAAATGTTGTCGCAGTGTTATCGCGGTGTCTAATAAGTTTATGGATTCATACAGGGATTGGCGGAGAAGATACCATGTTTAACCGGGAAGTTTGCTCTGGTGGCGCTATATACTGGAATTAGACAAGTCTACTTTGATAGAGCAATATCCGGTTACGATAAAGAGACTCCGTTCTAGGAGTGTCGAATAACAAAGATCAGGGGTGGTTGGGCAGCCTTGTGAAGAATCCATTGAAGCGCTGGGATGTGGCTCTGACACTCGTCATTTTTCTGTTTACGATACCCGCAGAAAGATTTGAAGTCTTCTCTTTTGTTGAGGACCAGACAATTGCCTTTCGCCATATTCTTTGAATCTCCCTCGGCGACAAGAAATTTACGCGTTTGCGGGATGAGACTATGATCGTCGCGCTGGATGGGGCTCTTTACGAAGAATATGGGAGTTTTCCATTCCGGCGTACGGACCTGGGTAAGATTGCGCATATTTTTTCGGGTTTTGGGGCAAGGGTTGTTGGCCTCGACTTTCTCATGGGTTTCAAGAGTTCCTACGGAGAGGACGAGCCGACCAGTGCCATTATCGATAACCTGGCACGCCTTAGAATTCACCTGGATATTACGATGGTGAAAGAGGGGTGGCCCTTTTCCATCCAGGCACTGAATACGTACTAATGGAGAGCCCACAGGTTTTAAGTCAAGGAAGCTTGAACCCGGTGATATTATCGAAGTTGGTGGAATTGAAATGGAGTATTGCATTTAGATATACGCCCTGGGAATTTCCCTGAGGCAGTAGGAATGAAGGTTACAGCTGCTAGTGGAAGATTTGCCGGCTAAATGCCGAATATGTGACCGGATTAACGTTTACAGTGTGACCCAATGTGCATTAATAGATGACAAGATTGTCTACAATGGCAGCCTGTGACAAGCAGACGGAAAGGACTGACCTGCCGATATATGGCAGTGTTTAATACGAGTTGCTGTACTAGGATATCTCTTTAAAAATACGAGTAGTATAGGGCTCAGTTATAGGTAGACCAGCTTTAGGTAGAGAAGAGCGAAAAATTATTCAAGGAGAAATTCTTATGAAACTAAAAACTATTGGCATTGCAGTGACCATTGCGTCTCTGTTGCTAGGTTTGAGTCAAACAACCATTGCCAGGGAACCCCCAGTAGCGAAGCTGGTACATATCGAGGGTCAAGTGGAATATACGCGAAATGACAAGCGCTGGAATCCGGTTCGTAGAACCAAGTATCTTTTCCCTGGCTACAAAATCAAAACGGGGGCGGATGGTTCTGGAAAGTTGATCAATCAACAGACCGGTGAATCACAGGAGCTGGGCTCAAACAGTGAAATAGAAGTGACGGTTGACGGCATATTGCTGGTAGCGGGCAATTTGACTGAACCCCAGTCGGAGTCCGTTAGCGTCTTCCAAAGCCTGATGAACAAGTTTGCAAAGGCTCAGCGATACACTACCGTGAGGCGAAGTCTTACTTCTAGTGATGATAAGGTTTGTGACAACAAAGTTCGCACGATCAGGAACGTAAGTTTGTCCACGGCTCACCCAGATCTGGTCTGGAGAAACGCGTGTCCTGAGTTTTCTTACAGGCTGATAATTGATGGCAATGCAACGGAGGTATCGGCTCAATCCACTTCTGAAATGATTCGATACTCAGTTAGTGGAGTCAAGCCTGGTGAGCACAGCTATCGGGTTGAAGTTCTGGATAGGGATGGCACCGTATATATCCCACGCAAGGAAAGTAAGTTTGTATGGGTGTCCAGGAAAGATGAGAAAGAAATGGTCGCTGCACTTGATACCTTGAGTGATGATGTCTTTATGCAGACTAACTACCTGGAAGAAAAGGGTATGTATGTTGCAGCGATGGATGCATATAGAGACTATTTTGGTGAAAATCCCGACGATAATGATATGCGACCATTGCTGATTCAATCATATAATGATCTGAAGCTAACCAACCTGAAGCAAAGCGAAGCGAGACTTTACAATGCTGCTCTGGAAGAAGACTACTAGCTAGCGGGGCGAATCCCTTTTAGGGATTTACGCAGGGAGCTCGACACAGGCTGTAAAAGCCCGCAAGTATCTTATAAGATGCTTGCGGGCTTTTCTGTTTGTGGCTGGTCAGCGGCCAGCTACATTCTGATGTATTTTGAATACAGCAATAACAATAGAGAATAATCATGGGTAGCAATACGAATGGTAGAGGTGTTGCGGTCATCGTTTTTGTCTTTTTTCTTGCCATTATTTTTGAGTATCTGGAGGCGTTTTCTCTTGTCGAAGATGAAACCCTGTCCTACCGGCAGATACTGCGAACCCATTATGGCGACTCAGACCTGACGAGTCCCTCCGAGGACGTCGTCATTGTTTATACGGATGAAGACTTTTATAAAGATTACGATAAGTTCCCACTTCGTCGAGTAGATCTGTCCACTATTATTGTTCGCTTAAAAAGTATGGGTGCTGCGGTAATTGGCGTTGACATGTTGCTTGACTTCAACAGCGCCTATGGTGAAGACCCGACCCTTGCGGATGCGCTTAAGGAGGCTGGTAATGTGCTTCTCGTTTCCCAGGCCGAGTTTCGGGGTGAAGAATTTGTTGGCGTCAATACGGCGATCCAAAAATTTGCCGAGCTCACTGAGCCAGGATACTCCAATATCAGCGCCAACAGTGCGATATCAGAGAGTATCGTTCGACTGCACGTCTATTCTGAGGTCGCTAACAATGAAGACATGTGGCCGTTTGCAGTCAAGGCGGTATCAATGCTCCTTGGTGGAGAACCAAAAATAGCCGACGGCGCCTTAGAGATTGGTGATGATATTGTCGTTGACCTGGATCAATTCAATGAGATCTACATTGACTATCCACTGTTGCCATCTGGCCCAGATGGAACGGCGCGACTTCATGACGTTGTTGGAATTTCTGCATCGGACATACTGTTTGCGTCAGATGAAGAAGAGCTGGAAGACCTTGCATACCTTGTTGATGGGAAAATAGTATTGATTGGCGAGGTTGCCGAGGTCGCTCACGATGAATTTGAAACCCCTGTGGGTAACGTCTATGGAGTGAACATCATAGCCGATACCATTTCGACGATTCTTCGCGGTGGGATGCTGCAGCCGGCGCCACTTTGGCTGGAACTTCTGGTAGTCCTGATACTAATGGCCGTATTCATCGCCACTCAGTCGATGCAGGAGCCTTTGAAAAGAAACCTTACGACCCTGGGTGTGCTTGCCATATATATAATTGTAGGGGTGGTTGCCTATATTTATTTTGGACTAATCCTGTCCATGAGTTACGTACTGCTGGCATCGCTAATAGCGCTTGTCGTGGTCAATGCTCGGTTTTACCTGAATGAAATGGGCCAGAAAGCACTGATTCGAGATGCGTTTGGCCAGTACCTGTCACCAAAGGTTGTTTCAGACCTGGTCAAGGACCCCTCGAAATTGACGCTGGGTGGTGAAGAAAGGGAGATGACTGCCTATTTTTCAGACATAGCCAAATTTTCAACTTTTTCAGAAGCCTTAACGCCCAGTCAGCTGGTTAATGTCCTGAACGACTACCTGACGGAAATGTGTAACATTATCATCGGGCTGGAAGGGACCGTAGATAAGTTCGAAGGTGATGCAATTATCGCCTTCTGGGGTGCACCGACAATACAGATGGATCATGCAAAACTGGCCTGCTTTGCCAGTATTGATATGAGCAAGGCGCTGATACCACTTCGTGACAAATGGGTAGCCGAGGGTCGGCCCAGCATTTTAGTTCGTATGGGGTTGAATTCAGGCCCGATGGTAGTGGGTAATATGGGATCAGCGCAGCGGATGAACTACACTATTATGGGGGACACGGTAAATCTTGCAGCCCGCCTGGAGGGTGCAAACAAGGCGTATACCTCAGGCACTATGATTTCGGAAGCTACCTATGGCGCTTGTCAGTCTGACATTGATGTGAGAGAACTGGACACTATCAGGGTGGTCGGAAAATCTGAGCCGGTGAAGGTATATCAACTGCTTGAACGCAAGAATCAGACTGCTGGAAATATTGCTGACCTGGTGAGCAAGTTCGAATCATCACTTGGCTTGTATAAGGATCGTAATTACAAGGATGCCCTTGCTGGTTTCGAAACCTGCCTCGAAATCGCAGCAGACGATGGACCCGCCCTGACCTACGTGGAGCGCTGCAGGAGTTTTATGTCAGAGCCGCCGGCTGATGACTGGGATGGCGTTTTTACACTTGATTCGAAAGGATAAGATAGATGAAGGGTGGGCTGGTATGAGCGTTAAGGATCTAATTGAAAGCAAATTGACTATAGATTTCAACCCGAGGCACCTGCAGGTTGTCAATGAGAGCGGGAATCACAATGTCCCCGATGGGTCGGAGTCACATTTCAAAGTCGTGCTTGTATCGGATGATTTTGAGGGTGAGCGACTTTTGCAAAGACACAAGCGCGTGAATCGAGTTCTGGCAGAAGAGTTGGAGAACCAGATTCATGCTCTGGCATTGCATACGTACACGGCGAGTGAATGGCAGGAAAAGCAGGGTGGTGAGCCCATGTCCCCGCCATGCAAGGGTGGAAGTGCTGACGCCCAGTGATTGACGCCTTAACCCGGAAAATTTCCGAATTGGGTGCTGACTCCTATTATGTGCGTCAGGTGTCTCTTTCTGACGAGGAAATCGAAGTACTAATTCGGCGAAGCCGACGCAAGACAATGGCTTTGCATGTTTCACCTGACGAACTAGTTGAACTGCGCGTTCCAATGAAGTGTCCGTGGGCCGAGATTAATGCTTTTCTCGAATCAAAACTGAATTGGGTCGCCAAGGTTCGAAATGAACTGGCTAATATGCCCCGTCGGGAAAAAACTCGCTTCCAAGATGGGTCTGTTCATCGTTACCTCGGTTCTGACTTTCCACTGAGACTCGTTGCAGGAAGACCAAACCTTGTAATGCAGACCCAGGGCGCTATTGTTTTGCGTTGTTCCAAACCTGAAAGAGAGCCATTGGTAGAACGACACCTGAACAATTGGTACCGGACTCAGGCAGAGCGTTTCTTTCCTCTTAGGGTCGAGAGCTGTTTGCAGAAATTTGATGAATCGATACCCTTCAAAAAGGTGAATTGTCGCAGGATGAAAGCCCAGTGGGGTAGCTGTTCACGAAATGGAGAAATTTGCCTGAATTCGATGCTGATGCAGGTGCCCACTGCTGCAATTGACTTCGTTATTACGCACGAGCTATGCCATTTACGTCATTTTTCCCACAGCAAATCGTTTTATCAATTGCTGTCTTCGGTCATGCCGGACTGGAAGGAACGCGAAAAATTACTGCTGTCCTGAGCCTTTCGGTGTCAGTTCAGCTTCCAGCAAGGGCCACAGGTCATCCAATAACATCGCCTGGGCTTCAGGGGTTGGATGGATGCCGTCCCGCTGCAGGAGTGATTCGCTTGTGGCAACACCCTCGAGCAGAAATGGCAGAAATGGGATATCGAACTGTGTGGCCACCTGAGCGAACAGGTCCTCAAAGGCTTTGGTATAGCGTCGCCCATAATTAGGCGGTAGCACCATGCCCACCAGAAGAACATCTGCACCGGAGGTAAGTATTGAGTCAACCATGACAGAAAGGTTCTGACGAATCTTGTCGATAGGGTAGCCGCGAAGTCCATCATTGCCGCCAAGTTCGAGTACGACGAGGTTGGGTTGGTGAATTTGCAGTGTTTTAGGTAACCTAACTACGCCACCACCAGTGGTTTCACCGCTGACACTGGCATTGATAACCTGATAGTCCAGCTCTTTGGCAGCAAGACGCTTGGTCAATAGATAAACCCAGCCCTGTTCCTGCTCCATCCCATAGGCAGCGCTGACACTGTCACCAAAAACCAGTACTGTGCCCGTATCAGGTGCGGTAGGCGAAGGGTCGGCGTAGCCACGATCGGAAAATAGAAGTGTGGCTATGAATATTAGTGCTAAGAATATTAGAGATGTAAGGGTTGTATAAAGATTGGAAACCATGATTAAGACTGTCGGCCTTGGAAAAACTGTAGGTACTTCTGAGGGGCAACTTACTATATTGAAAGGGATTGACCTGGAAATCAAGAAATCTGAATCCGTAGCGATAGTTGGCGCGTCGGGTTCGGGTAAAACGACCCTTCTAAGCCTTTTAGCCGGACTGGACGTCCCCACGCGCGGTGATATTTTCCTGGGCAAGCATGAATTAACCGCCCTGGATGAAGAGCAGCGAGCGAGAGTGAGAGGTCAGATGGTTGGCTTTGTTTTTCAGACTTTTCAGCTTTTGAGCAGCCTTACGGCCATTGAAAATGTCATGTTGCCTTCAGAACTGAAGGGTGACCCGAGGGCTCAGGAAAAAGCCAGTGAAGTCTTGCGGCGAGTTGGATTGGAACATCGCTTCAATCACTACCCCAATCAGTTGTCCGGAGGTGAGCAGCAAAGAGTCGCTATTGCGCGCGCATTTGCATCTACGGTCGAAGTGTTATTTGCCGATGAACCAACGGGTAATCTCGACACAGCAACCGGCGCACACGTCATTGATCTCATTTTCGAGCTGAATGAAGAATTTGGCACCACTCTGGTGCTGGTTACCCATGATTCCAGGCTGGCTGACCGCTGTACGCGATCTGTGCAGATTGATTCTGGTGAACTGAAAAAAGAAGAAGTAGCCAGCGTCTGATATGCACTTTTCCCTCGCATTGAAGCTCCTGTGGAGAGACTGGCGTGCCGGTGAACTGACGCTGCTCCTGACCTCCCTGATTATTGCGGTAGGGACGGTAACGACGATCACATTGTTTGTTGACCGATTGCAGCAGGCTTTGCTCAAGGAATCCGCAACTTTTCTGGCAGCAGACAGAGTAATTACAGGTTCAGACCCCATCAGCAATGACATCCTGGCGCGGGCAGATGAGCTCGGCCTGCAACAGGCACTGACCCTCAGTTTCATGTCGATGGTATTCTCTGACGATCGTGCGCAGTTTGCCTCGGTTAAAGCAGTCGATGATAACTACCCGCTGCGTGGTCGGCTCATCGTTTCTGATGCTCCATTTGTTCGAGGGGCGCCCGTTGAGTTCGGGCCACAAAAAGGCGAAGTTTGGCTCGAAAGCAGATTGCTGCCGTCCCTTGGCGTAGGCAAAGGGGATATTCTCGACATCGGCGTAGCTAGCTTTCCAGTAGGCAATGTGCTGGTTAAGGAGCCGGATCGTGGCAGCGGTTTCAACAGTGCAGGGCCGCGTGTGCTCATGAATATGGCAGATGTGCCAGCTACCGAAGTAGTCCAGCCAGGTAGCAGGTTAACCTATCGTTACCTGTTCGCCGGGGATGTTGCAGCGCTGGATGAACTCGAGGCCTGGGCCAAACCCAGGCTTGGGGTGGAAGCCAGGATGTTTGGTGTGAAGGAAGGTGCTGCCGGTATAGGTGATGCGCTGGACAGGGCGGAGCGGTTTCTGCTCCTTGGAGGTTTGCTGGGTGTGATTCTTGCTGGCGTCGCCATTGCACTTGCTGCACAGAGATACTCATCGCGCCACTATGATCATGTCGCAATCCTGAAAACGCTTGGTGCGACGCCCAATGGTATTGATACGACCTTTATCGTCATGTTCCTGGTTTTAGGAACCCTCGCAACGATTGTTGGCAGCTGCATAGGGTTCATCGTGCAGATGGGTGCGGTACAGATTCTTGAGCCACTTATCCCGATAGAATTGCCGAATCCCGGGCTACGCCCGGTCGGCCTGGGGCTGGTAACCGGGTTCATATGTCTACTCTCCTTTGCTCTGCCCCCACTACTGAAATTACGGGCAATAGTTCCCGTCAGGGTCATCCGGCGAGACCTTGGAAAGGCGGGGGTGGCCGATCGAATGACCTATTCATTCGCCATCGTAGGTATGATCGGGCTGATGTGGTGGTACAGCAAGGATCTCCATCTGACCCTGCTAATTTTTACCGGCGGCGTTGCCGCCGCATTGGTGATGTCTGTAGTCGCCTACGGTCTGCTTCGCTCGGGCAGGATACTTGGTATGCAGGCAGGTAGTGCCTGGCGGCTGGCGCTGGCTGGTATGCAGAGGCGAGGTCAGGAAAATACCATGCAGATTCTGATATTTGGACTGGCCATCATGTTATTGCTAATTCTTTATCTGGTTAGAACGGCGCTGGTGGAAGAATGGCGTGCACAAGTTCCGCAAAATGCACCGAATCACTTTGCGATCAATATTTCACCGGAAGATGTTGACCCCATGGCTCAGTTGTTTCAGGACAATGGCGTTGCTTCCCAGCCCCTGTACCCGATGATTCGCGGCAGGATTGTATCCGTTAACGGTCAACTTTCAACGGAACGAGACAAAAAATGGCACAGTGAATCAGGGGGAGACGGACCCAGGGCAAGCTCGGGGCGAAATCTTACCTGGGCCGCTAATCTTCCGGACGACAACAGGATTATCGCCGGCAAATGGTGGTCTGAAAATTATGAAGGCCCTGCGCTGGTATCTCTTGAAAAGGATCTGGCACAAAGCAACGGTTTCAAGGTTGGTGACGCGCTGATATTTTCGATACAGGGCAGGGAACTCCCCGCGGTCGTTGCTAGTGTGCGCACGGTTGCCTGGGACAACATGCGACCCAATTTTTACATTATGTTCTCGCCTGGTGCACTCGATGATTTCCCGTCCACCTACATGACAAGCTTTTTCCTGGAGAAAAAGGAAAAGCTATTTCTCAATACCCTGTTGAGCCAATATCCGACCATGACCGTCATAGAAGTCGACGCCATGATAGAGCAGATACAGACGATTATTTCCCAGGTAACGCTGGCAATCGAGCTTGTCCTCGTCTTGATCTTAATCTCTGGCGGGCTGGTGCTGCTAGCCAGCGTCCAGGCGAGTATGGATGAAAGATTTAAGCAACACGCCATTTTGAGAACGCTGGGTGCGGGTCAGCGACTGATCTTAGGAAGCCTGGCGATTGAATTCTGTGCCCTCGGCTTTTTTGCCGGTGTACTTGCGACCTTTGGCTCAGAGATCACTGTCTATGGGCTTGAAACAGGAATATTCCAGTTGGACTATGAGGTCAACCCCGAGTTGTGGGTCCTTGGGCCGGCGGTTGGCACCGTATTGATCGGCGTAGTTGGCACACTGGCCACATTGAAAGTTGTCAGAACGCCGCCGACCACTGTTCTGCGTGGGTTGTCTTAGTCTGTTCGCAGAATGGGAAACGCCTTTCTCTCCTGCTTAAGCATTGGATATGATGAAGTGAATCCCAGAAAACTGGACAGGTAGTTTAGGTGTGTGTGACGTCAGCCCATACGGTACCACCTAGCCCTGTTTGCTAAGAGACACTTTTCTGCTCATTGTTGCTCCAGTCTATCCTGCTAATCTCAGGATACATCAAGGCAAACGTACCTTTAAATCCGTTATAACGCTCAGGCCGAAATAATCTATTCACTTCTTTTCACTCTTCAAAATATTATCGTTATCGCTAATATCGTACCTGATAGAACATATTCCCATACATTGAAAAAACCTGTTGCATTGACTGCATCATTTGGTAGGGAGCGGTAAGTGTTGTTAGCATCATGCGACCCTCTGTTTCAGCTATTATTTTGCTTGAATCCCAATCGTCTTCATCTTCTTCCTCTCCTTCTAAAGCTGGCGAAAATTTACCATCTCCGTCCTTGTCTCTATCCCTGTTATTCGGTATGCCGTCCCCGTCTAAATCACCTCCGTCGTCATAGTCTCCGGGCTGGGTTGCGAAATAGCCCGCAACAGCCAAGCCTACCGATACGGTGGCAGCTAGCCACGCATCAGCTGTGACTGCTCCTAGACCTGCGGCCAGCGCAGGCAAAATTCCCCCGCCAGAGCCTATGGCCATATCTTTAATATCTGCCATTGCCATCAGCATCGCCTCAATTCCATACTGGGCCTGCAAGGAAGCAATATCCTTAGCTATCGACTGATCCATCTGATTCTGATCTATGGGCGGCATCATAGACTGAAGTTGGTGAATATGACGGAGATCGGGAAATTCTGGGAGCCGAGTATTCATCAAACTGTCAAATACAGGACCGTATATTCTGCCGGGACCATTAACAAATTGCTCCATAGCCATCTTGTTAGGCTCAAACCTGAAATCCCCTAAGCTGCCAGTTTCTAAACGAACCCTCAACACTGATACGAGCGCATGACGCACCGATGATGAAACTATTTCACGACCTGCAATAACTGATGATACACAGGCTCCTCTAGCATTGGAGCAGCCGTTGGCGACACCCTCGTCGCCGCCTGTTACCCCCCGCGCCGCTGGCTGAACGTCCGAACGTTGGCGAGCGCCGACCTTTACTTCCTCGCGAACAACTCCAGTCCTCGCCTTTCGATCCAAATCGTTTGCGGCTTGCACGGATCCCGCACACGCAACAAATACGGTTAAGAGTACCCCATAAAATACTGACCGCATG
>PBRQ01000017.1 GCA_002725995.1 Gammaproteobacteria bacterium
GAAGGATGCCAAATGGTATGCAAGGGCCCATTTGAGGCAATGTTCAACGGAGAGGGGGGTGGACTCCACATGGATTTTGAACCACATCTGCCAGAGACCTCCTGCACAATTCGTATGAGCTGGAAACCCTGACCGGTTCGCCATGATCAGGTTTCGTGATTTCTTCTCACAGGGAAAGCTTCTTTCAGTACAGCGCAAAGAAATCGAACAGCTGCAAGCTGAACGGAAAAAGCTCCAGGCCGAGAACAATAGCATGCGTGAAGGAATGCGACGGTGTATCACCTGTGAATATAGACAGGCAGCAAAAAAAGGACAGATTAGAGCCACCGGGATCCAGTGAGCCAATAAACAGTTATAATTTGTTCTACTTCCAGAAGTCGGGTAGACATGATCCTTATTGGCATCTATTCAATATCCATTCTACTGCTGCTTGCGCTGCTGGTTGCTAATTACAACGACTCGAGAATAGGCGAATGGTGCACGAAGCCAACCCTGTCATTGATGTTCATTCTCGTCGCGCTTATGCAAACAACCATATGGACAGAATTTCACCTGTTTATGGTTTCTGGTCTACTTCTGTGTTTTACCGGCGATGTATGCCTTATCCCCGACAAAAAAAAGACGTTCATGGCTGGCCTAATTTCATTTCTTACTGGCCACCTTTTATATATTGTGGCTTTCTATCAAATCGCCTCACCAAACCTGTCCCATGGCATTGCCGCAGCGGGAATACTACTGGTAAGTGCTGCAGTCCTTACCTGGCTATGGCGCCATATTGAAGGAATGAGAGTGCCCGTTCTGTCCTACATGATCGTTATTTCAGTGATGGTGCTCGCGGCTTTCACGGTGGCATTCAATGAACAACTGATACCAACCGGCCGGCTGCTGCTGCTTGGCGGTGCCATCGGCTTTTTCGTTTCTGATATTTTTGTTGTCCGGGAACAGTTTGTAACCCGGTCCTTCGTTAACCCCCTACTGGGCTTACCACTTTACTATGGCAGTCAGTTTTCGCTGGCGATTTCGCTGGGTTACCTAGACGGATGAAAATTTCGGAATGGCCAGCTCATCACTAATGTCTTCAAAATAGACCTGCACAAGCATACCAATACATGTTGATAAAGGGACCACCTGCAGCCTTCGAAAATTGATCGGTTAGATCAAGTCAATCAGGGTCGACGTACTCTGGTGCGCGATCTTCGAAGTTCGATTGCACCGCCTCAATCTGATTTGCCTTGCCGATGAGTTGCATTTGTAGACTCTCTTCGAGCTTCAGCCCTTCATCTTCACTACCGTGCCATGTCTCATGAAATAGCTGTTTGCCAAGACGAATCGCACTGGGAGATTTGCTGGCTATGGTATCAGCCATCTCCAGCGCTGTTTCAAGGGGCGATTCACTTACCTGAGTCACCACACCCAGATCTGCGGCTTCCTCACCGCTGATAATGCGACCCGTGAAGGTCAGTTCTTTTGCAATATCGATACGCACGAGATCCCGCAATGTCTGCGTAATGCTGCAATCGGGTATCAGTCCCCACTTTATTTCCATCACTGATAGTCTGGCGTCAGGTGCAGCAATACGGATATCTGCTCCCATGGCAACCTGAAAACCGCCGCCATAGGCAACACCGTGTATTGCGGCTACGACAGGTACCGGCACCTTTTTCCACACCATGCCGGGCTGTTGAACCGGGTTACCCGGCGTCCTGCCAGTAGATTCACGCCTCGCCGTTATGGGCGTGCCATCACTATCGCCTGCCATGCCAAGGAATCCGGAAAAGTCCAAACCAGCACAAAATCCTCGACCATTGCCCGACAAAACCACGGCACGGACAGATGTGTTATCCAGCAATGCTTCACCAGCTTCGGTTATGGCATCAAACATCTCTGGTGACAAAGCATTGTACTTGTCCACCCGGTTGAGCCTGATGTCTGCAACACCAGCTGAATTAATGTCTATCGTGACCAGATCACTCACCTAAAACCTCCTGACAAATATGATTAATACCAAGTCAACGATCTGATAAAAGGTCGAGGCTGATATTGGAAGATAGCACTCTTACGCCGACACGAAAACAGGTTCAGCCGGAAGGGCTCAATCAAAAAACAGTCATGGCTAGTTGCCGCGCATCTCATTGGCAGCGATATAACTGAAGGTGAGTCCAGAACCGATCGTTGATCCCCCTCCGGGATAGCCAGCCCCCATAACACTGCCATTACAGTTACCCACCGCATAGAGACCTGATATCACCTCATCCCAGACATTAACAACCTGGCCCTTTTCATTGATGCGCAGTCCACCCTTAGTGCCAAGTACACCGGGCCAAATAGCGACACCATAAAAGGGTGGCTCACTTAAGGGGCCTAGGCATGAGTTAGCAAGACCACGAGATGAGTCACCACCCGTCTGTTGATCGAAGGCTGAATCACCCCGGTGCCACTCAGGATCCTTACCTGCTTTCGCATACTCGTTAAAGTTCCTAACGGTTTCCTCAAGGCCGTCAGTATCAATTCCCAACTTACTGGCAAGTTCAGCCAGCGTATCTGCCTGACTGATCCATCTTGGAAGTTTCATTTTGGGTTGATACTGGGCCAGATCGTAGTTCATACGATAGATGGAATCGACGATGACAAAAGCAGGCACGTTGCTATACTCAAGCGTGTCCGTATCAAAGTGCTGAAATGCGCGGATGATTCTTGCATAGGGACCCGCCTCATCGAAAAACCGCTGCCCCTTCTTGTTTACGACAATCGATCCCGGCTTCCCAAGTTCCGGCGCATAGGCTGGAATCGGGTTCTCGGTATCCGGATCCCAGAACACTGGCCAGCCCCATGATTCATTCATGTTGCGAAGGTCAGCCCCTATAGCCATGCCCATGTGCTGGCCATCACCCGTATCTCCTGCTGGCGGGTTAGGGTAATAGATCGGCGCCCTGAGGAACGCCTTAACCATCTTTTCATTGTGGGAAAATCCCCCCGTTGCCATGACAACACCTTTACGCGCCCTGATTCTGATTTCCTGTCCACCAGACTCGACCATCAACCCGGTAACTGCACCCTGGTCATCGACAATCAGACGACGTGCAGGTGTCTCTGTCAGGTATTCGACTCCCCGTTTTCGTCCCGCCCTTTCCAGCGCCTTTGTCAGCAGGTTACCACCCACAAAGGCACCATCACCCTCAAAGGGTTCTTTCGTCGTGGGCAACATGGGTCGACCGTATGTTTTAGCCCCGGGGAAAGCCTCATAGTAGTCGGGGAATGCACCCATTGGGATGATGAACCATTCGATACCGAGTTCCCGGGTGTATGACACCATGTCATTGCAGTTGTCGAGATAAGCCTGCATCAGTTCAGGTTCGCTCTGGCCGAAGGTGGCTCGTTTCATATATTCAAGCGCTTCCTCCAACGAATCCTCGATGCCTTCTTCCTGCATACGATAGTTGTTGGGAATCCAGATCCCACCGCCGGAAATACTGGTGGTTCCACCCAGGGTCTTTTCCTTTTCCACAACCAGTGCAGTCAGGCCAGCATCCGCACAACGGACGGCAGCCATCTGCCCGGTGCCCGACCCAATCACAACCACATCAACCTCACGATCCCAACTCTTTGTAGAATTCGATTCCATCATAGACCTCCACACCGCCTCGTTTTGGACGAACTGTCTGTTTCAATATTACACATGAATCGGCTCAAACATATGTCCTTGCAAGTATGCTCTTTCAGATGTGCTGCGCAACAACCGCTCCCTCATGTATTGCTTCAACAATTGATCGAGGTTCACTAGCATCACCAACAGTAAATACCGAATAGCGCACCAGTCCTTTGTTCCTTATCTCTGCTGCCAAACTATCGTTGGCTTTCGAACCAGCTGTGATAACAACCGTATCAGCCTCGAGCAGCCGATCAGTGCCTTCAGTATCAATTATGCGAACACCCTCATCATTGATCTCAATGTATTGCCTGACTCCAGGTACAAGATCCACCCGTTTGCCATGCAGATTCATCAGCGCACGCAAACCCGCCACATGCCCCTTGGTTGAAAATCCTGGTAACAGACTGGTCAGAGTTACATTTTTCTCTTTGTCCTCACTAATATAGTCAGCGACTTCGCAACCCACTTCTTCTCCACCGATGATGACGACCCTCGATCCGGTATCAGCTTCTTTGCATAGCAAATCCACACCCATCACTACGTTTGCCCTGTCTATTCCCGGTATGGGTGGAACAAACGGATTCCCACCTGCCGCTAAAACAAGTACATCAGGTTTTCTCTTTTCTACCTCAGTAATCGTTACTTCCGTGTTGAGCCTAACCTCAATCTTGAGCTTTTCCATCTGGGTAACCAGATAACGTGTAAGTAGGCCAATATCTGCTTTCCCAGGGGCAACAGAAGCCGCATGCAGTTGGCCGCCCAACCGACTCGACTTTTCATAAAGGGACACCTGATGGCCCCGCAGCTTCAATATTCTCGCCGTTTCCATACCAGCGGCTCCACCACCGACGACCATCACCTTCCTCGGGTCCGTCGCAGGTCTAATGGCATGGTAGCCCTCAAGAATCCAGCCAGCCTCTGGGTTTACTGCACACTGAACACTGTGACTATCAATAGCCGCTAAACCGCCTGCCCCAACGGCACAATAGCCACAACCAATGCATCGCCTGATATCTTCTGGTCGCCCCTCTGCAATTTTGCTGGGGAAGTCAGGATCAGCAAGGAACTGTCTTGCCATACCTGCCATATCACAAAGACCTTCATTAAGGACTCTTTCGATCAATTCTGGATCCTGCATCTGGCCAGTTACAATAATGGGCACGTTTGATACTTTCTTTGCTGCTGCAGCCAGCGGTAGGTAACCACCATAACCGTTGTCGGGAAAAAGGTTGGGATCCGGACCAGCATAATAGCGGGGAACATCCAATGCACCCGCTGAAATATCAAAACTATTTACACCGGCTTCAATAAGCGGGGGGATTATTTCAGCGAGGTTGTCTACCGTATATCCTGTGACATCTTTGTATAGCTTCTGGTAATACTCATCACCACTGAGACGATAGCCGATCAGAAATTCATTTCCACATGCTTCTCTGACACCCCTGATCATCTCGGTAGAAAACAGCAGACGATCCTGACCCCAACGATCAGAGCGTCGATTCGAATGAGGAGACACAAACTGTTGGGGCAGAAAGCCATGGGCACCATGCAGCATCACACCATCAAAGCCCGCCTGCTTGACCCGGCTAGCGCAGACTGAAAATGCCTTCAGCAATTCGTCAATATCTTCTTCACTCAGCTCATGTAAATTCTTACCTGGTGCCGTCAAGGGTGGCACGGATGCTGACACAGCACTAGATACCTCAGCAGCAGAAAACTTGCCAAAGTGCCCCAGTTCTACCTGACAGACCGCTCCCTCTGCATGGATCGCTTCAGCGATCTTTTTCATTCCGGGGATATAGGAATCATCGGTTATTCGTGGGTCCATGAAATAGGGACCCATTCCATCGGCACGTACTACGTGCAATTCCAGGTTGATTAAACCAGTTCCGCCTCGTGCTATTCGTTGATAATGGGCAACTGAGCGCTCTGTCGCGTAGCCATCATGTGTGTGAAGTCGCACATCCATGGGAGCCATGGAGAACCTGTTCTTCACTTGCAAATGGCCCAGCTTGATTGGTTCCAGGCATTTCATTACTTATCACCAGCGGACGCTGACAGCAAACCTTTCAACTTGTTCACTATCACCTTCCAGACTACCGCCGGGATATTGATTGAATCTGGTTTCTTACTTTCTGCAGGCTCCGCTCCAGATTCAGCCACTAATCCGGATTCCCGAGATGTACTGCTCTGCGTATGCAGCGCTGTTGTGACATTTTCGATGAACTCAGCGATTATCTCTTCGGAAACACCATCGATCATGCCACTGCCAACCTGTACCAGCCTGCCCGTTATATTAAAGCTGGCATCAACTTGTGCTTTTGTTATTTCTTCTGATGCTGCTTCAAGATTCGTGGTGATGGTTGCCGATACGGTACCCCCGGTCTTATCCTGTGCTTCAGCCGATATGACTACAGAATGCTGATCGGTATCTACTTCCACATAGGTTGCGGTACCCTGATACTGCAGCGATATGGCGCCAACACTTAACCGGACATTCCCTTTGAACTGCCGCTCATCAATCAACTCACTAAGTGTCGCTCCTGGCAGGCAACTGGCGAGTTTGTGGGGAGACAAAAGCAACGCCCACACCTCGGCAATTGGTGCTTGAACCTCGACACTTTGCTGTATTTCAACGGCCATCTGCCGTGGTTTCCCTGGTTATAGTCCGGGTATAACTTCAGTGTTTAACCAGTTCATATCCTCTGTTGAATAGACCGTCACCGTTAGCTCCTCAACACCCGCATCGGCAAACCTTCGCGCCTGCTGAATCATCTGTTCCGCGTCACCGTAAAGTACGCCACTACTATCCCAGTCAGTCGCCTGCACTGCTCTGCCACCAGCGCGTGCACCATCACGAATGCCCTGCACCAGTTCCTGAGCACCTTTTTCATCACCTCCCCGCAACAGCAGCACATCTGAAGTCAGCCGCAGAGAAGCCGGATCTCTTCCAGCACTAATACACCTTTGCTTGGCCGCTTCGGCAAGATCTGCAACGGCATCAGCCCCTAGCTGCCAGGTATTAATCTCGTCTGCCTGATCGATGGCAATGTCCAGCGCGCGACCAGGAATATTGACGCCAAGAATTATTGAGGGATGAGGATCCTGAACCGGACGGGGTCGCAACAGGGCACCACCCTTGAGTTGAAAGTAGTCTCCCTCAAACTCAGCCTTGTCGTCAGTCCACAACAGCTTCATGGCCTTGATCATTTCATCGAGCCGCCCCAGGCGTTCACTCATCGGCGGACGAGGGCCAAAGCCAAATGGAATAAAATCAGCATTATTGTAGCCAGTGCCAATACCCATGCGAACCCGACCTTTACTCACCATATCTGCCGTCGCCACTGCACTCGCCAGTTCAGTAGGATGATGCATGGGAGCAGCTGTGACGTGGGTGCCAAGCTTAACCCGGTCCGTCTTGCCGGCAATATATGCCAGCATCGGCCAGGGATCCGGTGTTTCCATATAGGGATGATCAACCAGGTAAAGCGCCTCAAACGAGGATGCATCCAGCTGATCCCAATGTCCTTCGAGAAAAGCCGGGTTCATTACTATCATGCTGAGTTGCATGGTCATTCTCCAATATTGATGATGTTGTCGTCCATTTAGATATTAGCCGCCTGCTGAATCAACTGCCAGACTCGCTCCGGCTTGGCATTGGCGTGTTCCAGTTCAACACCCAGCGGCGCCAGCGCATCATTGACCGCACAGAATATTGCCGCTGGCGTAACATGGATGGCACCTTCTCCTGTCCCCTTGACGCCAAGCGCCGTTAGCGGGGAGGGCGTTACAAAGGCATGTTTTTCTGTCATAGGTACTTCATAAATGGAGGGCATCAAATAATCCGCGAAAGTGACCGACTGAGGCTGGCCATATTCGTCATAAACGTATTCCTCAAACAGAGTGGCACCAATGCCCTGGGCTACTCCTCCCTGCACCTGTCCTTCGACCATAGCAGGGTTAAGACGGGTCCCACAATCATCCGCGATCACATACCTTTCGATGCTGGTCTGGCCGGTAGCACGGTCTACCTCGACCAGAGCCACATGGCATGCATTTGCGTAGCTAAGATATGGAGAACCTTCAGTATCCACTGGGCGATTAGCCCTCCAGGTGTAAGTTACCTGCGGATTTCCTTCTATCTCATCAGGCAGAAGGTCTGGCCTGAATGTCATGGTCGCAGCAATCTGGCCAAGGGGTAAGGTGGGCCCCTGACCACCCTTTAGTTGTACCGAACCATCGGCAATTTCCAGTTGATCAGCAGGGGTTTGCAGCAGGTTTGATGCAACACGGATCAACCTTGCAGCAAGTTTGTCCGCGGCACCGATAAGTGCAAAAGTAAGAACTACAGCCTGACGACTACCAGCTGGACCCATTGAAGGCGCCGGGTTGCGCGCATCTGACTGGCTAACTCTCACCGATTCCATGGTTACACCAAAATAGTCTGCAATTATCTGGGTGGCAAAAGTAGGCTGGCCCTGGCCTTCAAGCGCATAGAAAAGCTCAACATCAAAAGTTCCCTCGGCGCTGATGCTGATTGCAGCAGATTCAGGGTTAATCGCTCCCATACCACCAAGCCAGTCTCGAAAAGGACCTGTCATGGCCCACACTCCGCCTGGCTCAATACCAAAAACAACACTTAGCCCAACCAGCCTGCCTTCATCTCGTCGCCGCTGCTGCTCTGCTTTCAGCCCTTCATAGTTTGCCTTTTCCAGTGCCAGTTGAAGCACGGCAGGATAATCGCCACTGTCATATTCTGTTCCAGTCGGGGTCTTGTATGGAAATTCATCGGGTTGAATAAAATTGTGCTGACGAATTTCTGCGGCATCCATCCCAAGTGCTACCGCAGCCTTATCCATCAAGCGCTCAATAACAAGCGTGTGAGGAGGAACACCATAACCACGATAGGCCCCCTCTGGTGTTTTGTTAGTTACTACTGCAGCCATATCATATTCAAAATGCTGCACCTTGTAAGGGCCGGTCAACATGACGAGCGGCTTCCAGCACATGCTCGGTGCCGAATTTTCACATGAAGAGCCAACATCGTTCAGCAATCGCACCTTCATCACAGTGCACCGGCCATCTGATGTGAACCCGAATTCCGCCTCGTAACGTCGATCCCAGGCGTGGGTACTGCTGGCTAGAAGGTGCTCCATTCGATCTTCGATGTACTTGACGTGCCGGCCGTCACAAAGTCTCGATAACAGTGCCGCTGTGATCTCATACTTGAGCAGGGCTCCCATTTTTGTACCAAAACTGCCGCCGTGAGGCTGGGCAGTGATCTGATCACGCCCGGGAGGGTTTACAAAGGAGCCCCTGATGGAGCCACCCGGGGACTGGGTATTGGTCCAGCAGGTCAGTTCATCAGCAACACTGTCCCACCTTGCTATCACACCGACGGTCTCAAGGGGATTGCCACTGACCCTGGGGAAACGATAGTTTTCCCGAACCACTAGATCAGCCTCTTTCATTGCCCTGTCTGGCTCACCATAAGTATAGTTGCGTTCAAACAGGACATTACTTTCCTGATTCTCGTAAACAAGGGCTGATTCTGGCAAAGCCGCCTGTTCCGGGTCAACCACAGCATCAAGAATTTCATACTCAACCTGAATAAGTTCCGCTGCGTCTTCCGCTATATACCTGCTGGTAGCCGCAACGGCAGCTACGGCCTCACCGGCGTAACGAACCTTGTCTGCCGCCATTGCATAGCCGGACCATCCGGAGGCGATCCCGGGCATGGTATTCAGAGGACGAGTTTCCTCCTTGAGTTCAGCGCCCGTCAGCACACACTCGACACCGGGTAAGGCACTGGCTGCACTGACATCAAAAGAAATGATTTTGGCATGAGCATGGGGGCTGCGCAGAAAGGCCACATGCAGCATCCCAGGAAATTCCAGGTCGTCAATATGGCGTGCGCGGCCAGTCAATAGAACGGGATCTTCAACTCGTTTGACGGATTGCCCCACGTACTTGGATTTAAAAGGTACTGGAATACTCATTTACTTTTCCAGGAGCATATCAGCGGCAAGGCGTACAGATTGCAGAATCTGTTGATACCCCGTGCATCGGCACAGGTGTCCACCCAGGATTTCATATATCTGCTCGTCGGTAGGTTCAGGGCAACGCTCCAGCAGTTCCGAAACCGAAAGGATAATTCCAGCCGTACAGAAACCACACTGCAGACCATGTTTCTCGCTGAATGCCTCCTGGATTTCATGAAGTTTGTTTCCATCCGCCATTGACTCAATTGTTTTGATCTCGTGACCATCTGCCTGAACCGCGAGCAACAGACATGCACGCATCGGTTCGCCATCAAAGAGAATCGTGCATGAACCACAAACGCCGTGCTCGCATCCAACCCGAACGCCTTGCGTGTGAAACTCTTGCCTGAGCATATCGGCCAACGTAGTACGGCCTTCGACTTCAAGACTTTCCTGCTTGCCATTGACCGTTACCGTTACTTGTCTGCTATCGAGATCTGATTGGACATTCATGATGCGGCTCCCTGTTTAGCTCGCTCGATGGCCTCGAACAATGATCTTTGGGTTAGCTCGGCCGCCAGGGCACGACGATATTCGGCACTGGCGTGACTATCATCCATCGGCTTGACTGAAGAGGATACCAGTGAGGCCACTTCTTGAAACAGCTCGCTTGAAGTCCTTTGCCCCTTCAACAGGGATTCGGCATCGACCAACCTATGAGCCGCTTTACCAAGTCCAAAGCAGGCAATACGCACATGGTCTATTTCCTCACCAGCAAAGGCAACAAGGGAGGCAACGCCTGCCAGAGCGAGATCGCCATGCCGGCGTGAAATCTCGACGACGCTCCAGCCACAACCAGGTAGCATGGCTGGGAAATTGACTTCGCTGACAAGTTCATCAGGTTCAAGAATGTTTCGGTAGTAGCCCCGGTAGAATTCAGCAACCGGTATAGTTCGCGTTCCCGCTTGACTGCACGCCGTAAGCTCTGCACCTAAAGCAATTGCCACCGCTGGTAATTCTGCTGCAGGGTCACCATGACAGATACTGCCAACAACTGTCCCCCTGTTCTGTATCTGAGGATGAGACATACATTTCAGGGCAGAGGCGAGCACTGGTACCTGCTCAGCAACCAGATCATCATCGCCTAACCGGCGCTGCCGGGTTACAGATCCTATGGCAACCGCGTCATCGGCGGCTCGAATATAGGTGAGCTCCGCAATCTCATTGATATCGACCAGTACTGAGGGGCGGGCAATACGCATACTCAACATGGGCATCATGCTCTGGCCGCCAGCAAGAATCTTGGCTTCTGAGCCATACTCAGCGAGAAACGCGGTTGCTTCTTCGACTGTGGCTGGCTTTAGATATTTAAATGCAACTGGTTTCATTACTACCCTGAATAACTCGCGCTAACGACATGATTACGTCGCCTTGAAAATCATTCGGTATACTTTTGTCGTAACTTCTGTCGTGATTCATCAGTCAATCCCAGATACTGCTCAAAAAATAGATCATATGTCCCCGCCATTTCTGCGACCCTTGCCCGAAACGCATCTATGTACTCAGGATAAACCGTAAATACCTCAGACATATAGCCCGTATCCACCCCAAGGGGGTGCGTGCCAAGATATCTTTTCATTGCCATCTCAACATCACGATAGGCCCAGGCAGAAAGCATGAAATCGTCATTAATAATTTCATCTGGTACACCCAGGGCTGCGAGGATCAGTCCCGCTGCCATACCGGTACGATCCTTGCCGGTGTTACAAATGACCAGTCCACCACCATCACTGTCTTCGAGATGCCTGAACATTGTCTGATAGGCCGAGATGCCTTCGTCGGGCATCTCGTTGTACCACTGCGTCATACGGGTTTTGATGTCCCCGGGCTCCGGTTTTCTACCTTTCAAACCAGTTAAGTAAGATCCCATGTTGCCACTTGAAATCTGTAGCTCATGAATGTCCGGCCGCTGCGCTACATCCGGGTTCAATGGTCGCTTCTCTCTCTCTTCAGGCATCCTAAAGTCAAAAATGTTGGTGATACTAAGCGCCTCAAATCGCTCAAAATCAGCGGGCTCATTGAGTTCGAAAATGCAGGAACGGTACAGCCGGTCAGCCCGGGTTCTGCGCCCCTCGGCAGCAGGGTAACCACCCATGTGGCGGAAGTTCATACATTCAGCGAAGGGCAAAAAGCGATCATTTTGATTGCTGGCGGACATCTTTGTTGTTTGACCTGGAAAATATGTAATTGGATTCAGCGCCTCGATCAGCCAGTAACTGGCTTGTAACTACTGACTGCCTCGTCGCGGGTGGCGTGAGCAGATCTTGCAGTGGATAAATGGACTTCACCATGATCCGGGCGTGCTAAGATGTTAGTAGAACACGTTGTACTAAACAAGTGTATCGCAGTTTTTGAGAAGAGCGACCCACACGGGAAAATAGACGATCGAGCAGATGGAGGCGGAGACCATTGAACGAGCTAGGAAAAGACTATATTGAAATCATAGAAACCAAATATCGATATGCCTACGGTTTAGACTGTAAGGATTGGGATCTATACAGGTCAATTTTTCTCGATAAAATCACCATGGACTTCTCCAGCTACAGCAGCGTCCCCGGTACAACCCAATCGGCTGATGACTGGGTCGCCGGATGTAAAATGCTGTTCGAGGGTCTCGATGCCACGCAACATCAGATGAGTAACCCATTGGTGGAAATCAAGGGTGACCAGGCACGGTTGCGCATGTATATCCAGGCGGAACATTTTCTACTGACTTCGACGGGAAGCGATTCATTTGCCCTTGGTGGTTACTATGATGATCAACTGGTTCGGACTGATGATGGCTGGAAGCTAGCAGCAGTCACCATCAACGTGATGTGGAACAGGGGCAATCGCCATATCATGCAACTGGCGATAGAGAAAACCAGTAGCAAGACCTGATCCCTCATAGATTTGGATCAGAACCCAACTGCTGACTGTGGGTCGGTAAACCCTTGGTTATCAAAGTGGACATCAGGACTAATAAGGCCGACATCATCAAACAGGCATCGAACTGTATCCAGTCGATAATAGCATCGATTCAGCTCACTGGGTCTCAGGCTGGATTGTGCCGCTACCTAAAATATGTTCTATTTCAACAGCCTTACCCTTTCCATCACCCTGACCTGAGACAACAACAAGAGGAATTTTCAATGCGTATAGGTATATCCAATTTTCCAACAGACTATTCAATAGCACCAACATCGCTTGGAAAGGCCCTTGAAGAACGAGGGTTTGAGTCCCTTTGGGTGGTCGAACACACGCATATTCCAGCGTCACGGAGAACACCTTACCCATTGGCAGACGAGTTGCCGAGCATCTATTGGGAGGCTCATGAACCCCTCACCTTTCTTGCTCAGGTTGCTGCTGTCACCGAGAATCTGCGAATCGGCACGGGCGTCTGTCTCGTTCCGGAACATCACCCAATAGCACTGGCAAAACGTGTGGCCACACTGGATTCACTTTCAGGTGGGCGTTTTTTGTTCGGCATCGGCGCGGGCTGGAATGCCGAGGAAATGGAAAATCATGGCGTCGAGTTCAAAGATCGATGGAAAGTTCTGAGGGAACACGTACTGGCTATGAAAGCATGCTGGACTGAAAAGGATGCAGAGTTTCACGGCAAATTTGTTGACTTTGACCCCGTCTGGGTCGAGCCGAAGCCGATATCAAAACCACACCCGCCGATTTTCATCGGTGCAACCTCCACCTGGGCAATGGATCGCATTGCGGAATACGCAGAAGGCTGGTTGCCAGTGCAGGTCCCGGAATTTGATGAACGGCTGAAATTACTCACAGAGTGCTGCGAAAAGCGCGGCCGCTCAATTGACGATATCGACATTTCGGTATTCACGATGATCGAATCACAGGAAGATATGGCAGAACTGGCTGCAAAAGGTGTCAACCGGATCATCCTTGGCCTGCCCACCAGCGATGAAACTGAAAGCCTTAAGGTCATGGACTCTTATGCCAAGGTTGTCGAATGGGCGGGAGAAATCTGACCTTTCAAATCAGTGCACGCGCTATTGACCTATGCTGCGACAGTTATGCAGCCGCATCTTTGGCGGGAAAGGCGGTAGGGGGTATAGGGCCGGTAATCGCAGCCATCATTATCGGTCTCGCCGGTATTACACCGAGAACCACCCCATTCACCAACAGAAGAAAACACCAAGCACTCGCATCCACCGGGCATTAAAACTCGTTTGTTGCCAGACCATTGGATCAGAACCTTGAGTTGCACTAATCGTAGCGTATACGTTTACCAGAATTCCCAGACAGCCCGCACAGGCTAAGCCCCACCACAGGTGGGTGCCAACTCGATCGATTATCATCTGACACTACGGCTCACGGTTAACAACCGGTACCAAATCGCTGACCGCCCTGGTTGCAGCCGTGAGCAAGTAAACGTAAGCGGATGGTGAATAGGCAACTAGCAAAATATGAATGACGGTCAGTCTAAAATCACCCGGCGTAGATCTCTCTCCGCCATCGAACATGAACGTATCACCGCAGCACTGATTCCTATCCACATGGAATTTCCGGGTAGCGCACCATATAGACGCGGCGTCCAGGGCGTCACGTATGATCTAGACCGGGTTATGTCTCCGTTCACCATTTCGCGCCAAGTCCTTTGTTTTCAACCTCCGTAGCTGCCAAATTGCTGCGTCCCACAATACCTACGTTAGGCACCAGCCTTTGACGGAAGTTGCACGGTCATTTGTCCATCTGTTGTGCGCTGATCTCGCGGATGACTCTGGGTCCATATCCTCAGATCAACGATATTCTCACCATCAACGACTCGCTTGCCCGTAACTTCGCCATGCAGGCGACAGGCATCACCCTGCCAATGAAAACCGCGAAACTGAATATTCATGCTGCGAATAATGCCGTGATCACCTATCCAGTTATTTGCCATCTGCGTCAGCCAGTTGAGCCGTTCGTGACCCGCCTCGTACGCGCCTGGCATTCCCAGATAGGTTTCACAGCGCTCATTGGTCCAGTGAATGGCTACGGGTGGCTCGGGTACATTCTCTTCATTTCGAATCGGCAACCTCGGCGACCGCTCCCAAAGTTTCAGTGCCAATTCGTGACCAACGAACCAGCCCATGGCACCAAAGGCCATCTCGAAAGCTATTTTGCTGGTCAGTGTGACCGGACCCTTGATGATGTGCGGAACCTGAGCACCCACCTCCACATCTTCGAAGTAAAGCGGTTCAGAACCCTGCACATTGGTCATATTCTGTTCATGGTATTCAGCCCAAACGGCATCCAGTTCTTCATCGGCCCAGGTATGCCGCTTGATATCGGCATATTTTTTGGACTCCTTGGCTTTGCCCCGCGAGAAACGGTGCCAGGATGTGCGGTAAGCACCAATGTATTCATCTTCCATCGTCGTTATTCTGGTTTCGTAGTCCTGTACCGCCGCCATACCACCGGCAAATTTACTATCCCTGATAATATTGGCATCCTTCAAATAGGTGACACACTTGACGACCTCATCAGCAAACATCGGCCGCTTCCAGTCATATTCAACACCACGCCAGATAGTGTGACACCCAGGAAACCCGTCTGATGCGCCATTGGTCGTTTCCGCGTAACAATTCGCTGCTGGTGGAGCGATGATGCGTCCCCAGGGTGACTTAGCTGCATAGCCCGGATTGTGGTACAGGGGATTCATATCCGCAAAACCACGACAAAACCGCCCGACCGTTTCAGCGCTCATCGCAAAGAATGCACTCTCGGGCTGTTTCTTTGGCTTCTTCTTACCATCGGCAATACTCATCATGCTGCCGCGGGTGGTACGCGGGACGCCCTTTCGCTCCAGCAATACTTCTAAGCTCCGATCGGTTACTTCACCCCAGATTTCTCCCTCTTCTAACGCCATAACTGTTTTCCTTAGTATTGATCAAATATGCTGCCAAGGTCTGATAAGACTGATCGACGATGACTATTGTATCTTGAACTTCCTGCTATTTAGTTGCGCCAAAGCAATGACTCGCAACTTTGAGTATCCCGATGCCGGGCCTGTGCTCCATTACCTACACACTATTCTAAGTGCCATTAAATGTAGGTGCTCGCTTTTCCACAAACGCACTGATGCCCTCTTTTGAATCCTTTGTTTGTGCACAGATATTTTGTGCGTAGGTTTCGAATTCCAATGCACCGCGCAGGTCGCTATCAAGGCCTTTATACATCGCTCTTTTGGCAAGGCGGATCGCGATGGGTGGACCCGCGGCTATCTTGCCCGCCAAATCCTCGACGGTATCCATCAGGTCATCTGGCGATACTACCTGACTCACAATGCCATATTCCAGGGCAGTTTGGGCATCTACAGTTTCACCTGTAAAAATCATTTCGCAGGCCCTCGCCATACCGACAATACGAGGCAGGAAGTAGGTCCCGCCCCAGTCAACATGAAGCCCTCGCTTAACAAAAGTCTCACCAAAAATGGCAGTGCTCGACGCAATTCGGATATCGCATGCCAATGCCAGATTCATACCTGCGCCCGCAGCTGGGCCATTGATTGCCGCGATGACAGGTTTTGGTGTATCCCGTAGTGCAAGGACTATCTGATCCCTCAACGGGTCTATCTTGTCTTCAAGAGCAGATCCGACTTTTTCTTTGTTTCTTTCATTCATCGCTTTAACATCACCACCGGAGCAAAACCCCCTGCCAGCTCCGGTTATCACTATCACTCTGACTTTTTCATCATTGTGTGCCACCATAACTCCATCATAGATGTCCTCACGCAATGTCCCACCAAGGGCATTAAGGCGCTCCGGCCTATTCAGGGTGAGCGTTGCCACATTATTACTGACACCGTATATCAAGCACTCGTATTCCATATCTATTCCCTATTTGGTAGAAGTAGTAATGGATATTTTCAATCCAACAAGAGAGTCTCACCGAAGATACCGCCGTGAAACCTCCCAACGAAGAAACACTAACATTTGAGCTGACGCACAGATAGTGGATTTGTCAAAATCAAACCTTACGGAAGTGGGTGGAAAGAAAGTGGTTAAGCAAACTGGCACGACGCAAAGGGACAAAGAGCAAATCCTTGTTGTCGAAGACAGACCCGAAATACTCAATATAGCGCGCCTGATGCTGGAGTACGAAGACTATCAGGTACACTCGGCGACAATCGGGGATGAAGCGCTGTAGATTCTCTCCAGGGAGAATCACATTAACCTTTTGTTCAGCGACATTATTGTCGCCAAGGTCAATAAATGGTTACAAGCTGGCAGAAATCACCACGGTAAACGCTCCTCACCTAAAAGTATTATTGACCACTGGCTATGCTGGAGAAATAACGGTTGACGGCACGCTTGGCAGGTTCACTTCTAACATGCTTGACAAGCCATACCTCCGGGAAGATCTGATTTGGCGAGTACAGCTAGTTCTGGAGAGCACAAGCCTGGATGAACAAATCCGAAAGGTTTCCACCTCTACTCCCATTGAAGCCATGGACTTGCTGTCTATAGGCGTGCACGCAATCGACTCCGACCATGAACACCTCCTCGGAATTCTTTCCAAATGCAGGGATATCAGCAAAAGTGATGTCCAGTCTGATGAACTCATGCTACTCCTGCTCGATGAACTGCTGGAATATACGGCACATCACTTTCAACGGGAGGAAGCCGTCATGGCCGCTTGCAACTACCCTTCCATTAATATCCACAAACATGTACATAAGGTGCTTGTCAGTCAAGCTACCAAGAGTAAGGAATTGTTCAAGCAGGGCCGCCTAAAGCCAGCTGAACTTTTTCAATTTCTGACAGGATGGCTGGTACATCACATTCAAGGAATGGACAGAGATATTGCCAGTTTTTGCAAGGGTAAAGTCGAGGATATTGAGCGCGAGATCCAGAGACTCTAAGCCCAGGTATCACAGGACAAGACAATGCCTGACCACCATTTCGAGATTGTCATTCTACCCAGGGAATATTGCCAGCTACTGCTGGTGGTTTTAGTCAGCCTCATACTAATTCATTCAGGGTCGAGCTATTACAGCCTCGAGATTGAGGAAATATCCTGGCTGGTTCTGCAATTGTTCCACCTGGATGAAGAAAACAATATCCCCACCTGGTATTCAAGCTTTTTGCTGTTGAACTGTGCTTTCGTGCTCCATGTAGTTAGCAAGAATAAGTTAGATTATCGGGCACACTGGACTTTTCTCAGCCTGGGATTTTTGATCCTGGCAATTGATGAAGTAGCTGGCATGCATGAGTCTTTGAATACGACGATTGACATTAACTGGGCTATTCTCGGAGCAATTCTTGTCATGCTCGTTGGGATACTGTTTGTTCCCTTCTTATTGTCGTTAGAGCGCCGCCTGGCGATTCTATTTACTATATCAGGCCTGCTATATGTATCTGGGGCAATAGAGGTAGAGTTACTGAGTGAAGATATGGATGAAGATTCACTTGAATATGGATTTTCGACCGCCCTCGAGGAGGGTTTAGAAATGCTGGGCGCCTGGATGTTCCTGCGCGTAAACCTGTTCGCAATGGATAAACAGAGAGTCGAAATCGAAGTTTCCCTGCCCGAAAAAAAGGCTAACTAGCCGCCACCAGGTGCGGGCTTCTGCACTATCTCCATCCGGCAGCGCTCTGCGCCTTCTGGAATTGTCTGGGTTATCGTCATCTCTGCACCACAACGCCGCAACATAACGCGGTCCATGTCCATGGCCGTGTCACAGGGGCGCTGATGCGTGGATTCAGTGAACCCATAGGGGCAAAATGGCAATTCAAGAATAAATCGGTCCCCCTCAATATCTGAGAACTGAAAGGGGAAACCCATCTGCTCTCCAGCCTCGACCAGGTGCTGTTTAGTCTCGACGATGGATTTGGTCTTGCGAACACCACCCAGCCAGGGAAAAAATGCCATAGTCCAACTGTAGGCTCGTGCGATCGACTCACCGACCATGGGAACATCGCACAGGAAAATATGCAGCCTCCCAATCTTTTGCATCATTGCGTCAGTGGATTCTGGCATTTATGAGATCTCCTGGTTGTTTCGAGAAGTTACTATTTGATTCCTAATTTCATTTTCAGCCAGGTACTGATTTTGATAAAGGGGATCATGTAAGGCAACACTTTGAGCAGTTTCTCGATCTCCCAATCTACAAGTGCCGCATCAACTCTGGCATAGAACTGGTGAAACAGTTCCTTGGCACGTTCAGGTGTCTGGTCAACAGCATCCATGGGCATGGCGAACATGAGAAACACAACAATGATATTAATCTTATAGTTGTTTATAAACGCCCGGTAACTATATCCCTCCACGCCATTTTCGATTAGCCGGTCATGGTAGAGCTTAAGCAGTTCCTGTTCAGTTTCTCTCCTGTCCTCAACAGAAATACTCTGTACCAGCCAGCGTACGATATCGTTGACCGGATCACCCTTACCCGCCAGCTGCCAGTCAATAACCGCGAACCTGCCCCCGGCAGCAGTCGGCCTAATGATATTGTCTGATCGCAGATCTCCATGGGCAAGCGAAAAGGGGTGAGGGGGAGCCGGCTCCATCCGAAAGAGTGGCGGAAGCATATAGATTAATCGCTTCATTTCAGGGTAGGCATCAAACTTGCCTGTTTCCTCTACCTCTTTGATACTCGCCTTCAACAAATCAAGTGCTTGTTCCATGGGCATCTCCCTAATGAGCCACTTTGCCCAGTCGTATTCCTCAAGACTGTCATCATTCCACCACTTGGCGTGCAGCCTGGCAAACTGCTCTATAACTTCTCGTGAGGTCTCCTTGTCACTACCGACCACCTGGTCACTGGTTTCGCCCGGCGCAAGATCTTCAAGTAGCATGACAAAGTGATTGCTTTCTTCCAGGAAAAGGCTGTAGTAGCAGACAGGCACTGAAATGCCGACATCCTGACCAAGATCCCGATAAAAGCAGATCTCACGGTAGTAGAGATTCTGATCTTTGGCCCTTTCGCGGGTTTCAGTGTTAGTGGACGCGAATTTAGCAATTACAGACTTCGGCACATCTCCACCGTCTCCTGAAAATGACAACTGCAGTCTCGCCAATTGCCCCAGGAATCCTTCGCCGACACCTATAATAGCTGACTCGAACCCAGTGAGTTCAGCTCCGCCCAGGTGATCACCCATTGCTGACTGCAACCAATCGAGTGTCAGTTCATCAACTTGAAGTGGAGGACTGGTCGATATCTCGCTGGTGACTGCCGATGTATTCAATTATTGGTTCCTCTTCATCATGAAAAACTGGCCTGGTCTCTCCAGAACTACGGATTGTTCTCTCGCCCCTTAGCGCTCTCCTTGTAAACAAGCATATCAGCAATGAAAGAGCGCCTACTCCAACTTCCTCAGTCGAGCTCCTTATTTGCCATCGTGTTTTTTCGTATAACGCCGTTAGTCATTACAAACTTGACCCGTTCCAATTCGTTGATATCTCCCAATGGGTCTCCCGTCACCGCAATAATGTCAGCCAGCGCCCCGGCTTCAATCGTTCCAATCTGACCCTTCTGGCCGAGCATTTCTGCTGGCACGCTAGTGGCTGCCTGAATCGTCTCCATAGCACTCATACCAGTCTTCATCAGCGTTTCCAGCTCTCGAACAAACACCGTGGGGTCGTAGTCATAACCACCCAGGTCAACCCCCACCACAACTTTCACACCGGCACGGTGCGCCTTGCCCACGTTCGCTAAAAAAGTGTCACGATAGGTAACTTTAAAATCATCGAATACTGCCTGTTGACGCAGATTGTTTCGTGGGTCGTCGTAGTAGTCGCCGATATAGAGAGTGGGAACAAGATAGGTGCCGTGTTTGCGCATCAAACGAATGGCCTCATCGTCCAAATAGGTACCGTGCTCGATTGATCGAGCACCAAGCCTCACCGCCATTTTAATACCTTCTACTGCGTGGGCATGGGCCATCACCGGCATGCCTTGACGGTTCGCCTCCACCATAATGGCCCGAAATTCCTCCTCCGAAAACTGCACCGCCTTAGGGCTGTCTCCAACCGACATGAAGGCACCGGTTACCAGAACCTTGACCCAGTCGGATCTGTATTTGGCTTCGGTTCTTATTGCTTTGCGAATTTCTTCAACCCCATCCACGATCAAGCCATCGGCGACTGGATGTTGCTCAGGCGAATAGTAGTTAATGTCACCACCGCCCCCGGTAATTGAAAGGTAGTGGGCAGCACCAAAAAGGCGCGGTCCTACCAGCACGCCTTCTTCAATCAGGCGTTTGATATCCTGATTTCCGTAGTGGACATCAGCATCACCTGCCACCCGCAACGTTGTCCACCCAGCCGCCATCAGGTTTTTCATTGCCTTGTGGCCCTTGAGCACTTTGTAAGCAGAGGATTCCTGTACATGGCGATCCTGGTAGTCGTCACCGCTCATCAGTGGATGCGCATGACTGTCAATCAATCCCGGCAACAGTGTGGCGCCATTCAAATCAACTATATGTGCGCCGGCGGGAATCGACTCGCTGGTCGTGATCCCAACAATGCGTTCACCCTCAACCAGTATTACTCCCTGCCGGAGAGCCTTATCCTTAATACCATCGATAATCTGTCCACCAACCAGGGCAGTTATATCACCGGCCTGAGCAACAGCAGTGTTCAACCACGCTGTAAGAACCAGATACATCAGCCTCATCAATTTCAATTTGCCAGTTTCTGTTCTCATGTTGCTCCTTCTAAAGCATCGGTTGATGTCGATATTGCTATCTATCATACAAGGTTCATTGCCTTCAGAAACAAACCTATGTTGATAGCGATGTCAGTCGGGCGATTGACATTGTCTGGGAGGTCATCAAAGTGGAACCAACCGTAAGCCTTATGCTCGTAATCCAGTTCCGGTGATATTTCTGTTTCGGTCACCATCAGAAAGTAGCGCATTTCCCGGATACCCGTTACCTGGCCCACCTGAAGAAATGGCAGCCCACCGGGCAAATTGCCTAAATGCTCTTCAGGGGTAATACCAGCCTCTTCATCGAGCTCCCGCACCACACCTTCTTCAAATGTCTCTCCGTCATTCAGATGACCACCAAACAGATTCCAGAGATTTGGTTTTCTCATCCTCTTGCCACGTTTACCAAACAGGAAAGTCTTCTTTGGCTTACAGAAAATTAACATCCAGGCACCGGGGCTGCTATTCATAAGTCACACGCTTGGTTTGGACAAGAAAGTAAATACTATAAACAAACACCTATTTCTTTAATACCTATCTCGACCAAAGAACTTTCAATATGTCAGCATCAACTCAGCTGGCACCGCAAATCACACCATCCGCATGCTCCCGGAGAGGGTTATTGTCTGCCCGGTCATACCATCGGATTCATGGCTACCCAAGTAAACAGCAATGTGAGCAACTTCTTCCGGATTCAGGAATCTGCCCTGAGGCAATTTGGCGCTGGCATGCTTTCTTAATTCATCCAGTGATATGCCCGCTGCTCTAGCGTGAACCTCGAAATCCTGAAACATATCTGTCTCAACCATACCGGGGCAGATTGCATTGATGTTAATACCATAGGCTGTCGTTTCCATGGCAACACTTTTGCTCATGCCGATGACTGCATGTTTTGTCGTGTTGTAGGCTGCCTGATTTGGACTCTCCCAAAGGCCAGCCGTCGATGAGATATTGACAACTTTGCCCTGGCCCATTGTTTTCATATGTGTGACGGCAAGTTGCGTTAACTGAAAGACAGCATACACATTAACTTTCATCAAGCGGTGGAATTCCTCGCGGGTGTATTCTTCAAATTGCTTGCCCTGGTATATCCCTGCGTTGTTTACAAGGATATCAAGGTGCCCAACCAGTTCCAGGCACTGTTGAAACAGCCGGTCAATTTCAGACTCATCGCTCAGGTCAGCAGCAATGCAATGAGACTCAATACCATCGTTAGACAACACATCAGATATCGCTGCAAGTGATTCCAGGCTGGTCGCTGTAAGCACCAGGGATGCACCTTCAGCAGCATAGGCCTCCGCAATTGCACGCCCAATCCCACGGCTGGCACCCGTAATTAGAGCAGTTTTTCCTGCCAACCGCCCTGTCATGGTTTGTGCAAAGTTAGCATGATAATTTCCATCCTACTGCTCCCGATGGGCCAAAAATTCTTGCGTGGTATTAGTATGTGGATAATCTTCGTCAGGCACATCACAACCCAGAAATCTACAGAGCGGCTCCCACCCTTGATCTGCCTGGAATACCAGCAGCTTATCCCGGGGAACCGTATCGATCACTGATTTCTCATGTGCTTTGAAGACCCTGATGCAGTGATCCTTATCATCCATCCTGTCATCAAATACCCTGCCCCAAATAATCTCACAGGTCCAGTGCCCGAAGCGCGCCATATTTTCGTCTTCAGAATCTCTTAAACCTGAGCTCGAAGGGTAAATGGTATTCATGACGCTGGCGTACCAGCGCTCTGGATCGCGAGTCGATAGAATAACCTTTGCATCAGGGTACCGTGCCATCTGCTCACGCCAGAGATTGCAGGATGGCCAGTCAACACTGGCGAGGTAACCTTCAAAAAGCGCCTGCCAGTTAATATCTTTCCCCTGGTGAGCGCTGGCCCAGACAGGGATGTGTTCCGGGTGCTCCATCACTTCAAACATGTGATAACACTTGTTGAAACCTAGCTGCTCGAGCGCCAGTTTTAGTGACATGGTTCCTGTGCGACCAAATCCTGCACCAATAACTTTTAGAGACATAGACAGTTTTCCTCGGGTTTCCCAGGCAGAAGTATAAATACAAATCGTATTCGGTGTGAGCAGTCATTAATCTCAAGTAATTTGCCCTTAAACAGCTGAGCATGCACTGTTACCATGGACGCAAAGCCAGAGGAGTGGAGCGATGATTGAGCAGCGGCACGAGGTCGAAACAAAAGACGGCACCATGACCACCTTTGAGTTTCACCCCGAGGAGGGCGGCCCCTATCCTATTGTGCTATATCTAATGGACGCTCCAAGTATTCGCCCTGCTTTGAAGGATATGGCATCAAGGCTGGCCAGTGCCGGGTACTATGTCCTGATGCCGTTCCTCTACTACAGGGTAAGTCCATATCGTGAGTTTGGAGCAAGCGATGAAGATATGCATGACCGCACAGAATTTATGAAGACCGTAAATGGTGAGGGAATCCTACCCGACACACAGGCCTTGCTTGAACTTGCAGCCAAGAATAACAAGGCCGATTCCGCAGGAAAAATCGGTGCCGTTGGCTTTTGTATGAGCGGCCCACTAGTTTTATCTCTGGCGCAGAACATGCCTGACAAGGTTGCGGCAGTTGCATCTGTTCATGGAGCCTGGCTTGTTTCTGAAAAGGATGATTCACCACATAAAAATCTCGACAAGATCCAGGGTGAAGTCTACTTCGGCTGGGCAAATAATGACCCTACCGCAACACCCGCAGAGATGGATGTCATGGATAAGGCACTCACCGACGCTAGCGTCAACTACCGGATTGATTTCATGGAAGATGCACTCCATGGCTTCGCACCACCAGGCGGTGAGCGCTACAACAGGGAAGCTGCTGAGAAACACTGGGAACGGGTTCATGCCATGTTTCGCCGAAACCTAACGACCTGAAAAGGCCGGCATACGGTCACTCAGTCTGGCGACTAAAACGGGAGGTGAGAAGAAATGGTCCAGGGAATAGCTGCTGTAGTAAGAGAGCCTGGTGGCAACTGGGTGATGGAGGAGGTGGAAGTTGAAGCACCACGGGCAGACGAAGTGCTGGTACGCAATGTCGCAAGCGGCATCTGCCATACCGATGTTGCGGTCCGTAACCAGGACGTAAAATTGCCCTTATCCATGGTGCTTGGACATGAGGGTTCTGGAATAGTTGAATCCGTTGGCTCTGGCGTCACGCATGTAAAAATTGGTGATCATGTTGTGCTTAGTGGTGACTCCTGTGGTCATTGTCGCCCCTGCCATGAAGGGTTACCCAGCTACTGTGATGACTTTGTCCAGCGAAACCTATCTGGTGAGCGCATGGATGGCACATCGCCCCTGTCCCAGAATGGAGCACCACTGCCTGGCAGATTCAACGGACAATCATCTTTCGCCACCTACTCCCTGGTACCCGTTCGGACCGCAATAAAGATTGAAAAGGATCTTCCCCTGGAATTGATGGGTCCACTTGGTTGTGGGTTAACCACTGGCGTGGGCACTGTGATGAATGCGCTAAAGCCTCCTGCTGGCTCGTCCGTCGCCGTGTTCGGCGTGGGTACCGTTGGCCTGTCTGCGATCATGGGTGCTCGGCTCTGTGGTTGTGCCTGCATTGTTGCAGTCGATGTGAAACCTGCTAGGCTGGATATGGCGCTCGAGTTGGGGGCGACCCACTGTATAGATGGTAGCAATGCCAATGTCGTTAAAGAGATTCATGCCATTACCAAACGGGGGGCAGATTTCTCGGTGGAATGTTCAGGCGTACCCATCGCCGTTCGCAACGCTGTAGACTGTCTAGCGCGACCCGGTTGGGCGGCCCAGGTAGGAGCAACACCCGGGGGTATTGAAATCCCCTTTAGTATGGACTACATGGGCTTTGGCAGGGGAATAAAGGGTGTCGTTCTGGGGGATGCCGCAACCCAGACCTTTGTGCCATACCTGGCAGGTTTGTATCGAGACGGCCGCTTGCCCTACGACAAATTTGTCAAATATTATGACTTTGATGACATTAATCAGGCTGTGCATGATTCCGCTGTCACCGGTGAGGTCATCAAGCCGATTCTGAAAATGCCGTAGGAGAGCGAATACTTTCACTACCCTATCAAACTGCTGAACCCATCAATTCGCTGGCATCTGCTTTGAAGGTTTCCATCATGGACAGCAATGAGAAACGTCATGCCGACCCGATATAAGTTGAACTTCACGATTTATCTTTTTCTGCTGACTGTCCAGGTGTCGGTTTCAGCTTCAGAACCCACAAGCAAGGAAGCTGATCAGTTTGTCGCCAAGGCCGAGAAGAACTTCATGCATTATGGTTACCGGCACTGATCGCATGGATGCGGGACCAATACTGGCCTACTTCGCACCACTTAAAGATTGGCTGAATGAGCAGAATCAGGAGCGGGAATGCGGGTGGTAGAGGAGGCAAGCATGCTGCCTGCCATCCTCACCACATTTTCTGTCCTGCCGTCACTACACACAGGCGTAGAACCAGGGAACTGAACTTGCTTACTGCTTGTTCAAACCTGCCTCTAAGGTAGCGTTATGGTGAAGGTACGTGGCTCACTTCACTGATGAAGGAGTAAAAGCCTGCCGAAATAACTTCACAGCTCGGGTGCTGTAAGACACGGCCTTCCCCTGCCTTAACACCCAGATTATCCATCACCGCCTTGTTCAGCGCTTCAGCATCATCTGTATCGACCTCATAAATTGCCAGGAAATCGCTCGGCTCACCGTTACCCGCACCTGCCAGTGATCCAACCAAACGATAGCGTGAAGCCCCGGTGAAGTGCTCTGACTCCACCACGTCGGGAAAGTGATGAAAACTGTACCATTCATTGAATTCTTTGATCTGTTCCGGATCAGTGCAACGTGCCTGGACTACCATAAGTGCTCGGGTCATACGGGTCTCCTCTATGAAAGTTGGCATAGTATCGGACCTCCCTCAGCGTATGTAAACCCAAAAATAGTCAGGCCTGATACAGGAAACCTCTAGTCGTAATTCAGTGACACCCCTATTGAATTCCGTCAGGGGTGTGACAAAAACTGCGCGTCTAAACTGCTTTGATGCCCTGATATTCCTCATTGAAAACGATCTCGATCAAACCAAAACCCACATCATTGGGGTCATCCAGATTGATCAGCCTACCGTAGAGTTCCGCGAAATGACCACCCGGCCTCTGTTTAATCTCGGTCGTGCCTGTCTCATCGAATACCTTAACCGGGTGACTAATATTCCAGACTTCACCCTCGAGAACTTCATCACCCCGGTATACACCACGACCCAACTTGTCATTCCAGCCGCCCCAGTAACCGCCGCCTTGCATATATACGGGTTTACTGATGATGTCGATTTTGAACCGGTCAACCTTGCCGTCAGGTCTAGTAAAATGGATCTCCGCTCCCTTCATGCGAGGCAAGTTGTCCTCCCACTCTGTACTGATGACCTCAACATCTTTATAGGCCCAGCCTTCCTTCCCCGAGTCATAAGAATAATCAATGCGACTGTGGATCGTACCCAGCTCATGGATGTTTCCGCCGGTACCCGTTGCCAGATGACTGCCATCATTATGGTGGCGAAAGGCGTAGTACATGGAGCGATCCGGGAAGCGAATTAGGGACCAGTGCCTGGCACCGGGATCTCCCCAGTAGGAACGCCGAGGTCCGACCCTGGGGGCTGCAAAGGGATTGGGCTTTTCACCCCATCCAGTATCACCAAGGCCCCAGGAATGGTCTTTGGCGCCAACCCAGCCATCCTCGACTTTGAAGTTATACTCCCGCGGGCCTATCTTGAGGTAACCAGACAAATTACCCAGTTGCACGATATTGGATCTTTCTCCAGCCAGCCGGCCATCCGCCCAACTGCGCAGACCTGGCGCCTCATCGTAAGGTGGGGCAGCACTCTCCCAGAGAATATCGAACTCAACTTGGTGAGGGTTCTCGTCCAGTCCGAGCTTTAGAGTACGGTGACCACGGATAATGTCCATTGAGAAGGGACCCACACGGAGATCATCAATGTTGGGCCTTAGTCGTCGGGTTGCACGAACGTTGTACTGTTTGCCGTCGACGGTTGCTGCTATGACATAGGCATCGATAACGTTTGTGTTGTGATAGAGGCGCAGGGCAGTAATCAGATTAACCTCACCATTCGGATCGCCAACGCAGTGCCAGTAGCCATCACTCCACCCGGGGGCGGCATTCGTCACCATGTCGAATGTGTCTATTGTCTGATGCCTGGGCCATTCATCCAGTTCTGTTATTACGCGTCTTGATGGCATGCGGATCTCCTACCGTCGGTGATACCATTTAATATGGTTTGTTGAAAGCAAAGGATAACCCATGTCCCCTGGGCTGGTCATTATCGCCACTCGCCTAGGCTAATGGGGTATTAGTTGATACACATCAAGTAACATGCCGCAGTTTGAAAATATTCTCGCACTATTCTCTTGCACAAGCGGTGACTAATTATGCGTCCAAATGAAAACCAGCTAGGCATGGTGATGGATCTCAACAAATGCATTGGCTGTCATACTTGCACCATAGCGTGCAAACGGTTGTGGACCCGTGGTGAGGGCATGGAGCACATGTGGTGGAATACTGTAAACACCCAACCAGGGAAAGGAACCCCCAAGGACTGGGAGAAGATGGGCGGCGGCTTTAAGGATGGCACTGCACAACCGGGACACCTGCCAACCAAAGAAGAATTTGGCGAAGCCTGGGAGTTCAACTCCAAGGAGCTCTTTTTCGAAGGCAAGGGCATGAAAGGGAAACTTGAAATCAAGGGAGATCAACCTGATTGGGGTCCCAACTGGGATGAAGATCAAGGCGGAGGAGAGTACCCGGACAACTACTACTTTTATCTGCCCCGCATATGTAACCACTGCTCTGACCCTGCCTGTTTAGCGGCTTGCCCACGAAAAGCCATAGAGAAAAACAGAGAAAACGGCATCGTCACCATCAATGCGGACCGTTGCCGAGGCTACCGCTTCTGTATGTCAGCCTGCCCTTACAAAAAAATCTACATGAACCAACAGGCTGGAATTGCTGAAAAGTGCATCTTCTGTTTTCCTCGTGTGGAAAAGGGTGTTGCACCCGCATGCGCACGACAATGCCCAGGACGAGTCCGCTTTGTCGGTTATACCAATGATATGGATGCACCCATCGGCAAACTGATCCACGAGTGGAAAGTAGCACTACCACTGCACCCAGAATATGGCACCAGCCCAAATGTTTTTTATGTGCCTCCGCTGGCCCCGGCGCTGCTGAACAAAGATGGCAAACCCGATGCGAAGAAATCTCGTATCCCTGACGACTACCTGGTGTCGCTCTTCGGACCCGATGTCCTGGACGCCCTGGAAACCCTAAAAAGTGAAAGGGACAAACGCAAGGATACAGGTGAGTCCGAGTTGATGGATCTACTGATTGCCTACAACTGGAAAGACATGTTCGGAGGATTCGATCGTGATCCTGAAACCATCGAGTGGGTCAAGGATCCGGTGTAAACCGGCAGGGAGAAGCACAATGAGTAAAAAAGAAAGCGGAGTAAGTCGTCGAAAATTCCTGCAGTTCTCAGGCATGGGTAGCGCAGCGCTACAGCTGCCTGTCGGTCTGAATATTCTCACCATGAGTGAATCACTGGCCGCTGCTGCCGAAAATGGATTCGCGACTTCCATTGCCGCCTATGGTGACTGGCGTGACATATACCAGGAACGGTGGCGCTGGGATAAAGTGGTTAAATCCAGTCACTTTGTTAACTGTTGGTATCAGGCCCACTGTGCCTGGAATGTGTACGTCAAGGATGGCCTGGTGTGGCGGGAAGAGCAGGTAGGCACCTACGAAGCGACCAACCCGGATGTACCGGATGCCAACCCGCGGGGCTGCCAGAAGGGCGCTTGTTACAGTGAGAAAATGTATGACCCATCACGGCTCAAGTACCCACTAAAGCGGGTCGGTGAAAGGGGATCAGGGCGGTGGCAGCGCATATCATGGGATGAGGCGCTCACTGAGATAGCCGAATCCTATGTGGATATCATGATCAATGAAGGCACTGATCGTAATATCCTAGAGCTGGGACCACTCTTCACCATGGGCACTATGGCTGCCGCTACTGGCCAACTGTCGGCCCTCACTGATGCCACGTCACTGGACATGAACACAGAGATTGGTGACGGCCACCGTGGTGCGCTGGAAACCTTCGGCAAGATCGTTTTCGAACGGTCTGCCGATGACTACTTTCATTCCGATCTCATCTTCATCTGGGGGGGCAACCCGGTTTATACCCAGATACCCAACATCCATTTCATGCTGGAAGCAAAGTACAACGGGGCTACTATCGTTGTGATAGCACCAGACTATAGCCCATCCGCCATCAAGGGGGATATCTTCGCCAGGATTAACCCAGGCTCCGATGCGGCACTTGCACTGGGCATGGCTCATGTGATTATTAACGAGTCCCTCTACGACGAAGCATTTCTGCTTGAGCAAACTGACATGCCACTGCTGGTGCGCGAGGACAACGCACAATTCCTCAGATCAAAGGACCTTGAAGACGGTGCGATAGAAGTAAAGTCGGGCGCCTTTGATGAATTTTATGTTGTCGATCAGCGCGGAGAGCTGACCAAAGTGCCGAAGACCTCACTTGCACTGGGAGAACTCAAGCCGGATATAAAAGCCAGCAAACAGATTCAACTGAAAGATGGCACAAGTGTGCAGGTTCGGACCGTATTTACGCTCCTGCAGAACAAGGTCAGTGAGTATGCGCCGGACAAGGCCTCCGAAATTTGTGGTACACCTGCCAACCAGATCATTGATCTGGCAAGGCTCATGGCCTCTGCAAAATCAGCCTGTATGACGACCACCAGCAATATTGGCAAGTACTACCATGGCAACTTGATGGAACGAGCCCAGGCTCTGGTCTTTGCCTTGTGTGGTCAATACGGAAAGAAAGGCAGCGGCTTCGTTGCCTTTCCTTTCCTGAATTTTGAAGGTGCGTCCAATGTCGTCATGTCATCCATAGATCCCACCGGACAGCTTCGACAGCAAATGGCAGCAGGTGTGCAACAACTCACGGCTGCGGGTTTTACCAAAGAAATGATTGCCTATGAGATGACCCGCATACGGGATGAAAGCGGTACCGCAACACAAGTCCATGGCAGCATGTTCTGGTACGCCCATGGTGGCCTGCTGGAAAGTAATGAAAGGATGCATGAATGGGACCCGCACCTCAACAGGCCTGTTAAGGAAGTATTCGAACAATCCCTGAAGGAGGGCTGGCAGCATGTATGGCCGAAACCCGGCAATGATCCACGGTTGATGATCAGTATCGGCAGCAATCCACTGCGACGAATACGCTCTTACCCAAAATTACTGAAACACCTGTGGCCTAAGCTGCGCACTATCGTTGATCTTGATTCAAGGCTGACCTCAACGGGCATGATGTCCGATTATGTGCTGCCTGTTTCTGCCTGGTATGAACGGGATGAGGTGAAGTGGGTCACGCCCCTGATGCCCCATATGCATGGCGGGGAAAAAGCAACAACCTACTACGAATCGAAATCAGACTGGGAGATCATGTCCCGTCTGGTTGAAGCCATTGAAAAGGAGGCAAAAGCCAAGGGTTACACCACCTTCAAGGACAGGGCAGGTCGTGAAAGACCCTTTGAAGGTATCTATACAGTAATGAGCGGTTTTGGCAAATATCCCCACGATGGTGATGCCAAGCTGGCAGCGGATATCATTGCCGAGAGTGACAACCTTGAGGGTAACTGGGAAGACATCAAGAAGAAGGGATTTATTCCTTTCAGCGGGACTGGCGACGGCGCCCTGTCAATTGGTAATCAAACGGAATTCAAGAAGGGTGAGACCATTACCCCACTCACCAATCATGTATTCAAGAAAGTTCCATATCCAACACTAACGCGACGCATGCAATTCTATATAGACCAGGAGCTCTACCTGGAGTTTGATGAGCAGTTGCCCACGCACAAGGATTCGCCAAAGGTTGGTGGCAACTATCCCTTACAGATTACCGGTGGACATGCCCGCTGGAGCATTCACTCGGCCTGGCGTGATTCGCGCCTGATGCTCAGGCAGCAGCGCGGGGAACCGCTGATCCATATGAATACCGATGATGCCAAACAGCGCGGTATCAAGGACGGCGACCAGGTGCGGGTTTTTAATGACCTGGATGAATTTCAGATCATGGCCAAGGTATCTCCTGGCATAAAGCCAAACCAGACTATCATTTATCACGCATGGGAAAATTTTCAATTCAAAAATGGCCGGGGGTTTCAAAATCTGATGCCGGCACCACTGAACCCAGTAGAGTTGGCTGGTGGACAATTTCACTTGCGACCCACCAACATAATGGCAGCACCCAGCCATTTTGACCGGGATACGAGGGTCGAAGTAGAACCAGTTTCATAAAGTTGTACTGGAGGACCAAAAGTTAATGGCAGGAATAGAGAAAGTGCTTGATCTGGAATTCAGTGCCACAAGACCGGCCAGCCTTGTCGCAGAACGAAGCTTCGTTTACGGCACCCTGGCTGCCTGTCTCCAGTATCCTGATGAGATTCTCATCGAGTCCATCAATTCCGGCACATTGCTGAAAGGACTGAAAAGTATTTTTGATTTTGAAAAGGACCTCGCACTCACTAAAGATGAGGCAGCAGGATTGTCGGCAAAGATAACCTTCGAAACACTGAAATCTGAATACTGCCAGTTGTTTGAAGTGACGACTCCACAGGGTGCTATCTGCAATATGTTTGCTGGGCTTCACTATGGTGATCGTATGCAGGTGATGGAAGAACACATCAGGTTCTACAATTTCTTCGACCTGCACATGCCAGAAACCATAGAGGAATTACCTGATCATCTGAGCACCGAACTAGAATTTCTCCGCTTTCTTTCCACCCAGGAAGCCTACGCAATTGAAAATGATCAACCCGTTCTCTCACTACAAAAAGCACAGCGCGATTTTATTTCACGTCATGTGTTGCACTGGATAGACTCGCTTGAAGAATCCGTGGAAGATTACGCCCAGGAGCCCTTTTACCTGAGCCTTATTAAGCTGACCAAGGCAGTTCTGACCAGTGAATTTACCAGAGTAAACGAGACACAGGACGCTTCAACCATACCGAGTCTGAACCTGGACTGAGGATTTCTACCAGCGACAGGGCTCGGGTATGGCCGGGTGATTTATGGCTGGGTACTTTTTGTGCAGGGGTTGCACAACCTCTTCACCAAAACGAAGAATCTGATCACGAGTAGCCTCGAACGAGGGTCCGGTAACCATACGAAAACGGATAGTGAAATAGTCAACGCCCAGCTCTTCATGGAACCATTCCAATCGCTCCCGGCACTGCGCGGGCGAACCCATGACGACATGTTCACGCGCAGTTTCCGCTGTAATCTTTTCAGGCGAGTCAAGATCTGGATGATGTGCGAGAATTCCTTGCTCGCAATAGAAGCGCATTTCAGAAACGTAATGGCTGCCAAATTCCTTTGCCGCCTCATCGAAACTGTCAGCAGTCCAACCATCTCGCATGAGTACAATAAAGGGCTTTTTACCATGCTCTTCAGCCTTGGCCCGATATGCCCCTGCCTGCTCATGCCATACCTCGGGCAATATGGGGAATTGATCACAGGTCCATGCTTCCGCATAGGTACCACAGCGTTCTATCGCTGCGGGGAGTTGCCCACCACCCCAGAAGGGGAAGCGAGGTTGCTGATAGCAATCAGGTGAAAGCAAACCATTCCTGATCTGGTAGAAATCACTATCCCAATCGAATCGTACTCCCTTGCTCCTGGTCGCCTTGTCTATCAGTTTTATATTGTCCAGAAAGCGACCCAGCAGACGCTCCTCCGGGACACCAAACTGGCCCCAGTAGCCAGCATGGTAACCACGACCCCAGGTCATGTAGAGGCGACCTTTGGAAATGTTGTCGATGATGGCGCACTGTTCGGCTATGTGCATTGGATGGTACAGGGTGTTGACCAGGCAATAGGCACCGAGGGCGACCTTTTCGGTTTCACGCGCCAGGAGAAGCAACAGGTTCAATGGCGTCCCGAAGTATGATTCAGTGCGGCCATGCCTGTCTGGTACCTGGATTGAATGGAACCCTGCCTGTTCAGCAAGGATCCCCTCCTCGATCATGGCATCAAGGGCTGAGGATGCATCCTCCCGCCCGGGCAGTGGTTGATCGTAATCTCCTTTGTTTGTGTCGATCAGATAGCCGATTCGCATGTCGCTACTCCTTAGTGCCTTAAGCCACTGGCCAGTCTTCTTTGACAACACTAGTCCAGAAGGATCCCTTGAATTCTACCTTTTTTCAATGGGCTGTTTTTCCGTATCAAGATAAGGCACTATTTAGTGATTCCATATCAAATTCGCATCAACATCATTGGTAGCGGTATGATGGGACGCGAACACTTCCGCAACACAGCTGTATCCATCATATAGGTCGGATTCAATTTGGAACTTGTTCTACATAAATATCCGACGAATATCTAACCTGAGGAGAAACGAGAATGAAAGCTACTATGATCGGTGGAGGCATGACTGCCTTCGGCAAACACATCGACCGTAACCTGAAGTCCATGGTGGAGGAAGCTGTAACGCTCGCGCTCAAGGATGCTGGGCTGGAAAAGGATGAAATTGATGCCGCCTACGTCGGTAATGCTTCCCAGGGTGTCTTACAGGGCCAGGAAAGTGTCCGCGGGCAAGTGGTGCTACATGCCATGGGAATCGGAGGCATTCCGATTGTCAATCTCGAGAATGCCTGTGCTTCCTCTGCAACGGCCCTAAATGGTGCCATGGCGATGATCAATGCCGGTGAAATTGAATGTGCACTGGTGCTCGGTATGGAAAAGATGTACTTCGAAGACAGGGCAATAGTTCAAAGGGCTTTCACCGGCTCGATGGATGTTGAAGTGGCGGCAGAAAGCGTAAGGCGCATGAAGGAATCTGAGAAAAAGGCCCGGGCGGAAGCTGAAGCTGGGGACAATGAGCCGAAGAAGGAAAAGTCAGGTCAAAAAACTGTTTTCATGGACCTGTATGGCATGGCAGCACGCGCCCACATGGAGCAATACGGCACAACCCAGAGGCAGCTTGCTGCGATAGCGTCGAAAAATCACTTCCATTCATCCATGAATCCCCTGGCGCAGTATCAGCAGGAATACTCTATCGAAGAAGTCTTGGCTTCACCGGATGTGTCCTATCCCCTAACACGCCTGATGTGTTCACCCATAGGTGATGGTGTCGCCGCTGCAATTGTCTGCAGCCCGGAATTTGCGAAGAAAAGGGGTGCCGCAACACAGGTTGAAATCTCCACATGCGTTCTGGGTAGTGCCCGGGTAACTGGAGATCGCAGTAAAAGCAATCTCACCTTGCTGGCAGAGAAGGCATACAACCAGGCTGGTGTCGGACCAGAAGATATCGATCTTGCCGAGGTCCATGACGCCACAGCCATGGGAGAAATCAGCTCAAGTGAAGGTTTAATGCTGTGCGGTCTGGGTGAAGGTGGTGCCTTTGCAGAAGCAGGCTACAGTAAACTGGGCGGCAAGCTTCCCATCAATGTTTCTGGTGGTCTGGAATGCCAGGGTCATCCTATCGGTGCAACCGGCATTCGCCAGGTCGTTGAAGTCTATTGGCATCTGTCCGATAAAGCCGGAAAACGCCAGGTCGAGGGTGCAAAAGTTGGCCTGGCACAGAACGCTGGTGGTTCAACACCGGCAGGTGAAGGTGCCCTGTCAGTTACGATTATGAAACGTTAGAAGAACCTTACAATAAGAACAACCAAACCCTATCAGTCACAAAGAAGGATAAGACAATGGAACTACGAGAGGCTATCGGTAGAAGACGATCAATCAGGTTTTTAAAGCCCTACAAAGCTGTAGAGCCTGAGAAAATACAGGTCATGTTTGAAGCAGCACGCATTGCCTCCCACTGGGGGAATGTTCAGTCCCTGCGTGGCGTCGCCATATTCAAGGACTCGGCAACCAAGGAAGTTCTGGATAACCTTGAAGGTATTATCCTAGGTTGGCAGATCAAGCTAGCGCCTTGTGTCATCGTCTGGTACCTGGATCCAAGCGCTGTCGACGGTCAAAGCGATAGCCTGCTCAAACTGGCAGAAGTCGGCGCTCTGGGTGTTGGCTCCAAAGAGGTAAGGGTTGATGGTGTTCAGAACACTTTAATACCGATTTTTTCAGGCCTGGGGGACGTATTGAAAGCACCAGGAATCAGTGAGGTGGATTGTGGCCAGGGAATAGCGCAGGCGACCCTCGCAGCCTATGAATTGGGTCTCGGTACCTGTTGCCTTGGTGCAGGACCAGGCGGACCGAAGCTCATGGAGGCCATGGGCGCACCAGAAGGCGCTCGTCTCCTGCTATTACAGACCGTTGGCTACCCTCTTGAACACTGGGAAGCGGGTGGACAAAGACCACGCCTGCCGTTCAATGACCTGTTTCACATGAACGAGTTTGGCAATGAGTTTCCGAGAAGTGAAGCGATAGTGGACGAGCTGAAGGAAGACGGTATGTTTACCCGACCAGCACCTCTACCAGAGCGGGAAGAAGAACTGGCGATGATGACGAAGGCGCTGGATCTAAAAGAACCTGCGGTCCTGTAGGTTTAACGGGCTGCTAAAAAAGCAGACTGCTAGACAGATACTTGTAGGTATTGGCCGCTAATCAACGGCGTAAGCTGTTGATCTGTCGCAAGTGAACCAGGGCCCGCGATCTAAGAAAAAGTGCTTATAGCACTTTTTCTGCAACCTGTTTGAGGATAGATGATGACTGATTTGAACCCCCTAATTCTTGCTGACTTTTTCCTCGGCAAAGCCGAGACCAATCCAGACTTTGAAGTGCTGACCTTCACGACTTCAGATGATCGTGAAGATGAGACCAGAACCTTTGCACAGATCTGGGAGAACTCTCAGAAGCTCTCATCAGCCCTGGAGGAACAAGGAATAGCGCTAGGTGATAGCTTTGCAGTCATGCTCCGTAATCATCCTGAGTTCGTTGAAGCAATGGCTGCCGCGTCCACGCTGGGAGCGGCCTTCGTACCAATTGACCCAAGGACGCGAGGCGAAAAACTTGCCTACACCCTAAATAACTCTGAGAGCAAAGGCATTATCTGTGCTGACTACTGCATCGAGCAGGTGATAGAAATCAGAGACAAGGTGCCAGGTCTGGAGTGGATTATCAGCCTTGATAGTACTGGTGAAGCTGATGCGAAGACCGTAGATAATAGTGAATACCAGCAGATGGCTGAAATAATGGCAGGCCATGTCACCACCGTAGACCGCAGGGTTACTGACCCAAACCAGCCAATCCAGATCATCTATACTTCCGGTACAACGGGTGACCCAAAGGGCGTCTCCATTCCAAATGCCAGACTTGCGGGCGGTGCAATGCTGGGCCCCTTGCTTCAGCTTATTCCAGGAGACAAGCCCTACACAGGGCTGTCACTGACGCACGGAAACGCACAAAGTCTGACGCTTTTTCCCGCTATCGGGATGGATCTGCCGGTTGTATTCAGCCGTAAATTTACCAAGTCACGTCTATGGGATATCACCAGAAAGTACAACTGCACCGTGTTCAATTTACTAGGCGGAATGACGACGGCCATTTATAGTGAACCTCTACAACCCAATGATGGCGATAACCCTGTTCGTATGGTGCTGTCGGCGGGTATGCCTGCCGTAATCTGGAATAAATTTAAAGAGCGATTCGGTGTCAAGATTGTCGAGCTGTATGCAGCGGTCGATGGCTATGGCCTCTTTATGAATACCGGTGATGGACCTGTCGGGAGCTTCGGTCAAATGCCACCCGAGTCAGAATTTCAGATTGTCGATGATGAGGGCAACGAAGTTCCTCACGGTGAGATGGGCGAGCTGATTGGTCGGCCGCTGGAAGGTGAAGTTGAAGTTGAATACTACAAGAACAAAGAAGCCTCAAAGAAGAAAACAGCCGGCGGCTGGGTTCGAACCGGCGATGTTTGCCACAGGGATGCAGATGGCTGGTTCTATTTTGACTACCGCAAAGGTGGTGGCATCAGGCACAACGGTGATTTTATCAACCCGGGATTCGTAGAACGCGCAGTGGCCGAACACCCGAGCATCAATGACGTGTACGTCTATGGCGTTCCCGCGGCGTCTGGTGCACCGGGAGAAAAGGACGTGGTAGCGGCAATTGTTACTACTGCTGATTTCAATGCAGAGTCTGTTTTCAATCTATGCAAAAAGGAGCTGGAAGCCAATTTTATTCCCAGTTATCTGCAGGTAGTGAGTGAGATCCCAAAAACCGCCTCAGAAAAACCACAGGAGCGCTTCCTGGTCGAGAAGTTTGCCCCGGATGCTGAGGGTGTATTCTCGAATTAACCCTCGCTTTGTTCTTCCAGGCCGATACTAATTGGGTTCATCTTGATATTCGTACCTACTTCAACAACTCTAATTTGGGGTTGTTGAGGCTCCAGTTGTACCAAAATGTGTCAAACCCCTCCAGGGGTTCTCCACATCCGCCAAGCCTGACCTTTGATGCATCAAATGGACAGCCAGCATCTGCATCAGCGATATAGGCTAGCGTAGAGTCATGTAGTCCGAAATACGGACTCCTGTACAAATAGGCAACCTGGCCTCCCAGTTTGAACTGCTTCCCCCCTACGATATCGTTGTAGGAAGCAGCATAGGGTTTCCCTTTGAGTCTAAAGGCATAAATTGGCGCCTTTGTCTTAAGCCGTTTATCTTTTGCCTTAGTATTTCGAAACCCTCTTTTGGATTGGAAATAGTTGCTATATGTATCGGCCTGATCTTCAATACCGTTGACGCTTAACACCAATGTTTCCGGGTGCATATCGACCCAATCCGACCAGGTCATCTTTCTATTTACGGCCATTTTCTTCATCGGAGTACCAGACAACTCACCCTGGATACTCTGGCCGCTCATGATCGGCCAATAGCTGTCAGTTTCTCTGTCCTGCAGTACCAGCGAACTCCTTATTAGGCCACCGGAAGCTTCAAAAGTAAGAACTTTGCCATCATATCTTCTGTCGTACACGACGCCAGCATTGGCAAGAGGTCACCAGACCGCTGCAAAGGGTAAGTCTCCGATCTGGTCATTAACAACTTCATGGTTGTTCAACAGAGTGAGGCTATAGGCACGCGCCTGGCCTTCAACGACGACGCCGAGTACATAGCTATCTCTTGCGACAACTGCCTGTTTGGCCGTGACATAGTGGGGCTTCGTCACTGCGGCAATTTGACCCCTGGGAAGAATCTGCCGATATTTTGAAAACTCATCTGCTGACGCCCACGATGCAGACATAGCGGCTATTGTCGCTGCCAAAAACAGGTTCTTCATTTTCACTACCTCCCAAAGGAATTCTTATAAGCACATGCAGACAAGCATCGGCCGACGAACACTTGTTGACGAGCCCTTGCTGGTTTAGACCGATACTGAGATCAGCTTATTCCATGCAGGCAGCAAATACTTGATAAGCGTGGCAATTGCGTGCAACTTAACGGTAAGGAAGCCATTTGTTGCATGCTTACCCTGCTCCATTCAAAGAAGCGCTCCAATCAAAAAAGTGTTTCAATCCAATAGAAGGGAAATCATGAAAATCGGAATATCCTTACCAGTAAGAGAACTTGAGAACGACCTCGGCGCCATAAAGGCTTTTGCCCAAGCCGCGGATGAACTGGGGTTCACCCATCTGCGCGTACCGGACCAGGTCATTAGACCGGGGAGCGGTTCCCTGCATGAACCCTTGACCATGCTGGCCTATATTGCTGCGATAACTGAAAACATCGAACTGGTACCATCAGTCATTATTCTCCCCTCCAGGCAAACCGTGCTGGTGGCCAAGCAGGTAGCGGAACTCGACATCCTTGCGGAGGGCAGAGTACGACTTGGCGTGGGCGTTGGAAGCAGCAAAGATGAGTATCATGCCCTTGGGCAGGATTTCAAAACCCGCGGTACAAGGTGCAGCCAGCAGATTGAACTTTTAAGACTGCTCTGGAGCCAGGAAATCGTCGATTTCGATGGCGGATGGGACAAGGTTTCCGGGGCTGGTATAAACCCGCTGCCCATTCAACGTCCCATACCCATCTGGATTGGTACCGCGAGCAGCCCTGTAGACAGTGTAATAAGGCGCCTGGGCAGGCTGGCAGACGGCTGGTTTGTCATATGTACGCCGGAGAACTATCCGCTGATTATGGAAAGAATCAGGGATGAAGCTGAAAGAAGCGGTCGTGACCCCTCTTCTATCGGTTCAGAAGCAGGTGTAGCAGTCGTCGGGCCGAGGGAATCTGAATGGCAGGATCGGGTTTCAGGCTGGCGTGAAGCGGGGCTAACCCACCTGTGTCTGCGAACCCTCGGCGGNGAACTAAAAGCAGATGAGCATCTNTCCACCATGCGCAGGGCCGCCGATGAGTTAGCAAGTANTTGCTAACCTTAAAAGCNTTGTATTTATTGNCATNCTGGTTCGGCTTGTCAGATTCACGGATCTACTCCCGCAGACCAATCGTATTCCACCCGGTTGCCTTCCNCTGGGTTAGCTGGCACAGTGATCGTCCGTATTTTTCAGTCAGCCAGGCCACAGTATGCACTTATACACTCAAAGTCTGTCACCAAATGGGCAACGAGTTTCAATATTCCTGAAGGAAAAGGGAATAGAGCTTCCCATGGAGGAGGTTAACCTTCGTGCCGGGCAAAACCTTTCCGAAGAATACCGCCAGATGAACCCCTTTGGCCGCGTTCCGGTACTCGCACTCGACGATGGAAGCTACCTTTCGGAAAGTCAGGCCATCTGCCGTTACTTGGAGGGCCTGCATCCAGATCCAAATTTTTTCGGCACTACCGATGAAGAGCAGGCAATTATTGAGATGTGGAGTCGACGAGTGGAGTTAAACGTAATGATGCCAGTGGCTCAGGCCTTCCGAAATATTACTGGCTTCTTCAAGGACCGGGAGAAGGTTGTTCTGGAATGGGGCGAAGTTTCTGCGCAAGTTGCCAGGGACGCGGTGGCAATCTTCAACGATCATCTGGCGACCAGTGAATACCTCACCAGCAATCGATATACCATTGCCGATATGACACTCGCCATAACCCTTAACTTTGCCAAGGAAGTCGGGCAGGATCTGCTGACAGCTGAGCATATTGTCCGCTGGCACAAAATGGTGACCGAGCGACCTGCCTTCGGCTAGCCATGGCCATGGATCAGGAACTCTCAATCAGTCAGATCCAAGAGCTTGAGTCAGATTTGCATCAACTCAAACTGGATCTTGAAGGTCTGCTTGACACGACTGAGTCAGGCGCAAAGCCCGTAACGCTTCGAGACAATACCGGGCGACTAAGCCGTATGGACGAAATGCACAATCAAAGTATTCTAGTGGCAAACAGGAACCTTACAAGAAACCGGCTCAAACAGGTCCTTATTGCATTAACACGAGCCGACAAGGATACCTATGGCAGATGCACGACCTGTGATGAGCCTATTTCCTATCCACGCCTTAAGGCCTACCCCGAAGCTGATATGTGCCTCGACTGCAAGGGTGAGATTGAGAGGGGGTAACTGTAAAGCTAATCTTGGATAGCTTTCTGAATTCAAGTTCACATCGAATTCCGGAGTACGCTACACCCTTTATGCACTGCCTGACAATATTACTTAGCCGCTCAATACTACTTCCATTTGGGTGAATCATCACAAGCCCATGCTATGCGTAAGATACTTTGGCAAGCAGGTGGTCTAGAGAACAATATGGGTGCCAGGCTAACCTTCATGCAATCCCGCTATGTTGAGCACCTGCATGTATGACACTATAACCGGGCTCCTCGTCCCATTCCCATCGTTCTGGTGCCGTCCAAACAGGTGCAGAATGACTGAAAGGATGATCAAGTGGTGGTTATTTTGGTAGCACCCAATGAATAAACCACGCTTGAATCAGGATCAAGCGCTTTGGAACCCGATTCCTGGTCAAATGTCTGCCGATACCGTCGCAGCATTCAGAAAATATTCAATGCACCGAGAGTTTCGCCAAACCAACCTTATCCTCTACGCATTTTTGTTTTTGCCGCTATCAATCTCGCCATCGATATCGTTAACGCTGAGATGGAGTTTGTCGTCCTAAATGGATTCTTCCTATTTGCGTCTCTGGCTGGGCTGTCCTATATGCGACGCATAATGGACTACCGCTTGCTGTCTTTCTCGGTGAACCTGCTCGCTTTTCTTGTTGTAACAGTACTATTGATCGCAAAGAGCACTATCAGTGCCTGACGACTGGTTCATCTATTTTGCTGACCTGCTGGTCATAACCATCGTCACCCTGGCACTACCGATCAACATGTTGACTAAGGTGGTATATGTGCTCGCACTTATTGACGCCGATTCCTGGAGCCTGTCTATGACTGACTTCTCACCAACAAATATTATCGGAGTGATCCTGTTCCTGGTAGCCGCCTCTATATTTTCGCTGATTGTCTATTACATGATGCAACAGGCACATTTCTCCGCGTTTACCAGTCTCCAGGCTGAGCAAAGTGCCAATAGTGAGTTACGTAACGCGATGCGCAGCATTGATACATTGCAGCGTTTGTTGCCGGTGTGCGCAAACTGCAAGAAAGTTCGTGATGACAATGGCTACTGGGAACAGATAGACGAATATATCAATGCACATTCTGATGTCAGCATTACCCATAGTATCTGTCCTGGTTGTTTCAGCGATCTTTACTCGGATTTCGTCGAGGGTTGATCAGGAGCAGGGCCTAACTCACCAGTGCATCTGGACCCCGATTTATCTCTCTTGTTGAGAGTCGGACAATAAGGTGGTCAATCGGCCCTGCGTATGTCTGAAGAATTGCCCTAATCCTTCACAAAGATAGTTCAAACCTGGCTCACCGTCGGGAGCCGCAATAAAGCGGTCTTTAGGGCATCCACCATTACACATGAATTTTACATTGCAGGCCAGACAGAAAGCAGGCAAGCTAGTCTTCTTGCCGCGGGCAAAACCTTTCATCTTGGGCGATTCAACCATGGATTTCATCGTACGCTCCTTCAGGTTGCCTAGTTTCCACTCCGGCATCACGAAATGATCACAGGCATACAGGTCACCATTATGTTCCATCGCCATGGAGTCGCCACATTTCTCCTGATAGAGGCACAAGGATCCTGAATTACCGCGGTGCTTGGCCAGACACTCCTCAATAATCTGCACCCACACTACCCCAACATCGTGACTTAACCACTCCTCGAAAATGGCCGTTAAAAAACGTCCATATTCTACAGCTGCTACTGTCTGCTCTGAGACCTTACCGTCCTCAAGGGAGCAGACGATGGGCAGGAATTGCATGGATGTCACGCCCTGTTCACGAAAAAATCGATAAACCTCCAAAGGGGCTTTTGCATTTTGGTTGTTGACGGTGCACAACACTGACGTGGGTACGTCATATTCCAACAGCATGCGTAGCGCCGCCATCGTGCGGTCGTGCGTTGGCTTGCCTCGTTTATCCGGGCGGCACAAATCATGAAATTCAGCCGGACCATCAAGGCTGATGCCAATGGCGAAACCGTTTTCAGCAAAAAACTCACACCACTTCTCATCCAGCAGGGTGCCGTTAGTTTGCGGCACATTGATACATTTCCAACCAGAGGGAAGATGTTTTTGCTGCAATGCTACGGCCTGTTTAAAAAAGTCGAGCCCCAGTATTGTCGGCTCGCCACCATGCCAGGGAAAAACAACGTTCGGGCCCGGGTGCGAAGCGATATAGCTGCGAACAAATTTCTCGAGCAGCCGCTCGCTCATACGGAATTTATTCTTATCAGGATACAACTCAGTTTTGCTTAGATAGTAACAGTAGCTGCAATCCAAATTACAGATCGGACCGCCCGGTTTGACCATGACATGGTAACGGTTTCTTACCCGACCGCTGTTTGACAAATGACGGACCACTATTAGACACTTCCTTTTTTTGGAGACGTTGGTTTCTTAGTGCACCCCTAAATATCAAGTGTCCCCTAAATATCACATAGATGTAAGTAGTCACCATGGCAATTGAAGAAATTTTCAACTTTATCCGAATAGACGACAATACATTAACGGCAGGTCAACCCAGTGAAGATCAGTTAGCAGATGTGGCAAAGGCCGGCTGTGACCTGGTCATTAACCTGGCGACAATAGACCCACAGTACTCACTGGATGATGAGGAAAACTCCTGCCGATCACTTGAAATGACCTACTTGCACATACCCGTTGAATGGACGGCACCAAAGGTAGAGGACTACCAGGCATTCGAAATCGCCATGGGCGAAGCGGTGGGTAAAAGAATACTGGTTCATTGTGCCGCCAACTATCGGGCTACGGCATTCTATGCAGTCTACGCCAAGCAGACTCTAGGCTGGTCAAATGAAGATGCACAAACATTGATCACTCGCATCTGGAAATCAAACCCGGAGTGGAAAATGGATGATGTCTGGAAGGAATTTCTTGCTGCAATAGATGTGAGCTAGTCTGGAAACTACTCCCCGATCATCAAATCCGCTCGTACAGCGCCCTTTGCTCATCATCGAGTGCATCAAGATGCGCTCTTGCCTTGTCCGGTTTCACCGCCTCAATGCTGCCGTCAGCGTGCTGTATGACGACACCACTACCGGAAAGGAGTTTAAAGCGCCGATTTCGTTCCTCTTTGTCCGGATGGCAAACCAACTGGCAGTTACCACAGGTGAAATTAAGCTTTCGACCACCGGGTGACTGAGGATGACGAAAGCCACCATCTTCAATTGCAGGACGCTTCAGCCAGGCCTGCGTAGCTTCTACTAGTGCACCACGAAACTCATGATCATCGTCTGGTATTGGAAATCTACCAGGGGACCAGGTCGACCACTTGCCCCTCTCGGACAAACCAGTGAAACCACCACAAACCAGGTCACAGCGATGATAGGAACGTCTTTTTTGATAGCTAAACTCCATTCCTCCCATCGTCACGATACTCTGCTCTTCCTTATCCATTAGATGAGAAGTGCAGGCAGCAAAACAAAGCCGACATTCATCACAGTATTTTTTGTCTTCGGGCAGAGGGTTGGTTGGTTCCAGTTCTGCCGTTGTAACGACTGACCCGAGCAACACAGAGGCACCATGAGACGGTGTAATAATGTTCCCGGAAAAGCCTAGCCAACCTACGCCGGAACGGACCGCCAGGTATCGATGGGATATGTCCGGTTTAAAATCTCGTGATCCACGAGGAGTATCCTTACGGTAAACAATATTTGAATCAACACCATGGGATAGGTAGCCAATTTGATCCAGATAGGATGCAAGTCCGACTGCAAGTCCAGTGATAAAAAAACCTGTATGGATATTGTCTTCCTGGTGGCCTGCGTGATCCTTTTTACTAAGAAAACTACTGACCTTTTCTTCATCCAGGGGTACAGCAAAACTCAATGCTGAGGCAGCATCGGTGAGAACATATTCAAGGTCCGTTGACGGAGGTCCTCCAGCCAGCGTTTCCTTCGTGACAACGCCCACCTCGCACGCACCCTGTTCCTTAAGGTATGCCACTGTAAGCTCGGTAAGTTCCGCTTTACTCATTTCTTTCTTAAACATATCAGACCCCTAACTCTTTGCTATTGACAGAATAGACCCGCTTCTCAAGTAAATCCACAGGGATGGGGGAGGGATTACCTAACATCAGACTTTTGTGACTTCGAACCAGGTGAACCGTTCCTGTGATTATTGATCTGTTCGCCAGTAAGCGGGGCCATTGCCCGATTTTTTTCGTGCCACAATATCGCTACAACAAGCCTTGGATTCGATTCGAATACTCCCATCAAGAAGAAATAGATGCTTCCCATGGCAAAGATTTGATGGGGTTCATTTCCGAATCCAATATCACTGGGAACTGAAATCAGAGACTCAACGACTTCCTGTGTCAGGCCTCCAACAGGAATAGGCAACACTGAGACCATTCCTATCAGTATGAGATACATAATCGCTGAGAAACTCGGCCCATAATGAACAGCGCGATCGGCTTTGAGTTCAACGTCTGACCAAACATCAAATATTCACGGAACAGCAATCAATAGAAAACCAATAAACAACGCCACACTGGAAAACGCAATTGCACAACTCACACCAAACGTGCCATAGATAACGCTAAGCCCCACTATCAATTTGAAGCGGTCCGAATCGCTTTTCCTTCGGGCGTCCAAGGCAAAGACCACTGGAGTGAATTACAAGAAACTCCATGACCATTAGTCCAAGGCCATGCACCCAGGACCCATCGTAAATAGCCAGTGGCCACCACCACACGAGCAGGAAAGTAAGTGACAAGACCCAGAGCATGGTGGCACCGTACAATCTTGATAGTACATTCAAATGGGAACACCCCTATTTCCTACAAACGACCAACCAGATCAGCGTATATATCACTGATGGGCCGATCCAACTGAGCTGGTTCGGCATCGGCCAGCAGTTCTCCGACGCGGCGATTCAATAGCATTTCTACGTTATAACGAGCCTGATCGCGCCTATGGGCAAGCAAGTCAACATTATCCCGGCGCCAATTCAAATGATCGGTGATTGCTTGATCAAGTAACAAAACATCACCATCTTCGCTGGAGGTTTGTAGCACCCGCGGCCGCCAACCACCGGGATTATTTTCTTTCAGTGCCAGCACCGATTGAATGTCGGTAACAGTACGCTTCGCACCAGGACGGTCGGCCTTGTTGACCACATAAACATCCGCCATTTCCATGACCCCGGCCTTCATGGCTTGTACCGTATCACCGGACTCCGGTACTACCACCAGGATCACCGTGTCCACCAGGGTGCGCACCGAATAGTCTGCCTGGCCAATACCGACTGTTTCGAGAAAGATGTTGTCAAAGTTGTGGCTCTCCAAAACAGCCAGCATCCCGGTTATATTGTCAGCCATGCCATCATGGGCATGGCGACTTGGCATGGAGCGAATATAGAGGTTGGGATCATCAGCAATTTCATCCATTCGGATACGGTCGCCAAGGATCGAACCCTGGGACAATGGCGAGGTTGGATCAATGGCCAGCACACCAACGCGCTCGCCATGTTGCAACCGTGACGCTGCCAGGCGGGCAATCAGGGTACTTTTTCCAGCCCCGGGAGGCCCGGTAACGCCTATGCGCACAGCTGGTTTTTCTGTTTTGAAATTACTGTCGGCCTCCGACAGGACATCAGCGACACTGGCTCGGCCAGCCAGGCTTAGCTGACGGGCAAGGGCACGCCGGTCCAGGAGTTCCTGCCTGGTCATGCCAGCGCCACCTCCAGTCGGGCGATGGTATCCTCCAGGTTCATTTCACTAGTAAAAATACCAGCAGCGCCAGCCGCAACCAAGGCCGCGTGATCATCGGGCGGAATGGTACCGCCGATGAAAACCTTGATATCGGCAGCATCCATCGCCTTCATTTGATCCAGGGTGGCCACCAGCATCTCCTGGTGTGATCCGGACAGCACGCTCAAACCAACGGCATCAACGTCTTCGTCCACTGCTGTTCGGGCTATATAGTCCGGGCTCTTCCGAATGCCGGTATAGATTACGTCGGCCCCATGATCGCGCAGGGCCAGAGTAATGATCTTGGCACCCACATCGTGACCGTCAAGACCGGGCTTGGCGATCAGGATTCGTTTACCTTGCAGGCTCATGTTTCTTCCTCCTGGTTCACAACCTGATCATCCGATCAGGGCAGGTTCCCTAAATTCACCCCAATGGGATTTTAGTTCCGCAACCATCTCACCCACCGTGACATATTGATGGCAGCAATCAATGAGTAACGGCATCAGGTTCTCGTCATCCGTTAGCGCCGCTATACCGAGACGTCGAAGGGCCGCCTGTGCTGCATCGTTATCTCGACGGTCACGAGTCGCCTGATACTTCTCCAAAATGCGGCGACGGTTTCCGGGATCCAGTCGAAAGACTTCACCAAACTGCGCCTCCTCGCCTTCGTGACTGTAGCGGTTTACGCCCACCACCACCCGTTCGCCGGAATCAACCTTCTCCTTGCGTTCCTTTGCACGTTGCGCGAGGCGCATCTGAATATAACCTTCCTCGATCGCCTTAATGACTCCGCCATAATCATCAATCTCATTCATAACCGCGAGAATTTTCTCTTCCATGCGATCGGTCAGATACTCTACATAATAGCTTCCCCCAAGCGGGTCAACGGTGTTTGCCACTCCGCTTTCGTGGGCAATGATCTGTTGAGTGCGTACAGCAATTTCAGCGCTCTGTTCCGTTGGTATCTGAAAGGCCTCATCATAGGCGCAGGTAAAGATCGATTGAGCTCCACCAAGGACCGCCGCCAAATTTTCTATTCCAACTCGAACGATATTGTTAAGGGGTTGCGCAGCAGTCAGTGATGAACCACCACAAACCACACCAAAACGGAACAACAGACTGCGCGGATCCTTGGCCCCGTAACGTTCGCTCATGATGCGTGCCCAGATACGGCGGGCAGCACGGAATTTCGACGCTTCCTCAAACAAATCCATATGCACGTAAAAGAAAAAGCTAAGTCGTTTGGCGAAACTATCGACTTCGCCACCGCGTCGCAATAGCTCGTCCACATAGGCCAGTCCGTTGACCAGCGTATAACCGATCTCCTCGACCGCAGTGCAGCCGGCATCGCGAACATGGGCACCGGCGATAGAGATGGGATTGAAGCGCGGCGTCTCCTTGTTGGCAAACAGAATGGAATCTGCAATCAATCGCATTGAAGGTTTGACCGGGAAAATCCATGTACCCCGCGCAACGTATTCCTTCAGTATGTCATTCTGGATCGTACCGGTCAGGCTGGCACGCGGTATGCCTGCCTTGTCTGCTGCAGCGACATACATGGCAAAGATCATGGCAGCAGCACCGTTTATGGTGAAGGAGGTGGAGATCGCTGCAAGATCAATGTCACTAAACAAGATTTCCATTTCCGCGAGATTGGACAGGGAAACACCAACCTTGCCGGCTTCGGCCGTTGCCATGGGGTCATCGGGGTCATAGCCACACTGGGTCGGCAGATCCAGGGCGACGGACAGTCCAGTCTGCCCCTTATCAAGCAGAAAGCGATAACGCTGATTGGATTCTTCTGCTGAACCAAAGCCTGAATATTGTCTTATGGTCCACATACGGCCGCGAAACCCATCGGGGAAGATACCCCTGGTAAATGGCACTTCACCCGGTTTGCCAAGGGTCCTGCCGTCCAGCATGTCCGGTGAAACGACGACAGGAACTTCAATGCCCGACGGAGTTTTTATACCCTTTTCGTCTTCCTTTTGAGTGGGCATGGTTATACCTCTTCCTTTGATTTATCCAGGACCTTATCCGCTGCCGCCCAGTGATCAGGATGTACCCAGTTTCTCGCGAAGTGTTTGGTCTCCAGCTCATATAGCTCAACCTGACTGTCACCACGACGTGCGGCTTTAACCATGTCCTTGAAGGTGCGCAATACCTGTGGAGCCTGGCGAAGAAAAGGTTTCAGGAACAGTTCCACCGCCGCATCCAGGCCATCCGATTCCTCAGCAACTGCATCATATAGGCCCAAAGCAAGCGCCTTGGATGGAGTCAACATCTCGCTGCTGCACAACAGATGCAGGGCACGGTCTGGCCCCACCAGGCGTATCAGGTCGACGCCACCGCCCCATGCGGTAGATATATTAAGGCGACCCTGAACGAACCCGATCCTGGCTGACACCGCGGCGATACGAAAATCGCAAGCAGCCGCCAGTTCAGCGCCACCGCCCATGGCATTCCCATTCAACGCAGCAACAACGGGTACCGGGAAATTTCGTATTGCATTCAGCGCAGATTTGGCCTGTTCTGCCATCTCCATTGCCTGCGGCAGGGTGGTTACGGTACTCAGATCTTCCAGATCACCGCCCGCGGCAAAACTTTGATCCCCCGCGCCGCTCAACACAACGGCTTGCAAGCTCTCGTCTCCGACTTTCTCTTCGAAAATTCGTCGCAAACCGTCTAGTACGGACCGACTCAGGGCATTATGCTTTTCGGGCCTGTTCAGGGTAACCCGCAGTACCGTTGCCCGTCGTTCAACCATTATTTCTTTCTGCATCAGGTTATCTCACTAATGAAGTTGAAAGTCGCTAGTAAGATCGATACCAGACTTCCGCTGAAATATTCAATCCCTCTGAATAGTCGCTCGTTCACCTATTCGACCTTTGAGGCTGAAAACAATGAAAGCATAATTCTACATTTCAAACTTTTGGTCAACATACCGGGATCTAGTCGCCAAATGCAGCCCCCATCAGCACTCTAATCACTCAAAAGCTGTGGATTACGTTCCAGTAAAACATTCACATCCAGATCCGAGCAGACAAAACCGTTACTGGTCAATTCTGTTGTAACATCAAGTCAACAAAGTGATGTGCGTGCTGACGATGTTTAAACTGCTTGAAAAGATCAATGAGCGTCCTGCACCATTTGAGTTCTACACTGCGAGTGAACTATGGACTGATGAGCATACCTCCCGGCGGATGCTAGCCTATCATTTGAATGGTGATGTGGATCTTTCGTCGCAAAATCATCGTTTCATCAAAGAATCTGTGCAGTGGATAGTTTCCCGCTTTAAGGTCGGAGAGAACACAAGAGTAGCAGACTTTGGATGCGGGCCTGGCCTGTACGCTCTTGAGCTTGCGCGCAAAAAGGCTAGCGTGACAGGCATAGACTTTTCCAATTCTTCTATTCAATACGCCCGGAACAGTGCATCTGAGAGCGGCTTATCCATTAACTATGTTCATCAGAATTACCTGGACTATGAAACTATTGATCGTTTTGATCTCATCATCATGATCATGTGCGATTTCTGCGCGCTAAGTCCCGGCCAACGGAAGGGGATTTTGGAGAAATTTCACTCCATGCTTGCGCCCGGTGGATCCATTTTACTGGATGTATATTCGCTCAAGTCCTTTGAGAAAATAGAGGAACAGAGCATCTATCAGGAAGATCTCCTTTCAGGGTTTCGGTCTGCAGCTAAATACTATGGGTTTCAGAACACTTTCAAGTAGGGGAACGATAGGGTTGCTTTGGATAAATATACAATCATTGAAAAAGCCGGCAACAAAACAGTCTACAACTGGCTGCAATACTTCAGCCCAGAGAAACTGGGCAGGGAATTCAAGGAAGCTGGTTTTGTCGTTGAAGGGCTCTATTCAGATGTCGCGGGGAGTGAATTTGATCCCGACGGGAATGAATTTGCAATTGTCGCTTCAATCTGGCCTGAATAGGCTACGCCTCTCCATGTGAGCCACTCAGACCGCCGTCAACAGGTCAGGGTACTCCTCCACTATCTCATCCCATAAGGTCTGAAACGACAACCATCCGAACATAGGGCTTCCAAGTGCAGCGGCGATCGCGGCAGCCGCGTCATCTGGCCACACCTCGTAGTCACCCGCCGCCGATGCCAGTAGCTGTAAACGGCAGGGGCAGGCCTTTCCCATCGAAACGAACCACCAGGCTGCCTCATCCACTGTTGACCCGGTACTGAACAGACCATGCCCCACGTGGATGGCAACCTTGTCATCGTCCTCTTCGTTCCAGGTCATAGAGAAATAGCAAACGGTCAGTCCAGTGAGCAAGAACACAGTGCTAAAAACGCTCATTAAGGTAAACAGTCCCCAGCGCATGTCCCTATCGATTACCGATTCCTGCGGTCTCCTCGGGTTGTACCAGATTTCGATGGCTCGACCTGACCGCAGCGATTGCGTTAGCCGGGTCTGGAGGTCCTTTTGATAGCTGCCGATACTGTCGTTTGAGCTGGCAACATAGACGCGGTCATTCTCATAGTCAGCGCCATTGACACGATATTGGTATCGGGCTTCTGTCCTGCTACTGGCACTGGTGACATCGGTAAGCGTTGCTGAAGCAGGTTGCCAGGCTTGCATGCTGCGCCATGAGTCGAAAGTAGGCACAGGCCCCTTCGAAGAGAAAATAACAACCTCCAAGGAAGAAAGCTGTTCCTATCAACAGGCCTGCTAGGGAATGCACAAAACGCATTCCACTACCTTAGCGAATCGGGGTACTCAGGTCACAGAAAAATACAGTGCTGATGAATGAACCAGGTTGAGGGGGCCCTAGGCTCCAGCTTTTTGCTTGCTTCTGCGCCGCCCTTTTCTAGCCGTGCCAGGGCTGGCTGCGTTGCCCGACTGATTCCGGCCACCGCGATACTTTTTGTTTTTCCCACTGGGTTTATGACCACGTGCATTTTCCCCTGAACGCTGGCCGTCGCTATGGTCAGTTCTCGATCGCTTTTGCTTCTTGTGACGGGCTGGGCGAGATATGAGACTGGATTCAGGCAGCTCATGGACCGGTTCAAAGTCATCAACAAACCTTCGATCGATCACCTGGTTTATAAGACGCTCTATATCGCGCAGCTGCTTGAACTCGTCGGCACTGACAAGGGAGACTGCCTCTCCGCTTGCCCCCGCACGAGCAGTGCGACCAATTCGGTGTACATAGTCTTCAGGCACATTAGGCAGATCAAAATTGACCACATACGGCAACTGATCAATGTCCAGACCTCGAGCGGCGATATCCGTTGCAACTAAAATTCTAGTGGCACCCTTTTTGAAGCCTGCCAGCGTCCTGGTACGAGCACCCTGGCTTTTGTTTCCATGAATCGCGTCCGCTTGAATGCCTGATTTTTCTAACTGCCGGGCCAGTCGGTTGGCTCCGTGCTTGGTTCTTGTAAATACCAGCACCTGCTCCCACCCATTGTCATGAATCAACTGCGCTAGTAGCGGCGATTTGCGCTTCTTATCAACTGGACAAACCCACTGTTCAACCGTTTCAACTGTTGTATTGGGGGCGCTAACTGAAATCTCTACGGGATTCTTTACCAGGCCTTTTGCCAATCGGTGAAATTCATCTGAAAAGGTTGCAGAGAACATCAGAGTTTGGCGCTTGGCTGGGAGGTGCGATACTATTTTGCGAATATCATGAATAAATCCCATATCCAGCATTCGATCCGCTTCATCCAACACCAATATTTCAAGATGCTTGAAGCTGACCGCATTTTGGCCGTGCAGATCAAGCAATCGACCAGGCGTTGCCACCAGAACATCAACACCCTTACGTAGCTTCATCATCTGGGGATTGATTTTCACTCCACCAAATACAACTGCTGAACGAAGGGGCAGATGCCTTCCATAGGTAGCCACACTGCTGCCAACCTGGGCAGCCAGTTCGCGGGTTGGCGTTAGAACAAGGACTCGAACCTGTGTTCCGTGAGCACGCTCACCCCGCGAGAGCTGCTGCAAAATTGGCAGGGTGAACCCTGCTGTCTTGCCGGTACCAGTCCTGGCGGCCGCCATTACGTCTTTCCCGGATATCACCGCTGGTATTGCCTTCGCCTGGACAGGTGAGGGTGCGTCATAACCTTGCTCGGCAATGGCCTTAAGGATCGGGTCTGATAAACCCAGGGAATCAAAAGTCATAGGATCTTACTGCTTAACTGGAGGGCGCCGCACGACAGCGGCCAAAGGGCGTGGAGTTTACAGTAACTTTAGCCCGAGTAATACGATTAATTAACTACGCGAATAGCTGCATCCGAGCGCTTCATGAATCGAACAGCCTAAAATTCAAACATCACCGCTCGGTTGGTTTCAGGCCTTTACGCTAACCACAACGAAAAAGAGGCGGTATATACCGCCTCTTCTTTCGCTTCACTAACTTTATCAGGTCTCGCCGGTCAATTATTGCCCAGCAGGCACATGAACGATGTTGCCAGCGTAGAGTCCACCTTTACACTCCATCACCTGGTTCAAGGCACCATTTGCTGCCGGCCCCATCTTGGACGTTATCATGTGCGTATTATTGGAACCGAACGCAACCATGTCATCATGGGCAATAAAATAGTATAGATCGACCGCGGTATTGGCGATAAACGGTGCCAATCTAAACACATTCACCTTCAAGCCCAGTGCGTCATACATGGCCTTATAGCTTCCTTCAGCAGCTGACACATTTGCCCTTGTCTTGCCTTTTTTGAGGGTACATCCAAATGCTTCCATAACGAAATCGCTGTTACCTTCCTCGGGTTCCATTCCGGCATGAATCTGTTCTGAGAAGAATAGATTGGACTTACAACTGCTCATCTTATCGAACCTCGCATCAGCAGCCTGTCCAGCTACGCTGGAGGAATAGGCTTCACCACCGCGGGCAAACGAATTTAGATTAGGCGAACCACCAAGCCAGTAAAAATCGGCATCCGTATTTGCGGAAATAGGTGTCAACGTAGCGCCGAAGTAGTTCTGCATATCCTTTGAATCAATTTTGTCCATCTGGGTCTGCCAGAAACTCACTGCACTAGCCAGGTCCTTAGCGCCTTTACCTTTAGCGTAGTTACAACTATAGACTTGTAAAACGCGTGATGTCTCCGCCATTTCATGATGATCAGATCTGACTACTTGCGCTTGAATCAATGCAAATGTAAACAATAGTATCGAGGGGACTATCCTTCCTAATGTTTTATTCATTTTATTTTCCAGGGTTTAGGGTTATTGGAACCTCACACGAGACGGTAACAACCCGGCAGGTCATTGGCCAAACTGCCAACACATGCGGGTGAGGTTCAACGGATCATGCTCGTGCCAAATTAGGTTGTCAATGCTTCAATATCATTCTAATATCCATACCAAAAGTAAGGTCAGCACAAGACATTTGATCTACCCAGACACTGGAAACAGGCTATGAGTAACCTAATTAGACGCTTGAATGCTGATGACATGTTGAGCCGTCATGGTACTTACTATACGACACAGATTGCTATCGTTAGCGGCGATAAAGCGAGTTATTTTGACATCATAGAGGGTAAAATCTCGAGGTCACAATCCTCCGACAGCGGGTTTTCTCTCGTGGGCAGCCCGGATGTATGGAACAGGTACTGCATGGATATTCCCCCACCAGAGTACAATGAGCTGGGGGCGATGCTGGGGAAAGGTCACGTAAAGGTGAAGGGTAAGATGAGTGATATGCAAGGCAACTTTATGTTCGTCAGGCGATTTCTTGAGCTTTGGAAGGAGGACAGAAGAGAACCCCAGCAGGAACACAACAAATGAAGGCAACAATTGACAATGTAATTGGCCGCTACGTTCAACTTGAACTCAATGAAGATAGCGTTCGCATTTACTACGAAGAGTCTGGTAAGGATACTCCGCTCTTATGTCTGCATACTGCTGGAGCTGACGGGCGATAATATCGTGAGATCATCAGGAATGAATCAATCACCTCAAGGTTCCGCGTTATCGTTCCCGATATGCCCTGGCATGGAAAATCTTCACCACCAATAGGTTGGCAGAGCCGCGAGTACGAGCTCACCACTGAAAGCTACCTGCAGTACATTCTGGCATTTATGCAAGCTCTTGAGCTTGACTCTCCCCTGGTGATGGGTTGCTCCATAGGAGGCCGGGTAGTACTTCACCTGGCTTTGCAGCATGCAGAGAAGATCAGCGGAATTATCGGTCTTCAGTCAGGACTTGATGCGGGTGCCGACGTCTACCATCCGAAGACCTATAGCCATTTTCACCGTCATGATATTCACGCGGGATATTCAGCTGCTGGATGGATGGCGGCCCTGATCGCCCCACAAAGCCCGCATAATCATCGATGGGAGACACTCTGGCACTATGCATCCGGTGGCCCCGGTGTCTTTAAGGGGGATCTTCACTACTACAGCTACGACGGAGATTTGAGGAACCAGGCGCTCAATATCGATACTAAAAAGTGCCCCGTCTATCTCCTGTCTGGTGAGTATGACTGGTCTGCTCCAGCATCCGGAGCGGAAGAAATCGCCCAGCGTATACCAGGAGCCTGCTTCAAAAAGATGGATGCCATGGGGCATTTCCCGATGAGTGAGAACCCGACAAAATTCCTGGAGTATCTGCTGCCTGTACTTGAAGACTATTGCAGCGTACAAACTAATTCACGGGAAGATTACTGAAGTCCGGCTCCCGCTTTTCCTGAAATGCAGCCACAGCTTCCCGATTCGCTGGCGCCCCCGTCAATTTTGCAAACGCTCTGTCTTCAAGAGATCGTGCCAGGGCAAAGCCCTGTTCACGGTGCTGCATCATCAGCTGTTTTGTTGTTACCAGCGAGACAAGTGGCAAGGCTGCTATCTCTAACGCCTTTGCAAGGACATCTGCCATCAATTGACCAGGTTCACTTACAGCAAATACCAGGCCGATCTCTTTTGCCCTCACCGCATCAATCCACTTACCAGTGAAAAGGATATCTGCGGCGTTTGCCCAGCCAAGAACTTTCGGAAGCAAATAGGAGTTACCCGCTTCTACCGTTACACCAAGAGAAACAAAGGGCGCACGAAGACGAGCCTCAGATGACATGTAGACAAGGTCACAATGGGGCAACAAGGTGAGGCCAATACCAACGCCCAAACCATTTACTGCCGCCAACAGGGGTTTAGGGAATGCGGTAACGGTACTAATAAAGTAGTCGAACTGGCCGACGAAACCCTTTTCCCTGCGTTTGGGATCTGCCATTTCACCCAGATCCGTGCCTGCACAAAATGCGCGCCCTGATCCTGTAATGATCACCACAGAAACACCATCATCAATGGCGGCAGCACTTAGCGCATCGCCAACCGCCTTGTACATCTCATCATCAAAAGCATTCAGTGCCTGCTGCCGATCAAGAGTTAAGGTTCGAATACGTCCATTGTTTTCAATAGTGACGGCCATCAGATGTCCTCCACCCTTTCCGGATGCCCAGACCAACGCCATGCCATAGACGGCCTGGACAGACCCAACATCATGCCCCCAAGAGTTTTTGGGTGCAGCCAAAGCCCATCGGCCGGCAGACTGCCGCTGCGGCCATCCGGGCGATCAAGCGTCATACCTTCTCCCCTCTCTTTTACGCGATCTTCGATCGCCAGAATATCTGACGTCTCTGCATAGGCCATATACAGACAGGGTCCGGTCCGGGTGAAGAATCGCCCCATGGTATTGCCCGGAACGAGCGGAGTAATGACTTCAAAGCGATGAAGGAGGTCCTTCCTGAACAGAGTCAAGGTCCCTGAGTAACCAAAGTTGGGGGAGTCAATCTCCACAAACTCCTGGGCGTCCAGCGAGAAGGCCTCGGCAAAACGAGCAGTTTCAGCGCCTGAATTCTGCGCCAGTAATGTTGCCTCATAGAGAAAGTCTATTTTACCAACCTGGCTTCTTTCTTCATGTTGACTAACAACAACCCTTAGCCCCTTAATACCGATATCTTTCCCATTAATGAAGAGTTGACCTGCTTCGTTAACTATATTGTCCACATTGAGACTTTTATGAAGTTGATCAATGTCGGTACATGAAGCACCAGCAGCAAACATATGGGCACCTCGGCTGGCGACCGCATCCGCCACAAGACCAGAACCATCCGGCTCCAGCACTTCGATAAGTCCGCTACCTAACCTGAGGCTGGTCCTGGAAGCACCCAGGCAGGCAATCTTATCCTTCGCTGATACCTCTGCACCCAGGATTGACTGCCATCGGCTAACAGCAGAAGTCGCATCCGGAACCGCTAATTGAACCCGATCAATTTCCAGCAACATAAACTCACCTCCTTGAAAATTTACCTTTCGATTCTATCGTAGAATGTAGCAGTGAATAATCTACTCATCAAAGTGATCTGGCAAATGACGGCAATGAATAAACCGTGATATGGAATGAAATCAAGGAGCTGGGGAAATTGGGTCTGCCGATGGCGGCGACCCAGTTCTTCATAATGGCAATAGGTTTTCTCGATACAGCCATGGCAGGCCGCTACGCATCAGTTGATCTGGCAGGTGTTGCCCTTGGGGGCAATGTGCTTTGGCCCGTCTTTATGTTATTGACCGGCCTCAACATGGCATTGACACCGATGGTTGCTCATTCCCGCGGAGAGGATAAGGTCAGGGAAATTGGTGGACTTGTCCGACAAGGTCTCTGGTTAGCCGTATTTTCGTCTATTGGCATCATCATTATTATTACTCATGCCGAACCGGTATTCGCTCTTTTTGATATCGATTCCCGCGCTTCGGATATTGCGGACCGCTATCTGAAGGCCGCAGCCTGGGGAATGCCACCTGTGTTTGCCTATGTCACTCTGCGCTATGTTTGTGAAGGGCTTGGTCACACCATAGAACCCATGCTGATTGCCGCTTCATCCCTGATAGTCAATGGCGCTCTCAATTACTTGCTTATATACGGTGAATTCGGATTTCCAGAGATGGGTGGCGAAGGCTGTGGCTGGGCAACGGCAATCACCATGTGGTCCGAATTCGTCCTGATGCTGATACTGATATCCAGGCCCTGGTTTCGTCAGACTGGCCTGTTCAGCAAATTTGAATGGCTGCACTTCAGAAACTTGCTCAGTATCATTAGGGTTGGTCTACCAATTGGCCTCACAGCCTTTCTGGAGATGGCAATCTTTTCCACCATCGGCTTTCTTATCGGATCAATTGGCGTCAACGAGCTCGCAGCACACAGTATTGCCGGTAACATAAACTGGGCAACCTACGTTATCCCCATGTCTCTCGGTTCAGCTGCGAGTATCCGGGTAGGGTATTTTGTCGGGACCAGAGATTTTGGCTATGCCAGACATGTATCAAAGACAATTTTCCAGATCTCTCTGGCCTACGCACTTGTCGCCTCAACGCTGCTAATAGCAGGCCGTGACCTGATCGCTGCGGTCTATTCCCATGACCTGGTCGTACTAGAGGTTGCTGCAAAGCTGATCATAATTGTTGCGGTGTATCAGATCGCAGATTGTACTCAGGCCTCTATGGTAGGCGCCCTGAGGGGATACAAGGACACCAAAATACCGATGATTTACTCCTTTGTAGGATACTGGGTGCTGGCCCTGCCGATTGGGGCGATCCTAGGGTTCGGATACCTGGGTGAACCCTGGGGCGTATTCGGATTCTGGGCTAGTATGGCCTTTGGTTTGTTGATAGTCAGCGTCCTTATCGGTAGAAGGCTTTACCAGACCAGTAATGATGACAAACGCATCCTCGCGTTTGCCGCAATCTGAGGCACGAGAATGTCAAAATATATATTATGGCCACATCGGCTGGTTTTCAATTTTGCCTATGGTCGCTGGTGTACCTTCCTGTTTTTATTCACCGCTACATTTTCGCTTTTCTATTTCTTAAGGCCACTGAGCGCAGAGCCTGATCGTCTCATACCTCTATTTTTCTGCTTTATCATCGCCTACCTTATTCCAGCCTCACACTACATTAGCCACCAGACTATCGATGCATACGACAGCCTGAGTCCCTACCTCAATTTGGATTCTTCTGAGATAGTGGAGGTGAGAGATTCACTGGCGCTCTGGACACTGAGGCCTCAAATGAAAAGCCTGGCGATCGGCGTCGCAGGAGGTTGTATGCACAGCTACTTTCTCCTTGCCACGGAGGGAGACCTTCGCTACCTGGCCATGTTGCCCGGCTTTTTTGCTACCTTTATACCGATGGCATTCATTTTTCTAATACCGCTTTTTCCCATCCGAAAACGCATTCGGGAGTACAAATTTCAGGAGCTGAAACAAATACAGCAGCATCTAAACAAACTAACGTCTGGGAAAAGTAATCTGGAAGAGGACGAGGAAAAAGTGTCGGCACTACAACCACTATTCGAGTACCGACGCGAAATAAGGCAGGTGTCCGAGTGGCCATTTGACTCTCCTGTTTTTATGCGCCTCTTGTTCTATCTCACTATTCCACCACTTACCTGGGTAGGTGCAGCGCTTATAGAAAGGCTGGTAGATTTGGTCAGCCTATAGGAGCCCATTCATTTTTCTGTTCAGATCCATACTTCTACTCACCTTCTCCTTCATCGGGGCGATTGTCGCCAGCTGGTGGAGCAGTCCATACCTGATCGAACGAACACTTCGACCTGAACTTGTTGCTAACGGATTCGATATGCCTTCATTCGTTATGGATAGGCCTAACGGCTGGCCGATAAAAATAGACAGAATCCTCTTAGTTTCATCAAGCCTGGAAATTGAACTATCCAACGTTGCAATCAACCCGTTTGACACAGGCAGCCTGAGCATCTCAGTCACTACCCGACGAGCTAGAATACAAACTAAGGAGCAGGATACTGAAGCTTCCATAAACTGGCAGTCACTTGTTGAAACGCTAAATGCGAGCAGCGTTTTGCTGCCACGATATGGCGCAATCGAACATCTGCAATGGTGCCTTGTGGAATGTCTTGCCGGCACTTTGCACTGGAATCGCTCTGACACCCTGATAGATGTGCAGTTCCATACCCAGGACCGAGATATGTTTGCTGAGGTCCTGTGGTCAGAGGAGCAGTCATCAATTTCCATGATTGGGCACGGCGAGCATCTCTTTGTGGGCCAAATGGGATTTACTCCTGGGGCCGAAGTAATCTCGATACATGGGGACGGGCAATACCTTTCACCTACAGCTCCCGTGAGCCTAAGCGGCGAGGAGCCTCTCAAATACCAGCTTGACATGAATTCGATTGGCGCAACACTAGAGGGTACTATTCCCCTTGATGGAACAGTTAGTATTGAAGCCTTAAAGCAGCAGCTTGATGCGACTCTCAGTATTAGCGGCAAACCCTACTGGCAGATTGAAACTGGCGAAATTCGTTTATCAAGCAGGCAGCCAGTGACTATTGAAATAAATATTCAACGCGGGGTGCTGGCGCCCCGTTTGGCCAAGGTACTGGATACAAGGCTGACAACCCCCTTCCTGGAGCAATCAACCTTAACACTCTCTGCCGGTACCGGCTGCACCATAGGAGAAAGTGTAAATTGCTCAGCGACACTGGTATCACTGACGGGACTTAAGAGTTCCTATGCTGTTGCTGCTTCATTCACTGAGCTTCAAGCCAACCTGGAGGAGGGTAACCAACGGCTGCGAGCAACTGCTGAGATAGAGCTCAGCGAAAATGAGGAGACTCTAGTAGCCGCAGTACTGGATCTTGACCTGCACAAATCGATAATTATCGCGCATTCACAGTCGGTAAATGTTCTCGGACTAAAAAGCGAAGATGCAAGCATCGAGCACAATCTTGCAAATGGAAAGGGGCAGGGCAGGATTATTTTCAGATCAACCGCAACTGATATGCATGAAATTATCAGCTACCTGCAATTGCCTGATCTCAGTGCCAGCCACGGCAACCTCTCACTCGAAGCGGGTCTAGTGTGGAATACGCAATCAACAGGAATTGAGTTCAGCTCCCTGATCAGTGCCTCAAAGCTGGATGTGGCCTATGGTGAGTATCAGCTTATGGCTGGCGAGATCACGATGAAACTGGCCGGCTGGCCTCGACTAAAGTCTACACAGCCCGTTGAGATGTCCTGGGGCGAATGCGATATGGGTGTACCTCTCGAAGACCTCCGCATGACCTTTGACCTGGACCTCGACCCGGCAGCAAAAATATTCTCCATAACCGGCCACTCGCTGAACGCCAGTGTTTTCAGCGGGCAAATCAGCAGCACAGACTACCGGTATGAAATAGCGAGCCGCTCCGGGTACGCCAACCTCACCCTTGAGCAGCTTGATTTGGATCAAATTCTTTCGCTGCAGGAAGAAGATTTTCAAAGCAGTGGAAAGATCAATGGTTCAGTTCCCGTTCAGGTCAATCAAGGTAAATTGAATGTCAGTAGCGGAACGATTGCGGCCATTGATCCTGGTGGATTCATCAAATACAGCCCCAGTCAGGCGGTTGCCAACCTCGTTGCTCAAAATGAACAACTCAAGGTAGTAGTGGATACCATGTCAGACTTTCAATACCATAGCCTCGATGCGGAGTTAGAGTATTCTCCGGAAGGAAATCTGGTGGCAAGAACGGCACTAAAGGGTAGTACCCCCGCCTATGAAAATGGTAGAGAAGTCCATCTCAACCTGAAGGTTGAGCAGAACCTCGCCACCTTACTAAAAAGCCTTCGTCTAAGTGGCGAGTTATCCGACAGGGTCGGCGAGAGAGCAAAGAGTGGAGTGAGTCAATGAAAAACATGTTCCTCGCAGGGTTGATCATAGCGCTTGGTTCAGGGTGCACACCTACAATCCAGGTAGCCGCACCATCTGAGCCCATAGAAATCAATCTGAACGTAAAAATCGAACACAAGATAAAAATCGAGGTCGACAAGGACCTTGAAGCGCTGTTCGAAGAAGAATCTGATATTTTTTAGGAGCAAAACAAATGCGAACTACTATTTCTTCAATGGTGCTAGTCGCAGCACTAATCAGCATGCCGTTGCAGGCAAGCCCGCTGAGCGATGCGCGCACAGCCGGGCAGGTCACTGAACAACCCAGCGGGTATGTCAAAGCCGGTACCGATGTATCACCAGCCATCTCGGCCCTAGTTGCCGATGTTAACAAGCGTCGCCGCCAGGCCTACTCACGAATTGCAAAGAAGAATGGCATCTCAGTTGACCAGGTAGCGAAGGAAAGCTACGTGAGGCGAAGCAAACAAGCTGGTGCCCCAGGCTCTAAACTTCGCTCCAAACTGCCTGACCAAAAGCTTTGAAAATCATCCTGGATTGTACATTGTCTACAAATGCCCACTCAGGGTGCCATTGAACTCCAAGCACAAAATGACTTGAAAGCGATACCGCCTCGATGAGGCCATCAGGCGACGTCGCTTCAACCCGTAATCCCTGGCCCAGATTAGCAATTCCCTGTCCGTGTAAAGAATTGACCATAAAGCGCCCAGGGCCAAGAATTTCTTCCAGCAATCCGCCCGCACAAATTTCTATCTCATGGGCGGACTCATACATCTGTTCTCGTGGAACACCATCCGTCTCACGATGATCATCGAAATCATCCAAGGTATGCACTGCACTGTGAAGCGTACCCCCGAGCGCAACATTAAGTTCCTGTATGCCCCTGCAAATAGCCAGCACCGGCAGCTCACGCTCAATTGCCTTCTGTAAAAGTGGAAATACGGTGGTATCCCGCTGTTCATCTAGACTCATCCCTAATACCGGCGCCTCACCATAACGAACAGGGTCAACATTGCTGACACTACCGGTCAACAGAATCCCATCTGCCAGGTCCAGCACCTGGTCAAGGTCGACCTGCCGCTCCAGTGATTCCAGGTCCTCACCACGACCAATCGCCGGTAGCATCAGTGGCAGAATATCAGCGCCATGACTGACCGCATGGATATACTTTTCGCCCACGCAATGGGTCGGGTGCAGAGCTACCTTTTTTACGTCACTGGGTATAACTACAACTGGTTTCATTGATNCCTGTCTTCAGTATGGATTTGCGCTATCGGGAGAGCACCCGANTAGTCATCGCTCTCCTAAGGGTAAGGATTACCCGAAGCATTTAAACCTTNCCGTGTCAGCCTTCGTCCAACTAGGAAATCCATCCCTTCATGGAACAAATAGTATGTCACCAAGACTTCTTATCAAACAAGCCATAATCGTATCAGTCGTGCTGCTGCAGGCAGCCTGTGTAGTTTTAGTAGATAGCAATACGCTGGCCGTCCAACCGGTCTAAAGAGATACTAAGGTTCGCACCGAGTGCTTGCACAGAACATTTTCATTTTCCACAATGTCCACTACCATAGTGCCTTATTAAGCAATCCCAAAAATACCAAAAAGTATGAAACCAAACCGCGAAACTATAGTAAAAGAGGGCGCCTAATGTACCAATGGTTTCTTCCAGTATTGATACTGTTGCTCGGTTCATTCCAAGCACAATCGAGTCAGGAATTTCCCTGGGCAGAAATAGCCACTCTGAAAGTAAAGGGAACGGAGCTGCGTTTACGGGGAGACTTCGCCGGGGCGAACCGGGTATCCAGACAGCTGAAAGAAACCTATCCTGACCTGGGAATCGGGTATGCCTTCAACTTGAATACACTCGTAACGCAACTTTCCTGGGACGAGCAACAAACTCGCTTCGACAAGGATATCCTGCAGGATGCAGAGAAAACGCTTTCCATTTGCAGGAAACAGATTGACTCTGATCAAGGGGACTATCGCGCTCACTATCTGTGCGGGCAGGCTCATTTTGCACTTACTTATCTGCATGCACTTCGTGGTAACTACTATCGTGCCGGTACCAATGGTTCAAAGACCATTTCCAGCCTGGAGCAGGCTCTCAAAATCAATCCTGAGTTGACCGATGCAAAAATGCACCTGGGTGTCTCCTACTACTATGCTGACAATCTACCCTCATATATTAAGGTCTTCAGCAAGCTGCTCTGGTTTATCCCGACGGGCAATTCTGACAAGAGCCTGCCGTACGTCAGGGAAGTAGCCAAAAAGGGGAAATATTTCAAAGACGTTGCCAAGTATCTCTATGCCAGCATCCTGATAGAAGGTGACGATGAGGAAAGGTTAGCTACCGGTACGACCCTATTGCAGGAGCTCGTTTCCTCATACCCTGAAAACAGCCGGTTCCAGCTGCGATATATTTCTCAGCTGGGAGCAACCGGGAGACACGAACAATCATTGAATGCAGCGGATACATTTATCGCCACGGATGAACAATACAAACGGGATCCTGTAGATATCGACCTTGCGAGATTGTGGGTTACACGAGATCTCCTCAACCTGAAGCAGGTAAAGAAAGCCATAGTCACATTCAATGAAATTACGCGGCAGGTCTCATTTCCCGCCTGGGGGCGCGCCTGGTATCTGCTCACCCATGCCCAAATCAGCGACCTGCAAAAGCAAAGAAATATGGCAAAGAACCTCTACAACAGGGTCATCAAGCTGCACGAAAAGTACCCCAGCAGTACCATTCTTAGTTTGGCACGTGCTGGCTTGAATCAACCATTCACCCTCACCGAGCCACCACTATGATTCCCTCTCTGCAGCATAAATTTCACGCAGCAGACGCCGCCACTCTATATATTGCGCCCGAAGGGATCCATTTAACCTGACCACTGTCCCTTCAAGCTCCGTCACCGTTGGAGATATTTCCGCATCGAAGGAAGCTGCCATTTCCCTCAATGAATCCTCGTTCATTTTTGATTCTCTATAGGTCCTGTAGACTTTCTCCATCGATGTCCAACTACCTTTCTGGGACCGGGCTCTTAGAGAGCCAGCCTGTTCAATCTTCTTGCTGTATTCGATCAGCTCAAAGCTATACCTCCGCCAATAGGCGTAGGCCAGTTGCATCTTTTTGTGGAAATTCTCGAACTGTTCATCAACTGTATCGATATAGGTGTACTCACTTTCCCGAATCTTCTTCGCTCGCGCATAGATAGCGTCATCGCGTGCTGGCAACCCCGTCACCTGCGATACTCCACTACTAGTTTCTGCCAGATGCCCTGCAAATGCCTTTGGAGATAGAGCGATTGCATAGCGCAACATAGCAGTATCAAGAATTTGAGCTAGTTCCATCTCTCCCAGACCCGAACGCACCACATACATATCGTTAGAAATCTTGTTAAAAATATCCTGGAAAGGTTCCACTAGATTCTTTATATCAAAGTCGTAACCGTGATCTATAGCTGAATCCGTATATTCCTGATCCACCCATACTCGACCAGTACTATCGGATACACGCACATGTAGTTTCAATTCAACACCGTTGGACAATACTATTTCAGCAGTCACGAGGACTTCAGCCGTAGGGTCTTGTTCCGGGACGACACGTACGGCTCCCCAATGCCCCGATTCGACCAGTGTTTCCCTTAAGGCAAACGGCAAATAGTCTGCCTCCGCTGATCGAACTGGCGAAAACACTTTTTCTCCAAAGGCTTTTCCCCCGTCACTCACGCCCCTGGAAAAAACAATAACACTGACATTCAGCGGAGGGTTCTGAGCCACATTTGCCCGAATGAGCCCCACGGTTTCAGGCTGCAATTCCACAACGGGTGGTGAGGTACAGGAGACCATACTCAGCAGCCATACAATGAATAGTAATTTCAGGAGCATCATGGTCTTAATTGGATGTGCCCAGCCTGCAGGTTTTCTTCTTGGCAAGGCTGTACTCGCATTCATACATTCCCTTGCCTAGCTCGAACGGCATATACACTCGATTCAAAGTGAACAGCTGGTTTATCGCGGTAGAGCCAACTGTTGTAGCAACGTTTAGTCGCTTTCCATTCCCAGACAGGACAAGGCGGTGTTGAACCAAAAGTCCCTCGGGAAGAGAAACTTCAAATATGAGCTGATTGTCCTGCCAGCCACAGGATTCCCTACCGAGCAGGCTCTGGAATTGCTCATTTCCTAGAAAATCACATGTTAGCGCGAACTCCCCTTCCCGCTGTACAACGATGTTTTCAAGGGATTGCTCGATGGTTAGCACTGTCGGGCGCGATATTATTTCCGCCAGCCTGCCGAGATTTACCACCCCCTGCAATGCGTTTATTGTTGCCTCACTTACGGGCGTGGAGGGTATCCTGCCGCTTCTTACCTGATCCCTTTGTACTGCTAATCGTTGCTGTATTTGGCTCCTCGTGACTTCGTAAAGAAAACGAAGTTTGTCGTTGGGGTTTTCACTCAACTCGTAATCAAGTTCCCAGGAACCCGAAAAGTCTGCCAGCCCGACGCTCTGCAGGTCAGTTTGCTTCTGGCTTGCACATCCACTAAGGACAAGCGCAAGGCCTAACAGTATGGCAATATGTGTTCCTGTTACATACATCAGTAGCGAATCAGCACGATAATCCATCATATATTATACGTTTTGATCGGGAAGAACCGTCGAGATGTTCTCAGAAGGCTATAAATGACAATGGACAGACATTTGTAGACCTCGAGAAAATCCCTTTTGGTCAGTGCCCCAACTAGGAACAAGTCACATGATGGAATGTCTCAGTATACTCATGTATAAATTGACTGTCTGGGAAGGAGGTCAGTGTTGAAACAGCTTTATTTTGTTCGTCATGGACAGACTGAGTGGAATGCAATTAGGAGAATGCAGGGGCATCAAAATTCAGACCTCAGTGATCTTGGAAAGCAGCAGGCAGATGTGAATGGTAAGCTCTTATCAGACTTCAATATCCAGACCTTGTACGTTTCTCCCCTGGGCCGTACCCGCCAGACAGCAGAAATCATCAACAATCACCTAAACCTGACGCCCTTTTTCGACGAGCGTATCAAGGAATGGGATTGTGGTGACTGGAGTGGTCACCACTATGATGATGTCACCAGCAACTGGGCCGAGGAGTGGCAGGCACTAATGTCTGACAGGTTCAATTATCGGGGACCGAACTGTGAAAATTTCCCTGATATGCGCGGTCGTGTAATCCCATTTCTAGAAGAGCTGCAGGTACAGGATGAACAAAATATTACCATTATTTCCCACGGCATGATTGGCCGTGTCATGATGTCATACCTACTTGAATTTGATGAGCAGCAGTCCGTTAGCTTCCAGCAACCCAATGATGTGGTTTTTCGGGTTACTCTGGATGAGGACGCTAAGGAGCTTTGTCATTTTATCGGCGGCGATGGCCCCTACCCAGGAGCGACCTGATTGTTTTAGCAGACATCTCCAAAAGGGTACACTCCGCGGCAGTAACTTCAACTTAGGAGACACCAACAATGAACTATCCTCTTGAAGGATTGAAGGTCCTTGATTTCTCGAGAGTTCTAGCCGGCCCGTTCGCGGGCAGGATGCTCAGCGACCTTGGTGCAGATGTCATCAAAATTGAACCTCCTGATGGTGACATGACACGATTCTGGGGTCGTGAAATCGCCAATATCCCCGGCTACTTCCACCAGCAGAATGCGGGCAAACGGAATATCTGCATCGATCTGAAGGCGGATGGTGCCCTTGACCTAGTTAACCAGCTGGTTGCCAATACCGACATACTGATCGAGAACTACCGGCCAGATGTTATGCCACGCCTAGGTCTTGGGTATGATCAACTAAAAGAGATCAATTCTCGACTGGTAATGTTATCAATCACAGGTTTTGGTCATAAGGGCCCCGAATCCCACCGTGCCGCATTCGCGCCCATAGTTCATGCCGAAGCAGGGCTGCTCCACCGCAATGCTCAAAGAACCCAGTTGCCCTATCACGACCTGCCCGTCTCAGTAGCAGATACCAACGCCTCTTTACACGGTCTGGTTGGGCTCCTGTCAGCAATCATCATGAGGGAAAAGACAGGTCTTGGTCAGCATATTGATATCGCCATGATTGATGCGACGGTGGCAACTGATGATCAACTGCAATACAACCTTGAAGATGCCGAGGATACTGGGCCTCTGCCTAACTCTATCTGGGAAACCGGCTTTGGCCCGGTGCTCATATCAAATGATTTCAGGCTGCTTTTCCGCAACCTTACCGCGATACTCGGCATGCCCGATCCATCCAATTCAGAAATGGATCTCCCCGAGAAAATTCGAGTCAGACGTGAGACTACCGTCGAGTTCATCAAAAACTTCGATAGCCGAGACGAATTTGAGACTGCGATGAAACAGATCAATGCAGCCTGGGGAGAAGTGCGTGACCCTGCAACCCTGGCCGATCAAACAACGATCGCAGCACGGGGAGCAATTATCGAGATTGATGACCGGGCAGGCGGCACACGCCCCATCACTCAATCTCCCTACCGGTTTTCAGATGCTAAAAGCGGCGTGCGTGGTCTTACGGCCCATCGGGGAGAACACAACCAGGAAGTCCTGAGCGAATGGCTTGGCACTACTCCGGCGGATACCGAGAAAATGCTAGCAGCAGGTGTTCTCCATTTTGATCCAGACTGGAAGCATCACTGACGACCCCTCATTACTCGTGTTTCCCCGTATGAACTACTTGCTTGGGTTGATCAGATATTTTTCACCTGTCGCCTGAAGGCCGTAAACAGCGATGGCTTCCCTGGAAAGTGCTTCTGCCAGGGATACCTCCCTGGTGTAGCTGCTGGCAAAAGTTGTTTTTACTTCCGCCGCAACCCGCTGGCGAAGTTCCTCCGCAGCTTGAGGACCAATTTTCACCAGAAACGGCGTCAATAACCAGCCACCTATTCCCCAGGCCATGCCGAAGGAACGGTTGAAGGTCGTTGGTGAGCGGTCTAGGCCACCATAGATATATAACTGCTTGTGGACAGTTGAGCCATAGCGTGAAAATTCCTTTGCCGTCTTGTTAGCTGCAACCTCCATTGCAGTAAGAATCTGACCACCAAGTTTTCCGCCACCCGTAGCATCAAATGCCAATGTCGCACCAGTTGCCACCAGCGCCTCGACCAGGTCCTCCATAAAGGTTGGCTCAGAAGAATTACAGACATGCTTCGCGCCAATATCTCTTAGCAAACCAACATGTTCCGACTTGCGAACTATGTTGACGAGTTCAACACCATCCTTGATACAGATCTTGTTCAACATCTGCCCAAGGTTGGAGGCAGCGGCGGTATGAACCAGTGCCGTGTACCCCTCAAGGCGCATGGTTTCCACCATGCCAAGAGCTGTTAAAGGATTAACAAAACAGGAAGCACCCTCTGCAGGTGTTACGCCTTCGCGCATAAGCAGGCACTGTTTAGCCTTGATGCACCTGTACTGCGCATACATGGCTCCGCCAAGAATTGCGACCGTTTTACCCATCAACGCCTGGGCGATCTCTGAATTTCCCGCTTTAACGACAACACCCGCACCTTCATTACCGGCGGGCAAGGATTGTCCAACCCTTGCAGCCAATGCACGCATTATATTGTCGGGGATATCGGCAGTCACCACGGGCCGACCTTCACTTCCGGATATCTTGGCCGACGCTATATCAGCCATGCCAAACAACATGCCAAGGTCGGACGGGTTAATTGGGGAGGCTTCTACCCGAACCAGGACCTCGTCCTTCTTCGGCTCGGGAATGGGCACATCCACGAGGCTGATTTCAAGCGTGCCTTCCTTCTTTATTTCAGAACGTAACTCCAATGCTGTTTCTGTCATTGTTCTCTCTCTTCCGATTATCCAGCCGGCATACTATGCCAAGGACAGGCGCATTGCCATAAGTCGCCACGAGTAATCAGCAAGATCTAATGCCCAGGCTGATGGGCTAAAGAATTTTTGCAAATCGATCAAGGCTCGCTGATAATTCATACAAACCAATCAGGATCAGACCATGGCCAAGATAATTGACTGGTACTATTTTCGAAAGGGATGAACCAGCTGCACTAAAGCATCCAAGTTTTTGGAAGCACGTAATATCGATATAAAGGAAACGGTGCCCGCCAGCCGAAAACTTCAGGCTGAGGATTCGAAGGAGCTGCTCTTGTCAGCCAGTAAGCTCATTACCATCAAGGGTAAGAAAGTCAGTTTTTTCAAGGGTGGCAGAGAGACGACAGAGGAAGCTGTTGCTTCGATGCTGGGTCCCACGGGTAACATGCGGGCGCCCACGATTCGAATGGGCAAGACCCTCATCGTCGGTTTTAACGAAGCGATTCTTGCAGACCAGTTTGGAGCCTAGCAGGTTGCCGCTTGAGCAGCTTAGCCAGATTCAGCTGTCGCTCAAACCCCCTTCACCGTATCGGTCGGCTGGTCCTGATCCTTCTGGGCCGAGTCGGCCACCATCACCGAGATGACCTCTCCCCGGTACGTGGTTTACCTCTACACGCGTGCCACCAGGATCTTCAAATAGTATGGAATAGTATCCTGGAGCAAACTCTGAACCATCCTCCGGCCCATGAATGATTTTTGCTTCGAGCTCCCCATCGATGAAATCAAAAATCTCATCAACATCGGTTTTGGATCGAGCACGAAAACAAAAGTGATGCAGGCCTGGCCGGTCCTGGTTAAACGCCTCATTTGCATTTTCTTCCGGAACACCTCTGATCAGAATACCGGTGCGGCTGCCAATGCAGTAGAGAACGGGCAACACGCCGGGAGCACCCTCATTCTTGAGCAGGGTTTTCATTTCGAGGAAATGACACAGTCTTTCCCAGAACGGAAGGCACTGATCCGGGTTCCTTACCGTAAGCTGAATATGTGCAATACCATTAACTTCAACAGTCATCTCATTTCCTTTTTCTAAATTTCTGATCCAGACGTTCCTGGACTACCTCTTTCCATCCACTTTAATCACCACCTATCCAGACCTGAGAACCAGATGCTCTCCAGCTTCCAGGCAACACGTATTCTTTACCCAACCAATAGGTGAAGTATTGGAATATATTAGTATCCAATTATTCCATTATCTTCTTCATTAAGCATTGGTAAATTTCGCTCCGAACTGAGGACAAGTGTCTTCTCGATAAAACGAATTTACCAATAGTGAGAACATGATATGTCTGCTTACCTTAAAGAAGTCGCTAATCTAGATACGTTACGCGAATGCCACAAGGAAACCTGGAAGGGAATAAATGCTGAATATGCAGCCCGAATGCGATTGCAGAACAGGTTTACAACGGGCCTTGAGATAGCGCAGTACACCGCAGATATCGTGCGCAAGGATATGGCCGACTATGATCTTGATTCCGGCAACTACACTCAATCGCTTGGTTGCTGGCATGGATTTACGGCGCAACAGCTGGCAGTGTCAGTAAAGAAACACCGCGGTACCATGGATAAGAGTTATATCTACTTGAGTGGCTGGATGGTCGCCGCGCTTCGTTCACAATTCGGACCGCTTCCTGACCAGAGCATGCACGAAAAAACGGCCGTTCCTAGCCTTATCGAAGAAATATATACGTTCCTCAAACAATCTGATGCAAGGGAACTCCGGCATGTCTTTACCAAACTCGATGAAGCCAGAACGAATGGTGGTGATGTAGACGGCATCATAGACCGTATTGACAATTTTCAGACTCACGTCGTACCCATTATCGCGGATATTGATGCTGGTTTCGGAAACGAAGAAGCGACCTACCTGCTGGCGAAGAGGATGATCGAAGCGGGCGCCTGCGCGATACAGGTAGAAAACCAGGTATCCGATGCCAAGCAGTGTGGACACCAGGCCGGTAAGGTCACGGTTCCCCATGAGGATTTCCTGTCAAAGATCAACGCCATCCGCTACGCATTCCTGGAACTGGGTATTAACAATGGCATCATCGTCGCCCGAACCGACTCTTTAGGTGCAAGCCTCACGCAAAAAGTCCCTGTCTCACAGGAGCCGGGTGATCTAGCCAGCCAATACAACGATTTTCTTGAAACTGAAGAGATTCACGACCTGAACGAGCTTCGTGAAAATGATATTACTATTCACCAGGGAGGCAGACTGGTGAAACCGGTACGTCTCGACAATGGTCTCTATTCCTTTCAGGATGGAACCGGTTTTGATCGAGTGGTTCTCGATTGTGTTACCAGCCTTAACCATGGTGCCGACCTGCTTTGGATCGAAACTGCAAAGCCAAATGTTGCCCAGATTGCCGAAATGGTAAATGCGGTACGAAAACACGTCCCGGATGCCAAACTTGTCTACAACAATTCTCCTTCCTTCAACTGGACGCTCGCTTTTCGCGAACAGGTCTACGGGGAATGGGTTGAAGCGGGTAAGGATGTATCCGGTTACCCCGACCCGGCTGTTGAAGCGAAGGGGCTCATGAGTGAGGAATTCGATCAATCAGAACTAGCCGCTGAGGCGGACGCACTGGTACAAAGATTCCAGAAAGACGCTTCACACGAGGCTGGAATATTTCATCACCTGATAACCTTGCCAACCTACCACGAGACAGCTCTCGGTACAGACATTTTGTCTGAGGGGTACTTCGGCGAGCTTGGCATGTTAGCTTATGTACGAGATGTCCAACGTCAGGAAATCCGCAGGGATATGGCGTCGGTTAAACACCAGGACATGGCGGGTTCCAGTATCGGGGATGACCACAAGGAATATTTTTCTGGTGAGAAAGCACTTCTTGCCGGCGGTAAAGACAATACGATGAACCAGTTCTAAAGTCTGGTGCAAGTGGCGGCCTGGTGATGTTGCACAGATATCCCAAACCTCCCTTTTTCCCGGCTCAACCCTCTGTCGGTGACTGCTGAAATCGCATTCGCCAATGTGATAGCATTTCACATGGATTTTGCTGTAAGAAACTACATGGTCAGAGGTATATTTTTACTCTACTGCCTAGTGTTCATAATAATGAACTCCCAGGCAGAAGTAAGTCACGAACGGCTCATAAATGCTGATGAGGAACCGGGCAGTTGGCTAACTCACGGCCGGAACTACGCCGAGGACAGACAAAGCCCACTCACCTCAATTAACAAAGAAAATATCAGTAAGCTGGGTCTTGCCTGGTACTTTGATACCGGAACGACAAGAGGCCTAGAAGCATCCCCACTCATCATTGACGGTGTGATCTACAGTACCGGCTCCTGGAGCAAAGTGTTCGCCAATGATGCGGTGAGCGGGCAACCCCTCTGGAACTACGACCCGCAGGTACCACGAGCCTGGGGTGTCAATGCCTGCTGCGATGTTGTCAATCGCGGGGTCGCTGCCTGGGGCGACAGCATTTACTTTGGCTCCCTTGATGGCAGACTGATTGCCCTGGATAGTGCAACAGGAAACCTTCGATGGGAGACCCTTACCATTGATCCGGCACGACCCTACACCATTACCGGTGCCCCCAGAATCATCAATGGAAAGGTCATTATCGGCAACGGTGGTGCCGAATACGGCGTGCGCGGCTATGTTTCAGCATACGATGCCGAATCAGGGGAACTGCTTTGGCGTTTCTATACGGTACCTGGAGATCCGAGCAAGCCCTTTGAATCAGAAGCAATGCGCATGGCTGCCAAGACCTGGACAGGCGATGTCTATTACGAGGTGGGTGGTGGTGGCACAGTCTGGGATTCCATGGCCTACGATCCTGAGCTCAACTTGCTCTATTTTGGCGTTGGCAACGGCTCTCCATGGAACCGGCATATAAGGTCTCCCGAGGGTGGTGACAACCTGTTTCTTTCTTCCATAATCGCCGTCAATCCAGATACGGGTGAGTACGTTTGGCATTATCAAACCACGCCGGCAGACTCCTGGGACTACACGGCCACACAACATATCATCCTTGCTGATCTTACAATCGCCAACAAAACTAGAAAGGTGCTGATGCAGGCGCCAAAAAACGGATTCTTCTACGTCATTGACAGGCAGACAGGCGAATTAATCTCTGCGGAGAAATACACCCCCGTCTCCTGGGCAAGCCATGTTGATCTCAAGACGGGCAGACCTGTGGAAACAGCCAATGCCAATCACCTGCTCAAGGAACAGATATCCGGACCAATGGGTCTCGGAGGACATAACTGGCACCCCATGGCATTCAACAAGCAAACCGGCCTTGTATACATACCCGCCATGGAGAACAGCTGGGTCTACAACACTATTGAAGATTTCCAGTATTTCTCTGGAGGAAACTGGAATCTTGGTCAGAAAGTAGAAGCAAAATACGCGAGACTGCAGAGCACATTGCCACCACTACTCACGCAGGCAACCATGAAGGGTCTGTTGAAAGGCAGACTCATCGCCTGGGACCCAGTCACCCAAAAGGAACGCTGGCGAGTAGATCATGTAACCATGTGGAATGGTGGCCTACTAACAACTCAATCCGGGCTTGTATTTCAAGGTACCGGGGATGGCCGCTTCGTTGCTTATGATGCAGAATCCGGCCAGAGACTCTGGCAAACCAATACCGTAACAGGCGTTATCGCGGCTCCGGTTAGCTATGAAATCGATGGAGACCAGTATGTCGCGGTCATGGCCGGCTGGGGGGGAGGCGCTCCGGTAGCCCTAAAAATGCCCGGCAGTGCCTCCGCCAAAAACGGAAGACTGCTGGTCTACAAGCTGGGCGGCAAGGAGTCGCTTCCTGATGTTTCAGTAGAACATACAATGCCTCGACCACCAAAAAATCGGGATATCGATGATTCTGTCAACGATGGAGCGAACCTGTACAACATCCACTGCATGCGATGTCACGGTAGCAATGCCCTGAGCGGAGGCATTATTGCTGACCTTCGATACATGAATGAGGATAGCCACAGGCTGTTCAATGAGATTGTATTAGGCGGCATTCTCAGTGGTGCCGGTATGGTAAGTTTCAAGGAAGTTCTGAGTCAGGCAGATGCTGACGCAATACATGACTACATAATTTACGCTGCCAATCTCAAATGGGAAGAAGATCACTCCTCCGATTGGTGGGCTAGCTTCCGCGGCTGGTTTTATGAGAAATTGGTTCCCATACTCGTCATGCTCAATTCACCGCCTGAATAGGCTACACGTCCCAAACACTACTCCGCCAACGGATTGACTATGCGGCGTTGTATTGTTCCATTGATATGCCCGTTAACAAATTCAAAGGCAAAATCAATTTCCTCGCCAGGTATTTCCGGATGCGGACCTGGGTTGGCATGGAGACGTTTATCAACAGATGCAAAAGTATCGAAGACCTCCAGGTATCCATCTCGGACAAACAGTTCGTCCTCCAGTTGCATTAGAAACAGCAGCGGGCAGTCTATTTTTGCTGCAGCTTCGAGTAGTTCCTGATCATGGGGGAAATTCGATTTGACACCAACCAGCCCCAATGCAGCGACGGTTACATCGTCCCTTGAAGCGATAAACGGGATACCGAACAGGGAGCCCATGGAAAGGCCAAAGTAGGCCAGCTTTCCTACGCCTACCGCCGCCAGGGCCTGGGTCTCGGAAACGGCACATGTCCATTCATCGGTCATGTCTTCCATGCACCCATCTCGCTCAAATTCCGGGAAAAAGGCAGTGCGGCCACCATCGCCCACTTGACGTAATCCGTGAACAGGTCCATCAAGGGACAAAACGGGAAATTTCGCTTCCTTGACAAATCGAGCCGCCAGCGAACATATTGGCGGCTGATATCTGTCACCGGATGCACCATGTCCCAAGCAAATCAGGGTGCACCCGGCTGACATTGAGTCAGGCAGCCACAGGGCACCCGTTATGTCTCGTTTCCCCTCACGGGTAATTCTGAACTCACGGGTCGGTACACCTTCTTTATCGGTCGCATCACTCCACTCAACTGACATACCAGTGCTTTTTATCAGGAATTTGCGGTCGGTATTTCACTAAAGGGTATGCCCTTATCAACACGAATATCCTGTGGCATACCAAGCACACGTTCAGCGACAATATTGGCCATAATTTCATCCGTACCGCCAGCGATTCTCCCACCGGGCGCCGCCATGTAAGTCGCCTGGAACAATCCTGCTTCCGCCGACAGTTCCGGGTCCCAAATGGCACCGCTGGACTCAAGCAGATCCAGGGCAAACGAAGCCATGTCCTGCTGTTTGGGCGCACCAACCAATTTTCCTATGGAGTTTTCCGGACCTGGAATTTCACCCCTGGACAGGGCTGACAAGGAACGATAACCCGTATATTTCAAACCAGATTCAGTTACATACCAATCCGCCAGTTTTCTTCTAACCGTTTTGTCACTAATCGCCGGCTCATCATCGATATTGATGTTCTGTGCCAGCTTAAATACTGATTTGAAATTGACACCACCACCGCCAGAGCCGATGGCAGCCCGTTCGTTCATCAAGGTGGTCAGGGCAACCTGCCAGCCCTGGCCGACCTCACCTAGGCGCTGCGAATCTGAAACACGTACATCGGTAAAATATATTTCATTAAAGTTGGCACCACCCGAAATCTGCTTGATAGGTTTGATCTCAATACCCGGTGATTTCATGTCGAGGAAAAAGTAGGTCAACCCCTGGTGTTTGGGTGCACTGGGGTCTGTTCTTAGAACGATGACGCCCCAATCCGCGTAATGCGCACCCGAGGTCCAGATCTTCTGCCCATTGATAATCCATTCATCACCATCTTTCTCACCGCGGGTTCGAAGTGCCGCCAGATCAGAACCACCGGCCGGTTCACTGAACATTTGGCACCAGATCTCTTCACCACTGGCGAGCTTAGGTATGAAGCGCTTGTTCTGCTCTTCGGTAGCCCAGGCCATCATGGTTGGCGCACACATACCGTGACCTATGGCAAAGACACCAAGCTCCACCATCTGATACTTAGATTCCTCCTGGCCAAAAATAACCGCCTCGATCGCCGTGGCGCCTCTTCCGCCATGTTCTTTCGGCCAACGCAGCGCTGCCCACCCGGCGTCGTACTTGCGTTTCTGCCACAACTTGGCGGCTGCGAGGAAATCTAGGCCTTCTTTTTCTTCTTTAGTTGGCACATTGGCTGCAAGCCAGTCTCTGGCCTCCTTCCTGAATGCTGCTTCTTCTGCTGTGTCTTCAAAATCCATAACTTCTCTCCTGAATCTGTGCGGCATATGCCATGTGGGTTGCCTAGGACAACCCGGCCCGACCTCTACGCGGCTCGACCTGTTTCTATTGCCTTGATTAGCTTTTCCTGCCAAACGGGTTCACTGCCTATATTGATCGACAACAGTTTGGATCGTCGGTATGGAAACTGGCAGTCAAACTCCCAGGTGAATCCCATCCCGCCGTGTGTCTGGATATTTTCCTTAGAGGCAAAATAGTAGGCCTGAATAGCACCCACTCGTGCTGTAGCGGCAGCGATCGGTAATTCAGGTGCATTGGTAGACAGGGCCCAGGCCCCATAATAACAGTTGGACTTCGCCAGCGTATTTTTTACATACATATTGGCAAGCTTATGCTTGATTGCCTGATAGGTAGCAATTGGACGGCCGAAGGCAAATCTTCCCATTGCGTAATCCTTGGCCATTTCAAGCGCGGTTTCCGCTCCGCCTACCTGTTCCCAGGCAAACAAGACTGCCGCCCGATCATAGATATTGTTCAGCAGTGCCCAGCCTTCTCCTTCCTTGCCCAGCAGTTCGGCGCTGGCGCCAGCGAAATCAATCTTTGCATGGGAACGACTTGGATCAATAGTATCTAGCTTCTGTCTTGAAACTGAGGACTGATTCAAATCAACGAGATAGGTACTGGCGCCATCACCGCTATCACATGCCGCAAAGACTACGGCAAAATCAGCAATATCCCCATCGGCAACCGGTAATTTACTACCACTTAAGCTGCTGGCATCGGCAGAAGTCGTGAGAGATTTTGGCGTCACCTGCCCCTTACCTTCACCCGCAGCAAGACAACCAATAATGGAACCGGATGCCAACTTCGGCAACCATTCCTCTTTTTGCTCTTTTGAGCCGGCTACCAGCAAAGCCTCCGTGGCAAGATAAACGGAGGAAGAAAAGGGCAGCGGCGCTAGGGAGCGACCCAGCTCTTCTGCAATTACGCACAGTTCAAGATAGGACATGCCAAGCCCATCATATTCCTCGGGTATTACCGTCGCGGTCCAGCCCATCTCCACAACCTTGGTCCACAATTCCTGATCGTATGATTCGTCACCATCCAGAATCTTACGCACTACCTTGGTTGAACAATGATCCTTTAGGAAACCAGATGCCTGCTCTCGCAGCAGATTCTGTTCCTCAGAAAATTCGAAGTTCATCTATTACTCCTCTAATCAGCCCTAAATCCTGATGTCACACCGAGTCGTCACCAGGAGTAAATAAGTCGCACCGGAAAACTACCACGATGCTCGATCGAACACCATTGTCACTGCTCGGCGGGTTACTGAAAAAGTGCTTTCCCGCACTTTTTCAGTATCACGGGCATCTGCCCGCTAGACAACGTTTCTTGGTACATCCTTGAAAGGTCCCGAATCAAACCTGGGCTCTTTCTCCATGCCCAGAACCCGTTCAGCAATTATATTGCGCTGAATTTCGTCGGTGCCTCCAGCAATGGATACTGCCGGGACAGAAACCAGGACCTCTGCAATAAGACCATCCATGGCGCCATCACTCCCGGTGAGCAAAGCATCAGCTCCTGAAATCAGTGTATGTACCCCGGAAGCCTGCTTAGCTACATTGCTGGCCGCGAGCTTGCCCAGTGAACCCTCCGGGCCCTGTGGCATTCCGAGCTCCTGCGCTGCCCGCGCTCTTCTTGCAGTCCACTCAGCGGATTTCGACATAATGAGTAGCTTGGCAATTTCCTGGCGAACACTAGCATTCTCGATTCTGCCAGTCTGTTTTGCCCTTTGCATGACAAGGTCGACTCGCCCAGCCCGCTGTGGGTACCACTTGTAGGGCTCCATAACCGTAGCGACTTCCTTTCGCTCTTCTTCATAGATCGCACCGGGTAATCCTGAATCACGGTTCAGTCGATTCATTCCATCCGCATTTCGTCGTTCATGGGCAAGGGTTGTCATGGCAACCCGCCAGCCTGCACCTTCCTCGTCTACCCTATACTGCGGCGCTACCGTCGCGTCTGTAATAAACACCTGATTGAAGGAAGCATGCCCATTCATTTGTTTCACCTGATGTACATCGACGCCGGGCTGAGTCATGTCCAGAATGAAATAGGTCAATCCCTGGTGCTTGGGCACATCCCAGTCGGTTCTCGCCAATAGCAAACCATAGTCAGCATGATGTGCGCTGGTGGTCCAGAGTTTCTGGCCATTCACGATCCAGTTTTCCCCATCGAAATCAGCGCGAGTTGTCGCACCGGCCAGATCACTGCCACTACCCGGCTCACTGAACAATTGACACCAGGTATCTTCCCCGGTGAGAATTCGGCGCAGGAACTCCTTTTTATGCAAATCGTTGCCATGTTCAAGGATAGTCGCTGCCGCCAGCATCCTGATGCCGCTACGGGCAACACCTACGGCATTAACCTCCGCAAATTCTTCTTCAATTTCCGGCAGCATGGCAACGGGTAAATCACGTCCATACCATTGCCCAGGCCAATCTGGAACGCCCCAGCCGGAATCCGCTAATTTGTTTCGCCACTCAACCAATGATAAGCCAGCATCCCAGTTTTCCTGTAGCCATGCTCTGACTTCCTCCTTTACCGCGTTGACCGTTAGATTGCTCATATCCCTTCCCCCCATCTCTGCATCATCAGTTCCCGGTGGTAGGCCGGGTCCCCAAGGAAAACCTCAGAACTTTTAGCCCTCTTAAACCATAAATGCGTATCCTGGTCCCAGGTGAATCCAATTCCTCCGTGGATCTGTATGCTGTCCGCCGCTATCTGAATGTAGGCATCCGACGCAGCACTTTTCGCCATGTTCGCAAGCACCGGGACGCTTTCATCCCCTTCGTCCAATGCCGCCGCCGCACGGTAGGCAGCCGATTTGGCCAGTTCAAGGAGTAGCAACATATCTGCACACCTGTGCTTAATCGCCTGAAAGGATCCGATCACTCGCCCGAACTGCATACGAACTTTCGAGTACTCTACGGTTGAATCCATCAAATACTGCGCTCCACCTATCATTTCATTGGATAGAGCAATTGCAGCCTGATCTAACGTTTTAGTTAAGGCGCCCATCCCTGCACCCGGCTCTCCCAAAGGCTCGGCCTGCACGCTATTGAACTCAAGGCGGGCAAGTTTTCTCGTTGGATCAACGGTCTTCAACAAGCTTTTTGTCAAACCGGGTGCATCACCATCCACGACAAAAAAGGATATGCCATCATCACCTTCGCTGCCTTCTAGTCTTGCGACTACAACAATTTTTCCAGCCGTATGTCCATCTACCACGAAGCACTTTTCGCCTTGAAGAGTAAATTCATCGCCATCAGTTTCCGCTACAAGCTCGACTGCCGCTGCATTCCACCGCCCACTGGACTCTGTCACCGCCAGGGTGGCTCTAATACTACCGGAGGCAATCTGTGGCAGCAGATCTAGCTTTTGCTTTTCAGTTCCAACGTTCAAAATAGCGTTGGCAGCCAGCACAACACTCGAGAAGTAGGGTGCACATAAAAGCGAATGCCCCATCTCCTCCATTACGATCGATAGCTCTACAAAGCCAAAGCCTGCACCGCCATAATTCTCTGGTACGATCAAGGAAGGAAGCGCCAGTTCATCGCTTAGCTGTTTCCAGACGACGGGGTCAAATCCGTCATCAGTTTCCATCAGCCTGCGTACTTCTGTGGTAGGTGATTTCTCTCTGAGGAATCGCTTTACCACATCCTTGAATTGATGCTGCTCCTCAGTAAATGCAAATTGCATGCTTATCCCTTTCGCAAAAGGTCGAGCATACATTGGTAAAACCACTAATCGCAAACAGCTAAGCGGCTGCGTGAAAAGAAAGGATACACAAAGAACTGACCCGGGGGGCTTCCCGGTCAGATTATTAGATTAGGGAGGCGGGGAGAGCTGCGGATACCCGAGGGCTAGCTGCCAATTCCCGCAGTTTCGCCCTTAATGTACCGCTCCAACTGATCGATCACATGGGACTGCTCATCAATAATGGATTTGACCAGATCGCCCATCGATATCATGCCGCAAAGTTTTTCATCAATGATGACCGGCAGATGACGAATCCGTTTGGCGGTCATCAATGCCATCGCTTCATCGACCGCATGCGTCGGCTCAATACAAACCACATTGCTGGTCATGATTTCTGAAATTAGCGTATCTTTCGAGGATTTACCCTGAAGGATAACGCTCCGGGCATAATCCCTTTCTGAAATGATCCCCACCAGTTGACCATCATCAGACATAACGGTGAGGGCTCCAACACCTTTCAACGACATCATTTCAATGGCCTGGTAGACGGATTGGGCGGGTCCAATAGACCATACATCACTCCCCTTGACCACCAGCAGATCCTTTATCTTGGACATTTGGCACCTCGGCTGTTGTACCATCCAGTTTCCTCCTAGCCAAAAAATCCGTAAAGGACTTTATTGCACTAAAAACCCTGGGTTGCTTATTTCGAAATGATCTAAAAACTACTCAAAACCCCTGGCGCTGGGATCAGAGTAAGGAACAAAAGTAAGCTGGTGCAGGCTTTTTCCGGGCACCTCAAGTTCGCCCAGGCCACTTACTCTCAGCGGAAAAGACCCACCCATTCACAACCCCTATAGAGAAGTGGCAAACCCATAAATGGACCTGATGGTTTCCTGATAAACCTCGGGAATGATGTCGGGAAAAATTTGATCGCCTGCATGTGGTGTGCCATTTACCGTCCTTGCCACAGTGGGCACACCAGCACCAAGCAGTTTTCTGTAGTAGCCAAGACCTTCATCCCGCAGCGGGTCAAGTTCATTTACCGAGATTACATGAGGCGGCAGGCCCGCCAGGTCTTCTAGTTTGGCATGATAGGGCCAGGCCAGTGGATTAGAGCTGTTGTTGTTACTTGGATCATAAACTTTCACCAGTGCAGCCATCATTGCACAGTCCATCATGTATCCATTATTTTCATACAGTGAGAGTAGCTGCTCGGATGGATTTGCATAGCATCCAGAGATGTATGGGCACATTGCATATACTCCATCTATCTGATTCAGCCATCCTTCCTGTTTAGCTTTCAAAGTGGTCGCCAAAGACAGGTTTCCACCACCGGATTCACCAGAAATCACAATTGAAGAAATACCCAGGCGCTCCCTATTGGTATAGGTCCACTGTAAGGCTTCTGCGCAATCGTTTAACCCTGCAGGGAATGGATGATTACCCAGGCGCCCGCCGCCATTTCGAAACTCCACGCCAATAACAACCATGCCCATATCGGCAAGACTATCTCGCCAGCGAACAAATGGTGGATCCTCTGCGGTCATTAGTACCATACCGCCACCATGCGTATGAACAATACAAGGCAATCGCCCATCACTAGATTTTGGTCGATGGATATGGAGGTTTATCTCATTGTCATCGACGCCTGTAATAGTCTCCGTGGAAGAAGTGATGGAATCCAATATTGGCATGGCAGCACGAAGAATAGGATTTGCCAGTGCGGCAGTTTCTTCAAATGCCATGCAGTAGGCAAGGCAATCCTCATAGGCGGCATCTGAACCTATTGGTTCTACAGCATCAGCAAACCCACCCACAGCTGCAAGCGCCTGGATGATCCTCGGATCAGTGCGACTATCTTCATCAAGGCTGGCATTGGGATTTCCCAGCCTGCCTGGCAAATTCACATTACTATTTGTCATAGTTTTTCGGATCCCTTTGATACTGGAAACTAGCCCGCAACTATCCACTACTAGGAAAGAGCAATTTCAAAATGGCCTTTGCAGAAAATATACCGAAATGTGATTTGAAAGTATCCGCAAATATTAGGACTCTAATTGATGTTACTCTCCGAAGGTATGTGGTGGATTAAAACTATAGATCCCAAATCTTAAAGTTTCGTTTCAACCGGTGATAGCGATGAGAAATGCAGCCCTATTCCTTTTTTTGGCAGCCACCCTGCTTGCTGCCGAGAAGAGCCCTCCATCCGCCAGCGATCTGAAACTAATGTTGTCATCACGAAGCATAGCTCCGACCCTGATGCTGCAAGCCAGCGTATAGACAGCGAAACAGCCTTCATCATGCCCCAGATTGCCGCCCATCTATCTCGTTAGGGAAAATAGTTTTGTACGGCAGGGTCAGCTAAACCCCATCTGCTCACCAAGATTGCCAGGCTGCCGGCCATCAACATCCGTGAAACCATATTCGCGCGCCAGATCCACTATCGGGATTACCCGTCCGGTCTGTTCATGCAATTTTGGATCTGCTGCCAGCGAGACGACTCCTCGCCCAGTGAAACGCGGAGACTCGCCCTTTTCGATATCGAAAGGTACCGTGCCATCCTTGTGTGCCTGGAGCATGTGCTCAGTGCGAACAATCCCGGGCCACAGTGAGACCGCAGTTATGTCAAACTCGCGCAACTCTTCCGCCATGTCTTTCGCCATTCTATCCACCGCCGCCTTACCCACACCATAAGCAACATTGAAGATATAGGAAGCACCTGCGAACGATGAGATGTTCACTATCAGACCCGTGCGGCGCTCGACCATCTTTGAGGCTGCCGCACAGCTCGCCACATAATGGCCTCGACAGCCTACACGATGAAGCTGATCCCAGATGCCAACAGGCATCTCCCAGAACTTGGTCGAAAAAATCGGCTCATCCGGTACAGTGAAAGCATTGTTTACAAGTATATCAATTCCGCTCTGCTCATCTTCAACCCGTTTTATCAGGGCGGCAATCTGATCGTCATCGGAATGATCGCACTGCACTGCAATCCCCTGCCCACCAAGACCCGTTAGCTCTTCAGCGGTCGCACCGATGGTACCAGGAAGTGCGGCAGCACCTTCTGTCACAGTACGACCGGTAACATAAACAGTGGCTCCAGCTGCTCCCAGTTCCAGCGCAATGCCTTTGCCGATACCTCGACTCGCCCCGGTCACGACTGCAACTTTGCCCTTCAAACTATCATCACTATTCCACTCGGTCATAATTCTACTCCTGAAGATAAGACAGACTAGTATGTATTTTTACAAGCATGGCTAGTTCTTACTTCACCGCCAGTGATTCCCCCACCGAAATCACTCGTCCTCATGTATCAGCACTCTCCCGTTGCTGCCATCGACCGTAATCATCTGGCCATCAGGTATGAGATCACAGGCCTGGCTCAGGTTTGCAACGCAGGGCAGGCCATACTCTCGGGATATCATGATAGCGTGTGAAGTTACACCACCCGTTTCGACGACGACGCCACTAATAATGGAGTACACGGTCGTCCAGGCAGGGTCGGTCGCAACGGTAATCAAGATATCACCCTTCTCAACCTTGCTCACTTCATCCAGGCTTCTGCATACTCGCGCACGACCCGTGACCACCCCGCTGCTCGCTGCGATGCCGCGCAGACCCTGGCCATCATCCGCCTGACCATCATCGAACGCTTCCCAGCCTCGAATGTACTTTGGCGGTGTTCTGTGGGTATATCTTTCATACACTCGCCGGCGTGCTCTTACTCTGATTTCAATTTCCTTCACACTCATCTTGCCGCCATCGGCCGCGAACACCTCGTGAATGCTGAGGAAAAAGATATCTTCCTCATCTGTTATCAGGCCACGCTGAATAAACTTGGCGGCAACCGCCATCAACATTGCCCTCGGACGCAAAGCGTTCTTGTCATTGTGAAAACGTTCCCAGTCCCTGTAGTAGCAGTAGTCCTGAGTCAGTTCAAGGTACCACTTAAAAAAGGCAGCCTTCAAAGAACCGAATGATTGTTTGCGAATCTTTCGCAAGCATTCCCCTTTGGTTTTGAGCATACGCTCATGGAGACGCTGCTCGATTACTGCCGGGCTATCTTCTTCACCCAGCGGCAACAGCGCCTTGATCGCAGGGAAGATCCTGGCCGGTTTCTGGCTCCAGCGGAAGTGGATCGGGTCCCGCTCATCCGCCCCGCGATGGCCATACGCCTTCAGGAATACATCCAGATCCGCTTTGAATTGCCGCCCGTCTTCGGAATCCACAAGCGAAGCCAATATTTCCTCGGGGTCATCTATCTCTATTAGCTCCAACAAAACAGGCGAATCTTTTATTTTTCGGGAGAGCTCCCATACGGCAATGTTCTGTTCGCCCGTTGGAGTCTGCAGGCCAGCAATCAGATGACTGTATATCTGGGCATTTTCATCATCGCACCATAGCTCACACAACTTTGCCAAACCCTGAGGTACGACATAGAGGTAGACATTGAAAGCCAGAGCAGTGTTGTCCTCATGTATGCTCCCTTCGTTCGCCCGCGCTGCGGTGGTGAAGATCTCTTTTACACTCGCTGATTCCATATCGAAGTCGGCCCATACTGCATCAGCGCGACGAACACAGTTCTCCATCTCTTCATAATAATGGTGTGTACTCCCAAGCAGCGAATACTTCGGATGAGTTAGTTCAAGCCTCAATAGTATGCGAAAGAAGCGAAACCAGTCGAAGGGCATGTTTCTGATCTCTTCCCACTCGTCCTCCGGGAATGGGCTGAGGGCAACGTCATCCCGCGCAAAAGGCGGGATAAAGATACGCATCCACTCGATTTCAAAAAAAGTATTGTAGTAGGCGCGCGCGCCATACCAGCGAGTGGTTGGCATATCCAGGTAGTGCTCGGATGTGTAACCAGCAAATTCCGTTATGCCCGTCTGCTCTAGCGCGATGATCTTCAAGCGAGCCAAAAGCGGTCCCACGCCACTGTAAAAATAGGGAGTCGAAGGACCCGTGAACCACTCATCTGACAGGCCGCGTGACCAGACCCAGCGCTCATCAGTTAGCTCCGCCATCGCTTCGGGTGTTTGCCAGGCTTCAAGGCCTTCACGAAAATCAATATCTGCTGCGGTAACTTCACGAGACTGCAAAACAGCGAATCGTCCATCAGAATAGCCCCACTCTATGTCCTGCGGAAAGCCATAGTGCTCCTCTATTCGCAACCCGATCTCGGCCAGTTCCTTTATCTTCGCGTCTGGTAACGTTTCGATTGAGCGCAGTTCCTCTGGAACCTCAACATCCTTGCTTCCCTGCTCCTTCTCCTGCCGGACGGTCATGACCAGCTTTTCATTAACTTGCTTGTCTCTTATCGCGAAGGAGTCTTTGTCAATCATGTACTGATCCGGGTTGACCTTTCCGGCAACAATGGCCTCACCCAGACCCCAACTGGTATTCAGAAACATCTCGCCAGTATTCGAAGTGACTGGATTTACGGTAAACATGACTCCTGCCACTTCAGACGGGAACATCTCCTGAACGACCACGGCGAGGAACACACCCTCATGCTCGAATCCTTGCTTGTGCCGATAGGAAATAGCGCGGTCGGTCCATAATGATGCCCAGCAGGCTTTGACATGATGTAAAACCTTGTCCGCTCCAAAGATGTTTAGATAGGTATCCTGTTGCCCGGCGAACGACATACCCGGTAAATCTTCAGCAGTAGCCGAAGAACGCACGGACACCAATACGTCGTTTCCCAACTCTGACTCAAGTTGTCGGTAGGCACCACGAATGGCGCTGTCGATGTCAGCAGGCGTATCCGCGGCGATGATCATCTCTCTGATCTTTGTCGCACGCCGCGTGATTTCCGCCGGGTCATCATAGTCAAGCCCCTCAAGCACACCGAGAATGGGGGTATGGAGCGAGTTCAACTCGATAAGTCGCTGATAGGCCAGGGTATTGATGCAGAAGGCTCGGGGTACCGGCAACTTGGCTCGTGTCAACTCTCCAAGATTTGCCCCCTTCCCTCCAACAAGCGGGATGCTCCCGGAATCAATCTCCTCCAAACTGCTGGTGTATTCACTCATAAGCTTTCACTCCGCCTGACCAAGATCAAAAGCGAAATATTTCGCCCTTTCTGGATAGGGACGCCCGCCATGGTGGCAACCATATCGTTCAATCTTTTCATGACATCTTTCTCTTTGCGTTAAAAAATATGCCACCGCTGTGGAGTAACTGGAGAATGGGAGGCCCAGAAACTCAGCAAAATTAGTACTCAACTGCAGAATGCTCAAATACAAACCCGCCGGGTTTCATCAGCAGCCTGTGTCTCGGTCCCTCAATCCCGGCATCCCACACCCCGTAGCCAGCGTCTTCCTTCCACATGGCAATCCTAATGCCCTCTTGTTCAACCACTCGGGTTTCGTAGACTCGCGGCTCTTCTGAATTGAAGTGTTCAAGAATACGATCGATCGACTCATAGCGAGCCAGGTGGTATAGGCTGACCCAGGTGGGAGGGGCAAGATCAATGTCACCAACCGCATGTTTCTCGAGAGCTGCCGCCGGATTTATCCATTCAAAATCCCGAATCTCGCCGCCATCAACACTGATAGGTCCGTCAACCAATACCGGTGCAGCAAAAAACCAGGTAGCAAAGCGCTTTGCCTGTCCAGCGGGGGGTGGTGACCAGTGGGCAAACCAGACAAAGTCATTCTGGTCAATATCAATATCAGCCTCTTCCTTGGCTTCGCGCACTGCAGCATTCGCGGCGGCCTTGTTTGTATCGCCATTCTCAGGGAAGTCTGCCTGATCTATTTTGCCACCCGGGAATACCCACATGCCGCCAAAGGCCATTTTTGAATTCTTGTGCAACATCAACACATCGGCCCCATTCGAACCTTCTTTCAAAAGAAGCACTGTGGCTGCAGGAATGGCGGGTACGGTTTCTGACGCATCAGGACCTTTCAGATCCCCATAGATATCATTGCGATGACGGTTACTTGTGCTGCTCAATGGTCTGGTTCCTGTTTTCTTGATTCACTATGGACATGACAGCAACCATACCACTATTTAGTACCGACAGAGTTGTGCGATATGTTGGCACGAATTGGTAAGGCAACCTTGATGGTGTTGGTTGGTACAAAGTATCGCTTTGTGTAGTAACCTGTCTGATCAGATTATTGCTGGCAACCAACTAAAGGTGCGGACCTTCGAGATTGTATTCCAGCAGTATGGATTTACTCTGACCGCAATAATGGTGGCGTTTGCATGAGACGATGTTCTGAGATTGACGCTGTGGAAGCACAAGGATTCGACCCACAAAAACCAGCCTGGGTCATGGCTTCATCCGGGGAGACGGTCACCTGGGGTGACCTGGAACGTGGGTCCAACCAGTTGGCACACCTGTTCCGTAACCACGGGCTGCAACGAGGGGATCATATTGCGATCTGCCTGGAGAACCACCGGCTGTTTCTCACCATCTGCTGGGCTGCGTTCCGATCAGGGCTGTATTTCACTGCAATCAGCTATCGCCTGCAACCCGCTGAAGTCGAGTACATAGTCAACGACTGCAGGGCGAAACTGCTTGTGACCTCGGCTCTCCTGACCGACACTTTCCTGGGATTCGCTGACAAGCTAGAAAATGACCCCATCTGCTATATGCTGGACGGTGTTTGCAAGGGTGCGACCTCCCTGGAGAAAGCCATCAAGGGACTACCCGAAACACCGATCATTGATCAGAGCTATGGTCAGAGCATGCTCTACTCATCCGGTACAACGGGCCGGCCAAAAGGTGTAAAGAAGCCGATGATCGAGCTACAGTGGGGAGAGGAGAGCCCTCTTCTGAAGGCAGCGGAATCCAGATACGAATACAACCGAAATACCATCTACCTTTCCCCCGCACCTCTCTATCATGCTGCTCCGCTTGGCTTCAACATGATGGTCCTTAGGGCGGGTGGAACCTGCATCATCATGGAGCATTTTGACTCCGAAGAGGCCCTCTCGCTCATCCAGCAATATAGAGCGACCCATAGTCAGTGGGTACCCACCATGTTCGTCCGTATGCTCAAGCTACCGGAAGAAGTCAGATCCCGATATGACCTCTCCTCGTTGGCCTACGCAGTCCATGCCGCCGCCCCCTGTCCAGTCGCAGTTAAGGAACAAATGATCGACTGGTGGGGTCCGGTGCTTTATGAGTACTACGCAGGCACAGAGGGCAATGGTTCAACCTTCATAACATCACAAGAGTGGTTACAGCATAGGGGATCCGTTGGGAAAGCAACCGACGGCTGTCGCGTACACATAGTGGATGACGCAGGGTCAGAATTACCAACAGGTGAAATGGGTGGCGTCTACTTTGAGGGAGGAGGAAAGTTCGAATACTTGAACGATATAAACAAAACGGCTTCTGTTTACACCAGCAAGGGGTGGTCCACCTTGGGTGACGTCGGTTATATTGACGAAGAGGGCTACCTCTACCTCACCGACCGGAAGTCTTTTATGATCATATCCGGTGGTGTCAATATCTATCCACAGGAAGCAGAAAATGCCCTCATTACTCACCCCAAGGTAACTGATGTAGCCGTATTCGGTGTTCCCAACGAAGAGTTTGGGGAGGAGGTGAAGGCCGTCGTTCAACCCTCCAACATGTCTGAAGCCAGCCCCGCACTCGAAGCTGAATTAATAGCTTATGTAAGAGACCAGATTTCACACATCAAGAGTCCACGTTCAATCGATTTCATGGAAGAACTACCACGACATCCGACCGGCAAGCTATACAAGCGCTTGTTAAAGGACAAATACTGGGGGCAGGTCTGACCGCCTCTTGTTCTTCAGGAAGGTTCGAACCTGATGGAAACGGTCTATGTAGGGCAATTGGGCAAGCTTGAACTGGCGGCAGTCAGTTTCACATTCCCCATAGCGATGATTCTGCAGGGGGCTCAGCGTTGGCGCCGCATCAGTTGTTGCCCGGAGTATTGGCCTCGAGGACAAAACTCATCAGCCATCAACAAAAGCATTCAGACGCTCGTTAGCTTCAAGAAATTCTTCCATAAAATCATAGACTACCTGACGGGTCGACAGTGACTGGCTCATCATCCCGACTCCCTGGCCAACCCAGTAGGTCGCAAGCTGCTTTGCCCCCTTGTGGCCCGAATCGGCTAGTTTCTCGATATGACGAAGTGCCGGCTCACTAACGAGAGATTGAAGGGGCATCGGCAACGGTTCTGGTGCCTCTTCTCCTTCCCAGGCATCCGTCCATGGTGACCTAATCTGCCGCGAGTATTTCCCTGTTCGGCTCCTAGACCGGACAGTTTGATTCGATGCCGCTGATAGCAGTTTTTCCTTAATGGCTGGCGACGTATTGGCCTCAGTAGTCGTTAACCAAACGGATCCGGTCCATACCCCGTCAGCCCCCATAGCCATCGATGCCGCCATTTGTTTTCCAGTGACAATACCGCCTGCCGCCAGAACCGTGACATTTTCATATCCCTTCACCGCTTCGCTGACTTCCGGCACAAGAACCATGGTGGAGACCTCTCCGCAGTGTCCTCCCGCTTCGGTTCCAGCAACCACGAGGATGTCCACGCCTGCTTCTGCCTGTTTTATCGCATGGTGTTTAGCACCAACCAGGGCGGCAACCGGCACATTGTGCTGCTTGCCGAGCTCGAGCATATACTTTGGCGGCACCCCAAGTGCATTAGCGATAAGCCTTATGGGGTGGGAAAATGCTATATCCATAATGTCAGCCGCGCGGCCTTCACCAAGAAATCCTCCACCACCAGCCAAATTAAGGCCTTCCATGGTGCGAGTGTCGACATCGTGCTGCGCAAGGATGCCGGCTGCAAACTGTTTGTGTTCCTCCGGGACCATGGCGCGCACCTCTTCCACGCTCGCTGATTCATCCTTGTTAGCCATGGAGGTTGGGACAATCAAGTCAACACCATAGGGCTTTCCTTCGATATGTTCATCAAGCCAGGCAAGCTCAATTTCTAATTGCTCGGGACCAAACCCTGCTACACCTAGTACTCCCATGCCTCCCGCTTTTGAAACCTCACAAACCACATCACGGCAGTGGGTAAAAGCAACTAGCGGAAACTCAATTCCCAATTGGTCACAAATTGGTGATTTCATTTTCTATCCTCAATATTTGAGCGTTTATAGTCTCATTATCCGAACCGGGATTCGAGACCATTTATCATGCCCCGTCCCGCGTTTTCTAGCAGCCAGCAAAAGCGATTGGGGGCAGGCCCAGAGATATATCTGCAGCACTATCTAAGCTCCAGCTTAACCAGTCCCTTGTCAATATTTCCGCCCGTAAAAATAATGCCGGCCTTTTGGGCCTAATTGACTTCCTTTTCCTTCAATAAGGCTGCTAGTCCTACCGCACCAGCGCCTTCAACCAGGTTGTGAGTATCAGTGAAACAGTGAACAATGGCATCCAGTATTTCCTGCTCACTAACGTCGATTATTCGCTCCACCTGGCCCCGCATTAGGTCGAGGGCTTTTTGGTTGGGATTTCTGACCGCAAAACCATCGGCAATCGTGTCAGCAGTGCTGGTGCTGATGCACTTGCCGGCTGCCAGGGACAACTGGTAGCAATTCGCCTTTTCCGATACGGCCCCAATGACCTCTGTATCCAAACCCAGTGCATTCCTTGCACATATCACACCCGATATACCGGACCCCAGACCAATAGGCACATAGATGCGATCAAGGTTGGAAACAGCACGAAATAGCTCAAGTGCGTAAGTACTCACACCCCCTACCAGATCCATGTGGTATGAAGGCAGCAGATGCAGCCCCTTTTCCTGCGCCAGATCCCTTGCACAATCCACCGACTCATCAAAGTCTCTACCGCTGATTACCAGCTCCGCTCCAAGTGCGACCATGGAAGTATTCTTTTCAGGATTGTTCCCTTCAGGAACTACAATCACAGGATGAAGATTATTTCGAGAAGCCGCAAATGCAACACTCTAACCATGATTGCCCCGCGTCGCGGAACAGACGCCTTCTATACTGGCTTCACGCTACTTCAGATTACCCAGATAAATTAATCCACCGCGTACTTTGAACGCTCCGGTCGGATTGTGGTTTTCGTGTTTTACCCAAACCTCGCAGTTGCAGCGCTGATTCAACAGCGGCCAGGATATTTGAGACGTCGGCTGGATCACCTCGTATACCCTCAGGGCTGCTTTTTCAATTTCCTGAAGTGTGGGGAACACATCGGCTCCAAAATTGCCTGATTACAAGGAAACCTTTTTGTGCTCTAGTAGCTCTAAGTTGTGTTTGTGATGAGGGGTAATTCAATGTCCAGGTCTTTGTTTTTTGTACTGCTACTTAGCTGGCAAGCGATGGTATCAGGTGATGATCTCACTGGTGCAATCGCAGATTTCGACAATCGCGACTACCAAAGCGCGGCCAGTAAATTTGAAAAACTTCGCAGTAAGAATAGCAAAGATGCCGATATATTGTTTTACCTTGCCAAAAGCCAGTACAAAACGAACAACTATAGGGAGGCAAATGCAACTATCGAATATCTGACAGACCTGCACCCAGATTACAAGGAGGCCTACAACCTTGCTGGTATGGTCTACATGGCTTTGCTTGCCGAGGTTAACATTTTCAAAAAAATGGGCATGGCCCGGTCAGCCATTGATTCGTGGCAGCGAGTTCTTGATCTGGATGCAAATCACGTGATGGGCAACTATGCCTTCTTCAGCTACTACCTAAACGCACCTGGCTTGGCCGGTGGTGATATCGAAAAGGCGAGGGAGGTGCTTGCAAGGCTCGAGAAGATTAGCCCTCCCTACGCTGAATTGGCCAAAGGCCTTCTCAATTCAAAACTGGATAATACTGTTGAGGCTGAAAAGCACTATCTTAGAGCGACGCAATTGATCGAAGATCATGCTGGCCCACACCTTGCTATCGCGCAATTCTATTTCAAAAACGACGAGTTCAAAAAATCTCTGGCTTCATTTGAACGCTACCAGCAGGGAAACAAGGTCTGGCAGGATCCGAGCGATGCGATTGCCTTCTACTTTCTGGGAAACATTCATGCCAAGCTCGGAAACATAGAGCTTGCCAGGAAGAATTTCACCAGCGCACTGTCTGCCTTCCCCAACAAACAAATTCAGGGGCTAGTCAAAGATGCGTTGGGCGATCTATGAAATTGATCCACCCCATTTAAGGCCAAAACTCTGATCACTCGATATTAAATGACCAAAAGTTTGGCTCATAAGCCATCTCCGGTTGAGCCCTGACTTTTTCATCGAGACCGTGAGCATCTGCTCCAACCAGGATCCTCCACCTATTACTGCGAACTCCATCGAGAATTACAGCCGAGGCCTCGGACGCCGTCATCGGGGCATTGTCTCGAAACCCGATAGCCCGGTCATGCATCGCCTGCTTAATTTGCTCATCACTCATGTTGATGATTGCTTCAGCCTCTGGAGCACTGCTTTGCATAATACGTTCTCGCAGCGTTCGGACCTCCTGCTCACTCAGCTCAAGGACCGGTGTTTTGCCTAGCACAGCTCCAGAATTCAGCGCAATGGACGTTCCTATATGCCCTGGCATCACGACTGATACGCCCACATGTGGCGCGTTGTCACGCAGATCAGCGATTAGTGCTTCCGAAAAGCCTTTCACCGCAAACTTGGCAGCGCTATATGCAGTGTGTGGCGTGTTTGGCAACGTAGCCCAGAATCCGTTGACACTACTGGTATTGACTATATGTCCCTCTTCACCGGCAACCAGCATAGGGACAAAAGTACGACAACCGTAATAGACGCCATACCAGCAGACAGCAAACGTCTTTTCCCATTCTTCACGCTCATCAGTAAGGAAACTTCCGCCACCGCTAATTCCGGCATTATTGAAGAGGAGGTTAACGACGGGGCCGTGGCTGTTTTCCACTTCATCACGAAAATGCTGCATATCTCTTTCTACAGAAACATCACATTTATGTGTTGTAATCCTGGTACCCGGGGGAGCTTCAGCTTCACATAGTGATTTTGTTTCAGCCATATTCTCAACCAGCATGTCACACATTGCTACATGACAGGCTTCCCGGCTAAGCTGTCGACACAGCTCCCTGCCCATGCCAGTGCCACCACCCGTAACGACAGCAATCTTGCCCTTGAAGTCCTCCATTGCCTTGCCTCCTCTTCTTGTTACTTCAACCTACGGTTCACCGCCATCAGCATCCACCTGCTCTTCACCATCCCTTTCTCCAAACTTATCCTTTGCCATGAACAAGGCAATTGACAGTGCGACGAAGGGCGAGGCAACCACCAGACCAGCCAGAATACCGGGACCATTTTCACTCAACAATGTCCAGACAAGCATCGCAATGGCCACCTGTACTACATACAACCCAGCCCATGGCCACATCCAGGACTTCATTTTCAGAAAACCAAACAGGCCAAATCCATAAATAAGCCAGTGAATTGGTTCGGTTGCCTTAGCAGACCAACCTGTCAACATAAATCCAAACCAGACTTCCTGATCCTCCTCCACTGGCTTAATAAACATGTCAAAGGGCATATAGATGAACGTCATGTATGCACAAAACAGCATCATTGCATTCATCCACAAGGGTCGACCAGTGAATATATGTCTTAGTTTTTCCATATCGCCGTCTGCCTTTTCTTCGCAAAGTCCTATTAGGATCCTACTTTTATGAGTGCCAACTAGTAGGAAAAATAGCTATTCCATCTTTTGTCCAATAATTCACATGCCGCATCAATATCAACTGCATCACCAGCATCGCCTACCAGTTCGAGGGTAAGCAGTTTGTCCAGCGCATCTTCCACCTCAAAATCAATCTCACAATTCCATTTCTCGGACAACCAGTCTTCTATTGCCTCATCCAGTTGAGCCGCTGTATTGAGCAGGGGTCTTACAAGCAAAAAATAGTAGCCGAGTATTGCTTCTTTACACTCTTCCTCCTCCGCGTCATCGATCAGTCGATAAAAAACACCCGCATTGTTGTCAAGGTTCTTGAAATAGAGGCTTTCGGTTAGTGACTGCATGAAGGTCAATTTCCGGTTTTTAAAATTGATGAACTGTTTCCAGATGTAACTACCCAGTCCACCAACCCCGGCGATCAAAGCAAAGATGGTAGCCTTATCGAGCTCAACGGGCTCAGCAGAAATGCCCATCCAGAAACCAACCAGTGCACCAAGGAGAATCATCGAAGTTCCGATCTTGGTCATCAGGATAGCCCCTCCACCAATCAATGCCGGAACACCTATTAGCAATTTATCCATCAATCGCATACCGAGGCGGGTATTGGGAAGCAGCATTTCGATGTCGGCCCGGGGCACATCCTGAAACATCTTCAACATTGTTGATCCAGGTTTTTCCTGAGGGTGCCGGGAAACTATCCTGGTGCTGAACTTGATGTAGATAACAACTCGATCGAAATTTACAAACTCTATCTGATGCTTGCGCAATCCATAGAGACTTTTGACTTCTTCCGTGCGGGTACTTTCACCTCTGCTGAACAGCAATATTTCTTCAAAGTCATCGATGTCAATGTGAAGACGGAGTTTGAACAAGGAGATCTCCGTCATTGCCATCTCTATTTCTTCTTCAGAAAGCTTTTCGTAGTTGGCTTTGTTGAGAATTTCATCAAGCCCATCGACAAAATCTTCTTCTTCCCCAACCAGGCTGACTTGTCTAGTATCGCGGTCAGGATTCAAAGATGCATAGCTGTCTTTCAGGGCTTCAAGTTTTTCATGGTACTGAAAGTGAATAACGCTCTGCAGCAGCCTGCACATTTCTCGAAACTTTGCCTGATCTGCAGCCGACAGCTCGCCACCGGCGAGACACATGTCGACGATATCTCGTTTACGAAATGGAATAAATCTAAGGCGTGATCGGGCTCGCTGTTTCGAATCCATAGGCAAAAAGAGGGGTCAATGACTCTTTTCAGGCACTGTTCTGACCAGATACTGTTCTCACCAGACACTTGTCTAACCAAATACTGGTCTTGTCGGTTTGCTCAGCTGTCAATAAAGCTTCTCAATTGTTCTGAACGAGCAGGATGGCGTAACTTGCGAAGGGCCTTCGCCTCAATCTGTCTGATGCGTTCACGTGTCACGGAAAATTGACGACCGACCTCTTCCAATGTGTGATCAGTATTCATATCAATGCCAAAACGCATCCGCAAGACTTTCTCCTCCCTATCCGTAAGCGCGGTCAGTACATTTGTCGTGGTTTCCCTGAGGCCTTCGTCAGTCGCGTGGTCCACGGGGGACTCTACCGAGGTATCGCTCACCAAATTCCACATGGTCGAATCATCATCATCTCCCACTGGAGTCTCGAGTGAAATCGGCTGTTTTGCAACATCAAGGGCCTTGAGCACCTTGTCTTCCGGTAAATCCATCTTCTTGCTTAACTCTTCGATGGTTGGTGCTCTACCCAATTCCTGGATCAACTGCCTGGTGAGTCGATTCAATTTGTTTACCGTCTCCATCATGTGAACCGGCACGCGGATGGTCCTGGCAAGGTCAGAAATCGATCGTGTAATCGCCTGTCGTATCCACCAGGTGGCATAGGTGGAAAATTTGAACCCTCGACGATACTCAAACTTGTCCACGGCTTTCATTAAACCGATATTTCCTTCCTGAATCAGGTCGAGGAAATGCAGGCCCCGGTTCGTATATTTCTTTGCAATGGAGATGACCAACCTGAGGTTAGCTTCGATCATGTCCCTCTTTGCGGCCCTGGTTTTGCCCATGGCGAGAAACATACGACGATTAACGTCCTTGATTTCCGGAATACTCATACCTGTACGATTGGAAATTCGCCTGACAATTTTTAGTGCATGGCGGATGGAAATCCGGTACTGCTGCAAGCTTTCCGAATAGGGAGAATCAGCGGCGATAAGCTCATCAATCCAGTCCACATTTGTTTCGTTACCGGTATAGGCTTCAATGAACTTGTCCCTGGGCATCTTTGATTTATCCACACATAGATCTCGAATCAGCTTTTCCTGATCACGAATTTTTTGTGTATCGGACTTGACGATATCCATGATTGGATCCATCTGCGCTGGTACGAGTTTCAACAGCCCAAATGCACCCCCCAGTTCATCCAACGCCTTCGCGGTCTTCTCGGAATCACGCCCGTATTTACTGATTGCCTTTTGTGCGGCTAGATGTGTTTTGCGGATATCCTTGAATCGACTGCGGGTCAACTCAAGATCGGGGCCTTTGGACTCTTCGTGCTCACCCGCCTGATAGTTGCCACTGGATTTCGCTTCCGCGACTTTGGACATGTCCGGGATGATATCCTCTGGATCAAGAAAGCCACTGATGATGGCACGTATATCACCTTCTTCGACTTCGATGTCATCGTGTTGCTGTAGCACCCTCTCTACGGTACCGGGATAACGAGCTATATTGCTCATCGTCTCCCTGATACCTTCCTCAATTCGCTTCGCGATTACTATCTCTCCATCGCGTGTAAGCAGTGGCACAGTTCCCATTTCCCGCATGTACATTCGAACGGGATCAATCGTTTTTCCCGCTACGGAATCCAAAGCCGCGAGGGCCGCTGAATCCGCGTTGACCTGTTCTTCAACGGAGTCGTCTTTCAGCTGCTGGTTCTGAGGTGCAATTTCATAAACTGAAATGCCCATTTCTTCAAAAACCTGCACGACATTCTCAAAGTCATCAGACTCTTCAATTCTTTCAGGCAGGGTTTCAGTCAATTGCTCATAGGTAAGATAGCCCTGCTCTTTACCCCTGGCGATCAATTTCTTTAGCTTGGACTCTTCAGACTCTACTTCATCGCTGTCTTCTTCCGATGAAACTTCACGATTGGACAGGACATCGAGTGCATCGAGATCATCCGCCACATTCTCAAGGGAATCATCTTCGATAATAGATTCGAAATCTCCTTCGTCTTCGTGGCTAGTCATAGGTGGCGGGCTCCATATTCATGCTTGTTGTCAGGGACAGCTGTAACAAAATTTGTTACCAAATAGGGAAAGGGACCTCCTTCGCAAAACTCTATATGGTGACAAACACCAGAAAATAAAGAGTCGAATGGACTGTTTTGTGGCTTCCTTTGCACTTCAACTGTTACTTCTAAACGATCTTTTATTGTGAACAGTTCTAATCGGTAACCTCACTAATCCGATTCTGTATTATCCGGTTCCTGGCCCGCAATTGTCTATAACTATTTCGTCAAAAAAAGAATATCCTCTCATTCCGTACTACTTTGTCGACCACCTGTCTGAAAACTTATTTTGACAACCCTAGGGTTGCTAATGGGAGTTCAACTCCGGGCAAGATCGGCGGATTCGATCAGCAAAATGTACCCGGTGGACAAGGCTGTGGAAAAGTTGTGGACTGATTTTCTCTAAAAACGGCTTTTCAAGTCTTGCTCAATATTTCCCATTACCTTTTCTTTCATGAATTCAGCGTGTTAGCTTCATTTCCTATATGTCAAGCACAAAGCAAAGAAGGAATCTCCATTTTTCATTTCTTTTCTTTGGCCTTACTAGCGGGTATATTGTAATCCTCGCTAGCCAAAGCTGTATGAATATACAGTATTCTCCTCGGCAGGATGGATGCGCGTACAGCTTGGCTAGCCGAGACCAACCCCTCTTTTTTCTCCCTCTTTTTTCAACAGCTTTAGCAAGCAATCTTAACCAACATTTCTTAGCGAGCATTCTCGGCCAACAATCTCAGCTGACAACCTTAGCCAACGACGTCCACATCCTTTAGCACATCGTTCCAGTCAAAAGAGCTGTCACCTATGACGTAAAAAAATGGGTTAAGGATACTTTCCTTACCGTTGTATTGAAGCGGTTTGAGGTTTGTATCCACGACGGTACCACCTGCTGCTTCAACAATTGCCTGTGCTGCAGCTGTATCCCATTCGCTGGTTGGTGCAAGCCTCGGATACAAATCTGCTTGCCCTTCCGCGATCAGACAAAGCTTGAGCGAGCTACCCATATTGGTTGACTCAATCTTCGGAAACCTCTTCTGCAATACACCAAGGCACGCCTCTAGAGCAGCCCCGCCATGTCGCCTGCTGGCAACAACCGTTAGTGCTTCTTTCCCATTGAGACGCGATGCAAGATTTCTGGTTGCAATGTCCCTGCGGGAACCAGCCCGCTCTACAAATACTGTTCGCCCTTCGAGTTGCTGCCCTGCATAGATAACATCCTTTACGGGTACATAGACAACACCTAGTACCGGAACACCTTCTTTAATCAAGGCTATATTGACTGTAAATTCACCATTTCGATTAATAAATTCCTTGGTGCCATCAAGTGGATCAATTAGGAAATAGCGCTGCCATCCGCGGCGCACGCTATAGGGGATATCATCTGACTCTTCAGACAAAATTGGGATATCCAATTTCAAAGCTTGTAAGCCAGCTACTATAATTTCGTGAGCAGCAAGGTCAGCTTTTGTCAGCGGAGAATTGTCTGCCTTGGTCTCGACACCAAAATCATCCAGGTCATAGACATCAAGAATCCCGACCCCAGCGCGCCTCGCTATGCCGATAACGTCTTCCAGTAGTTTCTTCATTGCACTCTCGCAAAGTAAAACGGCATTGAACAACATGACATTCGCTTGAACAACCGCTGGTAATATAAATGTTTTAATACGCAAGCAGTTAAACTGCCGCAGCGAGTCTGCTACTATCATTTACTCCTCAACCCAGGCCTTCGATCTATGCCAAAAGTAAGGGTCGACAAGTGGCTTTGGGCCGCCCGCTTTTTCAAGACACGAGTCAAATCCCGACAGGCGATAGATGGAGGAAAAGTTCATGTCAATGGTCAACGCATCAAACCCAGTAAGGAACTGATGCTGGAAGATCAGCTTAAGATTCGCCAGGGGTGGGATGAGAAGATCATCATTGTCAAGGGACTATCTGATCAGCGCAAAGGCACACCCGAAGCTCAACAACTCTACGAAGAAACCGCTGAAAGTATAGCTAAGCGAGAAATGACCGCTGTACAGCGGCGTGCGGCAGGCCAACACATAGCCTCCAAGGGTCGGCTGGATAAGCGCGACCGGAGGCGAATACACGATTTTCTTAACAAGAGCTGAACCATTCCATGACGACACAATTGTCATTCCACCCGCCACCCCTTTTACATTCCACTCGAAACTACTTCTTTGGCATAATGCTGGATGATTGATCAACACCAGTGGAAGCTAGAATCGATACCAAGCTCAAACACCTGATCAACTCTCCTCAAGTACTGGCATTTAGAAGAGGCATTGAGAGAGAGGCACTACGAGTTGATATGAAAGGGAATCTGGCGCAGACACCGCACCCGGAATTCCTTGGCTCCAAATTGTGCCACCCAATGATCACCACCGACTTCTCTGAAGCCCAGCTTGAGCTGATAACCCCCGTGTCCAGCTCTATATCAGATACTCTTTCAACCCTGGACCGTATCCATCGATTCGTATACTCCGGCCTGGACGAAGAGTTGCTGTGGTCAAGCAGCATGCCCTGCGTGATACCAGCTAATGAGGATATTCCACTCGCCCAGTATGGTCCTTCAAATCTCGGCAGACTAAAAGCGACCTACCGTAGTGGACTCGGTCATCGCTATGGCCGAGCAATGCAGACTATCTGCGCCATCCACTACAATTTTTCATTTACAGACGAGTTTTGGTTGACCCTGTCTGAAGTGGAAAATTCTCAACTGCCGCTTAAAACGTACCGGTCAGGTCGATACTTCGATCTCATGAGAAACTTCCGCAGATATTCATGGTTGCTCGTCTACCTGTTTGGGGCTTCCCCAGTTGTATGCAATTCACACATTACCGGTAGGAAACACAATCTGCAGGAATTTGATCACGGCAGCGCCTACCTTCCTGATGCTACTTCTCTTCGAAATGGCAATCTTGGTTACCAAAGTGATACCCAATCGGGGCTTCTGGACATTTGTTACAACAGTCTGGAACATTATGTTGAGACGTTGCGAACAGCAATTTGTACGCCTCACCCGGTCTTTCATGAACTGCAGTCTCCTAGTGAGACGCATCCTCAGGTGAATGGTAATATTCTGCAGTCAGAAGCAGAGTTTTATACGACGATCAGGGCAAAATGTGTGCCCCCGAAGGGGGAAAATTTCCTCAACTGTCTATCCAGAGAAGGCGTGGAGTATATAGAGGTACGTCTGTTAGATATTAATCCGTACTTGCCGCTGGGTATTGACGCGACCCAAATTCATTTTCTCGATACTTTTCTTCTATTTTGTCTGCTCGCCGATAGCCCATCTCATAACGCAGGATTGTGCGCAGCCGTAAGTGAAAATGTTTTCAAAACAGTACACAGGGGAAGACAGGATGGCATCCTGCTAAAAGATAATAGAAAGGAAAAAACTTTGGGCAGTTGGGGAGATGAGATCCTTACTGCAATATCTCCCGTTGCAGAAATTCTCGACAAGGCATCATCAACTAAAGATCACACTAAGAGCCTTGCGACTCAAAGGAACAAACTCGACGACTCGAACAATACACCGAGCGCACGCATCCTGAATGACATGCGGGAACAGGCGATTCCATTTTTTCGGTTCACTATGGACAAGACGACTTCTCACCGGAAATCATTCTTGTCGTCACCTCTGTCTAGGGAGGAACTGGATGAGTTCGCCGCCATAAGTGAACAATCAACCGCGAACCAAACAGCCATTGAAGAAGAGGACGCCATACCTTTCGAGGGCTATCTCTCCGAACTACAAGAACAGTATGAAAAGCTGGGTTCATGAATCACCTGGCACACTTCTTCCTGGCTGCGGAAAGTGGAGAACTGCTCGTTGGCGGTTTTCTTGGCGACTTTGTAAAAGGCCAACTGAAAGGGGAGCGATGCACCGCCATTGAAAATGGTATCAGACTACATCGGGCAATTGACGCCTACACGGACAAGCATGAAATTACTCGGATAAGCCAAAAACGGTACGGAAAAAGATTTCGCCGTTTCTCTAGCATCATGACCGACGTCATATTTGACCATTTCCTCGCTGTACGCTGGCGGGAGTATCATTCTGATGAGCTGTACACATTTTCGAACAATACCTTCAGTACCCTGTCTCAAAACAGGGAACATTTGCCACCCAATGCAATCAAAGCTTTTGAACGTATGCAATGCTCGAATGTGCTCTTAAAGTATCGTGATCCCGAATTCGTTGACCGAACCTTTCGCTATTTATCGGGGCGACTACGCCGTGACAACCCGCTTGCCGAGGCCTATGAACAATTCCTGGTAAATAGGGACAAACTTGATTCGGATTTCATCGAATTTTTCCCGGAGCTAACGCATTTCACCAACGAATGGATCGCAAATTCTAACGGGCATTAAACAGTTCCGCCCGTAAATGGAATAATTTTACTAAATGTCACTACACAGCAATAACGTTAAGTATATGAATCAATCAAGTATAAGGGACTGTCGAGCTAGCGCACGAGCCCGCTCGATGTTATAAAACGGACAAAAACCAGCCAAGGAAAGTAAATGACGATTCCCAGTTCACGGTTCATATTCGGACTAGCCTTTTTCGGCTGCATCTTCCTCATGGCGGTCGCTTTGTTTATCGAGCACACAATGCTCCTCGAACCCTGTTCTCTTTGCATCCTGCAGCGGATCATGGTCATAACGACAGGGATCATCGCGCTGATTGCAGCTATTCATCATCCCCGTGAACTGGGCATTAGGATTTACGGAGGCCTTGTCATTGCTTCTGCCGCAACAGGTGGAGGTATCTCGGCACGCCAGCTTTGGCTGCAAAGTCTACCAGCTGATGAGGTCCCTGCCTGTGGTGCGAGCCTTGACTACCTGCTCGATGTCTTTCCTCTGGATGAAGTACTCAGCATTGTACTCACGGGTGATGGAAGCTGCGCTGAGGTTCTTTGGACTTTTCTTGGGGTCAGTGTTCCAGGGTGGGTCCTGATAGGGTTCATAGGACTGATCACAATCGGTATTTTCCAGATCATCAGACCCCTTCGACATGCATGATCCAAGCATTCCGGGCTAACCGCTAGTTGCCGCTCGTGTTGTCCATATCAGATTTTCGCTGGTCGATTGTTTCCTGAAGATTTTTTACCGTATCCATCAGGCCACCCGCTTGCTGTGGCGAAACTGTTGATACTCCGGGAATCACTGCCGGCTTTTTTTTCTTTTCTTCTTGCACCGGAGCGACAAAGGCCTGCACCGTATTGATCTGACCATCGAGCTCCAGGACTTCTGCGCCAGACTCATCGACTGGCGAGTTGGAAAACTGCCAGACCCCGTTCTCATCTTTCCACTTGTAAATTTTCGTGACCAATGGCTCCTCCGGCAGCTCCAATTCTTTTGGAAGAAGGTCAGACGGAGAGCTGGGCAAGTCCTCAAGTAACTTATCCACGGTCAGCAGCGGTGTGCCGTCGGGTCCCTTTATAACGAAAAGACCCGCGCAAGCCAAAAACACAGCAAGAATTACCAACTTCATCATCATGAGGTTCATCCGTCACGTTTCCCGATATTTCCAGTTAACCCGCCACACAGGCAAAAAGTCAAGTGCCACCCTTTGTTACAATATCTGTTTGTTCGCCACGTGTAATTCAATGCTGTCACTTACGAATCTAGGCCTGAGACGCGGCGCCCTGCTGTTGTTTGAGGAAGTTACCTTCACCATCCATCAGGGTAAGCGGGTAGGGTTGATTGGTGCTAACGGCACCGGGAAAACGAGTCTGTTTCAGCTGATAACCGGTGATCTCGAAGCGGACCTTGGCAGTCTCGACTATGGTTCTCAACTTCGTATTGCTCACATGAAACAGGAAGTCGCTACGACGAAAGAGGCCGCAGTGGACTACATTCTCGCCGGTGATACCGCGCTTACAAGAATTAGCAATCAAATTAGGAAAGTCGAGCTAGAAGAAAACTACCATCAGCTGGCCGAGCTGCACGAACAACTTGATTCTATTGACGGTTACTCAGCCCGGGCCCGGGCAGAACAACTTATGATAGGACTGGGCTTTAGCCAGGATGATTTCGACAAGCCGGTAACAATGTTTTCCGGCGGCTGGCGCATACGCCTGAATCTTGGACGCACCCTGATGCAGCCGTCGGACCTACTCTTACTTGATGAGCCTACTAACCATCTGGATCTGGATGCCATCCTATGGCTTGCGAACTGGATCAAGCAATACAAGGGTGCACTGTTGTTGATTTCACATGACCGTGAATTTCTTGATGAATGTGTTGAGGGTATAGCCTACCTGCACAACAAAAATATTGAGCTGTTCAAAGGAAACTACTCCCAGTTTGAAAGGGTCAAGGCTGCACGGCTTGCCGAGCAGCAGAGTAGCTATCTGAAACAGCAGCGAGAAATCGAGCACATGAAGGATTTTGTGCGACGATTTCGCGCCAAAGCGACAAAGGCCAGACAAGCACAAAGCCGCCTAAAAGCTTTGGAGCGCCTGGAGATAATTTCAGCTGCACACGTCGATTCTCCTTTTCACTTCACCATTCCACGTGCTGAGAAAACCTCTGACCCACTCCTCACGCTGGAGATGGCCGACCTTGGTTATGATGACCCGGTGCTAAGACAGGTTCGTCTGAGCCTGCATCCAGGAGATAGATTCGGTTTGCTGGGGCACAATGGAGCCGGCAAATCCACCCTGGTCAAAAGCCTCAGCGGCGAAATCCCTCTAATCGCTGGCGTCAGATCCGAGGGCACAAACCTGAAGCCGGGCTACTTTTCGCAGCACCAGGTCGACGATCTAAACCTCAATCAATCAGCTTTCGATCATATTCAGTCGTTGGACAAGCTGTACAGAGAGCAGGAAATTCGCCGCTTCCTCGGTAGCTTCAATTTCCATGGAGACAAGGTTAAGGAACCCGTAGAAACTTTTTCCGGTGGTGAAAAGGCGCGCCTGGCACTGGCCATTATTGCCTCTAGCAAACCCAACCTGCTGCTCATGGACGAGCCTACCAACCACCTGGACATGGACATGCGGCAGGCCCTGACCGTTGCGCTGCAATCCTTCACCGGTGCCATCCTGCTGATTTCCCATGATCGTCACCTTCTGACAAATACAATAAATCAATTCCTTCTTGTGGACAGTGGGACGGTCAAATTTTTTGATGGTGATCTGAATGACTACAGAACGAAGGTACTGGCGCAGGGCACCATGCCGCAGGTGGTAGAAAGCGGAAAGGCGCAGGTACAAGAACCGAAAGCCCAACGTCCCAGGCATAGCCATAAGGTGGCCAGACAACTACGCACCAAAATCGGCACCCTCGAGAAACGCCTGGAAAGACTACAGCGCAAATTGTCTGAAGTAGAAGACAAACTCGCCAAATCTGACATTTATGTGGTCCACGACAATCCTGACCTGCAAAATTTGATTCGTGACCAGATCTCACTGCAGCAGCAAATTCAGGACGTCGAAGTACAATGGATGACCCTGAATACAGACCTGGAAGCAATCTAGCCCGTATAATTCATGAAGGGATCGATGTGAGAGCTGATATAACAAAACAAGCAAAGCAATGTCGGGTTTTCGTGCTTGAATCATAGCTATAGCTATAGCTATAGTGAAAGCGGGAAAATTCGAGAAGTGAAGGCAGATTAGCTCTCACATTGATCAGGTGCAGCGCGTAAAACTGAGAAAAACATTCGTTAACCATTGTTTTGCATAATCCTAACGATAGAACATAACCGCCTTCATGAATTCTGCAGGTTAGCCTTCTAGCGGGCCCGAGTTGCTAAACCCCCAATTCTGCTATAATCCACCCCCCCAGCCCGTGCGGAGCAACAATGCCCAGACAATTCCCGAATACCCGATTGCGTCGCATGCGCACAAGCACCTTTTCGCGCCGTCTGATGCAGGAGAACAGGCTTTCTGCCCATGATCTAATCTATCCGGTATTCGTTATTGAGGGTGAAAACAAAACCGAGACAATTCCCAGCATGCCGGGCATAGAGCGAATGAGCATTGACCTGCTGGTTCAGGAGGCTGAGGAACTGGCAGATCTGGGTATTCCACTAATGGCATTGTTTCCAGTAATATCAGCGGATGCCAAGACACCTCTCGGAGAGGAGTCCTATAACACGGATGGCCTGACGCAACGTACAGTCAGAGCAATCAAAGATGCGGGCATCAATATTGGTGTGATGACCGATGTTGCACTCGATCCATACACCAGCCATGGCCAGGATGGAATACTGGATAAAGCCGGCTACGTGGCAAACGACATCACCCTGGATACACTCGTCAAACAGGCCGTGAGTCAGGCAAAGGCGGGTGTAGACGTGGTAGCGCCTTCCGATATGATGGACGGCAGAATAGGTCGTATCCGACGGGCTCTGGAGGACGAAGGTTTCGTCAATACCAAAATACTTGCCTACTCCGCAAAGTATGCCTCGGCTTACTACGGACCTTTCCGGGATGCGGTCGGCTCTGCATCAAACCTTGGCACGGGGGACAAACACACCTACCAGATGGACCCGGCCAACAGCGACGAGGCTTTGCAGGAGGTTGCCCTTGATCTAGAAGAAGGCGCTGACATGGTCATGGTAAAACCCGGGATGCCTTATCTGGATATTGTTCGCCGGGTAAAGGACAGGTTTCAGGTGCCGACCATGGTCTATCAGGTAAGCGGAGAGTATGCCATGCATATGGCGGCTATCGAGAACGGCTGGCTGGATGAAAAAGTCATCACGGAATCGCTACTATCGATCAAACGCGCAGGCGCAGATGCGATTCTGACCTACTTTGCCAAGAGAGTTGCTACTTCGTCAAGAAACTAATTGTGAATTCTTTCTTCCAGGCTTAGGATAGCTACCTTCTTTAGCCGTAGATTTCCCGGAGAGTTTGTAAAATGACAGCCATTAGTCATGTGTCTGACGACACGTTCGAAAATGACGTACTTAATTCAGATGTTCCTGTTTTGGTCGACTACTGGGCAGAATGGTGTGGTCCCTGCAAGGTCATTGCACCAGTGCTCGAAGAAATAGCATCCGAATACGATGGCAAAATGAGAATTTGCAAACTTGATATCGATGAAAACGAAGCTACACCACCAAAGTATGGAATTCGTGGTATCCCAACTCTGATGTTGTTCAAGAATGGTCAGGTCGAAGCGACAAAAGTGGGTGCTCTGTCCAAATCACAATTAACAGCCTTTCTGGATAGCAACATCTAACAAAACAGCAATTTGGCGATTTGGAGCCATCATTTCTTAGCTGAAATCGCCGATACAGTCAAAGGAAATGTTACTCCAAAGAGCAAGAACTTAAAAAAATGGTTGACAATTAGCACTAAAAATATCATTTTTGCACTACCTAGCGACATGGAGATAGAAGAATCGACAATATTCACTGATAACTAACCCTTGTTGACAGCTCGATTCTGCTTTACACCACTAGCCCAAACAGCACACAAATAGTCCAAACAACACAAACAATCTAACCCAACCCTCTTTCCAAAGATTGACCCCAACAAATCTCAACAAAACTTAGATGCTTCGGCATTACTTCTTTCTGAAATCAACAAGTGACTTAAATGAACCTAACTGACCTAAAAGCCAAACCCATACCAGAACTCCTGGAAATAGCCCATGAGATGGGTATGGACAACCTGGGCCGTTCCCGTAAACAGGAAATCATCGCCAACGTGCTGCGCAAGCACGCCAAAGGTGGTGAATCAATTTTCGGCGATGGCACCCTGGAAATTCTACAGGATGGGTTTGGTTTTCTGCGTTCTCCCGACAGCTCGTACCTTGCGGGCCCGGATGATATCTATGTTTCTCCCAGCCAGATAAGGCGATTTAACCTGCGTACCGGAGACAGTGTTTCCGGCAAAATCAGGCCACCGAAGGATAGCGAGAGATATTTCGCACTGCTGAAAGTAGACCAGATCAACTTTACCGATCCATCTGAATCGAAAAAGAAAATACTGTTTGAAAACCTCACACCCCTTTTCCCGGATGAACCACTGGCGCTGGAAGCCGGGAACGGCAGCACCGAAGATCTTACCGCCCGAATTATCGATCTCACTGCGCCGATCGGTAAGGGTCAAAGAGGTCTGATTGTGTCGCCACCTAAAGCTGGTAAGACACTGATCCTTCAGAACGTTGCCCAATCGATCGTACGAAACAATCCTGAAGTTCATTTGATCGTACTACTCATTGATGAACGCCCGGAAGAAGTCACGGAGATGCAACGCTCCGTCAGGGGTGAAGTTGTAGCCAGCACCTTCGATGAACCACCATCTCGCCACGTCCAGGTGAGTGAAATGGTAATAGAGAAAGCAAAACGGCTCGTAGAGCACAAAGCCAATGTCGTCATCCTTCTGGACTCCATCACCAGGCTTGCCCGTGCCTACAATACTGTCATCCCCGCCTCTGGTAAGGTTCTGACGGGTGGTGTCGATGCGCATGCACTTGAGCGACCCAAGCGTTTCTTCGGAGCTGCAAGGAACATAGAAGAAGGTGGCAGCCTGACCATTATCGCAACCTGCCTTATTGATACCGGCTCCAAGATGGATGAAGTGATCTACGAAGAGTTCAAAGGTACCGGCAACCTGGAACTTCATCTTGAACGGAAAATTGCAGAGAAACGAGTCTATCCGGCCATCAACATCAGGCGCTCCGGCACACGGCGAGAAGATTTGTTGATGTCTGAAGAAGAATTGAAGAAAGTCTGGATTCTACGCAAAATCCTTCATGAAATGGACGACCTTGCTGCTATAGAGTTTATGCTTGACCGTATGAAGAAAACCAAATCGAACGAAGAATTTTTTGCGTCGATGAAACGAAACTAGACAACACCGCTACACGCAGGTTATCTGACTAATTTTTTCATTTGGTGCGCTGGCGCAGTCTAGGACCTCACAATCCGTTGCCTTTGGTTTGGCAGTAAGGAATGATTTTAGCAGCCCGTAATCGTTCAAGGGCAAGATCACCACTTTTTACTTTTTGAATTGCAACGCGGTTTTGAAATGATCGCTACTTTTCGCATATTCCCCATCAAAGGCAAGCAAACCACCTAGCTGTTCATTCGCTTCTCTTGAGCTTTCTAGATTAATGCTCCTTTGATAGGCCTCACGCGCCTTAATGACATCTCCCTTCGCCTCATATATTTTCCCAAGACAAAGCTGTAGAGAGGCATCGTCAGCATGACTTTTCTGCCAGCCTTCAGCCTGTTTAAGACGCTTTGGCAATGTTTCGCTTCCAAGGTTGCCATAGCACTCAAGCAGTTCCGGTTGCCAGTTTTCCTTTATTGCCCAACGCAGTATTGATTCCGCCTGATTGTCATTTTCGACTGTCTGACAGTAGGCCAGAACAACGGATGGATCTCTTTTAAGGCTTGCCGGCAAGTTCTTGAATATCGCCTGCAAACCTTCTTCCTGTATTCCTGGTTCAGAAATCCTTGTAAGCACTACACCTCTTTCAAATTCAAGGAAAGATTCCTTGTCCATACCCTTCCTTAGGGTTGGCATCAGAGATTGCAGACCCTGCCAGTCTTTTTGCTCAACCAATGCTCGCCTTCTTAGTGACAACACGACATCACTTGATTTCAAGGACGAAAGGGCCTGCAGGCAGTTATCCCACTCTCCTCTTGCGGCACTCATTTCGGCTGACACGAGTGCAATGGCTTTCCCACAACTCGGGTCTTCTTCTGCAGCCCTGCGCAGATGAGCATCCCTTTTTTCAGTGTCATTCAATTTATCAGCAGCCCTGGCCGCTTCAAGAAAATTGATCGCTGGCGAACTGCTATTCTGTGCGCCGCTGATCAGGAACCGCTCGGCACGCAGATAGTCACCCTCCAGCATGAGTTGTAACCCCTTAGCCGTCAGTTCCTGTGCTCGTGACTTCTTTTTCTCTTCTCGCCAACTGCTCAGGTATCCACTGCTATTAAGAAGAAATCGCAGTAACTGTGATCCGTAGTAAATGGCTAAACCCAGAACCGCGAGAAGTCCAAGCGCGACCCACAAACTTGTCCGCAAACTGGAGCCATCATAAGACACCAGTACATAGCCCGGATCTCTGGCAATGAGCGTACCAAGCCAGCCTGCGACAACTATCACAACCAGGATACCCAACATAGAACTTTTCACTGACTGTCTTCCATTGGCTACAAATCTCCGAAGAGGTGTCTAACTTCCCGCAGTGATGCGGCAACATCCGGCATCGGCTGTTGCACATTGACTACTTTGAGTTCTTCCAGGCCAGCACGCATTGATAGTGTCACGGTATCTGTTGGGTCAAAATAGTTGTCTATCCAGTGAATCGCTTCCGTAAGGCTTACCCTGAATATTTCACTATTTCCTTCCAGCAGCACCATCTGCGCCATTTGTAGTTTCATTACCAGGTTTTGTCTCAAATAGTATTCTTCCTCCGGTGGTAGAATCGGGGTGATTTCAACTTCATTGCGACGGTAATCCACCAAAGTGGTGATTCTTTTTCCTACCTTGGAAGTGATGTCAACGGCCTGTTCAATAAACGTTTTCTCATCTACACCTACGAGAGACTCTTGCTCCTGAATCGTGGGCGTATAAAGGGGCTCTTGTTGCTTGAGCTCACCCGCCTGACTAACAAATGCTGACAATCGCAAATAGAGTCCCTCTCTATCCAGGACCTCTACCGCTTCCAGTTTGGCAATGTCACTAGCCACCGCTTCCCGCAATGCAAATGCAGTCAATTCCTGAGAGTCGGCAAGGATAGTATCGGCCGCTTTGAACAGGGCCAGGGCACCCATTGGATCCTGCTCCATCAACACCCTTTGATTCCCCATGCGAAGCAGATACTCAATTTCGGCAATTATCCAGTCCTGGCTTGATGTTCCCGCTGCCGATTCGATATCTGCTAATCGTGATTTCAGTTGAGATTCGAGCAAACCCATCGCCAGGGACTGTTCTTTAAGCACCCCTCTAAGCTGATTTGAAATCGTATCTAAACCACTAGTCGTACCTTGTACTTCCTGCTTGATCTGTGTCAGCTGAGCCGCGAGTTCCCCTGTCCTATCAGAACGCTTAAGATCATAAAACATGAAGGCCGCATAGCTGCCAATACCAATGGCAACTAGCGCAAGGAATACAGCAAGGATACCGACCGCTGACGATGCCCGCGGCTGCCTCTCAGGCGGGTTTTGTTCGCTTGATTCATTTTCCAGCTGATCAAGAGCACTCCCAAGCCGCTTTTCCTGCTCATCAGCTGTATCATCTATTTCTTGATCACTCATCTCAATTATCACCTTCTTCGCCAACCTGCATCAGCAGGGTGGCTCTTAGAATCGATTGCAGCAAAGAATCGTCATCGGCTCCATCCGCCTCGTGTATATGAACACAACCCATTTCACCAGCAAGCTTGCCAATTCGCTTCGAGGGAACCACCAGGTGAAGTTTAGCAACATCTTGGGCTCCTATAGAGCTGAGAAGATGTTGCATACCCTGTGCACTGGTGGCAACGGCTATATCAACTCCATGCGCAAACATATCTGATATCAGGTCTTCGCGATATTCCAACTCAATTCTCTGATAAATTTCAAGATAGCTAACTTTCGCGCCCCTGGACGACAGCTCTGTCGCTAGCAGTTCCCGGCCGCCACAACCACGCACGATCATCACTGTGCTATTCGTAAGCTCCTGTAGCTGTTCAACATCCAATAGCCCTTCGCTGCCGGCCTCGTCTGGATACGCTGCCTTAATCCCGTACGCTTCAAGCGCTAGTGCCGTCGCCTTGCCCACCGCCAACCATTCAATCTGTGGCCATTGTGGCCAATATTGTTCGAGGAACTCCATGCCATAATGAACTGCGTTCACGCTGACAAATATGACACAGCAGCATTGATCGAGATTCAACGCCAGCGTCTTTTGCCGGCTTGCTTCTGGAGCAGGCCAAATCTCCAACATGGGCCGTTCGAGGCTTTTGATACCACGTTGCTTTAGTAAGCGGGACAACTCGCCATTGGACCCACGAGGTCTTGTTAGCAGTACACAATGATTCATCATCAACTCACAGGAGGAATACCCTGAATTAGATCACGTGCTCCCTGTTCAAGGAGCGTCCCCGCCATCTGTTCAGCTAGTTGTGCGCCCTGCTCAAGGGGACCAGAAAGATCCGCTTTCAGTACTCGCCCGCCATCATTGTCGCTGACAAATGAACTCAGAAATATTTTACCTTCACGAATTTCCGCAAATGCGGCAATCGGAAGATTGCAGGTAGCAGCCAGACCACTAGTAATAAGCCGCTCGCATGAAACACAAAGTTCAGTTTCGGTGTGGCTGATAGCACGAAGTAAATCATTGGTCACCGAATCTCCACTAACACTCTCTATTCCCACCGCGCCTTGACCCGCCGACGGGATGCACTGTTCGACGGGAATGAACTCGCTTATTCGGTCTGAAAATCCAAGCCTGACGAGGCCGGCCACCGCCAGGATAATGCCATCAAAATCTCCCGCATCAAGTTTAGACAGGCGGGTGCCAACATTCCCACGGAGTTCCCGATAGTCCAGGTAGGGATAGCTAGCTTTTAACTGCAACCTTCGCCTCAAGCTCGAGGAACCTATCCGGCCACCGGGCGGAACATCTTCGACGCGTTCATATTTGTTGGAAACAAAGGCATCCCGAGGATCCGCTCTCTCACAGACTGCATTTATCGACAAGCCAGCGGGCAGTTCCGCGGGAACATCCTTCATCGAATGAACTGCTGCATCAGCATCACCATTGATCAGGGCCAGCTCCAGCTCCTTGACAAAAACACCTTTCCCGCCAATCTGACTAAGGGGTGACTTCTTGTTTCGATCCCCTTCAGTCGTCATACCGATGATTTCTACATCTACACCTGGGTTCGTCTCAAGCAGGCGGTCGCGAACATAATGCGCCTGCCATAGTGCAAGCGTACTTTCCCGTGTGGCGATCCTAATTCTACGGCTCATTTTTCCAGGGGGTCCCCGATCAAATAGCCAACAGTACCGATTGGATTTGGTTGAGTAAACTAATGATGGCAATCAATTCAAGATATAGTTTGATAACTCACAAGAACCGTCATCGCTAGAGCTAAAATCAGCACCAGGAAAGCCATGGCGGCTTACAGGGCTTGTACCAACCTTCTTAGGCCCGATACGTGCCTGCGGCTGACATCCAACTTTTCATCAACACCACGTATACGCACCTGATAGTGGCCGGTTGTATCTCTATCAAGGCCGTCTAGATGATCTGTCATCACCAGCGCATTTCGATGTATACGAACCAGTTTGTCTCCAAATTCTGTCTCGAGGTCACGCAGGGTATCGTCAATCAGCACTTCACCTTTATCATGCCGAACAGTCACATACTTATGGTCAGCCTGGAAGAATCTCACTTCTGACAAGGGGATAAGTTCAATACCACGCCTGGTCTTAGCGCTGATGTGGGTTCGAATCTTAAAGGGGTCAGCTTCGTGACCCTGCCCCGCAATTGCCCGTTTTTGAACGGCATTAAAACGACTGATCTGAGAAAGAGCATCAGACAGCGCTTCTCTTCGAACCGGTTTTAGTAAATACCCAGCTGCATTGACCTTGATTGCCTCGATCGCATGCTCACCAAATACTGTACAAAAAATGACTGCCGGTGGTGAAGCCAGCCTGACCAACTCGGCACCTGCTTCAATGCCATCTGAACCCGGCATGCGGATGTCTAGAAGTACAATATCCGGCTCGTACTCTACCGCCTTCTGAACAGCTTCATGACCATTTGCAGCTTCTGCGATAACCCCATATCCCTCAAGGGTGGAAACCATCCTGGCCAGGCGTTCCCTTGCCAGCTTTTCATCATCTACAACTAGTACTTTCATTTGAGACAACCTCTCGTCAAGTTCCGCCTGCTTATCAAATATTCCCAGAAAACTGGCGACGTTAGTAAGTCCGTAGAAGACTAAATTACTCCTTTCCTGCTACAAAACTGAGACCTACTGCACAGTTTTGAACAATTCTCGCCCAAAACTTCTAAATTTTGTGATTTCTGTCACAAAATCAAACGGTTGCTAAAACCGCGATCAGGCCAGTACCAGTGGATATCGAATTTTAATCGTAAACGTCTGCTTGTCCTGATGTGTAACCACCGAAGCATCCGGACCATAGACAACCTCCAGACGCCGCCTGGTATTCTCTAGAGACATCTTGTTGCCATGCTCATGGGTGGAATTATCATGAGCCACGGGATTAGAGATCGCCAGGTTTAACATACCCATATCACTACTAATATCGACAACCACAACGCCACCTTTAGGAAGTGGTTGAATTCCGTGATATATGGCGTTTTCAAGCATTGGCTGCAAAGTAAGCATGGGAATACGAACACTTGAGGTATCAACATTGATTTGCCATTCAACCTCCAGCCTGTCGTCCAGGCGAAGAGACTCTATATGCACATACTTCCTGCAGAGATCGAGCTCTTCTTCCAGGGGAACCGGCAGGGCATTTGCATCACTTAAGCTGGCTCGAAACAGTACCGACAGATCTTCAACGACTTCTTCGGCAAGATCAGGGTCAATGCTGATCAGGCTGGCGATAATATTCATACTGTTGAACAGGAAATGGGGGCGGATTCGAGATTGCAAAGCCTGGATTCTGGATTTCAGTTCCGCCTACTGCTGCCGAAGCTGGTTCTGGAGGAAAAAGTAGCAAAAGGCGATGCCTGTCATCACCGCAGCAATAATGAGGTTTCTGGCAACATTGCCACTCTGGCTGATGCCCCACGACTCCTTCAGCAGCAGCCACTCCGCCAGGACACTAAATATCAGCGTCAGCAGAAGAATGACCCCGTAGCCGATGAAAGTTGCGAGGCCGGTGACCAGACCCGCCAGATAGGGTCTCAGGTTGCAAAGCACTACCGCAGACAGCAGAACAATCCACTGTACAAATAGAGAGACGAGACCCAGGTCTGACCAGCTGAAGTCTACTGTGCTGGAATTCGCCAGAATCACCACAAATACCAATAACTCTGCAACCAGTACCAGGAACAGGAACAGGAACAGGAACAGGAACAGGATATTTTGCGCATCACAAAGATCCGGGAGGAAAAAATCTTCTTCCGATTCTTCTGCCAAAAAGAGTCTCCGAGATTGTTTCGTGAATAATGTGATTATGCCTGTTGCCAGGGGGATACTGCTATAATCTCGCTCTTTTTCACCAGGATTAACTAGAGTGGCGGACAATTCAAAAAAAATGTGGGGCGGCCGATACACGGAAGCAACCGATGCCTTCGTTGAAGCTTTTACCGCTTCAGTGGAATTTGACCATATCCTCGCTGCCTATGACATAGCTGGCTCTATTGCCCATGCCACTATGCTGGAGAAGTCTGCGATCATCAGCAGTGAAGAGCTTGAGCAGATTAAGTCGGGCCTGGCAGAAGTATTGGCGGATATTGAGTCTGGAAATTTTAGCTGGTCAGTTGCGCTGGAAGACGTGCACATGAATATCGAACGAGCATTGACGGAGCGAATAGGAGAGACAGGGAAAAAGTTACACACGGGCCGATCCCGCAATGATCAGATAGCTACTGATATTCGCCTGTATCTTCGAGACCAGATTGACCGCATTTCCTCCACCATCAGGAAACTGCAGTCAGGGATACTGGATCTTGCAGCGGATCATACGGAAACGATCATGCCGGGTTTGACCCATCTACAGGTAGCTCAACCTGTTGTTTTTGGCCACCACCTAATGGCCTGGTTTGAGATGATCGAGAGGGACCATCAGCGACTGGCTGACTGCAGAAAGCGAGTCAACATTATGCCATTGGGTGCCGCAGCGCTGGCGGGAACAGGCTTTCCCATTGACCGACAGCTTACCGCTGAACTACTGGGGTTTGACGACATTGCAGAAAATTCGCTGGATGCTGTCAGTGACAGAGATTTCGCTATTGAATTTGCCTCCGTCGCCAGCCTGCTGATGATGCACCTGTCACGCTGGTCGGAGGAGCTCATTCTCTGGGCTTCTCCACAATTTGACTATATCGAGCTACCAGACCGTTTTTGTACTGGCTCTTCGATCATGCCACAGAAGAAAAACCCGGATGTACCAGAGTTGATACGTGGCAAGACAGGCAGGGTATTTGGATCACTCACTGCGCTGCTCACCCTTATGAAGGGACAACCTCTGGCCTATAACAAGGACAACCAGGAAGATAAGGAGCCCCTTTTTGATACGGTCGATACGCTATTGGGCAGCCTGACGGCGTTTGCCGATCTGATCCCGGCAATAGCCGCCAATAGGGACAATATGAGAAATGCTGCCCTACGCGGTTATGCTACCGCTACAGACCTTGCTGACTACTTGGTGATGAAGGGCCTGCCATTTCGTGATGCTCATGAGGTTGTCGGCAGGCTGGTGGCCGATGGAATCAGCGCTGGCAAGGATCTATCGGAACTGTCGCTGGAAACGATGCAAGCGCAATCCAATCTCATCGAAGGCGATATATTCACCGTCCTGACCCTGGAAGGCTCTGTGAATGCCAGGAATCATCCAGGGGGTACCGCACCAAGCCAGGTTACACGGGCCATCCAAAGAGCAAGAGAGGCGATTGCTGGCAATAACTAGCCTTGTATGTCAATTGTAGAACGACCCTCATCGATACATTTAGAACTCTATTCGCCAATGATTTCGAATTTGAAGGTAATAGGGCGATCGTCTTTCCTGCAGTCGGAGAATTGCCGGAACAAGAACTAAGATCGTGTATACAAATGGCGCTTAGGTATCACCTTGACAAAAACAACTAGGAATAGGGACATGCCGAAATATGGTGAACGCAGATGCACGGTAAACGGACAGTGACAATTGACGCAGCAACCGAGATGTCAGTCAAGATCAGAAAGGAGAGGACAGAAGATGTCAACGCCATTTACCGGGTTGTTGAAGAGGCTTTTGACAGTAAACTTGAAGCCGAGCTGGTGTCTTTGATTCGCTCGCGTGAACAATCTCTACTCTCATTCGTAGCAACCCTGGGTGGGCAAGTCATTGGTCATGTCCTGGTGTCGCCAATTACTATCACATCAAGCAGTCGGGGGAACTTTGGCGGGATCGCACCCCTGTCAGTTTGTCCGGCACATCAAGGTAAAGGGATTGGCAGCGCACTGATGTTTGCAGCCATCGAGGAATGCAGAAAACTCGGGCTCGCAGCATTGTTTTTGTTAGGCCACCCTGAATATTACCCGCGTTTTGGTTTCACCGTATCACACCTGGGCAATGAGTACGGGGCTACCGATACGTTTATGCAGCTTGAACTTGTGCCTGCTTGCCTCAAGTCCGTTCGAGGCAAAGCCATGTATGTACCCGCCTTCGGTGAAATAGGTACCTAGTATGTCTGACGTAAATCAGCCAGCTGGTATCCGGCGACACAAAGGTGACACCCCAATCGGCTGGTCCGTACATCGGGCGACGCATTACTGCTTCCTGATTCGAACGGCATTTTGAGTTCTGAAGACCTTCAAGTTACTGGAACGAAAGGCTCATTGCAGAACTGGACATCTCTGAGAGAAATGTTTGAAAGGCAGAAGACCACTCACTTAAGAGAGGATTTTGTAAAATTCGTCGAAACACAAATTCTAGGTGGAGCATAACATGAAATTTAAGGCACTCCTTTCTATTGCTCGGACCGCAGTAAACTGCGGCCGCTTAACTAAGTGTTATTTGACCGAATGAGTGGGCTTGTGTCCAAGGCAATCCTACAAGGATATATCGTCGTACCAGACGAAGATTTGGACGAGATCCTCAATGAATTACCGATCCATATAAAACTGACTCGAGAAGAAAATGGCTGTACTAATTTTCAGGTAGACCAGTCACCCAGCGCTGTGAGGAGATTTGATGTCTATGAAGAGTTCATAGACCAAGACTCCTTTGAAACGCATCAAGAAAGGGTTAGTGGCTCAAGGTGGGGTATGATCACGAAAAATGTGTCGCGCCACTACAAAGTGGAAACAGTTAACCAGTAGGGTGTGCCAAGTGACGCGGAACATGAAGTCCGAGCCACACTGTCGTGCTCGACACCGGTCGGTCGCGGGGACATATTGTTTAGCGACTTGCAGCGCAAATAGGCGTTAGATTGATTGTGTCAAAAGCAGTCGTTATTTCCGGGCCTCCCAGTGCGGGTAAAACGACACTGGCCAACCATTTATCAAAAAGACGCCAACTCCCGATCCTCGCAAAAAATGCGCTCAAGGAATCTCTTGCGGACAATGTCGGATACTCAGATCACAAGCGATCTGTTGAATTGGGGTAGGCAGCTTTTCAGATTCATTTACAACTCGCCAAAGAGTTGGCGTCCAAGAATGTAGGTTTCATTTATGAAACTGCTTTCTACAAACAATCCATTAGCGATTTCGCCGCCGTTCTGGCCGGTTGCGAGATCATCCAGGCTTGATTGCGGATAGTGACGTAATGCGTAGATTCAGAACTAGAGTGCAGGGAAAAGCTAGCACCCGGTGTCTATGAAGCCCTTTATATCGGGGGAGCTCTCATTAAGGTAGATACCAACGATTTTGAATCAAAAAAATATACTGATGCCATCGAAAGTCTGGTTCGCAAATATGCAGCCTGAACTGAGTTCAAATACTTTCCGTTCCGACACAAATTCGATCATCGGCACATGTGCTATTAGCGTAAGTTAAACACAGACACAACGACGCCAAGCTGTTCTGTGAATACTCGATTCAGTAGTAGCGACAAACTTTCACTACTGGTACTGCAATACCAATCGTCATCATCAAGAGCGAGATGGTATCCACCGGACCTGGCAGCAACCCACACTTCGTGGTTTACGATTTGTCGACTCAATATGACACGACTTGTGTCCGGGAATTCGATCGTCAGGATACCGGCTGACGCATCCACATCAATATCTGCGTCCAACTCATCAATTTCATCTTCAATCGCATTGAACAGCTGATCCACACATTCTTCGTACTCGGCGTCTTGCATGATTATCCACCAGGGGTTTTTACCCGATAAGTATCGAGTATACTGCACTGCTTCATTCCTGCTTCATCAGAGTCAGAAAGAACGGCCATGCGAATTCTCATATTGCTACTAATTGTTTGTACACTTACTGCCTGTGGCCAGAAAGGACGCCTGTATTTACCTGCACCGGACGAAAGCCCGGTCGAGCAGGGGTCCTCTAATGAGTGAATTTCAGTTTCTGGATGGTCAGCTCCACGCAGAAGACGTACCAGCCAGCAAAATCGCTGAGGAATACGGCACACCGACGTTCATCTATTCCAAAGCAGCTATCGTCACCGCCTATGAGAATTTTCAGGCCGCTTTCAGCGAACACGATCACCAGATCTGCTACGCCGTAAAAGCCAATTCCAATCTGGGTATTCTCAGTTTGTTGGCATCGATGGGCTCCGGCTTTGACATAGTCTCTGGCGGAGAATTGAAGCGGGTCATTGAAGCTGGAGGCGATGCAGAAAAAGTCGTATTTTCAGGTGCTGGAAAGCTGGCGTGGGAAATTGAGCTGGCACTTGAACAGGGGATCAGTTGTTTCAATCTCGAATCAGACTCTGAACTGAATTTAGTCAACAAAATTGCACTAAAACTTGGCAAGGTTGCTGCAATTTCGGTTCGTGTTAACCCAGACGTTGATGCCAAGACCCACCCCTATACGGCAACTGGCCTGAAGGAAAACAAGTTTGGCGTCTCCTCAAGGGATGCGGTGACCATTTACCAGCGCGCGCAACAGCTGCCTAATGTAGAAATCAAGGGTATCGACTGCCACATTGGCTCACAGATAACCGAGATATCACCCCTGGTTGATTCGCTGGTTCTCCTACTTGAGCTAGTAGATGAACTTGAAGCGATAGGTATCAGTCTTTCTCATATCGATCTTGGTGGCGGCATCGGCATTAAATACCAGGATGAGGAGCCAATCGATATTGATCTGTATGCGAGTGCGATCCAGCAAACTCTGGGCAACCGCTCGCTAAAACTTTTTTTTGAGCCTGGTCGTTACATCATCGGCAACGCGGGAATCCTATTGTCCCGGATTGTCACGATCAAACAAAATGAAAACAAGAAGTTTGCAGTTGTCGATGCGGCAATGAATGACCTGATTAGACCAGCCCTTTACCAGTCCTGGCAGCGGATCGAAAACATCAAGCAATCCAGTGCACCCAGGGACAGTTATGATGTTGTTGGCCCCATCTGTGAGTCAGCTGACTTCCTCGGTAAAAACCGCGAATTGTCCTTGTGTGAGGGAGATCTGATCGCCGTTTTTTCATCTGGCGCATACGGGTTTGCCATGAGTTCCAATTACAACAGCAGAAACCGTGCTGCTGAGCTGCTTGTTTCCGGAAAGAGCATCCATTGCATCAGGCAGCGGGAATCCTTTGCTGATCAAATCAGGCTGGAAAGTATCCCAGGCAACGACTAATCGCTTGCATTAACATCACCCACCGGTAATCTAGGATCATTATGTTATTAAGATTCACAAAAATGCACGGTCTGGGAAATGATTTCGTACTATTGGATCTTATCTCGCAGAATATTCACATTCGGGAAGATCAAATCAGGGAGTTAGCGGATCGGCGCACTGGTATCGGATTTGATCAGTTGCTGTTGGCAGAACCTCCACAGGATCCTGATGCAGATTTTCGCTATAGCATTTTCAATGCTGATGGCGCCCCGGCAGAACAATGCGGGAATGGTGCTCGGTGCTTTATGCGTTTCGTCCGTGATAGAGGCCTGACTACCAAAACCAGAATTGTTTTGGAGACCAGCACTGGAAAAATTGAGTCCAAGTTAGAGAAAGACGGAAGTATTACCGTCAATATGGGGCCGCCAGCGCTTTCACCAGAGCAGATCCCTTTTTTGGCTGACTGCTCAAGCGTTCAATATGACCTGAAGCTATGCTCTCCCCTGCCAGTTCCCAATGGCTGTCACTCAACAGAAGAAGTTCGTGTTACAGCCGTCGGCATTGGCAACCCACATGCCGTGCTAAATGTTGATAACGTTGATGAGGCACCCGTAAATCAGTTAGGACCCCTGATCGAAAATCATAAGCGGTTTCCCCAGCGGGTGAATGTCGGATTTATGCAAGTCACATCTCGGAACGAAATCAAGCTTCGGGTATTTGAGCGAGGAGTCGGTGAAACACGATCCTGTGGGAGCGGAGCCTGTGCGGCCGTTGTGGCCGGTCGACTACAGGGCTTGCTGGATGATCAGGTAAGTGTCGCCTTGCCCGGCGGGACCCTAAAGATAACCTGGAGCGGGGACAATTCCGACATACTGCTATCCGGGCCGGCATGCCGTGTATATGAGGGTCGACTACAAATATGAATGAACCTGATTCAAAGATGATGGGTGCGCATGTCAAAAGGGAACAGCAAATTACCGATGCACAGGTGGCAGAGTATCTGCACAGACATCTGGAATACTTCGAAGGCCAGCCTGACCTGCTTGCAGAGCTGGAACTGCCCCAACAGAATGGCAAAGCCGTCTCTCTTACGGAACGTCAGGTATCTCTGCTTCGTGAGAAAAATGACAGCATTAGAAGCAAGCTCAATGAGTTTGTTGAGTCTGCTCAACGAAACAGCGAAATATTCGACAAATGCAGACGCCTGATACTTGACCTCATTGATGCCGAGAACCCAGATCAATTTTTTACAGCTCTGGAGAACAGCTTCAAGGAGGACTTCAAGTGTCATGCCTATAGCCTGATCATTTTTAGCGATACACCACACCAGATAAATCACTTCACCACGAGCGTCTCTGAGATGGCAGCCAAGGACTACATCGGTGCTTTGATTCGGGCTAAGCAGCCGACACTCGGTGTGTTACGACCATCAGAGCAGGGCTTCCTCTTTCGCCACCAAGGTGACAAAGTAAAATCAGCCGCGGTTTTATCAGTGCGCAAGAATCGCCAAATCGCCCTGCTGGCTATCGGCAGCGAAGATGCCAACTATTTCAAGCCAGCCATGGGAACTGAATTCATTGAATTTATCGCTGATACCCTCGCTAAATTGCTACCCAAACACATCTACCTGAAACACCAGTAATGGTGTCGGCAAAGCAGCGGTGAATCAAAAATCGTTGCATAGTTTCATAGATGTCTTCGTTGTCCATCTCCGTGATGAGCGTCGCCTCTCAGAAAATACGATCCAGGGCTATCAAAGGGATCTAAAACTGCTGGAAGGATTTTGTCAGCAGCATGAAATCGATCAGTGGCACCATCTGGCTGACCATCAATTGCGGCAATTTGTGGCTGATTCACACCGTCAAGGTATCTCGGGTAAAACCCTGCAGCGCAGATTGTCGTCCGTGCGAACCTTTTTCAATTATCTGGTCAGGGAAGGGCAGGTAAAACAAAACCCGGCCCTGGCTATCACGCCACCAAAAACTGCCCAGAAGTTACCAAAGACACTCGATGCGGATCAGGTATCACAGCTACTCAACGTACAGGGTTCAAAATGGCATACCACCAGGGACCTGGCGATTCTGGAACTCTTCTATTCGTCAGGCCTTCGATTGACGGAACTGACCAATGCCAATATCGTCGATATCGACTGGGATGATGCGACCATCAGGGTCACTGGCAAAGGATCAAAAGAACGCCTGCTTCCAGTAGGTTCACACGCACTACTTGCAATCAAAAAGTGGCTCAAGATTCGCGCCCAACTGCCGCGGAAAAATCAGTCCATAGGTGATGAATCACCCTTATTCATCAGTGAGCAAGGTCGGCGGATAAGTCCGCGTAATGTTCAATCCCGGGTGAAGCGCTGGACCCGCAGTCAGAATATTCGAGGCAATGTGCACCCGCACATGTTGCGCCACTCTTTTGCCAGCCACATGCTTGAATCAAGCGGCGATCTACGCGCTGTTCAGGAACTACTGGGTCATGCAGATATTTCAACGACACAAATTTATACCCATCTCGATTTTCAACACCTGGCAGAAGTTTATGACAAGGCACACCCAAGAGCTCAGCGCAAATCTCAGCCAGATGACCCGGAGATCTGATTCGGGAGGCAGGAATTGATTCAAGTTATCGCCTTTGACCTGGACGACACGCTCTGGTCGGTGGGACCAATCATCTTCAAGGCAGAGAGAAGGCTCAACGACTGGCTGCAACAGGAAGTTCCTCAGATCCTCTATGACGTTGACAGTATGCGTTCGTTGCACCACGAATTGCTCGAACTGGAACCAGACCTTGGCAACAAAATTACCGAATCCAGACGCCGGCTGATTGAGCGCGCGCTGCTGCTCAGCAAAATCAATATCGACGAGGCGACTGAACTGTCACATCAGGCCATGGATGTTTTTTTGGAAGCACGAAATGAGATTGTGTTTTTTGAGGGTGCGCTCGAAGCCATATCACTGCTGGCGAATCAGTTCACACTGGGCGCCTTGACCAATGGCAACGCCGATATCAAAAAAATTGGGCTCGACAGCTACTTCAGCTTTGCATTTTCAGCAGAGGAAGTTGGAGCACCAAAACCAGCAGAGAATCTATTTCGACAGGCACTGGCTCATACGAATACGAGGCCTCAGCAAATGCTCTACGTAGGCGACAACCCTGTGCTCGATATTGATGTGGCCAATAACATTGGCATGCATACGGTCTGGATAAAACACCCGGGACAGGAAAATACGGGGGAGACATCAGCCGATGAGGCAATTGAACACATTAGCGATCTACCGCAGGCGGTAAATCGAATATTAAGTAGATTCAACGCAGACCATGTTGGCGAATAAAGGCCTGTATCTGTCCCACTTCTGCACCCATTCTTTTCTTTCGCTTCGGCAATCCCTCCAGCGCTTCCAGGGACTCATGACTTGTTATATGCCCAGGAATCGCCTTGCTGATAGCGCCTTCAAATTTAGCAGGATGCGCTGTTGAAAGACTCAGCAGCGGTACATCTGGTGTACGAAGTCTATTGCCGACACTAATTCCGACGGCGGTATGTGGATCAACCAGATAGTTATGCTGCTCGTAGAGGCTACGAATAGTTTTGAGTGTCTCAGTATCATCTACCGACCCGGCCAGAAAGGAATCATCAAACTCACTGGTATTGAAGTCCAGCCGCGCAACACCCTCGCCCAGGAAGTCAGCCATAAATTCACTGACTTCTTCACATGACCCATCGAGAGCATAGTAGAGGTACCGCTCAAAATTGCTGGAAACCTGGATATCCATTGCAGGGCTTTCACTGAAATGTACATCTCCCCGCTTGTACACACCGGTTTGGAAGAAGCGAGCAAGAATGTCATTTTGGTTAGTTGCCAGAATCAACTTCCTAATCGGCAGTCCCATCCGTTTGGCAAGATAACCGGCAAAAATATCACCGAAGTTACCCGTTGGGACGGATACATCAAATGTCTTGGGTTTGTCGAGCTCATACCAGGCAAAAAAGTAGTAGACGATCTGGGCCAGTACCCTCGCCCAGTTTACTGAGTTAACTGCCCCAAGCTGGTATTCCTGCTTGAATGGCATATCACTAAAGATAGCCTTTATCAATGACTGACAATCATCAAAGCTGCCATCCACCGCAATGTTGAAAACATTGGCATCCGGAACGGTCGTCATCTGAGCTTCCTGTACCGGACTGGTTCTACCTTCAGGGAAAAGAATGAAGATATTGATATTGGATTTACCGCGAACACCTTCTATTGCAGCGCTACCAGTATCACCACTGGTTGCCCCAAGAATATTTAGACAGCTCTGCTGATCATCAAGAATATATTCAAATACATTGCCCAGGAACTGCAATGCAATGTCCTTGAAGGCTAGTGTCGGGCCATGGTACAACTCGAGCAGGTGAAAATCGCCCACCTGCACTACCGGTGTTACTTTCTCATGATTGAAACGGGCGTAGCTCCTATTTACCAGCAGCGTCAGATCTTCGAAGGGAATATCATCGATGAACTCCGCCATGATATTGATGGCCAATTCCTGGAAGGTAAGGGAAGACCAACTGGCAAGTTTGTCTGTTACATCGGGAATATCATGCGGAATAAGCAAACCACCATCAGTTGCCAACCCCATCATCACCGCATCCCTGAATCCAAGACCGGATACACCGCCGCGTGAACTTCGATATTTCATCTAGAGATCGCTAGATTTGCAAAAAGCTGGGCTATAGAAGCTGGCCTTCTACTAGCTCTTCTAGATCGCTTCCACCCCTATTTCACCCGTCCGAATTCGCACGACATCATCGAGTGAGCTAACAAAAATCTTACCGTCACCCACCTTTCCTGTATTTGCTGCATTGCGGATGGCATCGATAACGGAGTCCAGGTTTTCCTCGGCAATGGCGACTTCAATTTTTACCTTCGGAAGGAAATCAACGACATATTCTGCGCCCCGATAGAGCTCAGTATGGCCTTTCTGACGCCCAAAACCTTTCACTTCAGTAACCGTCATTCCCTGCACGGATATTTCAGACAATGCTTCTCGAACATCATCCAGTTTGAATGGCTTGATTATCGTAGTAACTAACTTCATCTATCTTCTCCCATATTCACACTCACACCACATCTAAATGTAACCAAATTACAGGCTCTTTGATAGCCCAAATACTACTCGTGATTTACAATAGTCTGTCCCACTAAAGCAGTCAATTGTGGACAGGTCCGTATCGTGCCACGTAAGGGACAAATCAATATCTGCCACGGTCCTGTTTATGCTAATGGAATATTCTGCATAATCTGCCGATTTTTCCGTAGTTTCTATGCCAAAGGTGGCGCCTTTATCAACGGACTGATTGGCGTAATGAAAATCAAGGCCAAAACTATTCGGCAGGGGTAGAGAATAGTCAATGTAGACGTATGTCGCGTTACCGGTTTCAAAAAAGAAATCATTGGAATAGGCAAGACCAATGGTCAGATCACGGTAACTTATGCTGCCGTATATTTCATCAAAACTACTATCATTGGGTCCCGTATTATTTGGGTAATCGTAGTGCAAAAGACCTATATCAAAACCAAGGTCTTCGTTTATCTCGCCCGCATAGCCTGCATATATATCTATTTCAATGTGTCCATCAAACGCTATATTTGATGCCCATACACCGGCATAAAGACCCGATTCACCTTCAACATCAAATCCGCCTTGAATGGTGGCCTCCTCTTCGGTCTGGGATATGCCCCGATATATATAGTCAGTGGCCAGTGTCACATTCCCAGAAACCTCCGCTGCTCCAACACTAGTGGACGCGAGTATCAGGCTACTGCTGATGAGGGCTAGTTTTACGTTCTTCATTCCTTCTCTCCTTTCTAATCTCAATATGGTCATCAATCCACTCTTCCAACTATGGAGTATTGACCTCTACAGATTGGTCACGTCGGCAGCTCTGTTTCGCCTACAGTACCGTTTGCATTGATCATATAGCATTGATCGTGCCAGCTCGGAAACAGCCCAGTAGCCCGATGCGGTCTCGGCCTCGATGAAACTGAATAAAAGTGCTGTTGGCGGTCTACTTTAGTCTTCTAAATCAATTGCTTATAAGAAAAGCCGTGTCGGCAGCATCTGTTTATAAACGGCAGCGAGTCAATACAGTGTCCTTTGCGACCTGCCATCTCTGGCTCTTCAGGCGCCATCATAGTGCACTGCCGACAATAACACCCTCATTTTTCGCACTAATATAGTGCAGCAGAATCTCACACCAAGGGAGGATATTCACCGAATGATGCAGCGATCAAATACGCTGAACGCGCACATGTCAGCAGCACTTGTCGAAAAGGCCTGCAAGTTGACCCGCGCTGATGCGAGCCTGCTGGATAACGCCATGACAAAACTGGGACTTTCCGCTCGTGGATACTTCAAGATACCCAAGGTAACCCGAACGATTGCAGACTTGGAGGGTGCGGAGTGTATCGGCACCGTGCACCTGACGGAAGCTCTGGGCTTCCACCGACTGGATCGAGCAGGATATCCATCCGGGATATGAGCGCATGGCAGATTGCTCGGCACTGATCTCCCCAAATACTGCTATCCGGCGTTGCCCCAATCAGATTCCTCAAAATCACGGTTTCTGGAAAATTGGAAGACGTTGCTTGTTCCTGCTTCAATTACTGATTGCTCGGAAACCCTTGTCAGAATTGCGCCCTCACGAAACTCTGCCAGTGTATTTGCGCCTATATTGGTCATAGTGCTTCGCATCTTAAACAAGGTCGTTTCCAACACCTCCGCCAAAGACCCAACAAGTGGAACATAGGCATCAACACCTTCCTCGAACATCATCTTCCTGGAACTCATTCCATCGCTATATCGCTGCCAGTTTTGAGCCCGATGGGTGCCTTCGCCCCAATATGGTTTGTACATCTGACCGTTGATGGAGGTCTTGGGCGTAGGACTTTCCTCAGTCATGGCAAAGTATCGGCCCATCATCACAAAATCAGCACCCATGGCCAGTGCGATCACAATCTGCGTGTCATTGGCCAGTCCCCCATCTGAGCACAAAGGAATGTATCGACCCGTTTCAGCAAAATATTCATCCCTCTTCCGGGCCACATCAAGCAATGCGGATGCCTGCCCGCGGCCTACCCCTTTCTGTTCACGGGTAATGCAAATTGAACCACCGCCCATTCCAACTTTTATGAAGTCCACTCCGGGCTCGCTAACAAGGTATTCAAAACCTTCAGCTGAAACGATGTTGCCCCCCCCTATTACCACCTCGGTTCCAAAGTTATCACGAATCCACCTGATTCCATCCATCTGGTACTCTGTAAACCCATCTGACGAGTCAAAACAAAGGACATCTGCACCGGCATTGACTAGTTCCGGTACACGTTCCCTATAGTCGTGTGTGTTAATCGCAGCACCCACACACAGCCGCTTGGAATCATCGAGTAACTCCAGGGGATGCCTGCGATGGTCAACATAGTCCTTCTTGAATACAAGTGACGTTAGGTTTCCAGCTTTATCAAGGATCGGTAAACAGTCTTTCTTGTGTTTGTGTAGCAGGTTGTTTGCTTCTCGCAGGCTGATTCCATCAACTCCATGGATAACATCTTCGATGCACGTCATGTGCTCGCCAACCCGATTGTCCAGGTTATCCTCAAATTCCCAGAAGTCCTTGTCAGTAATTATTCCCAAAAGCTTGCCTACAGCCGTCCCATCACCCGTTACGGGCACAGTTGAATGACCTGATTGATCCATCAGCCTTACAATATCGCTGAGTTTTGTATCAGCGGTTACATTTGAAGCGCTGGTGACGAAACCTGCCTTATGAGTCTTTACCTGTCGCACCATTTCGACCTGGGATTCGATAGGCTGGGAGCAAAACACCATGCTCAAGCCACCCTGGCGAGCAAGAGAAATCGAAAGGTCGGTCCCCGATACCGACTGCATGCAGGCGGATACGACAGGTATGTTCACACTAAAACGCGGCGGTTGGTTTGGCTCTACCGCGGATAGGGGAGTTTGTAAATCAACCACATCTGAACTCAGATTCTTTCGAGTCAGTCTGGGAATCAATAAATATTCACTAAAAGTACGGGATGTGTCTGCAAGTATTGTTGCCATTAAAAAACTCCATAGGCTGGCTTTATGCCACGATTGAGGCGGATATCAAAATTCAGGAGAAAAAAAGCGTATCGGCCAATAGCGAACGCTTGGCTGCTTCTTTTCGGAAAAAGTGCGCAGGAATGATAGGGGAAATAGAGAGTAAATTTGCCACTGGGACGCGCCATGGCGAATTCTATGCGAAAGGCCTGGACGATTCAATGATGACCCGGTAATAAGCGACTTCGCATCAACACAATCAGTCCGTTATAGCCGTTATTGATTAAATACTTTAGTATTTAGTCATAAGATGTTGATTGTTAAACCAATATTTGTAATATAGGCCTAGTGTACTTCCCTTATATGGCTCAATGAATAAATCTGAACTAATCAAACGGATGTCGGACAAGCTAGACCAGCTTACTAGCCGGGATGTTGACCTGGCAGTCCACACCTTAATCGAGATAATGTCCGAGAGTCTTGCTGGTGGAGAGCGTATCGAAATACGAGGTTTTGGAACCTTTACCAATCACTACCGCAAACCTAGAACCGTGAGAAATCCCAGAACGGGAGAGGTCGGGATCCAGAAACCAGGAAAGTTCGTGCCCCACTTTAAACCTGGAAAATACCTGAAGCGGCGAGTTGACGAAGCCCGTGACGAACTGGGAGCAGCAGAATCTGGCTTTAGTCCTGCATCGTTAACGCAACCCTGACAGTATTCGTGCAGACGCAACTAGTCAGAAGCTGATTCCTGACTTTTCATCATATCTCTCTCTTTCTGAACCAGATAATCTGTTATTCGCAACATATTGCTGTTGCTGCCCGCCATCTGGCTTTCAATACGGTATTTTCCATTGACAATAATTGCTGGAACGCCTCCCGAACGATAGGCTCTGCCCCTGGCCTCCGCCTGTTGGACACTGGCTCGTACACCAAAGGAATTGTAAACCTTGGCAAAATCTACTGGGTCAATGCCAAAATCTGAGAAGAATACTGCCATGAGTTTTGGATCATTCAGACGTTTCCTCTGTGCATGGATGGCCTGAAACAAAGGTGTATGCAATTTCTCCGATATATCCAATGCCTTTGCCGCATAGTATGTTTGGGCATAAACCTGATAATCTTTATTCCAGATTGCCGGGGTTCGACTAAATGAGACATCCCCCTCTAGGTTTTCTTCCCACGCCGTGATCATTGGATCAAACTGGTAACAGTGGGGGCAGCCATAGGAAAAGTACTCCGTAACCTCAATCTTGTCTTTGTTGCCGGTCTTGAGGGGAATCACCAGCTCCGCATAGTGGGTTCCCTCTTCGTAGTCGAAACTTTCGCCTACAGCCATATTACCGGCTAGCCAACACACTAAGACTATTGCTACTTTTCTAATCATCTCACTTGATACCCCGCCCAGATTGAATATTAGACCCGGTCTAATCACCTCGTGTTCCCATACAGATTCCTGACCTGCAGCTTTCATTCCTACTGTTAGGTCTGCCTTCGTACCGAATAGCGCCACACTACTTCATTTTGCAGTTTTATATACATGCAATGATAGAATGGCCGACGCATTATATAGCACTCTCAGTGCAATAACTTCATTCACCAACCGGCCGGAACCTTGAGCATTGATTTCAATAAAGCTACTTTCCTGAAGAGCGCGTCCGCCCTGAGCCAGTGCCCCGATGATCAGGGAGCAGAGGTCGCTTTCTGTGGACGATCAAACGCGGGCAAGTCGAGCGCGATAAATACCCTAACCGATCAACGCAAGCTGGCAAGAACCAGCAAGACGCCCGGTAGAACGCAGCTGATAAATTTTTTCCAGTTGTCCGGTCTCCAGCGACTGGTTGACCTGCCTGGTTACGGCTACGCGAAGGTGCCCACTGCATTGAAGGCGCATTGGCATCAGCACCTGGATGAATACATGCGTAACAGGCTGTGTCTAAAGGGTCTAATACTGCTAATGGATATCCGCCATCCCCTTCGGGAGTTTGATGAAATGATGTTGCAGTGGAGCAATTCCGCTAACATGCCCCTTCATATCCTGCTCACCAAGGCTGACAAGCTGAAGAGCGGAGCAAGAAACAATACGCTGCTGAAAACCCAGAGGGAACTACCGGAATCGGTTACCATCCAGCTTTTTTCCTCCACCGAGGCTATCGGGCTCGATCAGCTTATCAGCGTTATGACTGAATGGCTGGAGACCGAACTACCTGAAAGTAGCTGAGAGCAAATGAAGGAACTAAAAAAGAACGGACCCTGATCACCTAAAAGGGGGGTGACCAGAGCCCATACTTCGGCTATTTAAGGGGAGATAAATCACCGAAGCTTGTATCCGAAACAACACTGCTGTTTCATATATTCAGACTAACCCCCACCAATAAAGTTCCCAGGAAGTTGAGTTTTTTGTAAACGGTCACTAAATTCAACTAAACGGTAGGACGCTAGTGAGCAGCATCCCAGTCTGCACCAATGCCAACTTCTACTACGAGCGGTATGTTCAGATCGGCAGCTCCTTCCATTCGTTCCCTAACACCAGCTACTACTGTCTCTGTATCGCGTTTGTTGATCTCTAAGACTAATTCATCATGTACCTGCATCGTGATCTGTGCATCCAGTTCTGATTCTTTTAGCCAAGCATCTACTTTAATCATTGCTCGCTTAATTATATCTGCAGCACTACCTTGCATTGGTGCATTGATTGCTGTCCTCTCGGCAGCCTGACGGCGCTGAAAATTGCTGGCATTAATCTCGGGCAAATAGAGTCGCCTGCCGAATATTGTTTCGACAAACCCATGCTCCGCCGCTTCAATGCGGGTGCGGTCCATGTATTCTTTGACGCCCGGGTATCGTTCAAAATACAGGTCAATATATTCCTGGGCTTCCTTCATGGGGATATTCAACTGCCTGGACAGGCCAAAGGCAGACATGCCATAGATCAACCCAAAATTTATCGCTTTAGCACTGCGCCGCTCATTGTCCAAAACGCCCTCAAGGGTTCGGCCAAAAACCTCGGCAGCAGTGGCCCGATGAATGTCCAGATTATTTCTAAATGCTGTTACCAGTCCTTCATCCTCTGACAGATGAGCCATAATCCTCAATTCAATTTGTGAATAGTCCGCTGCAATCAACTCATACCCTTCGCGGGCTACAAATGCTTTTCGAATGCGGCGGCCTTCCTCGGTACGTATCGGGATATTCTGTAAATTGGGATTAGTACTCGACAGTCTTCCTGTCGCGGTGACAGCCTGATGATACGAGGTATGAACCCTGCCTGTTTCTCCATTAACCTGTTTGGGCAGTTGGTCCGTATAGGTGGATTTAAGCTTACTCAGGCCACGGTATTCTAATATGACTTTTGGAAGTGGATAGTCCAATGCAAGCTCCTGGAGGATAGGTTCGGCCGTCGATGGTTGTCCCTTTGGTGTCTTTTTGATAATCGGCAATTGCAATTTTTCAAAAAAAATCTTCTGCAGCTGTTTAGGGGAGCCGAGATTGAACTCTTCCCCCGCAAGCGAGTAGGCTTCTTCCTCAAGCCTGGCCAACCTCTGTTCAAGTTGTTTGCTCTGTTCATTCAGCAGCTGCTGATCAAGCAGCACTCCATTTCGCTCAATTCTTGAAAGGATGCTCACCAGTGGCAGTTCAATCTCACTGAACACCGACTTCAGTGACGGGATCTCTTCAAGCCTGGGCCACAATGCCTGGTGTAGTTGCAGTGATATGTCCGCATCCTCAGCGGCGTAATTGGCGGCAATATCAACCACCACCTGGTTAAACGTCACCTGCTTGGCGCCCTTACCCGCTATATCTTCAAAATGAACGGTTTCGTGCCCGAGGTATTTCAGAGCCAGGTCATCCAGATTGTGGCGGGAGGCCGTGGAGTTCAAAATGTATGATTCAAGCATTGTGTCAAAGGCAATTCCTTCGAGGCCAATACCGTAGCGTGCCAATACACTCATATCATATTTGAGGTTCTGGCCAATGATTGTTCGCGAAGAATCCTCCAACAAGGGACGCAACTTTTGTAGTACATAGTCGGTATGCAACTGGGTTGGCGCCCCTTCGTAATCATGGTTTAGCGGTACATAGGCCGCTTTCCCAACCTCACAGGAAAACGAAACACCAACCAACTCAGCTTTCATATAATCAATACTCGTAGTTTCAGTATCGAAAGCGAAACTGGAAACTGATGCCAGTTTCTGAATCCATTTATCCAATGCGTCTTCAGTAAACACCGTTTCATAGTTGGTGCTGACAGCCGGTCTGCGCTCAACCTCGATCTCAGCTCCCGGTAGCTCCTCCACCCAGGCCTTAAATTCGAGTTCGGTGAACAGTTCCTTCAACCTGACATCATCTGCTTCGGTAATCTTCAGATCATCAATGGACTGATCCAACTGTACATCCTGCTTTATGGTGGCAAGCTCATAAGACATGGGCAGAAACGAAGTAGACTCACGCAAATACTCACCAACCTTGCCTTTGACATCATCGGCATTGTCCAAAACACCCGCCATGGATTCATATGCGGAGAGCCATTTGACGGCTGTTTTTGGTCCACATTTCGGTACGCCCGGGATGTTATCTGAGGTATCCCCAACCAGCGCCAAATAGTCAATTATTTGCTCAGGGCGCACACCAAATTTCTCCAGGACACCATCTATATCCATAAGGGTATCTGTCATAGTGTTAATCAAGGTGACATGCTCATTGACCAACTGCGCCAGGTCTTTATCCCCGGTAGAAATAAGCACGTCCATTTTGGCCTCGGTCGCCTGTCTGGCGAGCGTGCCGATAACGTCATCGGCCTCAACGCCTTCAACGACCAAAAGGGGTAATCCCATATGTGTAACAATTTCCTGGATCGGTGCTATCTGACTTCTCAGTTCATCGGGCATGGGCGGGCGATTAGCCTTGTATTCCGCGTATATGTCATTGCGAAATGTCTTCCCTTTGGCATCAAATACAACCGCCAGATGACTATCGGGATACTCCTTCATCAGCTTCCTGATCATGCTGATTACGCCCCTTACAGCACCCGTAGCCTGACCCTTGGAGCTCATCAATGAAGGTAGTGCATGGTAAGCTCTAAACAGGTACGATGAGCCGTCTATTAACACCAGTTGGTAGTCATCTTTCATCGCTATCAATTTCACCCGTCTGGAAAGACCAAACAATACTGTGAACCCACTGCGTATTTCAATTGTTCCTGATCAAGTAGCCAAATTGGCTTGTATATTTTTGGTGCTCTGCACACTTTTCCACTTTGCGAGTTTGAGTGCACGGCCCTCTGTGGGCGATATTGACGAAGATAATATTGAAATCATCGAAGGTGAAGAACGGACCATCTTTGAATATCGAAGCAATGGCGTACTGATCATGATAAAGATAGTACCGAAGGCAGGCAGACCCTACTACATGGTCCCTGCTGACGGGTCCGCCCATTATCAGAGCCTTGATCACAAAAAGAGATTGTATCCACAATGGGTCATTCTTGACTGGTAAAAATGTCAGCATTTACGACATTTTCCCAGGACGCACTCGAAGAGTTTCTCCTCAATTTTGATGTTGGTAATCTGATTTCCTGGACACCCATAAGAGCCGGAATCGAAAATTCCAACTACTTTGTTATAACCAGAAAACATGATCAAGAGCGGAATTTCGTACTCACGATCATGGAAATTCTGACCTTTGAGGAAATTCCATTCTTTAACAGCCTTTTGATGCACCTGTCTCACTATGGGCTGCCAGTTCCAGCACCGCAGCAGACACTTGAAAACATGACCAGCACAACATTCTGTGAGAAACCAACGGTATTGGTTCCCAAACTGGCCGGCAAACACCCGGTACAAATATCGGCCAATCACTGCATCGAAATAGGCCAGATGCTGGGAGAGATTCACTGTGCGCTCGCCACCACTAATCTGTACCGCGCGAATCCTTTTGATGTTGACTGGATGTTTCGTACAATAGAGAACCTAGAACACGAGCTTCAGGAAGAAGATCGGCTTCTCCTAAAAAAGATCGCCGATGAATATGCAGATATAAGCGAGTTGTCTTTACCAAGGGGCATTACACATGGCGACCTATTTCGAGACAATGCCCTGTTCGAAGGAGAAAAGTTAACTGGTGTCATCGACTTTTACCGTGCCTGCAACGATTTCCTTATCCAGGATATTGCTATCACCATCAATGAATGGTGCAGAACTGAACAGAACGATATCAGTGCTGAGCTGAGTGAAAGCTTTATCCAGGGATATGAATCCAAGCGCCCCCTTGAAAATGAGGAACGCGAGTCGTTACCGAATTTTCAACTGGCTGCCTGTGCCCGTTTTACACTAACAAGATTGCTAAGTGGTGTTGAAGGCAATCGCCTGAAAGATCCTAATGAGTATATGCGCCTTGCCGCCAGGCTTTCCTGAAAGCAGGCCGGAATCAATCTGGTTTACCGCCCAAAACTTCCCTCAATGTCCGAGCGAGCATGGAGCGAGAATAGGGTTTTTCGAGTAGTTGGCGTAGATCGTTATCTAACATTTTGGCATCAGGGTTGTATCCTGAAGTCAGGGGTACCTTAATGCCAGGCTGGTCCGCAGGATCAGAAAGGTCAGCACAAGTGTCTCGCGAACCGTGGCTAGAGATGGGCTGTATAGCACCGACTTGGTAAAGCCTATGTGAATTAGCGGAAACATCATTGCATAAAATATCAGCGGTCCCATATGAAGGGCATACAATGGTTCTATTCTCAGCTCTGTCGCTCTCTCCAACCGCGATAGTTCACGCGAACGGGCTGCGATCACAACGGAGACTAAACTGAAGATAAAGAACGGATCGAACATACCATAGGGTTCTTGATCTCCAATAATTCCGATAACTATAGCCAGCCCCAGGATGTCAGACACAAACCAGAGCAGGACCGCTATCAGCAACCAGCCGTATATACGCTGCCAGTGCCTTTCGCGGGCTACGCGGATGAATCCGATCAGCCTCAGGGACAGGTACAGATCGAAGACAACATAAACCATCCAGGATGAGGCCTGGATGGAATCGGACTCTATCAGGAGAGGCGTTATCTCGCAGTACAACAACACGCCAATAAAGAAAGCTAGCACACCTAGCCTGTCAAGCAGGCGCAGGAGACCCGGAGTACTCGCCACTGCCAAGTGCGGTTGACTCTCAAGCCCCAGCATCAAGGATACGTAGAACAGAAAAAAGAGCAAGCTGCTGGTAAACCCTACCTCTACCGGTCTGAACGTTTTGTTTTGGGTGACCAACACCAGTACTACCTGAGCAAGCCATACGCAAAAACCCAGTGATAGCAGGTTCCAAAAGTACCTTTCAGATCTGTCTTCGATGTGCCGCAGCCCGTACCGGATTGAGACTAAGACCATGATCAGAAGCGGCAAGTCAGCGTACAGGCTTGAGTAGATCGGTAATCTGCCATAGCCAAAGACCTGCATCAGGGAGGCTATGGCGACGCCAAGAAACAAAACGGCGGTGGCAATAACCACCCGGCCGGATATCAAGGCGGGCTAACTTGTTGAGTTCATTGATCTGTGAGCAGGTTAGTTGCCCGCGAAGAAATGAGCTATATGCCAAAATTCCAGATAGCAACTAACTTACGGGCAGGATGTAGTGATCTGCAAGCAGGGCGACAAACAACGCCATCAAATAGAAGATGGAGTACTTAAAGGTTTCAATCGGCGCCCGGGGGTTGCTGCCAAACAGCATATTCAGACTCCAATAGAGGAAACCAGCTCCCAGTGCCAGAGCGCTGACTAGATAGAGCAAATTACTCATCCCGATCAAATAAGGCAAAACGGTGACCAAAATCATAATGACGGTGTACAGCAGGATGTAGATCTTGGTGTAATACTCTCCATGGGTGACCGGTAACATTGGAATATCCACCTTCCGATATTCTTCCATACGATCAATGGCAAGCGCCCAGAAATGTGGTGGCGTCCAGGCGAAAATAATTAGGACCAACAGCAGGCCACCTCCGTCAATGGTGCCGGTTACAGCCGTCCAGCCAAACAGGGGTGGCGCCGCGCCAAACAATCCACCAATAACAATATTCTGTGGTGTAGCCCGCTTCAGGTAGAGGGTGTAAATAATCCCATAGCCAAACCAGGAAGCTAGATTCAGCCAGGCTGTCAGTGGATTTATAAGAAACGCCAGGATCGTGATGCCGGCAACGCCGGTAACCCCCACAAATATGTAGCCATGCAGATTGCTGACCCTGCCCTGGGCAACGGGCCGATTGCTGGTGCGTGCCATCTTCGCATCAATGCCAGCATCAACGAGATGATTCAGCGCCGCTGCAGAACCTGCCACAAGCGCAACGCCCAGGTTACCGAAGACAAGGATGTCCCATGACACCATGCCCGTCGTAGCGAGAAACATGCCGACCAGGGTACACAACAACATCAGCAGAACGACTCGAGGTTTGCACATCTCGAGGTAGTCACGCCAACTGGCAGTCATTTTGACTTCAGGAGTAAGTTCAGTCACACCGATTCAGATTTGGACGCAGGATTGTGAATTCTATCTAAATCGCGCCAAGGTTGCTTAATTTTTGGCAGGTTTCGCTTAGACCGGCTCTAAATCAACGATTCCGTCCTGGGCTAACAGCGCATCTACACTGGGTTCCCGGCCACGAAAGGCCAAAAATAGTTCGGCTGCATCGCAGGAGCCGCCTTGTTCCAATATGGTGGAAAGGAACTCCTCTCCCGTCTGTCTGTTAAAAATACCATCTTCTGCAAATTTGGCAAAAGCATCAGCAGAAAGCACTTCAGCCCATTTGTAGCTGTAGTAGCCAGCCGCATAACCTCCCCCAAATATGTGTGAAAAGGCATTTTGAAACCGGTTTTGTGCTACCGCTGGCACCACCGCCACCTTGTCTCGAACTTCGTCTAGTATCCGCTGAACCTGATTGTTGTTACCTTCCTCGAATTCAACATGCAAGCGAAAATCAAACAGTGCGAATTCAAGTTGCCTGACCATTGCCATGGCGGATTGAAAGTTTTTGGCCTTGAGCATCTTCTCCAGTAATTCATCTGGTAACGGCTCTCCGCTCTGATAGTGACCTGAAATAAATCCCAGAGCCTCCTGGGCCCAGCACCAGTTCTCCATAAATTGGCTGGGTAGTTCAACCGCGTCCCACGCAACGCCGTTTATTCCTGACACGCCGGCGCACTCCACCCGGGTCAGCATTTGGTGAATACCATGGCCGAATTCATGGAACAGGGTGACGACTTCATTGTGTGTCAGGAGAGCCGGATCATCTCCCACGGGGGGGGTAAAGTTGCAGGTTAGATAGGCGACCGGGAGCTGCAGGGTTCCGTCCAGTCTTACCCGGCGAGCCCTGCATTCATCCATCCAGGCACCACCTTGTTTCTTGCCCCTGGCATACAGATCAAGATAGAACCTAGCTACAACTTCCCCATCCTTGTAAATATCATAGGTGGTGACATCCTCATGCCAGGTATTGACTCCATCGGTCCTTTTTATCTCAATATCGAAGAGGCGCCTGACTACTTCAAACATGCCAATGATGACCGTCGGTGCCGGGAAATAGGGTCGAAGCTCTTCCTCGGACACTTCATATTTCTGCTTCTTCAGCTTCTCGGAAAAGTAAGCAACATCCCAGGCATTCAATTCGCCAACCCCATATTCCGTAAGGGCAAAGTCACCAAGCTCAGCAAACTCCTTTTCGGCCATGGGCTTTGATTTGGCGATCAGCTCCTCAAGAAATCCCAAAACCTCACTGGTTGAATCGGCCATCTTCTTCGCCAGTGATTTTTCGGCGAAGTTACCAAAGCCCAAGAGACCTGCCTGCTCCTTTCTCAGTGTGAGAATATCAAGCATCAAGCCGGAGTTATCCCACTGGCCTTCACCCGGTCCGATATCAGATGCCCGCGTGACAAACGCTTCGTGAACCTCACGACGCAAATTCGAATCATCACAGTGGGTCAGTAGCGGCATAAAACTCGGGATATCGAGCGTAAACAGGTAACCTTCCTCCCCACGTTGGTCTGCAGCCTGCCTCGCAAGACCCAGCGCAGTCTCCGGTAGTCCAGCGAGCTGGCCTTTATCAACTATAAGCTTACTCCATGCTCCAGTGGCATCGAGCACATTGTCGCTGAATTTGCTGCTGAGCTCTGAAAGCTTTTTGCTGATTTCCGTAAATAGCTCCTGCTGCTCGGCACCAAGATCAATGCCTGACAAGCGAAAATCCCGCAGGGCATTGTCGATAACTTTCCGTTGTGCAATTGATAAATCACTGAATCCTGCAGACTCTCTGATTTTGACGTAAGCCGCATAGAGTTGTGGGTTCTGTCCCATTTCTGAGGAATAGTCACTGAGCAACGGTAAACAATGGTTGTAGGCCTCCCTCAAATCATCGGTGCTGACCACTGAGTTCATATGACCAACCGGAGACCAAGCCTGGCTTAGTCTGTCTTCGGTTTCTTCACGTACATGTACCAGCGACTCCCAATCATCCGCACCAGCTTTGAGCAATTCATCTATGGTTACCCTGGTTTCCTCGAGTAACTGCTCGATTGCCGGTTTGACATGATCGACCTCGATTTCTCCAAAGGGTGGGAGTTCACTGTTTTGAATTAGTGGATTACTCATAAATAGTCCTCTCCTAGGGAGGTTCAGGACATGGGTCTGGTAGTTTCTCTCAAGGACACAATGAGTTCCCTGGTTTGAACTTCTTCCGCAAACCAAAGCTTGAAGGAAAGAGCAGCCTGCTCCACCAGCATACCCAGGCCGTCGGCAACCTCACACTTGCTGGTCGACAAACACCATTCATTGAAGGTCGTTGTTCCAGAACCATATACCATATCGTAACAATGCGAATGCTTGCCAAGAATATTCTCCGGCAAATCTGGCACCTTGCCCGACAAACCAGCTGAGGTGCCATTGATCACAAGGTCATAGCCCTGCTCCAGATCGTCCAGCTCCCTGGCAGTAATTCGACTATCTCCCAACTGCTCAACCACTGCGATGGCCTTGGAAGAAGTTCGATTGTATAGGTGAATGTATTGGGGCCCCGCCTGCAGCAGATCCCAAAGGACTCCGCGAACGGCGCCACCTGCTCCTAGTACCAGTAGCCTCTGATTGGCCACTTTCCATTCAAGGTTCTGTGTCAGATCGCGAACAAGGCCCGCACCATCTGTATTGTCCCCAAAGATCCCACCGGCGGCCCCCGCCACAATAGTATTGACAGCCCTGCTTCTTGTAGCCGATTTTGACCGGAGCTCAGCCAGGTCATAGGCATCACCTTTGCAGGGCAGAGTGATATTGAACCCAACTCCGCCGACACTGATAAAATCCCCCGCAACTTCGTGAAACTTGCCATCGGGAACGACAATTTTTCTATAATCCAGTTCCACTCCCGTCTGTCTTGCGAAATCCTGGTGAATCTGAGGCGACCGGCTATGAGCCACCGGATTACCGAGAACTGCAAGCTTCTGACTATCCACTATTCCGCTTCCTCAGAATTTTCCCGGTAGCCAGGTCCCGAATCTCACTCACACTATGAGCATCTGTTACGGTGCCCGGCACGATAGCATCGACACCCACCGGAAAATTCTTACGCACCTGCAACTGGCTGATCGCCGCTATTCGGCCGCTGAGATTGGCAGATGTAGAGACCAGCGGAGATTTCAGCCGCTGGCAAAGATCCCGGATTACCGGGTGACTTGACATTCGCAGCGCCACTGAATTGTGTGCTCCTTTTATCCATAGAGGACAACAGCCATTATCCGGAACCAGATAGGTAACAGGTCCCGGCCAATCACTTTTAAGCTGACCAAGGGATTCCTCAGGCAAGCCAGTGAGGAAGGGCTTGAGCTGTTGAATGGACGAAGCAACCAAAATAAGGCCCTGTTCCCAGGATCGCTTCTTGAGTTTCAAAATTCTGGACACCGCCGACAAAGAATATGGGGAGCACCCCAAACCCCAAACACCTTCGGTTGGATAGGCAATGACAGCCCCTCTACAAACCTGTTTTACAACATGATCCATTCGCCAGTCTGAATTTCTAGCCGCCATGCAGCAAACCGACGCAGGTGAGAAGGCTCTTTCCCTTGATCAGACGGATCATCTTGCTGACCATGATTTAGGGGAGTAGATCTCTGTTCTTCTGCCGAATTGATTCTGCATTGGCAGCTCGTTCATTTTCCAGTGCCACTTTCATGTCAGCATTCGTGACCGCGATAATCTGGGCAGCAAGATAGGCCGCATTTTTTGCCCCGGACTTGCCAATTGCCACGCTGGCTACTGGTATCCCACCAGGCATTTGTACCGTGGAAAGCAGTGCGTCTATTCCCTTCAAGGGACCTGCATCAATGGGCACACCGATGACAGGCCTCACCGTATGTGCAGCAACAGCACCAGCAAGGTGTGCCGCCATACCTGCGCCAGCGATGAATACCGCACAGCCTCTTTGTTCGGCATCAAGCACATATTCACGGGTATCTTCCGGAGTGCGATGCGCAGAGGTAACCCGGACCTCGTAATCTATATCCAGCTTCTTGAGTATCTCAACGGAATTTTCCATAACGGGCAGGTCAGAATCTGAACCCATCAGGATGGCAACAAACACTGATGACATGGGAATATCCTTACTAAAGGGGAAAGGGACGTTACCCCACTAACCCTCCCGATTCAACAGCTCTCTCGCCAGGACTATCCCACCAGACTATATCCTCCCGCTTCACTCACGATATATCTGTCAATTTCCAGCTCTACCAGTTGTGCCAGTAATACCGATACTTCCACCCCAAGGGTCGTGCAAAGCAGATCTGCGACCATGGGCTCTGCACCAAGATGATTGAGAATGTGCTTTTTTGCTGGTGACAGGGTATCGGCAGCCGGTTGCTTTTGTGCCATCAGTTGGAACTGTGCCAGGCTGCCCAGTTCCTGGAGCACCTACTCTGGATTTTCGCTAAGCACCACACCATCACGAATCAGTTGATGGCAACCTCGACTCTGCTTCGAATGGATGGAGCCTGGAACCGCGAACACCTCTCAGCCTTGTTCCATAGCGAGACGAGCAGAAATAAGGGAGCCGCCCTGCTCCTGCGCCTCCACCACCAAGGTACCGAGAGACAGGCCAGTGACAATTCGGTTTCGCCGTGGAAAGTTGCCTGGATATGCTCTGGTGCCTAGCGGAAATTCTGAGACCAGCAGGCCCTTCTCACATATTTGTCTGGCAAGCTGTCTATGCCTCATGGGGTAGATAACATCACAACCTGACCCGAGCACCGCGAGAGTTAATCCTCCAGCTGCCAGGGCACCACGATGACCCGCTGAATCTATACCCAATGCCAGGCCACTGGTAACCGCGATACTCAGTGATGCAAATGCGCGTGCAAATTCCCCTGCGTGCCTGGTGCCAGCGACGGTGGGATTTCGGCTGCCCACTATGGCAATCTTCAGTGCCTTGATCGCTTCGAGATCCCCCCTGCAAAAGACTAGTACAGGGGGATCACTAATCTCGGCCAGCAAATCCGGGTAGTCAGGAGTATCCAGAACCAAAAGGTGATTGTCTTTGCCCTGCAGCCAACGCTGGTCTGAGTCAACTTTTCGCTGTAGTTTATCCCTGTATCGCTGTGTGGACATCTGATGCTGCAAGTGCCCGACTGTCTTCTTGTTCACGCCTGATACAGCTACTTCAGGAAGCGAGTGGATCACTGCCTGTGTGGAACCAAAATGTCTGAGCAATCTTGAGAGTTGAACCGGCTTCTCTTCAAGGATCCGAAACAGCAGCAAAAGGTCGGTGGTCTCTTGAATGTCCATCCTGAAGTATCCTCATTGAGAAGACAGAACATCGACATTCAGAAACAGCTATTCGATAGTCAATATCGTAAGTTCGTACCAGATATCACCTGACTAGGCAGTACCAATATCCCGAATATCAACTAGCGGGCTGCTGAAAAGCAGACCGATACAGGACGTATCGGCAGCAGATCAATGATGTTAAGTGGTTGATTTTTTGCGAGTGCTGAAAAAGTGCAGGTAAGCAGTTGGTCAGGGGTTAAGCACCTCATCACCAACACGCAGCGGTTCATCGGTCTGTAGAACCAGGCCGTATGACATTTTATCAAAGCTGCGAAATACCATGAGGATACCAGCACGCTCGGTAGGTAGTTGAACCAATTCCCTGGTATATCGGTCTCGGGCGACCGAACCGTGCTTATGGATCGCCAATACATTACCCACATCGAGCCCATGCGCCTTGCCGCGATTCACCACAACAACGTCATTCTTGCCTACCTGGGTGACACCCCCAAGGACAGTCATAATGGCTCCCCTAATGTCGCTAGAGGGTGGTTTCGGATAAAAGGTAGACTCCACACGCCTTTCCTCCGTTGGCAGCAATCGATCCCCTAGTCGAACATCTTCCTTCACATTCTGCAGCACAAATGTACGCAGCGTGCCATCGCTCGATACAACCCTGGCCAGGCCAACTTCCCGTGCTTCGAATCCCAGTACCTCGTCGGTATCGGGATCCTGATAAACGTTGCCTTCACGGAAAATGCCATAAATTTTGGTTTCACCATCCCAGTCGCCTCTGGCAAAAAACTCATCTCCCGGCCCAAATACCAACCTGTCTGCAGTACCAGCCAGGATGTGGGGGGCCTCTTTCAAGGTATCCTGTTCAACAATCCTCCCGGTGGTAAGCATGCTTGCTACCGCATCCAGCGGGATTGCTGGGATAGCACTTACCAGCGGGGACGAGCGAACACTCGGTTTCAACTTTTCAGACCTATCTCCTTTCCTGACCGCCTGCGCTGGTCTCAAAGCAATGGTCTCTGATTCAACGCCACGTGCAAGGGATAACTGCTGCTCCCCATTTACATAGGTGAAGAAAATCTCATCGCCTGGATATATCAGGTGAGGGTTCTCTATATCTGGGTTTACGTGCCAGATATCCGGCCACATCCAGGCATCCGTCAGAAATATTGAAGCAATTTCCCAAAGCGTATCACCTTCTTTCACCTGGTATCGATCTGGATGATCTTCACGAAAAACTTCAGCAGCTACTAGCGGAATAGTAGCCCAACAGGTTGCTATAGCTAATGCCAGGGACGGAAGAATTTTCTTCATGGGGCGAATCCCGTCTTCAAAAAGAGTACAATAGCGGGCTTCTCGAACCCGAATATCGGCCCGCTCAGCAATCTGCTGCAAGCTGAATGTTCTATTTGATCATAATCTTAGCAGCACAAGTTGCACTATTACTAGAGGTATTAGCCTAAACTATATGGTGCCATTAGAAATTTTGGAGTTTCCAGACCCTCGCCTGAGAACCACTGCCAAGCCTGTAAAGGAAATAGACGGCAAGTTGAACAAACTTATCGATCGAATGCTCGACACTATGTACGAAGCTCCCGGTATAGGCCTGGCGGCTACCCAGCTGAATATCCACCAGCGGCTCGTGGTTCTGGATATTTCGCAAAACAAGGACTCACCTCTGATTCTCATCAATCCTGTACTGGCCAGCCAGGAAGGGGAGCTTGAAACGGATGAAGGGTGCCTCTCTGTCCCAGGATTTTATGAGGCGGTCACTCGCGCGAGCCATATACATGTAAAGGCCCTGAGCCGGGATGGAGACCCGATTTCCATCGAGGCAGAAGACCTGCTCGCAGTCTGCATTCAACATGAAATTGATCATCTCGACGGTAAGCTGTTCGTGGACTACCTTTCGGCCGCTAAACGGCAGATGATTCGCAAAAAACTGCTCAAGCTGCAACGGCAACAGGCCTGATTGCTTGAAAATCGTTTTCGCTGGTACTCCAGATTTTGCAGCGAGGCATCTCGCTGCTATTGCTGATTCCCAGCACAAGCTGGCTGCGGTCATTACACCACCAGATAAACCAGGAAAAAGAGGGCGCCAGCCCGTTCCAAGCCCGGTGAAACGACTCGCTGAAAGCCTCGGGGTAGAAGTCCGACAGCCTAGCCGCCTTGGGGTTGAGAACATTGCGGACCTTGCAGTAGATCTCCTGCTGGTCGTGGCCTACGGACAGATTCTTAGAAACGACGTACTCAAGTTCCCAGCGCATGGCTGCGTCAATGTGCATGCATCCCTGCTACCCAGGTGGAGAGGGGCTGCACCAATTCAGCGGGCAATCCTTGCTGGAGATAGCGAAACCGGAATTTGCATTATGCAAATGGATGAGGGTCTCGATACGGGCGACATTCTGCTGCAGCAGAATGTTCCAATCCTGGTAGACGACACGAGCGAAAGTCTCACAACTCGTCTCGCCGAGATTGGACCTCCAGCGTTACTCAAAGCCATAGATCAGATTGATACCGGTGCCAGCAATATTACTCCACAAGCTGATGCAGGGGTGACCTATGCAAAAAAGGTCAGTAAGGATGAGGCCAGGATAAACTGGCTTGCATCAGGCATGGACATCTCGCGGCAAATCAAGGGTTTTAACCCTGATCCTGTCGCTTTTACCTATTTGCAGGATCTGAGGATAAAGGTCTGGCAGGCAAGCCCGATGGTGACTACCAGTCCGGGGCAACCAGGAACAATAGCCAGCCTGTCTAAAGCAGGAGTCGAGGTGACATGTGGAGAAGGCTCATTACTCATCTCCGCACTTCAACTTCCACTAGGGAAGGGGAAGATCTTAGATGGCCAGAATATTATCAACGCCAGGCGTGATTTACTGTCGCCGGGCAGCTGTTTCTCCTAGAATTACCAGAGAATATGAAAGAATATCAACAGGCAGTTTCGAGCCTCCTGAATGTTGTCAAAATTGGACAGAGCCTTAACGCCAGCATTCCATCCGAAGCTACCCCACTGACAAAACAGGTCATCTATGGCGTACTGCGGGACTACTACCTGCTGAACCACCTGTGCGATAGCGTTCTGGACAAGCCTTTGCCAGCCAAACACCTCGACCTAAGGCTACTGCTCTTTTGCGGAATCTACAGCATCAGATCCCTTAAGCGCCCACAGCACACAAGTGTGAACGCAGCGGTTGATGTCACCAGGGACTTAAACAAGCCCTGGGCCAAGGGTCTGGTCAACGCCGTTCTAAGAAACTACATTCGCAGGCGAGACGCGCTAGACGATACATCGCACCAGAATATTGAAGTTCAAACCAACCATCCCGAATGGCTAACAACTAGAATCTGCCGTGCCTGGCCAGTGGAGGGTCTCCAGTTACTTCACGCGAATAACGAACATCCTCCAATGGTGCTAAGAATCAACGAGCAAAAAACCACTCGAGAAGACTATCTAAGGCGATTGGCGGATCTTAACCTTGTCGCCATCCCTGGTTTACTGGTTTCATCGTCAGTAGTACTGGCATCACCCTGCCCCGTGAGCCAGCTTCCAATGTTTGAAGATGGCTGGGTGAGTGTACAGGATGAGGCTTCGCAGCTTGCGGCTCATCTGCTGGTATTAGCGGCTGGCGATAGCGTTCTTGATGCCTGTGCCGCTCCGGGCGGCAAGTCATGTCATCTCCTTGAGAAGAACCCGGACATCAACCTTGTCGCCAATGACATAAGCCAGAGTCGCCTAAGGGCGGTAACTGAAAACCTCACCAGACTTGATCTGACTTGCGAAATTACCTCAATGAATCTGCTGGATATCAGCAATCGCAAATTCGACAAGATCCTCCTCGACGCTCCCTGTTCTGCTACTGGAATAATTCGCAGACATCCCGATATTAAGTTGCTGCGCAGAAATACAGATATTGATAAGCTGTGTGCCATGCAACTCAGGCTGATTTCAGCCGCTTGGCAACTACTTTATCATGGAGGGGAGCTCTTGTATTCAACCTGTTCCGTGCTTCCCGAAGAAAATGAGGACATCATCTCTGACTTCATATCGGACCGGAAGGATGTACAAGTAGTACCAATCGAGACGGGTGCTGGTATCGAGCTTCGAATCGGCCATCAGCTGTTGCCAACCACAGACGGCCACGATGGCTTCTACTATGCCCACCTACGCAAACTGCCAGTGACGAGATCTGATAGATGAAGATCATCATACTAGGCGCCGGAGAAGTGGGCGGCAATCTCGCTCAGAACCTGATCAAAGAGGCTCGCGATATCACGGTTGTCGATACCAATGCAGATCGCCTCCGGGAACTGCAGGACCGCATCGATATCCGCACCATAAGAGGCCTGGCATCGCATCCCGATATCCTGAGACAGGCCGGGGCGGAAGACGCCGATATGCTTATTGCGGTGACTTCCAGCGATGAAATCAATATGGTGGCATGCCAGGTCGCCTATACCGTCTTCCACACCCCTACAAAAATTGCCCGCATCCGTACCGCGGCTTATCTAGTAGATGGCGGTATTTTTCGTGATGAAGCCATGCCGGTCGATCACATCGTTAACCCGGAAAAGATCATCACTCAGGATATCAAGCGCCTGATCGATAACCCGGGTGCACTTCAGGTCATGGAATTCGCCAATGGTCAGGTTCAGCTCGTCTGTGTCAAGGCTTACTACGGTGGCCCCCTAGTTGACCAGGAACTGCGCTATATCAGAAAGCATATGCCAATGGTGGATACCAGAGTCGCCGCCATTTTTCGCAAGGGTCACCCCATCATTCCAAAAGGAACTACCATTATTGAAGCGGACGATGAGGTCTTTTTTATCGCTGCCGCTGATGATATCCAGAGCGTGATGAGTGAGCTGAGAAGAACTGAACGACCAAACAAAAGAATCGTTATCGCCGGTGGTGGTCATGTTGGTCGCGGTCTTGCTGAATCGGTAGAGAGCAAATACGGTGTTCGTATCATCGAGAGCAGCAAGCAAAGGTGCTACGAACTTTCAGAAACACTGCATCGAACTATTGTGCTTGCCGGTAATGCATCGGATCGCGAACTTCTATTGGAAGAGAACATTGAGGAGGCAGACGTTTTTTGCGCTGTCACCAGTGATGACGAAGCCAACATCATGTCTTCAATGCTGGCTAAGAGTCTCGGCGCAAGAAAAGTTATTACCCTGATAAATAATCCAGCCTACGTAGATCTCATAGAAGGCCATGATATTGATATCGCGATTTCCCCACAGCAGTCAACGCTCGGCTCCATACTGACTCACATACGCCGAGGAGATGTCGTCAAGGTTCATGCCCTTCGACGCGGCGCCGCAGAAGCAATTGAGGCGATCGCTCATGGGGACGAAACCAGCTCGAAGGTCATTGGCAGATCTCTGGGCGATATCGAACTACCTTCTGGTACAAACATCGGCGCTATCGTTAGGGGTGAAAATGTCATTATTGCCCATGACGATATCGTCATCAAACCAGGCGACCACCTGATACTTTTTCTCGTCGACAAGAGCAAGATTCGCAATGTCGAGAAATTGTTTCAGGCTCCACTCAGCTTTTTCTAGTCAATGCACGTAAAGGCAGCTTTAAGAATACTGGGCAGTCTACTGATGATATTCAGCATAACTATGCTGCCGCCGCTTTTTGTCTCCTGGATATTCGAAGATGGTGCCGCATCCATATTTGTAGATGCCTTTGTCTACACAGTCATTTCTGGATTCATAATCTGGCTTACTTTCCGAAAACACAATGATGAAATGAGAACCAAAGATGGGTTTCTCATCACCGTTTTTTTCTATCTGGCCCTGGGCATCTTCGGTAGCATCCCCTTTCTTGAGGCAGGGGGAGTAGAGCTTGATATTCCAGACGCATTGTTCGAATCCTTTTCCGGATTCACCACTACCGGCGCAACCGTTATCACCGGTCTGGACACTCTACCGCAATCAATCCTTTTCTACAGGCAACAACTTCAGTGGCTCGGTGGTATGGGCATTATCGTCCTGGCAGTTGCCATCCTGCCCATGCTCGGTATCGGTGGCATGCAGCTCTATCGTGCAGAAACTCCTGGCCCGGTAAAGGACAGCAAACTCACGCCCAGAATTAAACAGACCGCCGTTGCTCTCTGGTCAATTTATCTCGGTCTAACGACGCTCTGCGCGATTGCATACTGGCTGGCTGGAATGACTTGGTTTGACGCTATCTGTCACAGTTTTTCCACGGTAGCGATAGGAGGATTCTCAACCCACGATGCCAGCATCGGCTATTTCGATTCCACACTGATTGAATCGGTTGCCGTTGTCTTTATGTTGGTCTCAGGAATTAACTTTGCCCTGCATTTCTTTGCAGTTCGTGACCAGTCAATACTGCACTATTTTCGTGATGATGAGGTGAAGTTCTACCTAACAATACTCCTGGTTTCCACTGCGACGGTTTCTGTACTCCTGGTCTACTTTGAAGTCGCAGAAGGTACAACGGCCTTCCGCCTGGCAATTTTTGAAGTGGTATCCATCTTTACGACAACCGGCTTTGCCATCGCTGATTTCAGCCAGTGGCCTGGCATAATCCCCATCATAATATTTTTTGGCGCCTTCGCCGGCGCTTGTGCTGGTTCAACCGGTGGTGGCATGAAAGTGATGCGTTTCATGCTTATCTGTAAACAGGCTTTCCGCGAAATTCATCGCCTGATACACCCCAACGCCGTATTTCCTATCAAGGTTAACAAGCATCGAATTCCCTCTAACGTAATCGAAGCTATATGGGGATTCTTTTCAATATACGTTATCGTCTTTCTGTTCATGGACCTGGCAATGATGGCCACTGGAATGGACTTTCTGACCGCCTTTTCTGCTGTTGGGGCTGCTATTAATAACCTGGGTCCGGGATTGGGTGATGTCTCTCTGCACTACGGGAACATAACCGACAGTGCGAAACTCCTGCTTTGCTTCACAATGATTCTTGGCCGCCTTGAGATCTTCACCATTTTGGTACTTTTTAGCCCCATGTTCTGGAGAAAATAGATCTAGTAACAGGCTATCCAATCCTAGTGAAACACATCGGGTTTACCAAAGCGGTAGATCCTCTTCTCCCCCGATGGGCGTACCTTGAAGCGTTTATATTCCCACTGATACTGAGCAGGGTACTCCTTTACACAGTTCTCCACGGTGGTGTTAATGGCACGAACCGACTGCTCTAAATCCGTTGAATAGATGCCTTCGTCAACTGAACTAAACCTGATATCAAATTGACCGCCATCCAGACGGACAACACAGGCGGCAACAACCCGTGCCCCGGTTTTGAGTACAAGTCGGCTTATCAGTTGATCCGTGAGGGCTGCATTGCCAAAGAATGGTACATACAGTCCACTGGCTGGTACCTGGTCCGGCAATATGGTGACTACTCCGCCATTTTCCAGCACTCGATACAGCCTGGCAACTCCCTTGACATTAGTAGCAACAAGCTCGTTGCCAAATCGACTGCGCACCCTTTGCATGATCTTTTGCTGGTGGGGTTTGCGGGGAGGTTGATACAGAGCGGTCATCTTGCCCCTGGTAGCAAAATAGGCATTAAACAGCTCCCAATTGCCCAGGTGGGGCAACAGTACAATAGTGCCCTTGCCAGCATCGATCGCTTCATCCAGTAACTCGCTGGAGACTGTGCCGGCAATCCACTTTTCTAGCACAGGGTTGCCGGCCAGCCAGGCGGCGGGAGTTTCCATCAGGGTTTGTCCGGTACTCTGCAGACTCTTCTTCACCAGCTTCTGGCGATCTGCAGCAGACAACTCAGGGAAGCACAGCAGCAAATTGGCAACCGTCACCTGGTAAGCTCTGGTGCGGAACAGATAGCTCACATACCCGACCAGGCGACCGAGAAACTGACTCACCTGCCTTGGCAGACGCGCCAGAACTAGAAGCAAAAACTCTACAAAACGACCTCGCATATAGCTACGTTACTCTCTCTCGACATTTCTTAGCCAATAAAAGGTGATAATTGACCATCGCGGATCATAATGCCAGTTACTTCAAACGGGCCTCGGCCTTCCTATTCGCCCCCTACCTCACCTTTTGCAATCACAACAAGTAGTTGATCAGAGGTTACCTAGGTATACTTACGCCCTTTTTATGCCGGGACTAAATCGGCTCAAGGCAAGAGGACAAGATGGCAGCGGTCGATACATTTCAGGACCTGATCCTATCACTTCAAAAATACTGGTCAGACCTTGGCTGCGTCATCATGCAGCCATACGACATGGAGGTCGGTGCGGGTACTTTTCATCCAGCCACTTTTCTTAGGGCGATTGGTCCCGAAAACTGGCAGGCCTCCTACGTTCAGCCTTGTCGCCGCCCCACGGATGGCCGCTATGGAGAGAATCCGAACCGGTATCAGTACTACTACCAATACCAGGTCGTGATGAAACCCTCACCAGAGAATTTCCAGGATCTTTACCTGGATTCCCTTCGCCACCTGGGAATCGACCCTCTGGTCCACGATATCCGGTTCGTTGAAGATGATTGGGAATCACCAACTTTAGGTGCATGGGGTCTTGGCTGGGAAATCTGGATGGACGGCATGGAAATATCACAGTTCACCTATTTCCAGCAGGTCGGTGGACTTGAGTGTTATCCGGTCATGGGAGAAATCACCTACGGCCTAGAACGGCTGGCCCTATATCTGCAAGGAGTCGAGGATTTCAGGCAGCTGGTTTGGACACAAAAGGACGATCAGACGGTCACCTATTCGGATGTCTATCTCCAATATGAAATTGAAATGTCCAGGTTCAACTTCGACGAATCAAACGTGGCTGGTCTTTTTTCCCAGTTTGACTTTTTTGAGTCAGAAACAAAGCGGCTACTGGACACAGGCTTGTCTCTACCTGCCTACGAGTATGTTATGAAGGCTTCTCATGTATTTAACCTGCTTGATGCCCGTCAGGCTATCTCTGTAACGGAAAGGCAGCGATATATTCTCAGGGTTCGTACTCTGGCCAGAGGTGTAGCACAAACCTACTTTAAGTCGCGATTGGATCTCGGCTTTCCACTTGCTGATGCCAAGGCGAGAGACTATGTACTGCAGGAGGTAGAAAATGCCAAATGATCACCTTCTGTTGGAGATAGGTTCCGAGGAGCTACCGCCAAAATCTCTAAGACAACTAATGTTAAGCCTGGAATCGAATCTTTCTGAGCAACTTGGCAGTGCTGGCTTCTCCTTCAGCACCACGCGGAGCTACGCTACCCCGAGAAGGCTTGCGGTGCTCATAGAGGATCTGGCCGACAAGCAAAGTGACCAGCAAATTGAGAAAAGGGGTCCTGCAGTATCGGCAGCTTATGACGACAAGGGTGAACCAACGAAAGCTTTGCTCGGATTCGCCCGATCGTGTGGAGTCGAAGATCCAGCGAGTCTTGAAAGGCTCTCATCCGAGAAGGGAGAGTGGGTATTGTACCGCGGCGTACAGGAGGGAAAGTGTCTCCAGGACGAAATTGAACAGCTGGTGGCAAACTCAGTAGCAAACCTGCCAATTGACCGAAATATGCGCTGGGGTAGTAAGCGACTTGAATTCGCCCGACCAGTTCACTGGGTTGCTCTGATATATGGTAGTGAAATTCTACCAGCTAACATCCTTGGCAAGGAAACGGGCCGAGCCAGCAGGGGACACAGGTTCATGTCTGATGGTGAAATTGCGATTCAAAACGCCAAAGACTACCCCGCTACGCTGGAGAAAGCTTCCGTAATTGTTGACTTTGAGCAGCGCAAACAAGAAATTGTAAAGCAGCTAGAAGATCAGGCATCTAGCCTGGAAGCCAATCTGGAGCTGGACGAAAGTCTTTTGGATGAAGTCACTGCACTAGTAGAATTTCCTTGTGTCTTGTCCGGTAGCTTCGGAGCTGACTTCCTGGAAATTCCGGAGGAAGCCCTGATTTCAGCTATGAAAAAGCATCAGCGGTATTTTCATCTTACTAACGATAAAGATAAGCTGCTAGCAAACTTCATAACTGTTTCAAACATATTGAGCAAGGATTCATCCATTGTGATAGCGGGAAACGAGAGGGTTATCAGGCCGCGTTTGGCAGATGCCGTATTCTTTTTTAGAAAGGATTCAGCTACCACCATGGTAGAAAAATTGACTCGACTACAGTCAGTTGTATTCCAGTCTGAACTAGGCACTTTCTATGAAAAAGCTGAACGTGTTTCCAAGTTGGCTGGATCAATTGCCAAGGAATCTCAGATAGATGAGGTCGCTAGCACCCGAGCTGGATTACTGTGTAAAGCAGATCTTGTTTCTGAGATGGTAAATGAGTTTCCAGACTTACAGGGGACCATGGGCGGTTATTACGCGGCCAATGATGGTGAGGACGAAGCCGTTTGCAACGCTATCCGCCAGCACTACATGCCTATTTTTTCCGGGGCGGGACTTCCATCCAACCCTGTAGCCAGCTGCGTTGCTCTCGCCGACAAACTCGATACTGTCGTTGGACTATTCGCCGTAGGGCAACCGCCTTCTGGTTCGCGTGACCCCTTCGGCCTGCGACGCCAGACTCTTGGCATAATTCGTATCTGTATCGAGAACAAGCTTTCGCTGGATATCCAGGGGATCCTTCAGACTGCCCTGGATCTACATCAACGTACCTCTTCTCCAGGGAATGTTTTTGATTACATTCTCGATCGACTGGAAAACTGGTACGGTGAACAAGGGATCGATCAAGATGTTTTCAACTCGGTGCGTTACAGCCATGCAGGAATTACCGATCTGTTGGAGGCTGACTACAGAATCCACTCAGTACAGGCTTTTCGGCAGCACCAGCAAGCAGCAAATCTAATTGAAGCAAACAAGAGAGTTGCCAACATCCTAAAAAAAGCCACCTTTGATATCCTTGAGTCACCTGATCCATCACTCTTCAAGGAGCTATCCGAAGAGAACCTTGCTGATCACGTAAAATCTATACAGCAGAAATTTGCCGAGGGAAGTCTCAATTATGAGGAAAAGTTTCTTCAGCTCGCTCAGCTACAGCCTCATGTAGATAAATACTTCGATGATGTCATGGTGATGGCGGACGACCGGGACCTAAAGGACAATCGCCTTGCTGCACTGGCAGAGCTGAGGATCATTTTCCTGGAGGTCGCAGATTTCTCTCTGCTGCAATCCTGATCCGCAAAGGTAAAGCAGATGAATACACAAGATGAATCAGCCCGGATCGTTATCCTGGATCGTGATGGCGTTATCAACCAGGATTCGCCCGACTACATAAAGTGCCCCGATGAATGGCAGCCTATTCCCGGCAGCCTCGAAGCTATCGCGTTACTACACCAGAACGGGTACAGCATTCACGTTGCAACAAACCAGGCGGGCATCGCTCGTGGTTTCATCGCGGAATCCAGCCTCACCGCCATCCATGAAAAGATGTCGACTATGATTGTTGCAGCAGGAGGGAAACTATCCAGTATTCACTATTGCCCTCACCACCCGGATGACAGGTGTGGTTGCCGTAAACCCGCACCCGGTCTTCTGCATAGGATCGCGACCGAATCGGGTATCGATATTGCTCAAGTGCCTTATGTTGGTGATTCTCTTAAGGATGTAGAAGCAGCCGAAGCAGCCGGCTGCAAAGCCGTGCTGGTTCTTACCGGCAATGGGGTCGAAACAAGGAAGCTCAGACCCAATATGGACCAGGTTTACGATGACTTACTGACCTACGCAAAAGACATAATATCCCTATAAATCAATTAGCTATACACCATTTTCCATTGCGTAGATTGCTTTTGCGTAGATCGCTTATACGTCAAGATTAGCAACCGCTAGGGCATTTTCCTCGATAAACTGACGCCGGGGCTCAACCTGATCTCCCATCAGCGTTGTGAATACCTGGTCGGCTGCGATGGCATCCTCTATCGTTACTCGCAGCATTGTCCTGGTTTCAGGATCCATGGTGGTTTCCCATAGTTGGGAAGGATTCATCTCGCCAAGTCCCTTAAAGCGCTGCCTGCTCTGACCCCGCTGCGCTTCCGCCTGTAACCAACCCAAGGCACCCTCCAGGTTCTCCACGGGTTCGGACTTGTCCCCTTTTGTCACCATTCCGTTCTCAGAAACAACGGTCGACATGCGCTCACCGAACATTGTAAATTCGCGGTAATCTGAGGATGCAAAAAAGTCCCGATCAAGAACATATCCCCGGCTTATTCCATGATTCACGACGACAATACGCGGATAAAACTGATGTCGTTCCTGATCCTCGCTCAGTTCAAAAATGTATTGGGCTCCTTGAAGGCTTTCCTGCTGAACTCTTTGTTCAAGCGGTCCAAGCCATTCGCGAACGGCCGATTCCTCTGCCAGTTCTTCAAGTTCCAGCTTTGGCAAATAGGTGAGCTGTTTCAGTACAACCAGTGGGTAGACTCTGTCCAGGCGCTTCATATGCTCCTGAACCTCGTAGTAGGCCAGTGCAAGATCTCTCAAGTCGTTGCCCGATATCGGTGTCGCTCCTTCCGACGGAACGATGAATGCCTCGTCTAGCGCGAGTTCCAGAATATATTCAGTGAGTTCATGTTCATCCTTGATGTATTTCTCCTGCTTCCCTCGTTTCACCTTATAAAGGGGAGGCTGTGCAATAAGTACATGTCCGCGCTCTATGAGCTCTGGCATATGGCGGAAAAAGAAAGTGAGCAGCAAAGTCTTGATGTGGGCACCATCAACATCCGCATCCGTCATGATGATAATACGATGGTATCTCAGCTTGTCCGCATCAAATTCATCCCTGCCAATCCCGCATCCAAGAGCTGTTATGAGTGTTCCAACCTCCGCCGATGACAGCATCTTGTCAAACCTGGCCTTCTCAACGTTGAGTATCTTTCCCTTCAGGGGCAGTATCGCCTGATATTTCCGGTCACGCCCCTGTTTCGCTGAGCCACCCGCCGAGTCTCCCTCTACCAGATAGATCTCTGATAGGGCCGGATCTTTCTCCTGGCAGTCTGCGAGCTTGCCCGGCAGGCCCGCTATATCCAGTGCGCCTTTTCGCCGGGTCATCTCCCGGGCTTTTCGTGCTGCTTCTCTGGCCCTCGCTGCATCTATCATTTTCTGGACAATGGCCTTGGCTTCTTGTGGTTTCTCCAGGAGGTAGGAGGCGAAATGTTTGCCCATTTCCTGCTCAACCGCTGGTTTCACCTCTGAGGATACGAGCTTGTCCTTGGTTTGTGATGAAAACTTCGGCTCTGGCACCTTGACTGAAATGATCGCAGTAAGACCTTCCCTCGCATCATCCCCCGAGGTGTTGACTTGAGCCTTTTTGCCCATGCCTTCCCTGTCAATGTAGTGATTCAGAGTGCGCGTTAAAGCTGCTCTAAAACCCTGAAGGTGGGTACCACCATCACTCTGGGGAATATTATTAGTATAGGCATATAGGTTTTCCTGATATGAATCATTCCATTGCAGGGCAACCTCTACGGTAATTCCGCCTTCATGATCGGAAACAAAGTGAAAAACGTCGTTTAAAGCGGCCTTATTTTGATTCAGATATTCCACGAAGGTTTTTAGTCCGCCTTCGTAGGCAAAGGTTTCAAATTTACCACTACGCTCATCAATCAGCTTAATCGACACGCCAGAGTTCAAAAATGATAGCTCTCGCAACCGTTTTGCCAATATATCGTAGTGGTACTCAATGTTGCTGAAGATCTCCGGAGATGGCTTAAATCGGCATTTCGACCCGGTTTGGCGGGTTTCTCCGACGGCCTTCAAGGGAGCCTCCGGGTTGCCATCATGGTAAACCTGTTCCCACACCTTGCCATCACGCCAGATCGTTAAAATAAGCTCTGATGACAGTGCATTTACAACGGATACCCCAACCCCGTGAAGGCCACCAGATACCTTGTAGTTGCTGTCGTCAAATTTTCCACCGGCGTGTAAAACGGTCATAATAACCTCAGCAGCGGAAACTCCCTCCTCCTCATGGATATCGGTTGGTATCCCTCGGCCATCATCCATGACCGTGACAGATTCGTCGGGGTGTATGGTCACCTCAATATTGGAGCAGTAGCCTTCTAGCGCCTCATCTATCGCATTATCAACCAACTCCTGGACCATATGGTGTAATCCTGTCCCGTCATCAGTATCTCCAATATACATTCCCGGTCTCTTTTTTACTGCATCCAGCCCCTTTAGCACCTTGATACTACTGGAATCGTAAGTCTTTTCGTCTGTCATTCACTCTCTCCTCGCTGCTCCACGGAACCCTGCTCCACGTGAAACAATTTGTTACTTTCGCCACCCCAGGATTCAATGAGCCTGTCTCGCTCTATACCTGTAGCGAGAATTTGCTTGCCCGTCGATCTCAAGTAATTGCATATCGCCGTTTGATGCTGCAGATCTAGCTCAGAGCCCAGGTCATCGATCAGGTAGATAAGATTGCCAGCTTGTGTATCACTCAACATAGCCCCTTGGCTGATGACCATCGTCCAGGAGATTACCTTGAGTTCACCGCGGGAACATGAGCCGATCGCATCCTCACCGACTACCTCTATTCTAACATCAGCGCGCTGAAAACCGCGCTGCGTGAACCCTCTTTTTCGATCACTTTCTTCTTCTTTTGCGTACAATTCCAGCAATTGCTGATCATGATTCCAGCCCCGGTAGTATTTGCATGAAATATCAGACAATTCAGTCATCTGCGCGCAGTTTGTCAGAAAGACTTCCTGGTACTCTCTGCTATAACCAGCCCTCATTTTGTCCAGCAGCTCCGAATATCGAACCAGTTCCCTGGTCCATAAATTCAGTTCATTTCCTGGCGCCTGCTGACGAAGCAGCTCATTGCGTTGTCGAAGGCATCTATTGGCATTTTCCCAGATTTCGGTAAATGAGGGTTCCACGTGAAACAGTCCCCAATTCAGGAACCGCCTCCTTACTCCCGGGGGCCCCAGTAGCAGATTGACCGTATCTGGCCCAATAACAAGGGTGGGCAGCAGGCTCGCCAATTCAGTCGCACGTTTGACGTCATTCCCATCAACCCGTATTTCCCTCTCCCCTCCACGTTTTCTCTGCACCCCAATCGTGTGTCTTGATGGATGGGAATCGACGAGCCCTCTTACCAAGCACTCTTCCTGCCCCCTTGAAATTAGTGGATCAAAGATGTGATTCCTGTAGGACCTGGCGGCTCCGAGAATGTAAACCGACTCCAGCAGACTGGTCTTACCGCTGCCATTTCCGCCATATATCAGATTGGTTTTTGCACTGAGCTCCAGTGTAGCCTGACGAATGTTTCTTACGCCCGCAATATCAAGCCGGGCCAGGCTCATAACTTCATTGGCATAACCACATAAAGGGTATCTTCACTATCCGGGTCTTCGAGGAGCGCACTACTATTCCCGTCATGCAGGGTCATTCTTACTTTATCGCTCTCCAGAACGCCCAGCACATCCAGTAAATAGCTGACGTTGAAGCCAATTTCGAGCCCCTCTCCATCATATTCTACCGATACTGTCTCTTCTGCCTCCTCCTGCTCGGGATTGTTGGCAGATAACTGTATAGATCCCTTACTGAGGATCACCCTAATACCACGGAATTTTTCGTTTGAGAGGATCGCTGTTCGATTAAGTGCCTGGCGTAATTCAATCCTGTCCGCATGAATGATCTTGTCACCATTCCGTGGTATAACTCGCTCGTATTCAGGAAATCGACCGTCCACTAGTTTCGAGGTCAGGGTATAGTCCTTCGATGATACGCAGATATGGCCTGTACCAAGGGCCAATTGCACATCCCCTTCCAGCTCATTTAATAAGCGCTGAATTTCTACTATTCCCTTTCTTGGTACTATGACCTGCCGCGTTTCATCGTTCTCTGTCTTTATCTCGAGAGTCCCCATAGCCAGACGATGGCCGTCGGTTGAGACAGATCTCAAAAGACCAGCACCAATCTCGACCAACATACCGTTCAGGAAGTAACGAACGTCCTGTTGAGCCATTGCAAAACTGGTGCTATCCAACAACTTCTTGAATGCCTTACTTTCTATCTTTGATGACGTTTCAGACGCTGTACTGTCAACTGCTGGGAAATCTTCTGCCGGCAAAGTTGAAAGGTTTGATCGGAATCTACCAGACTTAATCTCAAGCCGCTGCTCGTTGAGCACAAACTCGATTTCTGCCTTTTCAGGAATTTCGCGACAAATATCCACCAGCTTCCGTGCTGGCACTGTGATATCACCCGGACTGGCAGCATCTAACTCCACCCTGCCTACCAGTTCTACTTCCAGATCCGTACCCGTCATCGACAACTGATTTTCAGTCACCTGCATCAATACATTCGCCAGCACTGGTAAGGTCTGGCGACGTTCTACAACGCCAGCAACCTGCTGCAAAGGTCGTAAAAGGACTTCTCGATTAATAGAAAATTTCACTAGACACCATTATGTATGTGCGTCGATATGTTAGTAAGCGCTTACACTAAGCCTAACTCAACTATAGCATCATTGGGCTGATAACATAGCAAGAGTTTATATCATCAGGGTCAGTCAATAAACAAGCGCTATTCGCATCGGTGAACTCCATGCGCACACTTTCTCCCTTTAGAATAGTCAAGGTCTCTATCAGATAGCCGACATTGAAGCCTATATCCAATGGTAACCCATCGTACTCGACCAAAACCGTTTCCTCTGCCTCCTCGAGGAATGGGTTATTTGCATGCATCCCCAATTTGCCTGGCTCTAGCACCAACCTCACATTACGATACAACTCATTGGAAAGAATCGCTGTACGACTAAGCGCTTCCTTTACTAGTAGTCGATTACCCACTACGACCTTGTCTCCCCCCTCAGGAATAGCCCTGGTGTAATCTGGGTAGGTGGCATCGATCAACTTGGTCGTGAGCGTTGTCTGGGCACAGTGGGCCTGCATATGATTGCTTGAAAATCTCATCTCTACATTCAGATCACCGCCACCCTGCACAAGTCTTGAAAGCTCATTCACTCCCTTGCGCGGTATTATGAACTGCTCGCTTGACCCGGCCTCAACCTCATCAGCGTAGCTGGTAGCAAGCCGCTGACCATTAGTGGCTACGCACCTCACCAGGTTGCCTTCCACCTGGAGCAACAACCCATTGAAAAAGTAGCGGACATCCTGCTGCGCCAGAGCGAAGCTTGTTTTATCCAGTAGCTGACGCAGTGCGCCGGCGGCCAGATCGAAGGTCACATCGCTGGACTCCATCTCAACACTGGGGAAATCCAGTACCGGCAGTGTAGCGAGCTGCGACTTGAAGGTGCCGCTTTCTATGAAGAGCCTGCCTTCTCTTACATCACATTCAACACTAGCGGCCAGCGGTAAACTTCGGAAAATGTCCAAAATTTTCCTTGCCGGTACAGTGATTTCCCCGACTTTATCGCAACCGAATGTTTTAGTTCGTGCGATTAGTTCTACTTCCTGATCAGTACCAGTCAAACTTAGGGTGTCTTTTTCTACGGCTAGCAGCAAATTCGACAGTATTGGCAAGGTCTGCTTGCGCTCTACTACACTACTCACGACCTGTAATGGCTCTAGCAGCGCTTCACGATCTATAGAAAACTTCATCAACTGGTTCTTGTGCGGATTCTAGTATCTAGCGGCCTGTCCAGGGCGGCCCATTCCATCGTAAATGATTGTTTTATATAACTATAATCAGGCCGTCAGTAAGCGCAACAAATTACGATAGTCTTCGTTGATCCCCGGATTACTTTCCCTAAGCTCATCAATTTTTCGGCAGGCATGCAGTACCGTTGTATGGTCCCTGCCGCCAAAGGAATCTCCAATCTCCGGCAAACTGTGGTTTGTCAGTTTCTTCGCCAGCGCCATCGCCAGCTGTCGCGGTCTAGCGACAGAACGATTTCGCCTCTTTGATAGAAGATCAGCAATCCGGATTTTGTAATAGTCCGCCACCGTCTTCTGAATATTGTCTATGCCTACCTGCCTGTCCTGGATGGCAATAAGGTCCCGCAACGACTCTCGTACCTGCTCGATAGAGATTTGACGGTCAGTAAACCTGGCGTTGGCTATAACCCTTTTTAGCGCTCCCTCCAGCTCTCGTACGTTTGACCTAATTCTCTCTGCGATAAAAAAAGCCGGATCATGCGGTAGAACCGTCTGGTCCAGTTCTGCTTTCTTCATCAGTATCGCTACTCTGGTCTCAAGCTCCGGTGGTTCAACTGCCGCCGTCATACCCCAAACAAAACGGCTTTCCAGCCTCTCCTCGAGCCCCTGGATCTCTTTGGGATAGCGATCACAGGTCAGAACAATTTGTCTACTGTCTTCCTGTAATCTGTTAAAAACATGGAAGAACTCTTCCTGGGACTTGGATCCTTTGGCCAGGAACTGAATATCATCCATAAGCAACACATCGACAGACCGATAGTACTGGGTGAAATCTGGCATGGCTCCATGCTCTATCGCCCGAACCATATCTTCCATAAATCGCTGGGAATACATGTAGGCGACTTTAAGATTAGGGTGTTTTTCAATGATGGAATTACCCACAGCATGCATCAGGTGGGTCTTTCCCAATCCTGAGCCGCCGTACAACAGCAAGGGGTTGTAGGAGGCTCCACCGACGTTTTCTGACACCTGCATCGCAGCTGCCCTTGCCATTTCATTTGAACTGCCGGCCACGAAAGTATCAAAAGTGAAGTTATTGTTCAGCTCAAGGAGGGGGTAAAAATTCTCCCTGGCCGCTAGGCTGTTGCCCTCCACTTCCTGTCTATCGGCTTTGACGCCCCGGGTGCTGCTACCAATCTCCAGGTTTACCTCTTTGGACCCCTGTCCTTCTAACAACTCCCTAATCCGGTTCAAAAACTGATCGTTAACTCGATCACGAATATACCTATTTGGAGCCAGTAAAGTGACGTTAGAATCGCCAGCAGTCACCTGTAGCGGCTTAATCCATGTATTGTATTGTTGTGAAGATAGTTCATCTTCAAGAATTTGCAGACATTTCTGCCAGATAATAGCCGCCACAGAACCCTCGCTTTTAGCTTTGTTTTTATGACTTTATTTGTAAAAACTTGACTTTCTCTAGGCCGCTTCTGGATATATCGCGAACCAGTGTAAAGAAGTTATTTACTATCTATTCTTCTTTGTTTTCAGCTTTGAATACTAACGCCTTTGACCGCCTTAAGCCAAGTGCTGGTAGAAAAAATTAGCGTTAAAAAGCTATATTTTTCAATAATTTATACATAAACACGGTCAATAATTAGTTGTTAACCTGTTAGCAACCTGTGCATAAAAATCAACAACCTACCCCCTGGCACCCTGCTGTGGATAATGGGTCTCTTTGTGCCCAACATATACACACCCCGTAGACCGAGAATACACAAATCACCACCAGCGTTATGGGGCCGCTAACTCATTGAAATACTAACTAAATACTAACTAGTCCACAGAAAGAAGTAGCTTAATAAAAACAACAACAATAAGTTTTATATATAGTTAAATAATATTAAGAGCTTGTTGCGATCACAAGCTTATGGTGCAAAATGAATTGTCTGATTGACTGTAATTCAGTTCTTCATTAGAATCGCGGCTCCTTTTTAGACCCAACCTGACTGGTACAGACAAATGAAGAGAACTTTCCAACCAAGTAATTTGAAAAGAAAGCGAAGGCATGGATTCCGTTCCAGAATGTCCACCAAGGCTGGCCGTCTGGTATTAAAGAGACGAAGAGCTAAGGGTCGCAAAGTACTCTCAGCTTAAGTTTTTGCTTAGCGGGCATGATAGATGGCCGACCAGGGTTTCCCTACCTCGAAAAAGCTAAACAATTCCAAAGAATTTGAAGCAGTTTTCCAATCTAACCCGTTTCGGGTCAGTACGGCTGAAATTCTTTTACTCGTCCGCAGGAACAATGTGAAACATAATAGATTGGGAATGGTCGTAGCAAAGAGAAATACTGCTAAAGCTACAAGTAGAAACAGGCTGAAGAGGCTCATAAGAGAAACTTTCAGAAAAGTATCACCTGCTTCACTTGATATCGTGGTTTTGACTAGGTCAGGAATTAACAAAAAATCAAATCAGGTTCTTAACAGGAAACTGCTGGACGCATTTGCATCTATTGTGGAAAAGTCCGATCAGCAAACAGTGATTGAAACATGAAGGTCTTTCTTCTAAAGCTAATTTGGTTGTACCAGGCGACCCTGAGTGGTTTCCTGGGCCAGCGATGTCGGTTTTACCCCAGTTGCTCTGAATACGCGAGTGAATCGATTACCAGGTTTGGCGTTCTCTCCGGCAGTGGCCTGGCGATTAAGCGCGTGTGCAGGTGTCATCCATTTGACCGGGGTGGAGTTGATCTGGTGCCAGACTTAGCTAGTGAAGAGCGGGAGTAGTAGTGGATATTCAGAGAATAGTAATTCTCCTAGGACTGGCAGTCACTTCCTATCTACTTATTCTAGCCTGGAATGACGATTATGGCAGCAACATTGATCCTCTCGAACCAACTGTTATCGACGAAACATCAAACCTATCGATACCTATGGATGACTTGCCAGAAGCAGTAGTATCGGATGATATACCTGATGTAATTCCAGAGGCAGAGGTTGACGCTATAAGAACAGATATGCCCCGAAAACTGAGTGCACGCCATAATATTTTGGTTAGAACGGATGTGCTTGATATCACTATAGATTTGCAGGGCGGTGATATAGTCCGTGTTGCCCTACCTTCCTATCCGGTAGCACTGGACACGCCTAATGTGCCGTTTTTGCTTGTTGATCCGAAAAACTCGTATGCCGCTCAGAGTGGGTTGATTGGCCCAGACGGATTAGATAAGTCAGGAAAAAGACCACTATATACCACTACACAAAGTCATTATGAACTAGATGGAAATGAACAGCTGAAAGTTGATCTAAATTATCGTACTGAAGCTGGTGTTTACATTACAAAACAGTTTCTTTTCAAGCAGGGAGACTATCTTGTAGAGGTTAAGTATCTTGTTGAAAACCAGTCAGATACAGACCTGCAGGTATCGTTTTTTTCCCAGATAAAGAGGGACGGACAAGAGCCCAAAAATGTAGATAGTAACAGTATGGGTTTACAACCATTCATTGGTGGTGCGGTTAGATCACATGATGAACTTTATAAGAAACTTAGTTTTGACGACATAGCTGACGAAAACTACAAGGCGAAAATCACTGGTGGTTATGTGGCTTTGGTTCAGCACTATTTTGTCAGTGCCTGGATACCATCTAGAGAGACAGAGGTCTCTTATCAGGTGAGGAAACTCGCCAATCAGGATATCTACTTGTTCGGTTTTACCACGCCTATGGTAACCATTCCAATGAACAAGACCGAGCAGATAGGAGCGCATTACTACGTCGGACCAAAAGATCAGTACAGGTTGGAACAAATTGCCGAAGGTCTTAATTTAACGGTGGATTACGGTTTTCTATGGTGGTTGGCGCAACCACTTTTTTACCTGTTAACGCTTATTCACGGAGTGTTTAACAACTGGGGTGTAGCGATTATTCTGCTTACTGTTATTGTAAAGACTTTGTTATTTCCCTTGTCCGCAGCCAGTTTTAAGTCCATGGCTAAGATGCGTAAGCTGCAACCGGAAATGGTACGCTTGAAGGAAAGGTATGGCGATGACAAGCAACAGTTCTCGCAGGCCATGATGGAATTGTATAAGAAGGAAGGAGCTAATCCGTTGGGAGGATGCTTTCCCATTCTTCTGCAAATGCCGGTATTTCTGGCTCTATACTGGACATTAATGGAAAGCGTTGAACTACGACAGGCGCCCTTTGCTTTATGGATTGATGATCTATCAGTAATGGATCCATATTTTGTTTTACCCATACTAATGGGTATTTCAATGTACCTTACGCAAATGCTACAGCCAGAACCCCCTGATCCGGTTCAGGCTAAAGTCTTCAAAATGATGCCGATCATGTTCACCTTCTTTTTCCTTTGGTTCCCTTCTGGTTTGGTTCTCTACTGGTTGGTTAACAATATACTTTCCATAATGCAGCAGTGGTTTGTAACCCGACAGATCGAAAAGGGTAGTTAGAGGCAGGCAGGGATGAGCGAGAAACCCCCTGTTATAGAGGATACGATAGTAGCACAGGCCACTCCGCCCGGCAGAGGCGGAATCGGCGTAGTAAGACTGTCGGGGGACAGGGTTCAGAATATCTGTCAAGCCATAACAGGATTGTTACCAGAACCTAGATTTGCTTCTATCAGCAATTTTATTGATAGTGACGAATCAGTTATTGATAGAGGGTTGGTAATATATTTCCCGAAACCAGCATCCTTTACCGGCGAGCATGTTCTCGAATTGCATGGCCATGGTGGACCGGTAGTTATGAAATTGCTGATCGACAGATGCCAGCAGTTAGGCGCGAGGATAGCAGCTCCAGGAGAGTTTTCGGAAAGAGCTTTTCTAAACGGTAAAATTGACCTCTCTCAGGCCGAAGCAATAGCGGATTTGATAGACAGTGCTAGCAAAGCAGCCGCTAAAAGTGCAGTACGATCAATGCAGGGAGAGTTCTCAAAACGAATCGAAAAATTGACTGAGAACGTCACACTGCTAAGAATGTATGTTGAAGCAGCCATAGATTTTCCAGAGGAAGAAATAGATTTTCTTGGGAACAAGAAAGTGCAGGGTATGTTGGAAAGCATTCTTGCTGAATTTGATGATGTTACTAAAAGAGCAACCCAGGGCGCGCTGTTGAGAGAGGGGGCTAGCCTGGTTCTAGCGGGCCGACCTAACGCTGGAAAATCAAGCCTTATGAATTCACTCACCGGCAAAGAAGTGTCAATTGTTACTAATATAGCTGGAACAACAAGAGATATAGTCGACAACTATATTCATCTTGATGGTTTACCGCTTCGGCTAATTGATACTGCAGGGCTGCATACAGCCGGTGATGTTATAGAGATTGAAGGTGTAAAGCGCGCGCATAGTGAAATCAGGAACGCAGACCATGTGATTCTTATAGTCGATTGTTTTGCTCACAGGGGAGAAATAGCAGCAGCGACGGAAGAACTGCGTGGTGAAGTGCCAGGTGAAATACCGGTAACGGTTGTCGTCAATAAGATAGACCTAAATCAGGAATGGCAACAGGAAGTCGATGCTGTACCAGAGGACTGGATACCAGTCTCCGCCAAGACAGGAGAGGGAATGAAGAGTCTTAGGGGGCACCTAAAACAGGCACTAGGCTTCATCACAGTTGAGGGAGGAACCTTCATAGCGAGGGCCCGTCATTTGGATGCGCTGACCAGGGCAAGGGCCAGCATCGAGACAGGAGAAAGACAGCTCATGGAAGCTGGGGCCGGAGAACTACTGGCCGAAGAACTAAAGTTGTGTCAGCAGGCACTTGGTGAAATCACGGGAATATTTACCAGTGACGACCTGCTCGGTATGATTTTTTCCAGTTTCTGTATAGGAAAATGATTGAGCCCTCAGGTTCTGGCAAGTACCAGCAACTGTTCCTTGGACGCGGGAAGCTTCGCACATGGACATCTCCACTCTCAATCGTATACTGCGTCCTCTTTTCTCTATTTAAATGGCTTGGCGGCTGTTTGCCTGACATGGCATGGCAATGATGGTTAGTGCAACAAAATTTGATGTTATCGTCGTGGGTGGTGGTCACGCTGGTACTGAGGCCGCACTGGCAGCTGCCCGTAGTGGCGCTAGCACATTGCTGATAACTCAAAATATCGAAACCCTCGGGCAGATGTCCTGCAATCCTGCAATTGGCGGAATTGGTAAGAGTCACCTGGTAAAGGAGATTGATGCCCTGGGTGGCGTGATGGCCCTGGCGGCTGATCATGCGGGGATTCACTTTCGTGTTTTGAATGCCCGCAAAGGGCCAGCGGTTAGAGCAACCCGGGCGCAGGCAGACAGGCAGTTGTACAGGGAATATGTTCACCAGACGCTGGAGAGCCAGCAGAATCTAAAGTTATTCCAGCAGCCGGTAGTTGATCTGAACGTAAAGGATGGACGAGTTACCGGTGTAGTAACGAGTACGGGGTTACAATTTTCTTCACCAGCAGTCGTGCTGACAGTCGGTACCTTCCTCGGTGGAATTATCCACGTGGGAATGGATAAGCAGCAGGGTGGTCGCGCCGGAGATCCACCATCAAACCGGCTTGCGGATCGTCTGAGGGAATTTCCCTTTACCGTGGATCGCCTAAAAACAGGGACTCCACCACGAATTGATGGCAACACCGTTGATTTCTCTGGGCTCGAAGAACAGCCTGGTGACGAGCCTCGACCAGTAATGTCCTATATGGCCAGGAGAGACGATCATCCGCGTCAGGTTTCCTGTTTTATTGCCCACACTAATGAAGAAACTCACCAGCTGATACACGCGGGTCTTGATCGTTCACCACTATATACGGGGGAAATAGCCGGCGTTGGTCCTCGTTATTGCCCTTCAATTGAAGACAAAATAGTGCGATTTGCGGACAAGTCCTCACATCAGATATTTATAGAGCCAGAGGGGCTAAAAACGACTGAACTTTACCCAAATGGGATTTCAACCAGCCTGCCATTTGATGTCCAGGAGGCCTTTATAAGGACCATAAAAGGTTTCGAAAATGCACATATTATAAGGCCAGGATACGCCATCGAGTATGATTTCTTTGAGCCAAGGGATTTGAAGAATTCACTGGAAACCCATCATTTGCCTGGACTCTATTTTGCCGGGCAGATCAATGGCACCACCGGCTACGAAGAAGCCGCAGCACAGGGGCTGATTGCAGGAATTAATGCAGCCAGGCGAGCGCGGGGAGAAGAGGCGTGGAGCCCTCGGCGGGATGAAGCCTATATGGGTGTGTTGGTAGATGACCTGATAACCCTGGGGACCAGAGAACCCTATCGCATGTTTACCAGCCGTGCGGAGTACAGGCTAATCCTCCGTCAGGACAATGCTGACAGACGGTTGACTGAGCAAGGCAGAAAACTGGGGTTGGTAGATGAACGACGATGGCGATATTTTTGTGAGAAGGAGGAAGCCATTGAGCATCAGCAATGTGCGCTGGGGGAAACCACTGTACGTGCTGGCACTGAAGCGGTCGAGGCCATGCTTGGGCAGGGGTTAAACCGGGACTACAGTCTACTAGAGCTGCTAAAGCGTCCTGGAGTCAGTGTAGGGGCGCTTTTGGATGCAGTGAACCTGGACTTGCCAGGAGAGGAAGTGGCCGAGCAGGTTGAAATCGATTGTAAGTATGAGGGCTATATTTCAAGGCAGCAGCAGGAAATTGAACGGGTCCAGTCCCAGCAGGAAATGGCGATACCCGAATTCATAGAATATGGAGCCATTAGTGGCCTTTCCAATGAAGTGTGCCAGAAACTGGAACTGGTCAGGCCAGCGACAATCGGCCAGGCGGGGCGGGTAGCAGGCGTAACTCACGCGGCGATCTCCCTGTTACTCGTCTATCTGAAGAAACAGCATTTGGCAGCGTCGAAGGGCAGGCAAGGAGCGACCAGGCCGCAAAAGTCTAGCAGATGAAGGTAGCTGACCTAATTCAGACTGGGTTGGATCATTTTTCATTTACGTTTGGGGATGATGTTGTTTCCAAGTCAACCGCATTCATCGAACAGTTGTGCAGATGGAATCAGGTGTACAACCTGACGGCTGTCCAGGCACCGGAGAAAATGGTCGTGCAGCACCTACTGGATTCGTTGTCGATAGCGCCCTTTATAGGGGGTAGTAGCATCATAGATGTTGGTAGTGGTGCAGGTTTGCCGGGTATCCCGCTGGCGATACTCTATCCGGCCAAAAACTTTATACTGCTGGACTCGAATGGAAAAAAGACACGCTTCATGACGCAGGCTGTGATTGATCTTGAACTGGAAAATGTTGCCGTAGTGCAGGAAAGAGTAGAGCAATACCAAGGTAAGAAATTTGACCATGTGCTGTGCAGAGCCTTTGCATCACTGGAAACTATTGCAGATAGTGTGTCACACCTACTTCGAACTCAGGGAAATGTTCTGGCGATGAAGGGCAAACAAGACCATGACACTGAGCTCGGGCTGGACGCTTGCTTGCAGGTGAGCCGGGTGATTCCTATTGAAGTGCCGTTGCTTGGGGCTGAGAGATGCCTGGTGGAACTTAAGTATCGAGAAACTAGAGTATCGAGAGGCTAGATGAGTATTGTACTGGCAGTTGCCAACCAGAAGGGTGGAGTCGGCAAAACCACCACCAGCGTTAATCTGGCAGCTTCCCTGGCCGCAATGAAAAGAAGAGTCCTGCTGGTAGACCTGGATCCCCAGGGGAATGCCACCATGGGTAGTGGCATAGACAAGCGTGATGTTGAAAGCTCTGTGTATGAAGTCCTGCTTGGTATAAGACCGATCCTTGAAGCCAGAATTGATGCCGAAGCAGCGGGCTATGATCTGCTTGCGGCCAACGCAGAGTTAACCGGCGCTGAGATCGAACTGCTGGATATGGAGGAAAGGGAATTTTGTCTAAAGAAATCGGTCGATGCCATAAGAGAGAGATATGACTTTATCATTATAGACTGTCCACCATCCTTGAGTTTACTGACGGTCAATGGCCTGGTTGCTGCAGATGGTGTCGTGATACCGATGCAATGTGAGTACTATGCTCTTGAAGGATTGTCTGCTTTGATCGACACAATTGACAGAATTACCATGCAGCTTAATCCAAATTTGTATATAGAGGGCATTATTCGAACCATGTACGACCCAAGAAACAGCCTAACCCGTGAGGTATCTGCCCAGTTGCTGGAACATTTTAGCGATAAGGTTTATCGCACTGTAATTCCTAGAAACGTGCGCCTTGCTGAAGCTCCGAGCTTTGGTATCCCGATACTTTTCTACGACAAACAGTCCAAGGGCTCGAAATCCTACCTGGCATTGGCAGGTGAAGTGGTACGGCGCCATGAAGTAAGTGCAAGGGGGCCGAATGCCGCCTAAAAAGAGAGGGTTGGGCAAGGGACTTGATGTACTCCTTGGTCCCAAGACAAATGCTGCCGAGCCACGACAACTATTGAATGAAATACCGATCGAGTGGATAAGGCCAGGAAAATACCAGCCTCGTAAGAGCTTTGACGAGCAGGGTATTAGTGAATTGGCTGATTCAATCAGATCACAGGGCATGATGCAGCCCATCATTCTGCGGCAACTTGGCGAAGAAAGGTACGAGATTATTGCCGGAGAGAGACGCTGGAGGGCTTCTCAGGTGGCGGGATTGGATAAAATTCCAGCCATTGTACGCGATGTTGATGATCGGTCAGCGGTTGCCATGTCACTGATCGAGAATATCCAGAGGGAAGATCTTAACCCCTGGGAAGAGTCTAGGGCCCTGCAGGGGTTGGCAGAAGAATTTGAACTGACGCACCAGCAGGTGGCCGAAGCCGTGGGTAAGAGTCGCAGCGCGGTTACGAACATGTTGCGCCTGGCGAACTTGACCCCGAGGGTGGTTCGCTTCCTAACGGCTGGGGAAATTGAAATGGGGCATGCGCGTGCCCTATTGAGCCTGGATGATGTACACCAGGAGCAGGTGGTGGCAGACATCGTGGAAGGGCATCTCAACGTGCGCCAGGCAGAAGAGCTGGTGAGGAAACTGCTCGCTAAAGGGGCGGGGGAACAGAAAAAGGAGATTAAGGAAAAAGGTGATGCTGATCTCCGTCAACTGCAGGAGAAGATCTCCCAAAAACTTGGACAACCTGTCGTTATTCGGCACACGGTAAAAGGCAGCGGCAAGCTAACTATCAGCTACAGCAGCTTGGATGAATTTGATGGAATACTCGGTTTGTTCGGTGATTTGGATTTGTGAGAGCAGAATTACTCAAAATCCGATCTAATTGGAAAAAAAGAATCCAAATACGGCAAATTAGTAGCGGCTTAAGTTGAACGACTCACGGTAAATCTCTATACTCTGCTGCCGCGATAGACTTGCCGGTTAAAGCTTTGTTCTAGTGCATTTTGGGCCATTTCTAAATATTGAATCACAGGTCGACCGAATAATCGTGATGCAGATAATTGCGGTTGTTTTGGCTTCCGGTATATTTTTGATGTTTGGCTTGGTTGCAGCCTATTCGGTCATGCTCGGTGGTCTCATTTGCATCATACCGGGCTACGTAGCTGCACGCGGGTTGGTGGCCAAACAGGGTTCGCTGGAAACCTTGCCAACTGATGTTGGCTTAAGTCCCGTTATACGAAGAGAGTTAATAAAGTTCGGTTTGAGCGCGGTGTTGTTTTTAGCAACCTTTGTGCTGGTTGAGACGCTTAATAAGCTCCTCTTCTTTGCTGCGTTTATCGGGCTGCAGTTAGTATATATAGCCGTTCCCGCAATAGAGGCGATGGCCAGGCGGCGGCGATATGCAGGAAAGCAAAGCAGTTAAATTGGATTTGGGATCAGGCATTTAGGATCAGATAAGGAATATGGCAGGCGATACGCTTACATCAGCAGAGTACATTCAGCATCACCTGACTAATCTTACCTATGGCAGGTTTGAAGATGGTCACTGGGGTTTTGCCCATGGAGCAGACGATCTTACGGAAATGGGTTTTTGGGCAATCAATGTAGACACCATGTTCTGGTCCCTTTTTCTGGGCTTCCTTTTTCTGGGCATCTTTGCAACTGCAGCGCGAAAGGTAACCACGGGCGTGCCTGGCACTTTACAGAATTGCTGTGAAATTGCGGTCGAATTTGTGGATGACAATATCGCCCAGGTATTTGGCAATCGACCTAACCCCATCATTGGCCCCTTGTCTTTAACGATACTGATCTGGGTATTTCTGATGAATTTGATGGATCTCGTGCCGGTTGACTTCATCCCGCATGCTGCGCAGTTGGCAGGTATACCTTATTTCAAGGTTGTGGCGACAACTGATCCCAATGCAACACTTGGGATGTCCCTTGGCGTTTTTGTGCTGGTTATTTACTATAACCTGAAGATCAAGGGACCGATCAAATTTGGTGCCAGCCTGGTTACACACCCAATTCCTCATTGGAGTATGTACTGGTTCAATTTTATTCTCGAATTCGTTGACATGATTGCCAAACCGCTTTCACATGGATTGCGTTTATTCGGCAATTTGTACGCGGGAGAAATGATTTTTATCCTGATCGCCCTGTTGCCGTTTTATGCACAGTGGGCGCTGTCATTGCCCTGGGCGATCTTTCACATTTTGATTATTTGTTTACAGGCATTCGTATTCATGATTCTGACTATCGTCTATCTGACGCAGGCACATGAGACGGGTGAACATTAAGGTTTTAAACGATTAACAGCAGGAGTACGTAATGGAACAATCACTTATCTATATCGCTGGTGGCATATTGATGGGCCTCGGCGCCATCGGTAGTGGTCTAGGAATTGGTATGCTCGGGGGTAAGTACCTGGAAGGCGTAGCCAGACAGCCGGAGCTTCAACCCATGTTAATGACACAATTGTTCATTGCCCTAGCATTGGTTGACGCGGTACCCATTATCGCGGTTGGTATATCGCTGTATATGATCTTTGCCGTTTAGGTTCGCTGGCAATCCTTTACTAATCTATTCGGGGTGAACAGTGAATATTAACCTTACGATGCTTGGCCAACTTATTTCGTTCGTCATGTTCGTGGTTTTCTGTATGAAGTTTGTCTGGCCTTATATTGGCGAAGCCATGCGTGAGCGCCAGAAGCTAATCGCTACTGGGCTGGATAATGCGGTGGCTGCAGAAATGAAACTGGAGGCGGCGAGCGCTTCAGCTGCAACTGAGCTTGATGATGCCAAGAAACAGGCGGCAGAATTGATCGTTCAGGCAAGGAACCGGGCAAGCCAAATTGTTGAAGATGCGAAAGGACAAGGCAGGGAAGAAGCCGATCGCATAATTCATGGCGCCCAGGCAGAAATAGATCAGGAAATCAGCCGTGCCAGAGAGGAGCTTCGCGCTCGTGTAGGCGAGCTTGCAATTGAAGGTGCAGAGAAGATCCTTGAAAACACGATTAACCAGGCTGAACATTCTGAAATGTTGAACCGGCTATCGGCGCAATTGTAAGGATACTCTTTAGATGGCTGAAACAGAACTTGCAACAATAGCCAGACCCTATGCCAGGGCGGCGTTCTCTTTTGCCCTTGACCAGGTTGACGGGCTTGTTGCCTGGTCACGAATGTTGTCACTGCTTGCTGCTACTGCCAGAGAGGATATTGTTCGTCGGGCACTAGATGACCCATCGCTTTCAGATGAGCAGGGATCGGATTTACTGATTACTGTAATGGGTGATGAGCTTAGCGAGGAGGGCCGTAATTTTGTAGCAGTGCTCTCCGCTTACTCTCGAGTAGAACTGTTACCCAATATCGCCGAGATGTTTGAACTGCTTAAGGCAAATCATGAGAAGACGATGGATGTCGAAGTATCCAGTGCCTTTGAAGTAACACAGAGTGAAAAAGGTGCGTTGTCAAAAGCTCTAAACACAAGGCTGCAGCGTGACATAAATCTGGAAACCAGCATAGATAAGAGCCTTATTGGCGGGGTAGTGATCAAAGCTGAAGACACGGTTATTGATGATTCTGTGAGAGGCAAAATACAGAAATTGTCGAATGTACTTGGTTAACACGTCGCTCTCGGTGAGAGCGAAATTTATTTGAACAACTTGAATACTATTAATTTTCCGAGGAACGGAACATGCAACAACTGAATCCTTCCGAAATCAGCGAGATCATTAAGCAGCGAATAGAAAAGCTTGATGTTACTACTGAGGCTCGTAATGAAGGCACGATAGTCAGCGTTTCTGACGGTATCGTGCGAATACATGGGCTGGCTGATGTTCAAAATGGTGAAATGATTGAATTTCCCGATAATCTTTTTGGCTTCGCGCTTAACCTGGAAAGAGATTCTGTCGGTGCTGTTGTACTGGGTGATTACAAGTCACTGAAAGAAGGTCAAACAGCCAGATGTACGGGCCGCATTCTTGAAGTACCAACTGGAACCGAGTTATTGGGTAGGGTCGTTGACTCATTAGGTAACCCTATCGACGGTAAGGGACCTTTGAACGCTTCTCAAACATCACCCGTTGAAAAGGTTGCTCCTGGTGTAATTGATAGACAGCATGTAGACCAACCAGTACAGACCGGACTCAAATGTATCGACTCAATGATTCCGGTTGGACGTGGGCAAAGGGAATTGATTATTGGTGACCGCCAGACAGGTAAGACTGCAATCGCGATTGATACGATCATCAATCAACAGGCGTCTGGCATTAAGTGTGTCTATGTTGCCATTGGTCAGAAATTCTCATCTATCGCCAATGTTGTCCGGATCCTGGAAGAACACGGAGCGATGGAAAATACAATTATCGTTGCGGCCGGTGCTTCTGATCCGGCGCCAATGCAATATATCGCTGCTTACTCCGGCTGTGCCATGGGAGAATACTTCCGCGACCGTGGTGAAGATGCCTTGATTATTTATGATGACCTTACCAAGCAGGCATGGGCCTATCGTCAGATTTCACTGCTGTTGCGTCGTCCACCGGGTCGAGAGGCTTATCCGGGTGATGTTTTTTACCTGCACTCCAGGTTATTGGAAAGAGCTGCCAGAGTTAATGCAGACTACGTAGAGAAGGTGACTGGTGGTGAAGTCAAAGGAAAGACAGGATCACTGACTGCACTACCCATCATTGAAACTCAGGCAGGTGATGTTTCGGCATTTGTGCCTACCAACGTAATTTCTATTACTGACGGTCAGATTTTCCTTGAATCAGACAAGTTCAATGCTGGTGAGCGCCCCGCTATGAATCCCGGTATATCAGTTTCCCGGGTTGGTGGAGATGCACAGGTCAAATTTATGTCCAAGATTTCTGGTGGAATCAAGCTCGCGCTTGCCCAATACCGGGAACTGGCCGCTTTCTCTCAATTTGCCTCCGACCTTGACGATGCAACCAGAAGACAGCTTGAACATGGGGAGCGCATCAATGAGTTGATGAAGCAGAAACAATATGCACCCATGACAGTGGCAGAGATGGGCGTTGTTCTATTCGCTGCCAACGAGGGAATGCTTGAAGACGTAGAAGTAGAGAAGATACTTGATTTTGAAAGCGCTCTGATTAGCTACATGAATTCTGAGCAGGCTGACTTTATGAAGGAAGTCAATGAACAGGGTGCCTATACGGATGAAGTGGTAGCGGCAATGAAGAAGGCCCTTGAAACCTTCAAATCAACTCAAACCTGGTAAAGGCGAAGACCAAAACGAATAAGCGCTAACGGGAATACGCATGGCTAACGCCAAAGAACTTCGAAAACAGATAGGTAGCATCAAGAATACGCAAAAAATCACCAGCGCGATGGAGATGGTGGCTGCAAGTAAGATGCGAAAGGCACAGGAAAGAATGGCATTGGGCCGCCCTTATTCTGATGAAATTCGTGCTGTGATCAGTCATGTCGCTAATGCTTCTCCTGAATATCGCCACCACTTTATGCATGAACGAGAAATTAGGCGAGTTGGGTTCATCATTATAACGACTGATAAAGGGTTGTGTGGTGGGTTGAATATTAATCTGCTTAAGGCAGTCGTTCTGGATATCAAGAAATGGGTAGACCAGGATATCGAGGTTGATTTGTGCCTGATTGGCAACAAAGGTGTGCAATTCTTCAAGAGCTATGGTGGAAATGTCATCGCCGCTAGCAATCATGTTAGTGAAACTCCAGCGGTCAGTGACTTGATTGGTAGCATTAAGGTGATGCTGGATTTGTTCGAAGAAGGACAAGTAGACAAGATCTACCTGGCGAATAATGTGTTCATCAACACCATGACACAGACACCCGCCATCAGACAACTGGTTCCACTGGACCCGGATGAGGATGAAGGGTTGAAACATCGTTGGGACTATATTTACGAACCGGATGCCAGGCAGTTGGTTGAGGGATTAATAGCGCGTTTTCTTGAAGCACAGGTTTATCAGGCGGTTGTAGAGAATGTGGCCTGTGAGCAGGCGGCGAAAATGATTGCCATGAAGAGCGCGACAGAAAATGCTGGCGAGTTGATTGATGAACTGGAACTCATCATGAATAACGCCAGACAAGCAGCAATTACACAAGAATTATCAGAGATAGTAGGTGGTGCGGCGGCTGTATAGCCCGGAACACTTACCGCATGGTTAAGATAAGAGGAAAAAGCAATGGGTAGCGGACGTATAGTAAGTGTCATTGGTGCCGTCATTGATGTGGAGTTTCCCCGTGAGGAAGTTCCAAAGGTCTATGATGCCCTGACGGTTGAGGCAGCTGAGCTTACGTTGGAAGTACAACAGCAACTGGGTGATGGAGTCGTCAGAACGATAGCAATGGGTAGTTCTGAAGGTATCAGTCGTGGACTTGAAGTAAGTAATACGAAAAATCCAATCTCGGTTCCGGTCGGTGAAGAGACACTAGGCCGAATTATGGATGTACTGGGCAATCCAATTGATGAGCGTGGACCCATTGGTGAAAAGCAACGTATGCCGATTCACCGTAAGCCACCTTCCTTCGAAGAACAATCCGGTGGTCGTGATCTGCTGGAAACCGGAGTAAAGGTGATTGATCTGATCTGTCCTTTTGCCAAGGGCGGGAAGGTTGGTTTGTTCGGTGGTGCTGGTGTGGGTAAAACAGTAACCATGCTTGAGCTCATCAACAATATCGCCACAGAACATAGTGGTTTATCTGTATTTGCTGGGGTTGGAGAAAGGACCCGGGAAGGTAATGACTTCTACCACGAGATGCAGGAAGCAGGCGTTATCGACAAGATAGCGATGGTATTTGGGCAGATGAACGAACCACCTGGAAACAGACTTCGGGTAGGTTTGTCCGGACTGACTATGGCCGAGAAGTTTCGTGACGATGGTAAAGACGTACTGTTATTTATTGACAACATCTATCGTTACACACTGGCGGGAACGGAGGTTTCTGCACTACTGGGACGCATGCCGTCTGCAGTGGGATACCAGCCGACGCTGGCCGAAGAAATGGGTGTGCTGCAGGAAAGAATTACAACGACTAAAGACGGGTCAATCACATCGATTCAGGCAGTCTATGTTCCGGCTGATGACCTGACAGACCCATCACCTGCAACGACATTCGCGCACCTTGACTCTACTGTTACTCTGTCACGGGATATTGCATCCCTTGGCATATATCCGGCAGTAGATCCGCTGGATTCAAGCTCTCGCCAGCTCGACCCCCTCGTTGTGGGTGAAGAACATTATGGTGTTGCGCAGGGAGTGCAGGGTGTTCTGCAAAAATACAAGGAATTGAAAGACATTATCGCTATTCTCGGTATGGATGAATTATCTGAAGAAGATAAATTAACCGTTTACCGGGCGCGGAAAGTGAGCCAGTTCTTTTCACAACCCATGCACGTGGCGGAAGTCTTCACTGGGCAACCCGGGGAGTATGTACCACTTGCGGACACCATCAGGAGTTTTAAGGGAATTCTTGAAGGTGAATACGACGATCTGCCCGAAGCTGCATTCAGTATGGTTGGTAACATTGAACAGGCTGTTGAAAAAGCGAAGACGCTTTAGCAGAGAGCAGTCGGGGAAATAGGAACTATGGCATCTACCGTTAATTGCAGCATCGTCAGCGCCGAGGAGGAGATTTTCTCGGGGCAGGTCGAGATGGTTGTCGCCACCGGGACTATCGGGGAACTCGGGATACTACCGGGTCATACACCACTATTAAGCGGTGTGAAACCGGGCCCGGTTCGACTAATACTTGAGGGCGGTGAAGAGCAGATCTATTTTGCCTCCGGTGGTTTCATAGAAGTCCAACCAACGTCGATTACCATTTTAGCTGACACTGCCCTGCGCGCAGATGATCTGGATGAGGCTGCGGCACTAGAGTCACAGAGAAGAGCCGAGCAGGAACTTGCGGATCAGAAATCTGATGTGGACTTTGCCAGGGTGTCATCGGACCTGCAGGAGCAGGCTGCCATGTTGAGAACCATCCGTAAATTTCGTGAAAGGAAAAAGTAGCCCTAAATGGGTATCTGATGAAGGCGGCGAAAGTCGCCTTTTTTGTGATTGGCTTAAAAGCAGTCACTTTTTCTGTCGGAAGGCACATATAAAGGTAAACTCTCCAGATGTCGGATAAAAGCATCGAAGTTTGCATTCTAGCCGCTGGAAAGGGATCCAGGATGCACTCCCAGCGACCAAAAGTTCTTCACCAATTTGCCGGCCGACCACTACTATTTCATTTGTTGAGAACCGTCAAAGCCTGTGGACTATCCCGCGTTCATGTTGTTATTGGTCAGGAGGCAGAGCAGGTCAAGTCAGCGTTCCCGGAAGAAGATGTTAACTGGGTCATGCAGGAGAAAAGACTCGGTACGGGACATGCTGTGGTGCAGGCAACGGAGCATTTTGCCCCGGATTCAAGGGTAATCATTTTGCTTGGTGACGCGCCGCTCATTACATCCACCACCCTAGAGGCACTGGTGGGACTAGAGTGTGACCTTGGCGTACTAAGCGTTGATATGATTGAACCCTTCAACTATGGAAGAATTGTGAGGGATGCGACTGGAAACGTTTCAGCGATTGTCGAGGAACGTGATGCGACGGAGGAGCAAAAGGCCATCAAAGAGATCAATACGGGCTGTATGATCGCAACTTCATCTCTATTACAAAAATGGCTCTCAAGTCTGGATAATGACAATGATCAAGGTGAATATCTGCTGACTGATATTGTCGCGATCGCAGCAAAATCTGGTTGCAGGGTATCCGCCCACAAAGCTTCGGAGGCAATTGAAGTGACAGGAATCAATACTTTTGAACAACTGGCGGCATTGGAAAGAGAGCACCAGCTCAAAAATGCCCGCGAGTTCATGGATCGGGGTGTCCACATAATCGATCCAAACCGGTTCGACCTCAGAGGTGAATTGACGGTCGGCAAGGATGTTGTAATTGACGTCAATGTAATCCTAGAAGGAAAGGTGGAAATCGCGGATGGCGCCACAATAGGACCTAATTGCGTAATCACGGACAGCAAAATTGGACAAGATTCTGTTATCAAGGCTAATTCTGTAATTGAAGAAACGACGATAGATAATGGTTGCAGGGTTGGCCCTTTCGCCAGGCTACGTCCCGGAACTCATTTAAAAAGCGAATCGGCAGTCGGCAATTTTGTCGAAGTTAAAAAGAGCACACTGGGTGAAGGGACGAAGGCCAGTCACCTTTCCTACCTTGGAGACAGCACTATCGGGCGCTCAGTGAACATAGGCGCGGGAACCATTACCTGTAACTATGATGGTGTGAACAAGTTTGAGACGCATATCAAAGATCATGTTTTTGTCGGTTCTAATACTGCTCTTGTTGCACCCGTTACCATTGGAGAAGGATCGTCTATCGGCGCAGGCTCTACTATTACAAGCAATGTTGATGATAATGTGCTGGCGGTTAGTCGTACCAGGCAAAAGACAATCACTCAATGGAAGAGACCAAAAAAGCGATGAGATTAGTGCCTCATCCTTGTTCTTCTTTGGACCGGTAGCGTGTGCGGAATTGTCGGAGCAGTCACGCATCGCGATGTAGCAGGCATTCTGTTGGAAGGGCTGCAAAGACTGGAATACAGGGGATATGATTCAGCGGGTCTTTCCGTATACGGTGAAAGTGCCGGCCTGCAGAGAATTCGAAGATTAGGCAAAGTCAGTGAGTTGCACAGCGCCTGCCAGGACAATAGACCAGGTGGACATGTTGGCATCGCCCACACACGCTGGGCGACCCACGGCAGCCCCTCTGAGAATAATGCGCATCCACATGTCTCCGGAGACAAGATCAGTGTTGTTCATAATGGCATAGTGGAAAATCATGAAGCACTCCGAGCTGAGTTGCAGCAGGATGGGTATTCCTTTGTTTCAGAAACTGACACGGAAGTAATCGCGCACCTTCTCGCCCGGGAAATCGAAAAATGTAGTGATTTCAGAGAAGGTGTAGATGCTGTATTGGATAGGCTGCATGGTGCATATGCCATTGTTGTCCAGCATACGGACTATCCTGGTATTTTGCTGGCGGCCCGAGTTGGCAGTCCGCTGGTAGTTGGTCTTGGCATTGGAGAGAATTTTGTAGCGTCGGACCCGCAGGCGCTTCGCCCTGTAACCGATCGATTCATTTTCCTTGAAGAAGGCGAAATTGTTGAATTATCAGCGGAAGAGATTTCTATTTTTGGCCATAACAGGGCCTCCGTTGAAAACAGGGCAGTTAAACTTGATGATCAGCATGAGACAGGTGACAAGGGAAATTACCGCCATTTCATGCTCAAGGAAATTTTCGATCAGCCAGATGCACTAAGACAGACTCTTCAGGGAAGGATTTCAGATGGGCGGGTCTTGGATAGTGCATTTGGTGTTGGTGCAGGTGATATGTTTGCCAAGGTCAAGGCAATTCGGATAGTTGCCTGTGGGAGCAGCTATTACACGGGGCTGGTGGCGCGATACTGGTTCGAACAGATTGCAGGGCTTCCCTGCAGCGTTGAAATTGCTAGCGAGCTTCGTTACCGGAAGGTAGCCGTTCTTGAGGATACATTGCTGGTTACGATCTCCCAGTCAGGTGAAACCGCTGATACGCTGGCTGCGTTGCGAAACGCTACTGACAGTCGATACCTGGCCAGCCTTTGCCTGTGTAATGTTGCAAATAGTTCGCTGGTTAGAGAATCCGATTTTTGTCTGATGATCAAGGCGGGGCTAGAGATTTGTGTTGCGTCCACGAAGGCATTCACAAATCAGCTGGCTGACCTGTTGCTGCTTGTCGTTGCGCTGGGCAGGCATAATGGATTGTCAGAGGACGAACAGAAGGAGATTGTTGCAGCCCTATCGGAGACACCGGATTTGCTTGAGCAGGTTCTGAAGCTGGATAGTCAAATTGAAAATATCGCCGAAAGATTTGTTGAGAAACACCATGCTCTCTTTTTAGGCAGGGGAACCAACTACCCCATTGCGCTGGAAGGCGCCCTCAAGTTGAAGGAAATCTCGTATATTCATGCGGAGGGCTATCCTGCTGGTGAACTGAAACACGGACCCCTGGCGCTGGTAGATGATGACATGCCCGTCATAGCCGTTGCGCCGGATGATGATCTACTGGAGAAACTCAAGTCGAACCTTCAGGAAGTCCGCGCAAGAGGTGGAGAGCTCTATATTTTTGCCCATCAAAGCAGTCGATTCCCTGATGATTCGAATACGACCATTCTTCATTTGCCGGCATGTCATAACATCATTTCACCACTTGCCTATGTCCTGCCTATGCAGCTCCTGGCGTATCATGTTGCTGTTTTTAAGGGTACAGATGTCGATCAGCCCCGAAACCTGGCCAAGTCCGTGACTGTCGAATGAGTTTAAACGCAGATTTTGCAACATCAGATTCTGCGTTTCAGTTCAAAATAATCGACTTCTCACATACGAAGATAACTACTCTCAAAGACAGATGATTCTCTTTAATCTTATCTCTTACATGAAGTATGAGAGAGAGATGAGTTGGAGAAGAATTAGTGCATGGTTGAATAGCGCAGTGTACCCCGTCAGCACCTATGGAACAGATATAGCACTGGTTTAAAGGAGAGTTTTTGTTCATCCTAACGTGAGGAGTTGAGATGAAACA
>PBRQ01000018.1 GCA_002725995.1 Gammaproteobacteria bacterium
GGGGACACCTCAGAACGTAGAGAAATGGATGCAATGTTCAATCACTTTGAACCACTTAAGACTGTAGAGACTTACTTTGATTTACCTGTTCAAGGAATTAAATCTTCCTCTTTCGGTTTAAGACGAGTACTTAACATTCAACCAAGAAAACCCCACAGTGGTATGGACATTGCTGCCCCCGAGGGCACACCCATTTTCGCACCGTCACCTGGAACGGTTGTTGCACTAGGCAACTATTTTTTTAACGGTAATACAGTCATGCTTGACCATGGGCAGGGTTTGATAACGATGTACTGCCACATGAGCAGGATTGAGGTGAAGGTAGGCGACCTAATCCAAAGAAAAGACCTCATCGGAGAAGTTGGCACAACCGGACGTGTCACTGGAGCCCATCTTCACTGGAGCGTAAGCTTGAACGATGCTCGAGTAGACCCCGAACTATTCCTTCATCAGAAGGATTAACTATAGCTTTTGTTTATCTTTTGTTTATCTCTTGTTTATAACTTCTTTCTAACACCTGTTATTGACCCTTTTCGACCGCGGTCCTGAGGACCAGGACCTTTATTCTCACCCTTAAAAGGATTATTTGAAGTACGAAATTCCACTCTCAGAGGAGTTCCTTTTAACTTCAGGGCTTGAACGAACTGGTGCGTCAAATACCGTTCATAGGCCTTTGGAATTTTTTCTGTCTGGTTGCCATGAATTATTATGATCGGAGGGTTACTCCCTCCGAGATGCGCATATCTCAACTTGATTCTGCGACCATTGACCAGCGTCGTCCTGAATATCTCCCATAACGACTTTGCCACCTTCCTCAATAAAGCGCCTTGTCGCACCAGCACCAAAACCGCTTGCAGCTCCGGTAATAGCTGCAACTTTTCCCTCTAGTCGTCTGGACATTTCTATTCACCTCTCTGTAGTGTTAAAAAAATTTTTAATTTATGGCACTATTAAAGCAGAAGTTGGGGTTGCACTTCGAATGCTTTTACTGCGAAAGTCAAAATTCCAAAAAACTTAAAGAAGCCGCGCTATCAATAATCAGCTCCCATATCCAAACCGAAAATATGCTTGGTTCATCGTTTTTGTCTTAATCCTCGCCTCTTTGATCGCTTTCATTGACCGCCAGGTAGTAGCGATTGTCGTTGGGCCTATGAAGGAAGACCTTGGCGTGGGAGATACCGAAATCGGCTGGCTTTATGGCGTTTTTGCATTATTTTACGCGATTGCAGCGATACCGATAGCCTCACTTGCTGACAAGAAAAGCCGAAAACACATAATTGCTATAGGAATATTTCTATGGTCGTTGCTTACCATCGCTTGCGGTTTGACACGAAGTTACTGGCAAATATTTTTCGCACGAATTGGAGTGGGCGTAGGGGAAGCAACACTGACCCCATCAGCAACATCTCTTATTGGCGATTATTTCCCCCGCAAAGATATTCCTCTTGCATTAAGCATTTTCCAAACAGGTCCAATCATCGGTACTGGTATCGCCTTTGTGATCGGCGGCTTTGTACTCAATATGATAGAGCAAACTGAACCGATGGTTTTGCCTTTCTTCGGCGCCTTAAAACCATGGCAACAAACTTTTGTTTACGTCGGCGTGCCAGGAATGTTCCTTGCGGCTTTTTTTCTTTTAATCAAGGAACCGAGAAGACGGCCTTCTATGGCCTCAGAAACCAATACAACTAGTACGTCGGAACTTGTCGCATTTTATAAAGAAAATTTTCGTACTTTGATCTTTCATCACCTTGGCTTTGTCTCTTTGGTACTCACCGGATATGCCTTTGTATTTTGGAGTATTACTTTTTTTGTCAGAGTCCATGGTGTGCCGGCGGCCGAAGCATCGCAGACCTTTGGTTGGATCTTTATGGTTTTTGGTCCAATGGGTCCACTTTTGGTCGCCTATCTTGCCAAAATTTTGACGGATCGCGGACACAAAGATGCAAACATGACCGCGGGAATGATTAGTGGCATCCTCACCATCCCTGCAGTTTTGCTGATCCAGCTAGCACCTACAGCCACATGGGCGTTTATCTTTTACGCACCGGCGCTGCTAGCTGTCAATTCTCCCTTTGGTATAGCCGCCGGTGCGCTTCCAGTTATTACACCTCCACAACTAAGGGCGCGAGTAGCGGCTGTTTATATGCTCGTTGGCGCAATGGGCATGTTTTTTGGACCTCCTCTCGCTGGAGCATTTAACGAGTATATTTTTCCTGGCACCCAAGGGATTAGATATTCCATGATTAGCATGACCTGTTTTTTCGGTCTCTTGGGGGTCTTACTTCTCTGGTTCGCACGCGAGCCCTACTCTCAATCTATGGAAAAAGCAGGCCTTTGGGCGGAGGACTAATTGTGATGGAGATCATTTCACAAGCACGAAGTTTTAATGGAACGCAACGTGTTTACCGACACAACTCAAAGACTCTAAACTGCTCCATGAATTTTGGAATTTATCTTCCCGATAATCTGAAGATTAGACAGTTTAATACTTACTAGCGCTAGTTGTGCGCAACTCCGCCTTAACTGCCAGCGCAACTGCCAGCATTAAGAGGTGTTGTCTAAAGGTGGGATGGGAATATGGGCTGAAAGCCGCTATTTATATGGTGGGCCCGGAAGGACTTGAACCTTCGACCAATGGATTATGAGTCCACTGCTACTAACCAACTGAGCTACAGGCCCTTTGTCACACTATTCTATCACTGAACGCCAGAGTTTCACTGGCATAATTTTCAAGCAGAAAAGCTAAATAAGCAGACAGAGAATCTTGCTTCAACAGCAAATTTTCAGCCCGCTCAATCAGCGCAGAGAGTTAATTCTGTCTTAAGATGTCTCGTCCAGGAAGCTCTTGAGATGATCAGAGCGAGTCGGATGTCGCAATTTACGCAGCGCCTTCGCTTCAATCTGGCGAATTCTTTCACGTGTGACATCAAACTGTTTGCCGACCTCCTCAAGGGTGTGGTCGGTATTCATTTCAATACCGAAACGCATACGCAAAACTTTTGCTTCCCTGGCGGTCAAACCAGACAGGACACCACGGGTTGCTTCGCGCAGTCCTTCATCTGTTGCGGACTCAACGGGAGAACCAACACTTGCACCCTCACCCAGGTTGGAGTCTGAATCAAGGAAATCACCGAGATGAGAATCTTCATCATCACCAATGGGAGTTTCCATGGAAATAGGCTCTTTCGCAATCTTCAGAACACGACGAACCTTGTCTTCCGGCATTTCCATTCTTTCACCAAGTTCTTCCGGCGTGGGCTCCCGACCCATCTCCTGGAGCATCTGCCTTGAGACTCTGGACAACTTGTTAATGGTTTCGATCATGTGCACAGGGATTCTAATGGTTCGAGCCTGGTCGGCAATCGAGCGAGTTATTGCCTGACGGATCCACCATGTCGCGTAGGTTGAAAATTTGTACCCACGTCGATATTCAAACTTATCAACGGCTTTCATCAGGCCAATATTGCCTTCCTGAATCAGATCAAGAAACTGCAAGCCCCTGTTCGTATACTTCTTGGCAATCGAAATAACCAGCCGCAGGTTAGCTTCAACCATATCCTTTTTGGCTCGCCGTGCCTTTGCCTCACCTATCGACATACGGCGATTAATATCTCTGATCTCCGTAACACTCATACCAACTCGTTCGGATGCCTGCTTGATGCGTTTTTGTGCACGAACAATTTCTTCTTCAAATTTCTTCAGACCATCATGGCCAGCCTTTATCTGCCTGCCACACCATTTGAGATCAGCTTCTTTTCCCGGGAACTTCTGCATGAAGACTTTTCTGGACATCTTTGCACGGCGGATACACGTATTCATTATGTGCCGTTCCTGGCGCCTGATTTCCCCGTGTACTTCTCTTGGGATTACGACCATTCTGTCGTACTTTTTTGGCACAAATTTGAAGAACTGGAATGCATCACCCAGAGCGGCCAGATCCTTGTTGACTATATCTGAACCTCGACCGTGCTTTTTGATCGCACGTTCTGTCTTTCTGTACTGCCTTAGCAGCTTCTTGAACCGCTCAGCGGCCATTCCCGCATCGGGGCCCTTATCCTCTTCCTCATCATCATCCGTTTCTTTCTGCTGCCCCGGCACAACCTGTGCTGCAGGTGGAACATGATCAGCCGGATCGAGGAAACCAATAATGATGTCCAGGAGTTTGCCTTCTTCTTCCTGGCTTGCATCATATTCTTCAAGGGCAATTGGAACGACACCGGGGAACTGGGCTGAGGCATGCAGAACATCTCTGATCCCTTCTTCAATCCGTTTTGCTATAACAATTTCGCCTTCCCGCGTCAGCAGCTCAACCGTCCCCATTTCACGCATATACATACGCACGGGATCAGTGGTTCGACCAACTTCGCTTTCGACAGCGACCAGTACTGCAGCTGCTTCTTCCGCTGCTAATTCGTCGGTGGAATCAACCTCCTCCATAATGTCGTCGGTTTCGGGGGCGGTTTCATGTACCGTGATGCCCATGTCATTGATCATGCCAATGATATCTTCGATCTGCTCCGGATCAGATATGTCGTTCGGAAGGTGGTCATTAACCTCACCGTAAGTGAGATATCCCTGTTCTCTACCCTTGCTGATAAGATCTTTTAATCGTGATTGTTGTTGCGCTAATCCGCTCGACATGTAACCTCTTCGAATTAAATAAGTGAAAAAGAAGAACCAGTTATTATAGCGAGGGAAATGACAGGTTTCCACTCCAAGTTACTGTTTTGATTGGTGTTTCCCGCGCAGATATTATGGAGATATCTTCATGATTGGGATTTTGGGTGGGTATTGTCCTTGATGAGCTGGCGCTCATCAGGATTAAGTTCTGAAAATGGTTTATTGATCAATTGCTTTTTAAGTTCTTGTTTTAATTGAGTTTCAAACCTGTCCAACAAGGTGCTGACGGTACCTTTAAACTCCTCCCGCAGTTCCGAAACATCCAGTAACTGCTCCTGATCCATGGCAGACCGGATAGCCTTAAATTCGGCTTTACCCTGAAAATGACCCAGTAACAATCCTGGTGATAGTAGCTCCTGCTGGCGAATAACCAGGGCAATTTCGCCAAAAAACTGAGCTTCAGGGTTCTGCCGCAACTGCTCATAGGAAGAATCCTCGAATTCCTGGGACAACTCCGGTTGCTTAACAAGCATCGACAGGGCTAACTCAGCCAGGCCTGGGCCTTCAGTGCGCCTTTTCTCATAGGCAGGAGCCCTCTGGGGCGGGCTCGAAGTTGGTGATATCGCAACTTTCTGTTCCTGCCCTGCTGCCTGAATCAGCCTGCCGGCTTCAAGGCCGGTCTTGGTCGCCAGGGCATCGATCATGAGTTGCTTAAAGACACCTTCAGGGATGCTGCTCAACAGCGGCATGGCCAGCTTGCTCAGGGTTGCCTTGCCCTCGATAGAATCTGGATCCAGGTCTGATTCAAGGTTCGAAAAAAAGAATGCATCAAGTGGGGCGGCTCTTTCCAGGCGCAACTCAAACTTGTCCTTTCCCTCTCTACGAATGAGGGTATCAGGGTCATCTCCATCGGGTAAAAAGAGAAATTTTGCGCTCCGCCCATCGGACATCGCCGCCAATGTCACCAGTAATGCTTTCCAGGCAGCGCTTCTACCCGCGCTGTCCCCGTCGAAACAAAAGACAATCTGGGGCACCAACCTATAAATACGCTCAATATGCTCTTTACTGGTTGCAGTTCCGAGCGTCGCCACCGAGTAGCCAATGCCAAATTGAGCCAGGGCAACGACGTCCATATAGCCTTCAACGACCAGCACCCTGGTCAGTTTGGCGTTTCTCTTTCTCGCTTCAAAAAGACCGTAAAGCTCGCGCCCCTTGTGAAACACCGGCGTCTCTGGCGAGTTCAGGTATTTCGGCTTGCCATCACCGATAATCCGCCCGCCAAAAGCGATGGTTCTACCGCGCAAATCCCGAATAGGGAACATAATCCGCTCTCGAAAACGATCGTAGGTTTTGTCTTCGTTCTCGATCACCATTCCCGATTCAATGAGCAGGTCCCGATCGAAGTTACTGTTGGCAAGCGCGTCATATAAATTGTTCCAGCCGGGCGGTGAATACCCCAGGGCGAAATCCCGCGCGATTTCCCCAGAGAGGCCGCGATTTTTCAGATATCCAACGGCTCGTTCCTTTGAGGGGTGCTCACGCAGTTGTTCACAATAGTAGGCAGATGCCTGGCCCAGAATCTCAAAAATAGTCTTACGGCGCCTGGTGGTCTCTGTTGAAGCCTGCTGGTCACTCTTCGGTACCTCGAGCCCAACCCGCTCCGCCAGCATTTCTACTGCTGGAATGAACTCCATCCGCTCAAACTCCATAAGGAATTTAAGTGCACTCCCTGACACCTGGCAACCAAAACAATAGTAGAACTGCTTTTCCTGGCTAACGGAAAAAGATGGCGTCTTTTCAGTATGAAACGGGCACAGGCCAGAATAGTTTTGGCCAGTCTTCTTTAAGGCCACGCGAGGTTCTATGATTTCCACGATGTCGACTCGCGACAACACTTCCTCAATGAATTCTGGCGAGATCACAGTGGCACCGAAAATGGGCTAATAAAAAAGAATGTCACTCAAGCAAGTTGAGTGCAAGCGATTGATCAAGGATCTGACGGGATTGGGTAAAGCCAGCTAGTTCCTGTCCGTAAATCGAGAAATTCAGCGAGTTATCGCAAGGCAATAGTAGCGCTGGGTGTAGAAAATAATCACTTGCGGAAGGAATAGCCCGCGCAATATCAGAAAACGAAAAAGAGCTAGCTAAGCTTGGCTTTTACGAGGGCGCCTATTTCACCCATATCAGCGCGACCCTGGACCCTGGCTTTCAACGGGCCCATGACTTTCCCCATATCCTTTATAGAAGTAGCACCTGCCTCAGCAATGGTATCTTCGACTATTGAAGATACTTCCTGTGGCGAAAGCGGTTGCGGCATGAATTCTCTCAAAAGGTCCAGCTCAAAACTTTCCTGGTCTACCAGGTCATCCCTTCCGGCTGCCTCAAATTGGGTCAGTGAATCTTTCCTTTGCTTTGTCATCTTGTCGAGAATAGTCAGAACACGCGAATCATCTAATTCAATTCGCTCATCAACCTCGATTTTCTTGAACTCTGACATGACCAGACGCAATACACCAAGGCGTTGTTTATATCGAGCTCGCATCGCGGTCTTAACTTCAGCTTCAATCTGTAGCTTGATATCCGAGCTCATGGTAATCCCGCTTATAAGAAATCAGGGGATGGGACGCTAGTAGAGGCGCTCCATTCTGCGAGACTCTCGCTGTACCTTCTTAGCGTGTCTTTTGACGGCGGCGGCGGCTTTACGCTTTCGAACTGATGTTGGCTTCTCGTAATATTCACGACGGCGCACTTCAGCAAGGGTTCCAGCTTTCTCACAGGATCGCTTGAATCGTCGCAGCGCAACATCAAAGGGTTCGTTCTCTTTCACTTTTACGTAAGGCATTAATGGGTCCGTCTCGAAAGGGCGTGCATTCTAACGGCAAATCCGAAAAATTGCAAAGCAAAAGTCTCCTGCGGAAGGTCCTGTGGACGGGTCAAATAGGAGGATTAATCCTCTAAAAATCAGTAAGATACGTAGCTTCTGACTGATCAGATAGTTATGAGAGTTCTAGGCATTGAGACATCCTGTGACGAAACCGGCGTCGCCATCTATGATGAGCAGCAGGGCTTGATTGCGGACCTCCTTTACAGTCAGGTTGACCTGCACAGGGAATACGGCGGCGTCGTACCAGAACTGGCCTCCAGGGATCATATTCGCAAGACATTGCCGATGATCGCGCAGGCGCTTGCCGATGCCGACAGCAGGCCGGAAGACATTGAAGGTATTGCCTACACAGCGGGCCCAGGGCTTGTCGGTGCTTTGCTGGTCGGCGCTAGTATTGCCAAATCACTTGCTCTCGCCTGGAATATCCCTTCCCTTGGTATTCACCATATGGAAGGCCACCTCCTTGCCGCAAGACTCACGGGAAACCCGCCCGACTATCCTTTTGTCGCCCTGCTAGTATCAGGCGGACATACGCAGTTGCTCGCCTGCGAAAAACAGGGGCAATACGAACTGCTGGGCGAATCCCAGGATGACGCGGCGGGGGAAGCCTTCGATAAAGTCGCCAAGATGCTCGGCCTGGGTTATCCCGGGGGTCCAGAAATCGCCAGCCTGGCACTGGAGGGGAACAAGGACAGGTTTCGATTCCCCAGGCCCATGACCAATCGTCCCGGTCTCGATTTTAGTTTCAGCGGATTGAAAACCTTCACCTTGAATACCCTAGCTGACCTGAACCAGATTACAGAACAGGACAAGGCAGATGTAGCGCATGCATTTCAGACTGCCGTGGTCGATACCTTTCGAATAAAGTGTGAAAGAGCACTGGAGCATACGGGACTGTCGAACCTGATCATTGCCGGCGGAGTCAGTGCAAACCTGGAGCTCAGAAGCACCATGGATACAATGGGAAAGGCGAGGAACTGCAACATCTTCTACCCTGAACCGGGCCTTTGCACTGACAATGGTGCCATGATCGCCTATGCCGGATTTGAGCGGTTCCGGCAGGGACAGAATGAAAACCTCGCCATTGATGTAAAACCAAGATGGCCAATGACCAGCCTGGCGGTAAACTGATCACCATGGATATAGTGTATATAAAGCAACTGGAGATAGAGACGATCATTGGTATCTATGATTGGGAACGAAAGGTTCGCCAGAAGGTCTGCATGGATCTCGAAATGGCTTTTGAGATCCGCAAGGCCGGCATTTCTGACAATATCGAGGACACGCTCAACTACAAGGCTGTGGCAAAGCGAATTATTCAGTTCGTGGAGGACAGCGAGTTCATGCTGATTGAGGCACTCGCGGAAAACATCGCTTCAATCATACGCGAAGAATTCCCGGTACCCTGGCTAAAACTGACATTGGGAAAGCCCGGGGCCGTCAACGGCTCAAGGGATGTGGGCGTTATTATTGAACGGGGCCATGTCAACTAGCAGCATGCATCGGGTTTTCCTCGGCATCGGAAGCAACATAGATGCTGAAACCAATATCAGGTCTGTATTGGCACGGCTCAGGGACCTGGACAGTGAAATGATTTTTTCCAGCATCTACCGGAGTGAAGCCATGGGCTTCAGCGGCCCCCCTTTTCTAAATCTTGTCACGGGAATCCGAACTGGCGAGAGTCTTAAGGACTTATCGTCACAGTTGAAGGCGATGGAAAGGGACCACGGGCGCGCTGAAGGTCTGCACAAATATTCGTCCAGGACGCTGGATATTGACATACTGCTCTATGATGATCTTGCTGGCCTGCAAAGTGGAATAGAACTTCCGAGGCCAGAAATCAGGCTAAATGCTTATGTCCTGCGTCCATTCGCGGAATTGAAACCAAAGCTGAAGCTCCCGGGTTCCGGGGATACGCTTGAAGCCCTGTGGGAATCATTTGACCAGGCCTCTCACCCGCTGGCCGAGGTATCTGTTGAGTAAATAGGGCTAACCAGGTCGGCTTAACTATTCATCAGCACCGACATCAGCACCTGATCCAGTCATCGACAATTTCAGAAAGGATGGTTCGAAATCGAAAGGTACCTGCTGGCTGTCGGCTAATTCTTTCTCACCTTCCTCTTCGGCCTTGTCCGCCAGACCATTTACAGTGGACTGCAGATCAAGGTCTATCCGGTATAGGGTGAATGTTTCCTTCTGGCCGGAATAACCATCGTTACTGAGAGAGACGATAAAGTAGATATTGCCATCATCGTCATAGGCGAAACTTTGATCCTCCGGCAGCAGAATACCCCGCAAATTCTCATCAAAGTTCTTGATATTCTGGAATGCCACCTCATCAACTTCGGCTACTTCTTCCTCATCATCTTGCTGGGATGCAGCGGTGGACCTTGAGTTTGAAGAAGCCGTTGTTTCACCAGCACTGGCTTCGGCGTTTGACGCGCCGCTCAGGTTTTCATTGAAGGCCGCTATATCAATCGAGGTAACAGGTGCACTGAGGTTCAAGGCTAGATTCGCAGAAGTGTCTCTTAGTAAACAGGGCCAGGTGGTGCCATATGGGTTGACGTCACACAGGCTTTTACCCAACAAGGGGTACGTCAACTATAATGCTGGGCCCCTAATTACACCGATAGAGAATCTCGGAAAGAAAGGTTTCCAAAGCAATGGAAAGTGAAGAACTCGAACAAATAAAAGAACTCATCCCTTTTAAGGAAATGAACAACAGTGAGTTCAAGGGAATTAAGGCGAAAGCCACGATTTCGAGTGCCCCCAAAGGCTCGATGATATTCAAGTGAGCTGATGAGTACACCAAGGTCTATTGGCTGATCTCCGGCAGTATTGATCTTCTGGACGAGAAGTTTGACGCCAAGAACTGCAAGGCAGGTGATAAGGCAGCCCAAAGTCCGATCGACGACAATTCACCCCACAGACTGACTGCCGTTTCAACGGAAGAATCAGGCATCCTGACTATCGAACATGCTGACCTAGGGTTTTTCGGGCGAAGTGATGGAGAAACGGCCACGGATGATGCGGTAGAGCCAAGCATCGATTGGATGTCGACTCTCCTCAGTTCACCCTTGTTCGAGTTCATTCCCCCATCAAATATCCAGACGCTGTTCGGNAAATTTGAAGGGATTCAACAGAGGAAAGGTGATGTCGTAATTGAGCAAGGTGGGCAGGGTGACTTTTTTTATGTCATCCAGNCAGGCCAGGCAAAGGTAGAAAGGACCANCGGCGAAAAAACCATCGTTCTTGCAGAATTTGAACCCGGAGATAATTTTGGTCAGGATGCGCTGGTAAATGACGTTCCAAGAAATGCCACGGTTACCATGCTCACTAACGGGACTTTGATGCGCCTTTCCGCACCAGCCTTTCAAAGCCTGCTCATGAGCCCTGTGATCGAAACCATCTCGCTGGAGGAAGCCAACGAAGCGGTGGAAGAGGGCGATCCAAAGACCTACATTATCGACGTCAGAAGCCCCAAGGAAGTGGAAGCTGACAAGATTGCCGGCAGCCTGAACGTGCCACTACTGCTGCTCAGGAAAAACTTGCCAAAACTGAAAATTGACAGTGTCTACGTGATGGCCGATGACGGTGGTAAGCGCGCGGAACCTGGCGCCTATATCTTGAACAAGAAAGGATATACTGCTTACGTTCTTAAGAGGGAATAGCACCTAATAAGTGCTACTGGAACCCCGTATGCCCGCCGATTGTCTTTTCTGCAAAATCATTAACAAGGAAATTCCTGCAAATATTGTCTACGAAGACGACAAAGTCCTCGCTTTTCGTGACATTAGCCCACAGGCTCCAATCCATAGCCTAATTATCCCGCACAAGCACATCAACACCATCAACGATGCAAGCACTGATGACCAGAGTCTCCTCGGTCATATGATCCTGGTTGCGGAAAAAATAGCCAAAGAGAATGGCGTGGAGGAATCCGGCTATCGGCTAGTGATGAATTGCAACGAGCATGGCGGGCAAACGGTATTCCACATCCATCTGCATATTCTGTCCGGCAGGCAGCTCACCCATCTTGGTTAGACTGACGCCGGCTCACTGTTCTTGAATTTCGTAACTGTGGGTTAAGTCCACACCACCTTTGCTAAGCATTATTGATGCGGAGCAATACTTTTCCGCAGACAGCTCAACAGCTCTACTGACCTGTTTTTCCTTTAGTCCTGTGCCGCTAACAACAAAATGAATGTTTATGCGGGTAAACACACTCGGCACCTCATCTGCCCGCTCTGCTTCCAGTTGAGCAACACAGCCAGTGACTTCCTGTCGCGCCTTTTTCAGGATGGTCACTACATCAAAGCTGCTGCAACCACCGACACCAAGAAGAATGAGCTCCATCGGCCGCATCCCACGGTTCCGGCCACCCTGCTCAGCTGGTCCCTCCAGCAGGAGTGAATGGCCGCTATCGGACTCGGCTTCAAACATCACATCCTCTACCCACTCAACACTGCCTTTCATATCACCACCCGTTAACTTTAGGGCATTATGGTATAGGGTTCATCTTCCGGCAGCCACCTCTCTGGGGATACGTTTCCCAGTATATCCTGGTCTGACTTTACACCAGAAAGCGCTCTGCAAGTCGATAACGGTTGTTTTCAGCAGAAGCTGGACGTAACCTAACAATCACCGATATATAAAAACTTTGTATGGTTAGCTTGACGTTTTCTACACCCGGTCTTGCCAATATGGAAGATTTCCTTACCTCTGCGCACAAGCGCAGGTACCCGCGTGGAGCAACGATTATTTATGCCGGGGAACAAAGTGATTCAATCTACTACATTACCAAAGGGTCAGTGACCGTACTGATTGAAGACGACAGCGGACACGAGATTATTCTTGCATACCTCAATGAGGGCGATTTCTTTGGCGAAATGGCTATGTTCGGAGAGGGCACGCGCACCGCCTGGGTGAAGGCAAAGGCGGAGTGTGAAGTGGCGGAACTGAGCTACCAGAAGTTTGCAGAACTGAGTCAGAAAGATAGCGGCATGCTCTATGAACTGGCAACTCAGCTGGCGGACCGCCTCGACAAGACGACTCAGAAAGTAGGTGACCTGGCATTCCTTGATGTTACCGGCCGGGTTGCACGTACCTTGCTTGACCTCTGCACTGAACCTGACGCAATAACTCACCCGGATGGGATGCAGATAAAAATAACGCGGCAGGAAATTGGCAGAATCGTTGGTTGTTCCCGTGAAATGGTAGGCAGGGTACTAAAGACGCTGGAAGATCAGGAGCTCGTATCTGTAAAGGGTAAGACAATGGTGGTGTTTGGAACTCGTTAGACCCTAGAACTGGACATTAGAGCTAGGCAAAAATTGATTGTAGTTTTTTCCCCGGATCAGCTTCTTTCATAAACGCTTCTCCCACCAGAAATCCAAAAACATTGTTCTCGATCATCAACTCGACATTTTCTCGTGTATGAATACCACTTTCCGTTACAACCAGCGTATCGTCTGGAATTTCTGCCAAGAGATCCAGTGTTGTTCGCAGGTCCACGTCGAAAGTCCTGAGGTTCCTGTTATTGATGCCTAGCAGTCGAGGAGATACGGCCAGCGCCATGGCCAACTCCGCTTCATTATGCACCTCAACGAGCACATCCATGCCGAGGGAAACAGCCAGGCGATAGAGCTGCTCCAGGCTGCCTGGTTCCAGTATGCTTGCAATCAGCAGAATACAGTCAGCACCGATCACACGAGACTCGTAAACCTGGTATGGATCGACAATAAAGTCCTTGCGCAGCACCGGTAGTGATACTGCCCCCCTCGCCTTCTTAAGGTATTGGTTCGCACCTTGGAAAAAGCTGACATCTGTTAACACCGAAAGACACGTCGCGCCGGCCGTTTCATAACTGCGTGCAATTAAGACAGGCTCAAAGTTGTTACGGATCACACCTTTGGAGGGAGAAGCCTTCTTAATTTCGGCGATTATTGCAGGCCTGCCGGAACTGGCTCTTGCCTCGATGGCAGCAGCAAACTGCCGGGTCTCTCCATCGCATTGGCTTTTCAGGGCGTCAACAGGTGTTTCCTTCCTGCTGACTTCGATCTCACGCCACTTCTGCTCGATAATTTTTTTTAAGATGTCTTCTACCATCGTTAGGTGGGTTCAGAGAGCTGTGAAGTGAAGTCGACAAACCTTTGCAGCGCCTCTTCAGCAAGACCTGAGTCAACCATCTCCCTCGCTTTGTTTATGCCCGCATCCATACTTTGCGCGATGCCAGAGACATAAATCGCCGCGCCTGCGTTGAGGGTGACTATATCGCTCGCACCCGCGTTAGACCCGCTAAGGGCATCCTTTAGCATATTCAGGCTTTCATTGCTGTCGTTAACCCTAAGGCTGTCCAGGGAAACCCTGGAGATATCATAGTCATCTGGTGAAATCTCATACTCTGAAATAACTCCATCCTTCAGTTCGGCGACCTGCGTAGCTGCTGACACACTAATTTCATCCAACCCGTCATCAGAATGTACAACCATCACATGCTGACTGCCCAATTCTTTAAGCACACTGGCAACAGGTACAACGAGCGCGGCATCGTAAACACCAAGCAGCTGTCTTTCCGCCTTTGCGGGATTAGTCAGCGGGCCTAACATATTGAATATGGTGCGAACAGTCATCTCCCTGCGTGGGCCAATTGCGTGCTTCATTGCTCCGTGATGGTTCAACGCAAACAGGAAGCCTACGCCAACGGTTTCTATACAACGCGCCACATCATCAGGATCCAAGTTTATGTTTGCACCAGCAGCTTCCAAGACATCTGCACTGCCGCTTTTCCCAGAGGCAGCCCGATTACCATGTTTCGCCACTCTGGCTCCGGCTGCCCCCGCAACAAACGCGCTGGCAGTCGAAACATTGAATTTGCTGGAGCCGCTGCCGCCCGTACCACAGGTATCTACAAGGTTGTCTTTGTCCACCGTAACCGGTGTCGCCAGTTTGCGCATAACGTTTGCGGCAGCCACTATTTCCTCAATGGTCTCACCCTTGACGCGAAGTCCCACCAGGAAGCCACCAATCTGCGCAGGTGTTGCCCCACCCGTCATGATAAGCTCCATCACTGAAGTCATGTCCTGACGAGACAGGTCCTCCCCCGCTATCACCGTCGCTATAGCACCTGGCATATCCATTAACTGACTCCTTGCCCTAATTGTCTTGAACAGTTGCTTGCAGGAAGTTTCCCAGCAACTCATAACCGTATTGGGTGAGAATGGACTCAGGATGAAATTGCACACCTTCAAGTTCCATTTTTTTGTGACGTACTCCCATGATCTCATCAACTTGATCATTCTCGCCCAGCGTCCAGGCGGAGATAGCAAGGTCATTCGGCATGGTCGCAGGATCAATCACCAGCGAATGATACCGTGTCGCCGTAAAGGGGTTTTCCAGCCCGCTGAAGACGCCCTTGCCATCGTGATAAATGCTGGAAGTCTTGCCATGCATAACCTGCTTTGCTTTGACTACCTTGGCACCGAATACCTGACCAAGGCTCTGATGCCCCAGACATATGCCGAGAATGGGAACCTTGCCGCCAAATCGTCTGATAACATCCATGGAAATACCAGCCTCGTTTGGTGTACAGGGTCCCGGTGAAATAACGATTCGTTCAGGGTTCAAATCCCTGATCTCGTCTAGGTTTATCTCATCATTGCGATATACCTGAACGTCTTCGCCGAGCTCTGCAAGATACTGCACAACGTTATAGGTGAAGGAGTCGTAATTATCTATCATCAGCAGCATATCAATGCGCCTCCTGCTCTAGCCCGACCACACGACGGGATTCACCCTTATGAAATTCCCTCGGGTTCTCATCCTCGTCCATGCTTATATCCAACCCCGACTCTGCCATAGCGGCCGCCCGGAAGATTGACCTTGCCTTGTTCATGGTCTCTTTCCACTCGAGTTCCGGAATTGAATCAGCAACGATGCCGGCTCCCGCCTGGATATAGAGCTTAAAATCCTTAATAACTGCCGTACGAATGGCTATCGCTGTATCCATGTTGCCGTTCCAGGAAAGGTAACCCACGGCACCGCCAAAGATACCCCTTTTTTCCAGCTCCATTTCATCAATAATCTCAAGCGCCCTCACCTTCGGCGCGCCGCTCAAGGTACCGACGGGCAAAGTTGCGCGCAGCAAATCAAGGGCAGAATGGCGAGCAAGTAATTTTCCTGACACATTGGATGCTATATGCATCACATGAGCATAGCGCTCGATAATCATCATCTCTGTAACATTCACACTACCGGTCTCACAGACCTTTCCTACATCATTCCTACCGAGGTCAATCAACATCAGGTGTTCTGCAATTTCCTTGGGGTCTGCCAACAGTTCCTTCTCAAGGGCAACGTCTTCCTCCATATCCCGGCCACGACGACGGGTTCCTGCAAGTGGTCTGACCGTAACTTCACCATGGTCAAGCCGCGCCAGAATCTCCGGGGAAGAAGAGACTATATGCTCATCCTTCAAATTCATGTAGTACATATAGGGTGAAGGATTGAGCGCCCTCAGTGAACGGTATAGGCTTAAGGGGTCCGCTTCAAAACCGATGGACATCCGCTGTGATAGAACCACCTGCATTACATCGCCTTCTACAATGTATTTCTGTATTCTTTCGACGTCTTCCATGAATTTTTCCTCTCCATAGCTGGAGACAAAATCTGCTTCATGAACCGTTGGACCCCTGGCAGGTTTGCGAATATCCAGTGGTACGTTCTCATTCATCGCCAATACCATTTCATCCAACTTGGTCTGGGCAGCGTCGTAGGCACCTTCAACCCGAGGGTCAGCATGACTGATGAGGTGGATTTTTCCCTTAACACTGTCAAATACGATGACATCATTTGATACCATCAAAAGGATATCAGGTGACCCTATGGTGTCCCTCGGTGTACTTGACGCAAGGCGTTTCTCAACATACCGAACCATGTCATAACCAAAATAGCCAATCAGACCACCCGTATAGATAGGTAGCCCCTCTATATCCGGATAATTGAACTGGGAGCGGAAATTTTCGATATATTCGAGCGGGTCATCGCACTGAAATCTCTGTGTTTCTTCCCCGGCCACTTCAACGACCACTTCATTCCCGAAGACCTTGAGAACTTGTTTCGAGGGTAGCCCGACAATGGAGTAACGTGACCACTTTTCACCACCTTGATTGGCACTTTCCAATAGGTAACTGTAGGACCCACGGGCGACCTTGATGTAACAGGACAGGGGTGTGTCGAGGTCAGCGAATAGTTCCCTGGTGATAGGGATATGGTTGAAACCCTGGTTTGCGAGTTTTGAAAACTGATCAGGCGTCATTTTGGTACTCCGGTACAAAAAAGAAATAGGGCTATAAGCCCAGGGTGAGGTGTACTAAATCACCCTCGCCAGGATCGGAAAGCCCAGGAATGGGCTGAGATATCGTACCTGTTTGATCGTCTTAATCGTTTCATTTCTTTTGTACTATAGAGCCTTCAACGGCTCTTAAAAAGCGCCCTCAGCGGTTCTTGTAAAGAGCCCTCAGCGGTCTTCCAATTAAAAAGCCCGCCAAGCTTAATCAACTGAATTCGCTTTGACAACTCTATCCAGCGGCATCCAGCAGCGCCTTCCTCATGTCTGAAATAGTCGCGGCATAGTCATCGGTTCCAAATATTGCGGAACCAGCAACGAAGGTATCTACTCCTGAACGGGCAATATCCGCAATATTATCTACCTTCACACCCCCATCAATTTCCAGGCGAATGTCCCTGCCGGCACTGTCAATTATTTCTCTTACCTTTCTTATTTTCTGGTGAGTTGCCGGGATAAAGGATTGACCGGCAAAGCCCGGGTTAATTGACATGATCAGCACCATATCAATTTTGTCGAGTACATAGTCAAGGTAGCTGAGGGAGGTTGTGGGATTGAACACCAGCCCACATTTCACTCCAGCTGACTTGATGAGTTCAAGGGATCGATCAACATGCTCAGATGCCTCAGGATGGAAGGTGATATAGCTTGCCCCAGCATCAATGAAATCTCCGATAATTCGATCAACTGGCTTAACCATCAGGTGCACATCAATGGGAGCCACAACACCATATTCACGCAGTGCTTTGCAAACCATCGGACCAATAGTCAGGTTTGGGACATAGTGATTATCCATAACATCAAAGTGCACCATGTCAGCGCCGGCATTTAGCACGGAATCAACATCTTCACCTAAGCGCGCGAAATCAGCCGATAGTATTGATGGTGCAATTATGTTTTCCATTGTCCTACCTTAAAAGTTCTCCCAAAAAGTCCTACCTGAAAAATCGAATGAGCAAAGTGGCCCGGCAATTCAAGTCTACTAAATACTGAAGCCCGGGGATATATTTCCCTCTACAAAATTGTTAGCCCCGCTCGACCTTCAGCTCTTCATATCTTTGTAGCGTCCCGACGTCAGACCAGAATCCCTGGTAATGTTTCCCAGTTAACATGCCTGCTTCAGCACCTGGCAGCAGCAGGTCACGCAACGGGAATGGGGCTGATTCACAACCGGAAAAGAGGCTGAATGAAAGTACGCTAATCCCGGCATAGGTAAGGCAGGCGCCGGTCCTAGCCAGCAGACCGCCTTCCTCAATCGCGAAATCACCCTCTGGATGATGCGACGGATTGTCTACCAGGACCAGGTGACCCATTACGCCAGCAGGGAGTAAATTCAATAAGCCAAAGTCAAAATCCGTATAAATGTCTCCGTTAACCACAACAAAGTCATCTTGACCCAGCAGGCCGAGCGCAGCAGCAATACCACCGCCAGTTTCCATCAGCTGATCCTCTCTGGAATAGGTGATCTCAGCACCAAATTTATCGCCGGAACCTAGCACTCGCTCAATTTCCTGACCTAAATGGTACAAATTGACGATCACATTGCTGATTCCCGCTGCGACCAGACGTTCGATATGCCTTTCGATCAGACTCTTGCCACCCACCTGCAGCAGCGGTTTCGGTATTGAATGGGTGAGTGGTTGCAGGCGACGGCCTTCACCGGCCGCAAGAATGATCGCCTTCATCGCTGGAATCGCTCAGCGTTCAGTCTCTGCTCGACGACCTCTGACAACCAGTCCCCAAAAATGGCAAGGTCCTCGTAACAGGCGCAGACTTCTTTCATATATTCAAACACCAGGGGAATATCGCCAAGGTAGCCTGCCTTGCCATCGCGCAAATGCAGGCGGGAGAATATTCCAGCACACTTCAAGTGGCGCTGCAGACCCATCAGGTCGAACCAACGCATAAACGCATCCTCATCCACTTGCTCAATTAGATCTTTCTCGATTAGGCGGGCACGAAAATAGGCAACCCAATGCCTGACTTCATCTAAAGGTAATTTCAAATAGCAGTCACGCATCAACGAGACCAGATCGTAGGTTATCGGTCCCAGAGCCGCATCCTGGAAATCAATAATACCGGGGTTGTTGTCGGCAGTTACCATCAGATTTCTGCTGTGGTAATCGCGATGTACAAAGACCTGAGGCTGTTCCATGGCATTTTTAATCATCGCCGTGAATACAGCGTCAAGCATATTCTGCTCATCACCAGAACATTCGATCCCCAGTTCCTTTGCGAGAAACCATTGCGGGAAAAGATCCATTTCCTGCCGCAACAGCCTGCTGTTGTAGTCCGGCACCTCTGCGGCAATAGACTGCATAATGACCAGGGCATCAACAGCATCCCCGTATAGAACGTCTGAAACTGGCCTGCCGCCTGCTTCGATGGCGGGCAGATAGAGCTCCATGCCAAGGTCCGAGAGCATCATAAAGCCCTGATCGTGGTCAGCGGCATAGACCACGGGGGCGTTAAGGCCTGCATTCGTGAGGTTTTTGGCAATTGCTACAAAGGGCCTGCTGTCTTCCTTGTCTGGAGGCGCATCGACAAAAATAAAGGGATGAGGACTATCCTGGAAACGAAAGTAGCGCCTGAAGCTGGCATCATCGGAAGCCGAGACCAGTGGCTCAGCCCCCGGCATCACTATTGACCTGGTCTCCAATTGCTCATACGCCCACTGATCGAGCCGATTCTTTCGCGGATCTTCCGTCATACCAGAAATTTAACTGACCTCCACCACTGAATGTTCTATTATCCCGTATCTGATTCGACGCGAGCACATCTGCTTTTGCGAACGCTATGACCGCAACCGTTAAGACAGTAACTGGAACGGTTCTGGCCTTTTTCCTCGTCTCCATTCTGGCCTACGTACCACTATCAAGTGCAGAGCCTTATGTACAGGCTCATGTACAGAGTGCAGCCGAAGTGGATTGGGTTCCAGCGTCTGACCTTGATGAGAATCAGCAACAATTGCTCCCCTGGTATTGTGACGGGCTCTATATCCAGCCTGAAGCCTTCCGCGAACGTACTCATCAGTCAGATCACAAACGATCAAACCACAAGAAACCAAAAAACAGCCCTCCAAATGAAAATCAGCCGATACACGTTTCGGCCCGGGATGCCCTGCATGTTGCTGATCATTCAACCACATTCACTGGTGATGTTGAAATCCAGCAGGGCTCGCGGCGCATTAATTCAGAATTTGCATCCATGGATGCAGCTACAGATATAGCAACCCTGCAAGGCCCTGTCGCGATTCGGGAAACGGGTCTGCTGCTGCATGGCAGGCAAGCATCAGGAAACCTCTTTGCCGGCACCGGCGTTATTGACGGGGCAACCTTTCTTTTGCATCAGAGCCGCATGCAGGGAAGCGCAACCCAGATTCACAAAAAAGCGAACAACGAACTACTGATTGAGGATGGGGATTTCACGCGCTGCAACCCCGGGAAAAATACCTGGAGCATGCAGGGTAAAAACATCCGCCTGGTGACGGACGAGGGGTATGGTGTTGCCAGAGACCTAACGATACGAGTTAAAAATGTTCCCGTTGCCTACTTCCCATACTTTCGCTTCCCCATAAATGACGAAAGACAATCAGGCTTCCTGATGCCTGGTATTGGACAGGATAGTGATGGTGGAACCGAACTTGATATCCCTTACTACTTCAACCTGGCGCCACACCACGATGCAACTTACCGGTTTCGCAGCATGTGGAAACGTGGCCTGATTCATGAAGCCAAGTATCGCCGCCTCACCAAAAACACCAACAACCTAATAGATGGTGCCATCATCCTAAAGGATGACATTTATGACGACCGGACGGAACTTGACTTGAGGTCTGGTGCGATAACACCGGGGATCGAAAAGCGGGACCGCTGGCTGGTCCACGCAACGCACGACGGCGGCCGAAACCATCGCTGGAAATCATCAATCCGGTACAGCGCCGTCTCCGACAATGACTACCTGAGTGATATTGGCGGCAGCGTAGGTTCCGCATCGCCCCACCAGATGTCCCAGGTCAACGACAGAAACCTTGAAAATAGAACCACGCCAGCCCTGGACCGGATCGGGTCAATCTCATATCACGGCCATAAGTGGAAATCAAAAATCCAGGTTCAGGGCTTTCAAAGCCTTGACGACTTCGCCCTGGGGCAATATGAGAAGTTGCCGGAGCTGTCCGTTTCCTATCGGGACAAATACGATTTTCTAACGCTGGATACAAAGTTTCGCTACACCCATTTTGATCGTGACACCGACAACCTCAGAGGTGCACTCGCAATCACTGGGCAAAGGGGTGTTGTAGACGCCACGCTGGCGATGCCCGTACGCAGGGCCTGGGGGTTCGTGATTCCAGCGCTGAACCTCATCCACCGAAAATATAATCTCAGCAATACTGCCGCGACGGTGTCTAACAGCCCGTCGCTTACCACACCTTCCCTGTCACTGGATTCGGGACTGGTTTTTGACCGATTCTTCCGCTGGCGCAACAAGAAATTCCAGCAAACCCTGGAACCGCGACTGTTCTACCTGTATACGGAGTTCGATCGACAGGACGATCTGCCCCGGTTCGATGCTTCCGCCTCGACGCCGAGTTATTCTCAGATGTTTCGCAGGAATCGCTTTTCCGGATACGACCGAATTGCCGATACCCATCAGATGAGCATCGGCGTATCTACCAGCCTGCTTTCAGCGGACACGGGTGCGGAGTTTCTCAAGGCGAGTATTGGTCAGATTCAATACTTTAAAAACCGAGAGGTCGTTTTTCAGCCAAAAACTGGAGATGATCTGTCAGCCAACTCCTCTGCATTATTCACCGAGCTGAGACTAGCCCTGGGCGCCAATCTGAGCATGAACAGCTCCTTCGAGTGGGAACCCAGAAATGGCCGCTCAAATCGAGGCAAGTATTCTCTCAAGTATCGCCCGGATGAATACAAGATTGTAAATCTCTCGTACAGCTACACCAGTTCGGAAGTGCAGAGCGCTCGCCTCTTCCAAAGGCAGGAGGAATCCGATCTTTCTTTCATCTGGCGTATCGCCAGCAAATGGAGCGCAATCGGTCGATGGAACTTTGGCTGGGATGACGATCAAACCATAGAGTCATTGCTTGGGGTCGAATACAATGACTGTTGCTGGAAATTTCGAGTGGTCTTTCGACGCTTCATTGAGGATCCAAGGCTAATGACGATCACATTTGATGACCCTTCGTCACCGGCTGGACAATCCCAGTTCACAAGACTGGATCACAGGGCTGATTCTGGCATATTCTTGGAGTTTCAGTTAAAAGGACTGGCTGAGTTGGGTGGTCGATTAGATCGGCTGCTTGAAGATTCAATTCCCGGTTATCGGGCAAGAGAAAACCGAATAGGTATGTAATGAAACATATAGCACTAGTACTCTCCGGCATATTCCTGTTGAGCAGTTCAATTGCCTGTTACCCCGCACTGATCGTTTTGGACCGCATCGCCGTAATTGTCAATGACGACGTTATCATGCAGTCAGAACTCAAGGCACGCACTCAGGCCATTAAGACGCAGATATCAAACTCGCCAAATGGTACCGTTCCACCTGAAGATGCGCTCGTCGCACAAATTGTTGAAAGACTGATCGTTGAGAGCATTCAGATTCAAATGGCTGACAGCCGTGGCGTAAGAATCAGCGACGACGAGCTAAACGAGGCACTGCAGAGTATTTCTGCTCAGAATGGGCTCAGCCCGGACCAGTTCCAGAAAGCCATCGAACAGGATGGCATCAGCTACGTTGAAATGCGCGCCCAGATCCGCCGCGAACTAAAGATGAACCGCATTCAGCAGGGCGTGATGCGCAATCGAATTCGAATCTCAGAACAACAGATAAAGAATTTTCTCGATACTGAAGTAGGTGGCGTAATCACCGCTGATGAGTATCGCCTGGCACATATACTTCTTGCTAACCCGGCGGACGCCAGCGCCGAACAGATAAAAACGGTAAAACAACAGGCGGAGGCCCTCCGTGCTCGACTAGACGAAGGTGTAGATTTCCAGAGTCTGGCGATAGAAAAATCTGCTGGCAAGAATGCCCTTGATGGCGGAGACCTCGGATGGCGAAAGCCCGGGCAGCTACCAACCATGTTCTCAGATATCGCCCAGGAAATGGCAATAGGCGAAGTACGCGGCCCCATCAAGAGTGGCAGTGGCTACCACCTGATAACACTGGTCCAAAAACGCGGAGCAAAAGCAGAAGGCAATGTAGAACAGACACGGGTACGCCACGTGCTGGTTCGACCCTCCGAAATCAGGACAGGTGAAGAAGCTCGCGAGCTTGCAGAAAGCCTGCAGGAAGAAGTCCTCGGAGGGCGTGCATTTGATGAGATAGCCAAGCTCCACTCTGACGACCCTGGATCAGCCCTAAGCGGGGGTGATCTCGGTTGGAGCAGAGCGGGTGTATTCGTTCCCAAGTTTGAAGAAGTAATGAACTCTTTGGATCTCAACAAGGTTAGTCAGGTATTTCTCACTGAACATGGGTACCACTTCCTGGAAGTCACTGGAAGAAGGATTGAGGATTTCAGCGAGCGCTTCAAGCAAAGGCAGGCTGAGAATTATCTTCGCAACCAGATGTTTGATGAAGAGCTTGAAGCCTGGTTAAGGGAAATCAGGGAAGAGGCATTTGTCGAGATACGAAGCTAACCACCCCGTCCGGCTCGCCGTCACACCGGGGGAGCCGGCGGGTATTGGACCCGAACTATGCGTCCAGTCATATAACGAATTCTTTGGGGAAATCCAGCCTATATATTTTGCGGACCCGGACCTGCTCTGTGAGCGTGCCAGGTTACTGGGAATAGACATCACTTTGAATGACTGGTCCGCCAGCGAAGAGTTTGTCTCGGGTAAGCTCAACTTTTTCCCTATCCCACTGCGATCACCCTGTAAAGTAGCAAGGCTCGATGCAGCAAACGCGCCATATGTGATGGAGTCACTCAGATCAGCGCTTACGCACTGTGAGTCCGGAAAACTGCAGGCAATGGTCACAGGACCTGTTAACAAGGCGGTGATCAACGATGCCGGAACACCATTCAGCGGACATACCGAGTGGCTTGCAGAAGAAACGGGTACCCGCGATGTGGTGATGATGTTTGTCAGCGACAGCCTGAAAGTTGCCCTCGCCACCACCCACTTGCCGCTACGTGCTGTACCAGATGCTATCAATCAACAGAGCCTGACGCAGGCCATTCAAATTACAATAGAGGAACTTAAAACCAAGTTCGGGATTGATGAACCACGATTGCTGGTCTGTGGGTTAAACCCCCATGCGGGAGAAGGGGGCCACCTCGGCACAGAGGAAGATGAAGTCATCATTCCAGTTCTGACGAAGCTATCGAAAACAGGATTGCATATTGAAGGCCCGGTCCCTGCAGATACAGCTTTCACCAAGCACAGGCTCGGCACCACGGATGCAGTGCTGGTCATGTACCATGACCAGGGCTTAACTGTGGTAAAACACCAGGGCTTCGGTGAGGCAGTCAACGTCACCCTGGGGTTACCCATCATTAGGACTTCCGTTGATCACGGCACGGCACTTGACCTTGCAGGTTCTGGAAAAGGTGATAGCAAAAGCCTCAGGGGTGCGATCGAATGCGCCGCTAACCTTGCCAGGGTGTTTCATGGGGATAGAGAAATGTTTGTGCCGGAAGCGAGCTAAGCAAAAATGGCTATACGTGCACGGAAACGTTTTTCCCAGAATTTCCTGACGAATACAAACGTTATTGAACAGATAGCAGCAGCCATTAATCCAGCACAAACGGATCACATCCTTGAAATCGGCCCCGGCCGAGGTGCGATTACTGATTTTCTCGTTGGATCAGGATGTCACCTTGATCTGGTTGAGATTGACAGGGATCTCGTCAATCGACTTGAACCGCTATACCCAAATGTCATGATTTATTCTGAAGACATTCTGAAATTTGATCTGGCCAGGATAGATTCACCCACACCCATCAGGGTCGTCGGGAACCTGCCATACAATATATCAACGCCTTTACTGTTCAAGCTTTTTCAGCACAGTGAATGTATCAAAGACCTGACATTCATGCTGCAGTTGGAAGTCGTGAACAGAATTGTCGCCCAACCTTCCAGCAAGAGCTACGGCCGACTTTCGATCATGAGCCAGTACCACTGTGATGCGGAGAAACTGTTTCAGATCCCTTCAACTGCCTTCACACCGAAACCAAAGGTAGAGTCAGCTTTAATCAGGCTGACACCAAGACGAAACCCAAGCCTGGTCGCCAGCAATCTCGAACTCCTTGGGCAAATACTCATTTCTGCTTTCAGTAAAAGGAGGAAAACAGTACGCAACGCCCTGGCATCCTATCTTTCTGCTGAAGATTTGCAGCACCTCAACATTGATACGGGCCTGCGACCGGAAAACCTCAGTCCGGATGACTATGTACGCTGTGCCAATTTTCTGAGCGACAGATGAGAACCTACGTTTTTGGAGATATCCAGGGCTGTTTCGATGAGCTCGATCGATTGCTTGATATGGCCAACTACGATGCTTCTGTAGATCGCCTCTGGTTTGTCGGCGACCTGATCAACCGTGGCCCTAAGAACCTTGAAACTCTTAACTTCATTATGTCGCAGCGGCAAGTGACCGTCGTTCTCGGAAACCATGACCTGCATTTCCTGGCCCTCGCATCAGATCACCGAGCCCCTCACCCGAGCGATACGGTCTCCGACCTGCTGACAAGTTCGAAGCGGACAGAAATTGTTGACTGGCTTCGCAACCAACCCCTGATACACAGCGACCAGGAATCAGGGACTGTCATGGTACATGCGGGTATCCCGCCCATGTGGAACCTTGATATATGCCTCGCGCGGGCAAGGGAAGTGGAGGCGGTATTGCAGAGTGATGACTACACAACTTTTCTGAAGGGGATGTATGGTAACGAACCAGAAGAGTGGCGGGATGACCTAAAGGGTCAGGGTCGGCTTCGCATAATAACCAACTACTTCACCAGAATGCGCTATGTCACCATGAACGGAAAGCTGGAACTCACGCACAAGGGCAGCGAGGTGCCTGCAGGTTTTTCTCCATGGTTCGATCTACTACAACCAGCCCAGGCAATGCCATGCATCCTGTTTGGTCATTGGGCTGCGTTAGAAGGGGTCACCAACAACAAATCCGCCATTGCCCTTGATACCGGCTGTGTCTGGGGTCGAAACCTGACTGCTTTTTGCATCGAGGACAAGCAGATTTTTTCAACTCCGGGTGACCCCATCAAATAATTTAGGAACTGCTCGCCAGCCCAGAAAACAATACACTCCTAATCGCTTCCTCGACCTCCACCGGATTTACTTGCCTATTAAGCTTTCCAGCGAGGTTCAACGACACCACACCATGAACAGCAGACCAGATCACATGCGTTTGAATATCCGCTGCAGGGTCATCCCGAAAAATCCCCTTATTGATGAGTTCTTCAACGGTTGTGTGCAATGGCTTCATCGAAGCGCTTTCGGCTTCCTGAAGTAGCGGGTAATCAATCGGATCCGGTTGGGCCAACTCAAACATCAGCCGATATTGATCAGGATTTTCATTTGCATAGCGAAAATAGGCCAAACCAAGCTCCACCAGCCTTTCCAGGGTATTGTCCGTAGAAAAGTATGCACGCTGTTGGGAGTCAGCGAAGGATTGATAGGCGGTCGCCCTGACCATCGCATAAATCTCATCCTTGTCCCCAAAGTACCTGTATGCCTTCATTGGGCTGCAGCCAAGATCCTTAGCAATGGCCCGCATGGTGACACCGGTGTAGCCGTTTTTTGCAAATAGGCGCGTGGCGGTCGAAGCAAGCTGCTGTTTGAACTCTGTGACCTGCTCCTGCGTTAACTTCAGTCGCGCCATTACTCACCCGCCATCAGGTTATCGCGATCTGACACCGATTCATCCGGAGCAATGTCGACAAGCGAACGACCCGCTGTTTCAGGGAAAAACAGATACAGCATTATCGGCACAACAAATCCAATTCCACACAGGATCATAATTGCATGCCAGATAGATCCGACGACCGCGAAAAGTCCGGACACGGCAGCCAAACCGATCGCGGCACCAATGGTATCCACAAACCCACGGATACCCGTAGCAGTCGACCTCGCTCGTGTGGGGAATAATTCACTGCCATACGATGAGATGGTCACGTCTGTTCCCATCAGGAAGAAAAGGAGAACGATCCACAAAAGGGGAACAAACATTCCAACTGACCCATAGAAAATGCAGGCAATAATCAAAAACCCAACCGAGAAACCTGAAGACACGGGCCTTCGACCAAACCGGTCACTCAACCACCCGGCAAGGGGGTTGCCTACAATGCCGAACGCTCCTCCCAGCGCCATCAGGATGGCCACACTCGCCGGGCTCCAGGCATGCACATCCTGTAAGTATTTGGGCGCAAAGAAGGCGGCGCTGCTTGAACCGATGGCGAAAAAGAAAGCGACACTACTGATGGCGAGTAACTTACCGGAAGAATGACTAATCAAATGTACGAAAGGCGCCCAAACTGACTCGTCTTTTCGCTCATGAACCTGGGCCGACTGCGTTGACTCGTACATAATGGTTTCGGGCATTGAGCGACGCCAGTAGGCCATCAAGGCCAGGGGAGCCAGCCCAACCAGATACAGGCTTCGCCACCCATAGGGCAGTATGTCCACTATGGAAAACAATACCGATGCCAAACCTGCCCCACATGCCTGTATCGCAGCCAGGGCGCCGATACCCCAGCCTCGCTTCCCAGGTGGAAATTCCTCCGCAATCACAACGATGGCAATCAAAACTTCGGCTGTAGCAAACGCCCTGGCAAAAAACTGTAGTACAACAAAGGCTTCAACACTCGGGACGAACGCCGTTGCTCCTGTAAGGAGTGTGTAGGCCAAGACCGTGAACAGGAGCATTGGTTTTCGACCTAAACGATCAGCCGCCAATGTAATCAATACTGAAAGCAGTGACCCTGACCTGATAATGGACCCGAGAAATCCCAGGTCTCCTTCCGCTATAGCCAGTTCCTGCTGAATATGGGCCAGATTCAAAGAAAGAAGATAAAGGTCATACATTTCAAAAAAGGAAACACCCGCTACCAGCCCCAGCATGCGCCATTGACGATCGGTTAGATCAGGGGCGGGCCCAAGGAACCTTGCGTACCTATACCAGCCAGGAACCTTGCCTATTAACTCGGCATCGCCTTCAGGCATCCTCAAGAATCTCATTGGCAGTGTTAAAACCTGAAGCCATAGCGCCTTCGAATCCAGGTCCGGGGAAGGTCCAGGCACCAGCCAGATAGAGGCCGGAAACACTCGTTCGTGGCGCCGGCCGGTGAATCGTATGACTGCCTTTTTCTGAGGCATAGCCATAAATAGACCCCTGGGGATTGGCGGTATATCGAGCCATTGTATGGGGGGTACCAACCTCACAAACTTCTATTCTGTCCCTGACGTCAGGAATGGCATCGGCAAGGCGGTCAATGAGGAACTCCTGCAGTTCCCTTTTTCGTTCCCTGTAGACTTTCTTGTCCAGGTCCATCCAGAGCACGCCATTAGCCAGTTGTGCAACGTGCAGAATAGAACGACCCTTGGGGTGGTGCCCCGGATCTGCCAGATTGTGGTTGCCCAGCAGGCAATTCGTGTTTTTGAAATCACCCGCCTGGATCGCTTCCCACTGGGCATCGTAGCCATAGCTGCTTTCACAGAACCGCCCCCGATCATCGAGGCCGAGTTTACTCGCGTCACCCCGGATACCGATGTAGGCCTGACTAATTGAAACTGCAACCGGGAGCGTCTTATCAAGCGTACGTTCTGCATCACCCAGCGCCTGATTATCTAACAGCTTGTTGAAGGTCAAAGGGACCGACGCATTGCTGATGACCTGGGGTGCAAGGTAGGTCAGTCCTTTCTTTGTTTCAACGCCGGTAATGGCCCCATTACTGTTGGTCAGGATGTTTTTGACCTCATTCCTGCGTCTTACCTTGCCACCATTTTCTTCGATAATTTCAACGAAAGCGTCAGAAAGGGACTGACCACCACCTTTGAAGTAGAAACACCCCCCCAGGTGATAGGAGCACCACATCTGCGCGAACAGAAAGGCAGATATACGCGATGGAATGGAACCAAGATATCCCCACAGGGTACAGATAATGGCGATAACTCTTTCATCCTGGATATTGTGCTGATCAACAAGTTCGGCAACACTCAAATCCATGGATGCTATGGCTTCCGGCGATATTTCCTCACTGCTGGCCTCTATTCGACGGAATGTCTCAAACAGACCGGCAATCCCTTTAGCCTCATGGGGATAGCTGGCAATGAGCTTTTCCTGATAGTCAGCAGCTGCAGCAGGGACCTCGAAGTCATGATCAGGACCAATGGTACGGTAGGCTATGTCAAACTCTCTGAGTTCCAGCTTATCCAGCACGCCCAGTTCCTTAAATCGTTTGTAGGTGTTGCGACCTGGTTTCAGGTTGCCGGTTTGATGCAGTGCTACATCGAAGTCATACAGGATCCTGGTGCCGCGAACACGGCGAGGAAAGTGGTGCGCATATCCACCTGCAAACACATGCTTTTCCAGCACCAGTACCTTCTTTCCTGATGTGGCAAGTTGTGCTGCTGCGGAAAGTCCGCCCAACCCAGACCCTACGACGACGACGTCCCAGTTCTTATCGATACTTGGCATTTTTTTGCTCCCCCCTGGTAATCTTGGAAACGCAGCTTTCGCAGATTTATGTGTTCCTCATATATATTATACGACGTACATTATTAATAGCAATCATTGCCATTACTCTCGTTATATCTTTATATATCATATATATAATAAAGTGTATTTAATGTATGAAGTAATTTATTAGAGCCAAAGGTGAAATCGTGAAACTATTCTTCCCGTGCTCTCTCGGCCTTAAACCTAGCTTGGATCGCCCGGATTTGCAGCAATATGTCGCCGTCAATCTTCTCAGGCTGATGCTTTTGCAGTAGTGCCTCAACATCACTTTCAATTCGATCAAGCAAAGGTTCGTCAGCAAGCGTACCGGAGGCTACCGGAAATTTCGCGCCATAGTAGCGGGCGTTCCAAAATTCTTCCCGACAATGGCTGGCAGTATGCGGGTGAGCCAGGTAGCTACCCCTGGCTCCCATTTCTCGGGTGAGATCTCGCGCCAGCATCTCATCATCAACCCGGATACCCTTGAACAGTTGTCGTATCAATCCTGCCTGCTCATCACAGAAAGCCAGCGTAGGCATTGAGTAGGTGAGACCCTCATCCAGCAGTCCGAGATAGTCACAGGTGGCTGGCCGCGCATAAAAAGGCTGCATCATGTTGCATGAAATCTCCCAAACCGCACCCTCATCAAAACGCCTAACGGAAGAACCGCCTGCAATACCGGTAGCCGAGCGTAAATCTAGCGATCACATAATCTGGCAAATAGCCAGGTCATCCAGATGCGACTGCGAAACCCCACCGACCCCACCGGTAGCGGCTTCCATAAAAGAGACATCGGAGCCCAACATACAAAATGAATCCGGACGCACCAGATGGCTCAGTACCAACCCCGCCAGGTCCGTAGCCAGTGCATGTACCAGGCATCCTGCAATAGTGATTGGCGCTGACGTACCGCCGATAGTTACCGTCCCTAGAACCAGCGGCAAACCATATTCCGCGGCCCGAATAATCTGGTCACTGTGTGTACCGGCGTAGTAGTGGCAGTGGTGTAACCATGTGAGCAAAATAGGGCTTTTCAACCAACGCCTCACGACCGCCACGAATAGTTTCTGCTATCTCGATGACAACGCCCAGGCTTTCGGCATATTCGCAAAGAAACTCCAGCGGCTTGGATGTATGCTCAGCGAGGACAACGAACCCTTCTATCTCACCATGAATATCTGACTGCTCTACGATCTTGCAGGTAACGCAGGTGCTATCAATATTCGGCAAGGCATCTACAAGCTGGGTAATTTTAACCAGATCTTCCCGGTTGCTGGCACGCGGCTCACCCGTCTGCTCATCGTAGACTTTGATGGCAGTCATACCCGCCAAAAACCAGGTGTGTTTCCGATCAACGGTTATGTATTCGGTGCAGGGTCTGTTCTAGATGCGGGTGGACCGAGCCGTGGACCGGATTGCATCGCGCACTAAATCGCTGGGGAAGCGGACCACCCCTTCCGGGCTAACCTGGCAGCCACCTGCGGTGAAGATTGCCATTGTCTCGGCAAACTGGTTCAAAACCAACGCCGGTATCCCGCAAGAGTTCCAATGCAGCATCGACAACCTGCTGGACACTATCTTCGGCAAGCGGCTGATAGGGAGGCAACATCCCTTCTACCAGGCCAACGTCCTGCTTCTCACCAACCTGACGTGCGCTTCTTTTTCTTCGCATAGCTCTCCTGAATATAGCTCTCCTGCAAATGATTCTGCTTTACCCGACAAGGAGTCACGGGATTGAACCCTGCTGTTCTAATCTAGCTTGGAACCATCTTCCCAGCGACGTGGTGGATTTGTTTTGGGATCTGCCCAGCCCTGCTTCCATCCGGTATCGGCATCATTACATGACGGTATGCTTTTCTTGTCTGCCTGTTGTCGACACCACCATCGTTGCTCCTTTGTGAGCGTATTCCATTTCACCTTGTACCACTGAACACTGTGCCCGCCATACGGGCCTTCATCCGCCACACTGCTTACCTCTGCTTCAATATCAACCTCAGGAGCACAGGCAGATATACCTGTCATCGCCAGCATAGCGCCAAAAATAACAAGTGCCCGATACTTTCTAAACCGGCACCCGCAATGACTTCTCGTCCCCATAGCCCAACCCCACCTCCTACACGGCCTGTAATTGCTGTCGAGATAGCAGTGATGCTCGCCAGGCAGCCAGCCCTGCCAGGGCCATACCAATGTAAACGCAATAGAGTATTGCGTACAGTTCTATCCCCTTAACGATGTAAGCGCCAGTGGCAATGATGTCCGCCAGCAACCAGATGTACCAGTTTTCAAGGAGCTTTCGTACCGCCATCCACATGGCAGCAAAACTCAGTACGGTGATCGTACTGTCAGCCTAGGCCATATCGGCGTCAGTGAACTGACGCATGAATTCGGCCAGGAGTGAAATACAGACAGCGACGATAACCAAATGCACCGCACCTGTTAATCGGTTTATACGTGCAACTATCAATGCAAGTGACGCGTCCTGGGGGTCAGAGCTGCTCCAATAGTACCAACCATAAGCATTCATGCCGGCATAGTAGATTTGCAGCACGAATTCAGAATAAAGTTTGGTCTGCATAAACACGGTAAGGAAAACCAGCGAGTACACCAGGCCAATTGGCCAGATCCAGATATTTTGTTTTATCAGCAGCCAGACACAGAGTAAACCGGACACCAGACCAGCCCATTCAAATAAATTGATGGCAGCCAGTTGCTCGTAGAAGGCATACAACATAAGAACGGAACCCTAGTGGAATACACTAGACTGCCCTGTTAGTTCACCTATTTCAATACGGAATGGATACAGCCAGCTATCAAAAGCTCATACTTCGTTTACTGCTTTTGAGCAATCTGTGCTATTAATATCCAATGACAGATGATCAGTACAAAGGGACCTTCCTGGTGGGTGGCGCAGTCCGTGACGAACTGCTAAACCTGACTGTCACGGAGCACGATTGGGTCGTCGTCGGCAGCAGTGTTGCTGAGATGGAGGCCGTCGGGTTCAGGCAGGTAGGCAAGGATTTCCCGGTATTTCTGCACCCGGATACCAACGAAGAATATGCACTGGCCCGCACCGAACGGAAAATTGAGCCCGGGCACACGGGCTTTAGCACTGATGCGAGCAGTGAAGTCACGCTTGAAGAAGACCTTGGACGACGAGATCTAACGATCAACGCAATTGCCCGAGATGGAGAGGGCAACCTGATTGACCCCTACCACGGATGCAAAGACATTGAGACCCGCACGATCCGTCATGTCTCCGATGCATTTGAAGAGGACCCACTCAGGGTTCTGAGAGTTGCGCGGTTTGCAGCGAAATTTTCATCACTTGGTTTTGAAGTAGCGAACGAAACAAAAAATTTATGTGCAGCAATGGTAAAACGCGGCGATCTTTCGCAACTGCCTTCCGAGCGCATATTCCAGGAAACCGACAAGTCGCTGGCACTAGATAATCCGGAAACCTTTTTCAGATTTCTTGCCGATATCTCTGCTGGAGTTCAGTTATGGCCGGAGCTAGATAAGGTCGCAATTGACCTGCTTGCCAGAACCACAGGTGGAACGTCAAGGCTCCAGCGCTTTGCAATCCTGTTCAGCCAAAGCACCACGGACAAAATCAAGTCTCGCTGCGAGCACCTTAAAACACCACGTCGCTATGAGGCCCTGGCGGTCAACTGTTGCCGGCATCTATCTACCTGGGAAGATGTTTCAGGCCTGGATGCCGAACAAATCGTTGCCTTCCTCTACGACCTGGATGCAATTCGAAAACCAGAACAGTTTGGGCAGTTTAGTGATACCTGCGAACATCTTGCCCGTGCCCGATCATCTGACCGCGACCAAGGAACAATTTGGGCGAATTACCATGGAATAATTTCTGATATCACTTCTACCAGCGTAGATGATAGTCTAAGAGGTCCAGCGGTTGGCCAGGCAATAAGAAAACTCCAGATAGGAGCAATCGAGTCACATCATGAAAACTAAAGTTGTTCTCGTGACAGGTGCGGCAAAAAGAATAGGAGCCCAAATTTCCAAGGCCTTTCATGCTGCGGGATACAACATCATCCTGCATTACAATCACTCTGCCGATAAGGCAGAAAAACTTCAGAATGAGCTGCTCTCCCAACGACCGGGATCTGTCTCACTACTGCACCTTGACCTCGTAGAAGATCAGAAGTGGAATGAACTTGAAAATCAGTGTCTTAAGAAGTGGGGCCGATTGGATATATTGGTTAACAATGCTTCAACTTTCTATCCCACGGTCATTGGTTCCGTCACAGACTCACAGTGGGACGACCTGATCGGCTCAAACCTCAAAGGCCCATACTTCTTAAGTCAGGCACTGGCTCCCTGCCTCAAGGAATTTGCGGGCAATATCATCAACATCTGTGATATTCACGGGGACAGACCGCTTAAAAATTACAGTGTCTACAGCATTGCCAAGGCTGGCCTTGCCATGATGACGCGGAGCCTGGCCAAGGAACTGGCACCGGAGGTCAGGGTTAATGGCATTGCACCTGGCACCATCCTCTGGCCGGAGCAACAGGCTGAAGTCAAGGATGCAACGAAGGCAACCATCATCCGACAGATACCCTTGAAACGTCAGGGTGCGACGGAGGACGTTGCCAATACTGTCCTGTTCCTCGCTAAGGACGCTCCCTACATTAACGGTCAGATTTTGTCAGTTGATGGGGGCAGGTCGCTTAGTTAGCCATTGGCCGAATAGAACTTCGATCATTTATTTAGTTTGGGTTGGATAGTCTGGTACCTGATCTGACGTGGCTAGCGTCAGTGATGGACGGGGTCGCCGAGACGCGGGACCAGGCCACGGATGACCGGTGCCACAGAAGATTACGTTCCAGACTATCCAATCCGATACAAATTTAATTCAGGCGTCACCTTTTTCTCTGGCTACTGCCCGATAACCAATATCGGACCTGCAGTACATGCCGTCAAAGGATATGTCGTTGACCAGATTATAGGCCTTTTCCTGTGCTTCCCCCACGGATTGACCCAATGCCGTTACGCCAAGCACCCTGCCACCACTGGTTTTAATTTCACCATCCTCTAATTTAGTGCCCGCATGGAATACCTTGCCGCCCTCAATTTTGCTCAACCCCTGAATCGCGCAGCCTTTGGCATAATCTCCCGGATAACCACCAGATACCACAACCACTGTCAGCGCAACCTGATCGTCAAATTCGATCTGCTCCCCCTCGAGGCGACCTTGAGTAGCCGCCAGGCACAACCGCACCAGATCGGTTTTCATTCTCATCATCACGGGTTGAGTTTCAGGGTCCCCAAAACGGCAATTAAATTCAATGACTCTTGGGTAGCCTTCCTCATCAATCATTAACCCGGCATACAGGAACCCGACATAGGGGTGCCCATCTTCTGCCATTCCCTCTATGGCTGGCTTGATGACCAGGTCCTCAATCCGCTGGTGTATTTCGGGTGTGACCACCGGCGCTGGCGAATAGGCGCCCATGCCACCCGTGTTCGGCCCCTTATCGCCATCAAAAGCTGCCTTGTGATCCTGGGAGGTGGCAAATGGCAGAAAGCTCTTTCCGTCTGCGATGACGATGAAACTGGCTTCTTCACCCACTAGGAACTCTTCGATAACAACACGGTAACCGGCTTCCCCAAAGGCATTGCCACTGAGCATATCCCGGATGGTCACTTCCGCTTCACTATGGGTCGGGGCAATTACCACACCCTTCCCGGCGGCAAGCCCATCAGCCTTTATTACAATGGGAGTCGACATGCCATTGGAAAATTCGATTGCCGGATCGACATTTTCAAAGCTGCCATAGCGGGCAGTAGGTATTCCATGCCGCTCAAGGAAATCCTTTGAAAAGCTCTTAGAACCCTCTAGGCGGGCCGCTTCTCTACCGGGCCCAAGGCAGGTCAGACCTGCTGCCTGAAATTGATCAGCCGCTCCAGCAACGAGCGGGACTTCAGGCCCAATAATGGTTAGCGCAATATCGTTTTGTTTCGCGAACGCTATCTGTGCATCAATATCCATTACATCAATATCGACATTTTCCATCTTGTCATCAATCGCTGTACCGGCATTTCCCGGGGCAACATAGACTCTCTCCACTTCAGCCGAACTAGCAACGCTCCACGCGAGACCATGCTCACGCCCGCCACTTCCTGTCACCAGTACCTTCATCCTCATATCCTTCTTGTGAGCCGTCCTGTGGGCCGCCCTAGTGGCGAAAGTGACGCATGCCCGTAAACATCATTGCGATATTTGCTTCGTTGGCAGCGACAATAACCTCCTCATCACGGATTGATCCTCCGGGCTGAATAATGGCAGCAATACCGGCCTCAGCGGCGGCATCGATACTATCTCGAAATGGGAAAAAGGCGTCCGATGCCATCACTGAACCCGCAACCTCCAGATCTTCATCTTCTGCCTTCAAACCCGCGATAATAGCGCTGTAAACACGGCTCATTTGTCCTGCCCCAACACCAATGGTCTGACCATCCTTTGCATAAACTATTGCGTTTGACTTCACATACTTTGCGACTTTCCATGCAAACAATAGGTCGCGCCTTTCTTCACCTGTTGGTTCACGTTCTGTCACTACCTTCAATGCTGCATCATCCAAAATTTCGGCATCCCTGCTCTGCACGAGTATCCCGCCACTGACACATTTAAAATCAAAACCCAGTGAGGCGTCCTCACCAGTGGAAGAGCAATCCAGGACACGAACGTTCTTTTTGGTCTTAAAAATCTCCAGCGCAGCGCCTTCTATTCCGGGGGCTACAACAACCTCTGAAAATTGGGTTTCAACTATTTCCCTGGCAAGGGGGGCATCGAGCTTTCGATTAAAGGCGATGATTCCGCCAAAAGCAGACTTGGTATCGGTTGCAAATGCCTGACGGTAGGCTTGGATCAAATCTTCATTTTCGGCAACCCCACAGGGGTTTGCGTGCTTGACGATGACACAGGCCGGCCCGGAGAAGGACTTCACACACTCGATAGCAGTGTCGGTATCAGCCACATTGTTATAGGACAGCTCCTTCCCCTGCATTTGCTTCGCAGTTGATACGCCGATGCCGCTGGCATCAGATTCAACATAAAACGCTGCACTCTGGTGAGGGTTTTCGCCATAGCGCATCTTCTGCTGCTGCTCAAATTGATAGGTCAAGGTACCAGGAAACTCAAGCGCCTCCGATGACCCTTCACTGTCATCGATAGCGCCAAGGTAATTTGAAATCGCTGCATCATACTTCGCGACGTGGGCAAACGCCTTGACCGCTAACCTGAATCTCGTGGAACGACTCAACATTCCCTGATTGTTGCTCATTTCCTCACTGACAAGGGCATAATCACTGACATCTACAACGACCGCGACGCTGTCAAAATTCTTTGCTGCAGACCGAAGCATTGCCGGCCCACCAATATCAATATTTTCGATTGCCGTGGCAAAATCGCAATCAGGATTTGCTATGGTCTCTTCAAAGGGGTAAAGGTTTACAACGAGCAAGTCGATTGCATCAATCCCGTGCTCCTGCATTACAGACACATCGGTGCCCGTGCCATCTGCATTGCGCCTGCCAAGCAAGCCGCCATGTATTTTCGGATGCAAAGTCTTAACCCGGCCATCCATTATCTCAGGAAAGTGGGTGTAGTCAGAAACTTCCCTGACCGGAATGTCGTTTTGCTGCAGGAGCCCGCGGGTTCCGCCGGTTGATAATAAAACAACATCGGAACCTGCCAGCGCTTTCGCGAACCCAATCAGGTCAGATTTATCAGAAACACTAATCAGTGCAGTTTGCACCCGTACATTTGACATATTAAATTCCTAAAGCAACCCATACTTGTGAAGTTTTTTTCGCAATGTACCCCTGTTTAACCCAAGAATACTGGCAGTTTGGCTCTGGTTGTTACCAGTAAATTCCAACACACTTTCAATCAAAGGTGCTTCAACTTCGGTAAGCACCAACTCGTACAAATCGGTTTCCTGCTGATCATCCATCATATGCAGATACTCTTTAACGGCCGCCTTGACGGATCTCGCCACTGAATTTTCGGTCCTTGATTTCATGTGCTCGGTTTCATATTCTTACGCCGCGATACCAGTTTGAGAAAATATCCGATCAATCAGCGCAACTTGATCCCTGCTGGCCTCAAGCTGGTTAAATTGACGCTTTAAGACCCTAGCGCGATCCCCCAAAAGGGCATCCAGGTATGAGCCCACGTGTTTTCGTGCGACCCTGACACCCCGTGACTCTCCATAGAAGTCTGACAGGGCCTCAAGATGCCCTTTCATTGTTGCCCGGATGATTTCCATGCTGGGTTCGCTAACCAGCTCTCCGCTCTGAAGATACTGGTCAACGATAGCTGGCAACCAGGGTCTCCCCTGAACAGCTCGACCAATCATTACCCCATCCGCCCCCGTAATATCCAAAACCTTCTGCGCCTGAATGGGACCTGTAATATCACCATTTGCGATCACCGGTATGGATACAGATTTTTTCACCCTGGCGATGGCTTCATAGTCAACTTTTCCTGCAAATCTGCACTGCCGGGTTCTCCCATGAACGGTCAGCAACTGTATACCGCTCTCCTCTGCAATGCGGGCAACCCTTGTAGCGTTCATCTCCGTGCGCGACCAGCCGAGGCGAATCTTCAAAGTCACTGGTACATCAACGGCCTCAGCCACCGCTTCCAAAATGGAACCTACCAGCACTTCGTCACGAAGTAGTGCGGAACCTGCTGCTTTATTACATACCTTTTTCGCCGGGCACCCCATGTTGATATCAATAATCTGCGCACCCAGATCAGCATTCATTCTTGCAGCACTGGCCATCTCAGTTGGTTCAGCCCCGGCAATCTGAATCCACCTGGGTTCAACCTCATCCTGAAAGCGAAGCCGTTGTGTAGATTTTGCGGTCTTCCACAACCTGCTGTTACTTATCACCATCTCCGAGACAACCCATTGGGCGCCAAATTGGCGGCAGCAGTTTCTGAAAGGTTGATCAGTAATTCCCGCCATGGGAGCGACTATGACCCCGCTGGAGCGAACAAAGGACCCAATTTTTAGCATGCTGAAGGAACTGAGAAACACCGAGCGCAGATAATAACAGCAACAATTTCAATCACCAACGAACTCGTGAACAAGGTAACCCCCCAACAGGCTGCCAAAAAGCAGATTGCTAGGGAAGGTTCTGAATGACTTCCAGCGTATAACCGAGGGCCATATTGCCCGGATCGGCAATCTCCAGGGAAAAGCGCACCTCCGTATCCCTTGGTATAAAACGCGAACCTCTTAGCTCCCCGGCCAGGTAGTCTGCAGGAGCAAACTGCCTTTGCGCGACAGGCCTATTTTCGATATCACGAAACTGTAACAGCAAGAAGGGGAAGCGCTGGCGATAGTTCGATGAATTACGAACGATTGCATCAACAATCAGAGCGCCGCTGGCATCGGGGTGTGATCGAACTATTAGGTTCGATGTGGTGAGGTCTGACAGGTTTGTGTACTCAGCTAACTCGCAACCGAACAAGCTACAGGCGCCAAGGTACCAGGGTCGATATTCAGCCTTCTGTGAATAGATATCATGATTGAACCAGACGAACTGCAGGAAACCCGATAGAACGAGCACCAGCACAGCCGCATACCAGACGGGGTGTATGCCAGGCGAAACATGACCAGCAACAAGGCTCTCTGGATCAACTTGCAGATCGAGTTTTGATACCAACGTCTGCAACTCATGGTGCTCCGCATCCTGCGTTGCTTCAGGAACCTCGTGTGAGCTCTCCTCAACCGAATCAGCGACATCCTGATCTATGGCACCGGTACCTGGATCGTAGATCTGCACTTGTTCTGCCGGGGCAACCTCCCGGGGAACATGAAGCTGGCTGAAGGCTTCATCGACATAGAGGTCCCACTCAGACCAGTACCAGGATTCAATTTCGTCCGAATCTGACGGCTCTGACGGCTCTGAGAATGTGGAGACTGCCTCAATTTCTTCCTGCTCTTCGACAATCTGGCCAATCGCCTGGAAAACCCGCAGGCAGGCTCCACAGCGAACGGCTCCTGATGCGATTTCCATCAGTTCCTGAGTCACCCTAAAGGAGGTGTGACATGCCGGGCAGCAGGTTATGAAGTCCTGGTTTTCGCTCATTTCCTCGCCTGCAGACAAGCCCAGCCATCATCATTTCTCCGCTCAACAAAACGCACCTGCTGGACATAGGCGGACTCGACCCAGGATTGTTGTGAGACCAGGATACCGGACACGAGCAGATCCCCATTTTTTTTCAACAGTGACACCAGCAGGCCTGCCATTTCAATCAGCGGTTGTGCGAGGATATTAGCGATCACAATATCTGCTTCATTGATATCGAGCGCATCCGGTAAACAGACCCGCAACCTTTTCTCCACGCCATTTTTCATCGCATTACTTCGTGTTGAGACCAGGGCCTGAGGATCATTGTCGACCGCCCATACTTCATCAGCCCCAAGTCGCAAGGCCGCAATACCCAGAATCCCTGACCCACTGCCAAAATCAATCACTCGCTTGCCACCGAGCTCCTGTGAATCAAGCCATTCAAGACACAGCCTGGTCGTGGCATGTGTTCCCGTGCCGAATGCAAGCCCAGGATCTAGGTCAACTACGATTGCCTCCGGGTCTTCGACCGCAAGACCATCAGGCACGACCCAAAGGCGACGACCAAACTGCATCGGACCAAATTGAGATAACCACTCTCGCTCCCATGGTCGATCGCCCAGGTCTTCGCTGTAGCGTACCCTGAACCCCGATTCCTTTATCCGCCGCTCCAACTTTTCATAATTCTGGTCCTGCTCAAACAGGCCGCTAACATCGATGGCAGGCCAGAGAGGGGTTTCCCCCGGCGGCGGTTCAAATATTGGGTTGTCGGAAGCATCCGTAACCGTCACTGAGACTGCCCCGAGATCCCAAAGAAGGATTTCCAGCGCATCATAGCTGTCCTTGGTCGCTTCAACGGTGATCTTTTTCCAATGCACCAAGTCTCCTCGCTCCATGCCTCTATTAGGTTGCTGATAAAGTGCTTTTCAGCAACCTGCTAGTTTAGATGATTTCCCTTTGCAGAAAATTGGTATCAATACGGGCATCCCTAAAAGTCTCATGGTCCAAAATCCGCTTGTGCAGTTCCGCATTAGAAGCTACCCCTTTCATAATAAATTCATCCAACGCTCTCCTCATTCTGACAATTGCACCGTGCCGCGCCGAGTTGAAGGTTACTATCTTTACCACAAGAGAGTCATATTGATGCGGAATTCTGTAGCCACTGTATAGATTTGAATCAACACGAACTCCCGGTCCTCCCGGCATCTCAAGGTCACTGACCAGCCCTGGGCTCGGCCTGAAGTCACTATCTTCAGCATTTATTCTGCACTCAATTGCATGGCCTTCCTGGGAAATATCATCCTGGGACAGATGCAACTCCCCAGATGACGCCACTTCAAACTGAAGCCTGACCAGGTCAACCCCTGTGATGCATTCGGTTACCGGATGCTCGACCTGAAGCCTGGTATTCATTTCAATAAAATAGAATTCGCCATCCTGGTATAGGAACTCCAGGGTTCCCGCATTTCTGTATTCAATGCCTGAGACCATTTCCACCGATAAAGCCAGCAGCGCTTGCAGCTCATCCATCGGGATATTGGCTGCCGGCGCTTCTTCAATAAGCTTCTGGTGTTTACGTTGAATAGAACATTCTCTTGATCCAAGCTGAATAGCGCGGCCGGCGCCATCCCCCATCACCTGCACCTCTATGTGACGTGCGCGCTCAAGAAATTTCTCCAGGTACATCTTCCCATCAGGAAAAAGCGCGAGTGACTCCGCCTGCGCCTCGGTGAACGCACGTTCAAACTCTGCACTTTCCCGCACCAGCCTGATGCCACTGCCACCACCACCATGGGCCGCCTTCACCATCAGTGGGTAACCAATATCATCTGCCAGTTGCTTTGCTGGGGCCAACTCCTCGACCGTCCCGACTGAGCCGGGAACCGGATTTAGGCCAAAGGACTGGGCGATTTTCCTTGCACTGGATTTATCACCCAACAAAGAAATTGTTTCCGCCGTAGGGCCGACAAACGTAATTCCTTCTCCTTCAACCAACCCTGCAAAATCGGCATTTTCAGCAAGGAAACCATAGCCGGGATGGATAGCCTCACAATCAGTGTTTTTTGCTGCTACTACCATGGAATTTGCATCTAGGTAGCTCGTCTCGCTAATGCAAACCACCTCATCGGAAAACCTGAGGTGCAGTGAGTCAGCGTCGGCACGGCTATAAACAGCTACCGTCTGGATTCCTAATTCACGACAGGTGCGAAGGATACGCAGCGCTATCTCGCCGCGATTAGCTATCAGCACTCGTCGAAACATCAGTATTTCCCTGGTGAAGAAAGCTCAGGTTATCGTAAAAAGTGGCTGATCAAATTCCACGGTCTGTTCGTTGTCGAGGAGGATCGCCTCGATGGCACCTGCCTTGTCAGCCTTTATCTGGTTCATCATCTTCATCGACTCAATGATACAGAGCGTGTCCCCTTCCTTGACTCTTGCTCCGATATCAACAAACGCGGGCGAACCAGGAGATGGTGCACGATAAAAAGTCCCTACCATCGGTGCACGAACAATATGGCCTTGAAAAGGCTTTGAAGGCAGAACAACTGCCGAGGGTTGAACATGCCTGGGGGCATCCTTAGGCATAACCTCTGCTCGGTGGCGCGCGATTCGAACCGCCTCCTCACCTTCCGTAATCTCTATTTCACTGATATCTGATTCTTCCATCAGTTGGATCAGTTTCTTTACCTTCCTAATATCCATCCTCAGATATTGTCCAGCGCTGAATCAATTGCCATTTCATAACCCTGGGAGCCCAGCCCGGAAATAACCCCAAGTGCGATATCGGAGAGGTAGGAATGTTGCCGGAAATCTTCACGTTCATGAACGTTTGACAGGTGGACCTCGATAAAAGGAATGCTTACACCCAGGAATGCGTCGCGAAGTGCGATACTGGTGTGGGTGAAGGCTCCTGGATTGATCACAACAAATGATACAGAGCCTTTAGCCTCATGGATCTTATCAATGAGCTCATGCTCCGCATTGGACTGGAAAGCCTCAAACTCGTGACTAGCTGCTTCAACCTTATGCCGCAGGTGGCTGTTGATATTTTCCAGGGTATCCGTTCCATAGACCTCCGGCTCACGGGTGCCCAGCAGATTCAGGTTCGGCCCATGCAGCACCAATATTTTCGCCATCAGTCACATTCCAAGTAGAAAGCGTTAATATAGGCTATTTTTATGGAAATTTGTAGCATTATTTAGACATCACTAGAGTAGATTCAGGTCATGTTACCAGCAGATACATTCCAGAACATATTATTTTTTCTCTTTTATGGGTTTTACCTGCATTGTTTTCAAATCAATTTCTCTTTTCTGAGGTGGATAACATAAACCAGCTTCTGCACAACCTTGATAAATTATGTTAATTTTGTGTCTATCCTGCTGGTATCTACCATAATATTGCACATTTACTATCAATTCATCATAATAAACTTCGACATCTCCAAAAATCTCATCAAATTTCTGTTTCCCAGAAGGTAGCTCCGGCATCTTCTTGATCCCTGGGAATATCAGGTGATCTCTGTAAAGGTAATAACCTGGTTTCACGAGCCAGTGAAGCCGGATACTCTCATTCTGCTTGCTCGCGGTCAGCCTGAAGGCTTCGTCCACTGGCAGGTACTGAGGTTTCTCAAAGGCCTTTCCGGTCGGGCTGAAATTTTCGCCCTCCTCGGCAAAGACCGGCAGGGGAATCAGGAGAACAAGGAGAAAAAGTCGCAACATCATCAAATCCTTGCCAAAATTATTTGTAGACAACATCTTTTCATTCACCTCAGACTGACAGTACCATCAGCTCACGAACCATAACGTTAGCCTGCTCATGGAGCCAGTTCCACAAAAACAACTCATCATACCGATAGTCATCGCAGTGATGAGCCTCGTGGGCTGCCAGCTGGAGACCACAAAACCAGCCCCGCCAAGCGAGCCAGTTGTACCTATAGCAATAGACCCGAGAATTTCACCCTTGCTTGCGAAGGCGGAGCAGGCATTTAGCAACAACAGGCTAACCACTCCGCTAGATGACAATGCTTACCTGCGCTACCTCCAGGTTCTCTCCATCGACCCTGATAACGAGACAGCAGATCAGGGCATAGCTGCCATCGTGGAGACCTACCTCGCCTGGTCAATAGAAAACGTTTACCAGGCCCGATACAGGCGAGCCAGGGACTTCCTTAACAAGGCCAGGTCCGTTGATGAAACGCATCCCAATATTCCAGCAATTGAAAAGATGGTTAACAGCTACGCGAGTGGCAGGTCTAAGACCTATGAGCTTTCCAGAAAATCAACCCAACAGAGGGATAGTCAGGCCGTATCAAAACTCCAGCTGATTGCCGCCGAAATATCCAAGCACCAGGCTACTGCTACGATCGCTATTGAGGCTCCCTCCGACTCCATCGGTCGCTGGATGTACCAACAATTGAATGAGGCAACAGAAGAGCGAGTGCGTGCTCGTTTCGAAATAACCAGCAGGGTTCGCGTACACCTCTTCTACTGACCTTTCTTGCTAGCAAGAGCCCTGCCTCCAGAACGAAGCTGAAATACCGGTCAGATTTCACATTTTTGTCTCGAGGCAAAGCGGGTTAACATAAGCTCTAGCAAATTCTACCGGGACGTAAACCCTTGGCTGCACTAGATAACCTCAAGAGCACACTTTCAGACACGCAGGAGATGCTTGCTGCTACAAGCTATATTGGCAAGGGTCTGAGCACCGCTGCCCTGGCAATTTTTTTGCTCATAGGTGTTACCGGCTATATCTGGGACCATGAGCCCGGCACCTTCAACGTTGCAGAATCGACGGAAGCTTTGACAAGCCAGAGCCAGGTAGCGCAGGTCACTGGTAGCGCAACCATCGCAACAATGATTCAGCTGGCGGATACACTTTTACACAAACGCGGGGGCTACCTCACGAACGATATCATGCCGCCTTCAATCTGGATGGACAACTTACCGAACTGGGAATTCGGTGTTATCGTTCAACTCAGGGATATGGCAAGAACCCTGCGCAACAATATGAGCCGGTCACAATCCCAATCAACGGAAGATGAAGGGCTTGTGACTACAGAGAACCAATTTTATTTCGACAATGACACCTGGCTTCTTCCCGAGACCGAGGCGGAATATGAAAAGGGGATAGCATCCCTGGAGGACTATCTGATCCGGCTGGGCGATCCAAATCAAAGGTCGGCACAATTTTATGCTCGCGCAGATAACCTGCGGATCTGGCTCGGCGAAGTTGAGACGCGACTCGGCAGCCTGTCGCAGCGCTTGAGTGCGAGCGTCGGTAAAAGGCAACTTGACACCTCACTCGCGGGCGAAACCGCAGCGCGCCAGTCGACAGAGACCCGCGCTGACATTGAGGTAAAGACAGCCTGGACCGAACTGGACGATGTTTTCTATCAGGCGCGCGGGACGACTTGGGCACTGACCCACCTACTCCAGGCTGTGGAAATCGACTTTCACGATGTACTACAGAAGAAAAATGCACTCATCAGCCTGCAGCAGATTATTCGTGAACTGGAGCCAACTCAGGACACGCTCTGGAGTCCCGTAATCCTTAATGGAAGTGGCCTGGGCGTGGTCGCTAATCATTCCCTGATCATGGCTTCTCACATTTCACGCGCCAATGCCGCGATTATTGATCTAAGAAGGCTTTTGGAGGAAGGATAAAAATCTGCTCTCCTGGTTTTCTAATGGCGCACATTTTTGTACCATATGCGCCTTCACAAATTCGGATTCAGAATAAAGACCTGATCGAAGCCAAAACCGGCTCAATTTTTGTCGACAGAAGTTTCGGTCCAACCCCGGATTAATTTGACACATTGTAGAAATCAACAATCCAATCGGAATCGCTTATGAGTAGTTTCACGTTAGTGCCACCAGTCTTTGGTGTGCTTGGACTGGTTTGCGCCTTCATTATCTATGTCCTGATGACCCGGTATCCGGGAGGGGAAGACAAAATCCAGAAGATCGCTGACGCGATCCACGAAGGTGCCATGGTTTTCATGCACCGCGAATATTCTATGCTGTTATTATTTGCAGCCCCTCTTTTTCTGATCATCTTGATCTCAGGTCTCGGCTGGAACACTGCCCTGTCATTCGCTGTCGGCGCTATTTCTTCTGCCGCTGCTGGCTATCTTGGCATGTTCTCTGCGACCAAGGCTAACGTCAGAACTACAACAGCCGCTCAACAGACCGGCGCTGCAGGCGCACTGACAGTGGCTTTCTATGGTGGCTCCATCATGGGTTTGTGCGTTGCATCGCTCGGCCTGATTGGACTCGGATCCCTCTATTGGTACTTCGGTGGTGATCCCCATACGGCC
>PBRQ01000019.1 GCA_002725995.1 Gammaproteobacteria bacterium
TCGACGCGATTCGCTGACGATAGCAAAAGTGCCTATTTACACCGTGAATCTTTTTGTTAGAACGCTCTGATGGCAGCTTTCGACTATCATGCCATCAACGACGAGACCTCGCTTGAACTGACAGGATAACCATGAGCCAACTACTTGACAGTATCATCTTGATGTTTAATTACTGTTGACGAGATTTCGCTTCTTTTCTTCTGGCATGCAGTACCGGTTCGGTATATCCGTTCGGTTGCTCACACCCCTTCAGGACCAGGTCAGAAGCTGCCTGAAATGCGATGCTGTTCTCCAGATCAGATGACATTGGCTGATAGTTCGCATCACCTTCATTTTGCCGATCAACAACTTCCGCCATCTTCTTCAGTGTTTTCATGACCTGCTCTTCACTACAAATACCATGATATAGCCAGTTGGCGATATGCTGCGAAGATATCCGTAGAGTTGCCCGGTCCTCCATCAGGCCAACATCATTGATGTCCGGCACCTTTGAGCAGCCCACTCCCTGGTCAATCCAGCGCACAACATAGCCGAGGATACCCTGGGCATTGTTTTCCAGTTCCTGCTGTACCTCATCATCTGAAAGATTCTCACCATGCAACAGAGGTATTGTGAGCAGGTCAGCAAAGCCCTGAGCAGGCCTTGATTTGAGTTCCTGCTGGCGCTTCATAACGTTGACTTTGTGATAGTGCATCACATGAAGCGTTGCCGCTGTGGGAGACGGTACCCAGGCAGTATTGGCACCTGCCTTAGGGTGACTGATTTTTTCTTCCATCATCTGCGCCATTTCGTCCGGCATCGCCCACATACCCTTGCCAATCTGCGCCCTGCCGGCAAAACCAGCCCGCAACCCATTATCAACATTCCAGCCCTCATAAGCGGCTATCCAGGGTTGCTGTTTCATCGATGTTTTTGGCACCACTGGTCCGGCCAACATACTGGTATGAATTTCATCACCGGTCCGGTCAAGGAAACCCGTGTTGATAAAAATTACCCGTTCGCTGGCAACACGAATACACTCTCGAAGATTCAGCGTGGTTCGCCGCTCCTCGTCCATGATACCAACCTTCAGGGTATTCAGTTTTAGCCCCAACGCTTTTTCAATCTCGGCGAACAGGTCAACGGTGAACTGCACTTCCTCAGGACCATGCATCTTGGGCTTCACAATATAAACACTACCGGTCCTTGAATTCTGAAGCGAACCAAGACCCTTCAGATCATGTATGGCAGCGAAACTGGTCATCATGCCGTCCAGGATGCCCTCGGGAATCTCGCTACCATCGGCCAGTAGAACGGCGTCACTGGTCATTAGATGACCTACATTTCTGACCAGCAGCAGGCTGCGGCCATGAAGCGACTGCACGCCGCCGTCGGTGGTAGTGTAGTCCCTGTCAGGATTCATACTGCGACGAATGGTCTTGCCATTCTTTTCAAATTCCTCCGCCAGGTCACCACGATTCAATCCCAACCAGTTTCTGTAGACGATAGCCTTGTCTTCAGCATCAACAGCAGCAACCGAATCCTCACAATCCTGGATAGCCGTAATGGCTGACTCCATCAAAACATCTTTTACACCTGCCCTGTGGTCTCTTCCCACAGGGTCAGTTCTGTCTATCTGAATCTCAAGGTACAGGCCATTATTTCTCAGCAGAATAGCGGATGGATTCCCCGCATCACCACGATAGCCAGCGAACTGACTGCTCGTGGAAAGTGAGGTTTCACCTGACTGCAAACGGGCAACCAGTTCGCCATCCCGGATGAAGTACTCGGTGACATCACCGTGTTTTTCTCCGGCAAGGGGCAGAACCTCATCAAGGAAACCAGATGCATAGGCGATGACTTTTTTGCCGCGAATAGGATTGTAGTTGCTGCCCTTTTCCGCACCGGAGGTTTCGGGAATCACATCGGTCCCGTATAGTGCGTCATACATGCTACCCCACCGAGCATTGGCAGCATTAAGTGCAAACCTTGCATTCATGATAGGTACAACCAACTGCGGGCCTGCAACCCGGGTTATCTCATCGTCAACACCTTGCGTCTGGATCTCGAAATCACCGCCTTCATCAAGTAGATAGCCGATGGCCTTTAAAAAACCAAGGTAGCGCGCCGCATCATGTGGTTGGCCGGCGTTTTCCCTGTGCCATTCGTCAATCTGGCGCTGAAGTTCATCACGTTTTGCCAGTAACGCTCTATTTCTGGGCACCATCACCTCAAGGAGAGACTCCAGCTTTGACCAGAAATCCAGGGGGTCGACACCCGTTCCAGGCGCTATTTCCTGCTCCACAAGTTCATAAATGACTCGAGCCACACTCAAGCCCCCAACCTTTACACGTTCCATCATCTTTTTGGTCACTTCAATCGGTTTTCTGAATCCGATAATGCTACGCGAAAAACCTGCGGGTTTCATGGGCAGCGTCATACCTACCCCTATATGCCTACCCCCTGTGCTGACAAGATGCAGGACGAAATGTATATTAGCTGTATCAATAGATGCAGCCGGCATCAGTAGCAACGGTCAGGAAGGTTCGCTTGACCTGAAGGAACGACAGGCTTCATGAATGATAACTGTCCTCGGAGCCTTGGACTGCCGTGGGCTAAGAATGCCAGGTGATAGAGCATCTAGCACAGACCAATCAAACACTCGAATGACATTGAAGGAGAAACAATGCCTCGACCACAGAGACTAAGACGCTGCCAGCTTTCCGTACCGGGTAGCAGCGAGAAAATGATAACCAAAGCCGCCAATCTTGAGTTGGATCACGTCTTCCTTGATCTGGAAGATGCTGTCGCCCCGAATGCAAAGGCTGCAGCGAGGGGCACTATTGTCCAAGGCCTGAATGAACTGGAGTGGAAACCAAAAACCGTCTGCGTGCGAGTCAACGATGTTGAAACCGAATACTGTCACGAAGACATCATTGAAGTAGTAACCGGTGCTGCCGGAAAGATAGACACTATCATGCTTACCAAGGCAAAAACCGCGCACGATGTGCTGTTCGTTCACATGCTGCTGGATCAACTGGAAAAGAAACTCGGCCTAAGAGACCGTATCGGCATTGAGTGCCTGATTGAAGAAGTTGAGGGCATGATGAACGTAAACGAGATTGCTGCCTGCAGTGATCGCCTAGAGTGTCTGATTTTCGGTATGGGCGACTATTCTGCCAGCCAGGGAATGAACCTAAACAGTATCGGCAGCGACGGTGGGGGCTACCCTCCTGATATCTGGCACTATCCGCGTTATCAACTGACCATTGCCTGCCGAGCCAATGGGGTCGATCCCGTGGATGGTCCTTTTGCGGATTTCAATGATCCCGATGCATTCAGGACCGAGTGTGAAAGGTCTGATGTGCTTGGCATGGTCGGCAAATGGGCCATCCATCCAAGCCAGATCGAGATCGCCCAGGATGTCTTTTCACCCACACAAGATGCAGTGGACTCAGCCCGCAAGCAACAGCAGGCCTACGAAGAAGCCAAGGAGCAGGGTCTTGGAGCGATCAGTGTTGATGGCGTCATGGTAGATCAGGCAAGCGTGCGCATCCTACAGAATATTGTCGACAAGGCCGATTTAATAGGAATGTGAGAATACAACCAGTCGGCCTTTGGGGAGCCCAGGTGAGGCCGAGCAGGGCTACGAACGTCAGCAACCACTCAATCACGCGGCAGGGTTAAGGAACTGAGATGAAAAAATACTTCCGTTACGCTGGTCTCAGTGTTGTGTTCCTCTGGTTTATGGGCGGTGGCATTGGGCACTTTACCCAGACTGACTTCTTTGTTTCGATTGTTCCACCCTGGGTGCCGTTCCCCCTGTGGACAGTGTACGTCAGCGGTGTATTTGAAATTCTGCTGGCCCTTGCGATTCTCTGGCCAAGGGTACGTTCCGTGGCGGGATGGGGATTAATCGCTCTCACCCTCGCGGTTACACCTGCAAATGTTCACATGTGGCTGAACCCTGAGCTCTTTTCCGATGTACCTCCCACTATGTTATCGTTGAGGCTGGTAGTTCAGGTGCTATTGCTATTCACGATCTGGTGGTCAACAAGGATAGAAGAGATCAGCGACTCACTTTCTTGAGAGTGTAATGGAGAGCAACTGACTTTAACAATCTACGGCCATCCGGCGAGTCAGCCGTCTCGAACCGTATTCTGGGCATGCCTGCTTGGAGACCTTCCCTTTAAACTGGGCCTCCGTGCGGAACTTAGCCTTGATACAAAGGGGACTAACCCAAGGGGACAGGTGCCTTCCATTACAGACGGTGAATTTAACCTGTCGGAGATGGCAGCGATCGTCTGATACCTGGGGAGTAAACATGGCTGGAAAACCATGTACCCGGATTCCCTGGAAGAACAGGCGCTGGTCCACCAGTTCCTTCATATGCACCACACATTGGTTCGCCTCGCAACTTACCACTTGATGGCACCTCATGTTGTGAAGCCTCTGGACCTTCCGCAGACAGCCCCCAACCCCCTGAGTATTTTTCAGACCGATAATCTTGCCGGTTCATTTGCCAGTGACAACCCACATGAGACGGGTCTAGCCAGCTATTGAGCTAACCGCCCTGCTGAGGGCGCCGATGGACCGAGCAGAGTCGCTTACACTGCAGATTTCAGTTGCGGCTCTTCATTGTGAGCATTGCCAAATTGCAAACGCACCATCCTTGAATACATGGAATTTCGCTCAATCAATTCAGCATGACGGCCAACATCTAGTATTTGACCCTGATCAATAACCACGATCCTGTCCGCATGCAGTACAGTGGCTAACCGGTGAGCGACAACAATTGTCGTCCGATCTTTTTGCAGAAATTCCAATGCCGCCTGCACAAGGCGTTCATTTTCAGCATCAAGGGAACTGGTTGCCTCATCCAGTAAAAGTATCGGCGGGTCCTTCAGAATCGCCCGTGCGATCGCAATACGTTGTTTCTGGCCACCCGAGAGACGCGCTCCTTTTTCACCGAGAAAGGTATCGTAACCATTTTCGAGCTGCTCAATAAATTCATGTGCCGAAGCCGCACGCGCTGCAGCCATGACTTGCTCATCTGCTGCATCCGGCCTTCCAAAACGAATATTCTCTGCGGCATTTGCACCAAAGACGATTGTCTCCTGGGGCACTATTCCAAGGCGCTTACGTACGTCCTCAGGTGCAGCCAGGGTAATATCAACCCCATCGATCAGGATACGCCCGGATGTGGGGTTAAAGAAGCGCAACAACAACTGGAAAAGCGTGCTCTTGCCAGCACCGGATGGACCCACGAAGGCGATATTCTCTCCCGGCGCTATATCGAGGGAAAACTCATCGACCGCAAGAAGATCCGGTCGTGACGGATAACTAAAGGAAACCGATTCGAAGCAAATACTTCCCACACTCTGCTCCGGAAACTCAGCCGGGTCCGCCGGAGCACGAATCGTGGGAGTCAGGGTAAGCAATACTGAAAGACGCTCCATAGCACCAGCTGCCCGCTGCACCTCCCCCCACATCTCCGTCAACATACCAGCGGAAACGGCAACAAACATGGAATAAAGGACAAACTGACCGAGTTCACCGCCAGTGATCTCACCTGCCAGCACCCCCTGAGCACCCACCCAGAGAACGAAAATCAGAGAGCCAAAGACGCAAGTCGTAGCGACGGTCGAAAACAGTGCGCGCACCTTTGTGCGCTTTACGGCAGTTCTGAAACTGGACGCAATGGCTTTGCCGAATCGCTCGCTTTCAAGCACTTCAGCCGTGAACGCCTGCACTACTTCGACTGCATTCAGTACCTCCGATGCGTGACCACTGGCATCAGCAACCCGGTCCTGGGTCTCCCGTGAAAGCTGGCGAAGCCAGCGGCCCAGCAGGATGACCGGGGTAACAACAAAAGGGAATATCAGAAGCAGGATTCCCATTAGCTTTAGGTTTGTATAAGCAAGGAGAAACAATGAGCCAACGAACTGAATTGAGGAACGGAGAACAATAGAAAGACCAACGCCTGAAATGGACTGAATCAGGGTGGTGTCAGTGGTTAACCTCGATAGAACTTCACCCGTTTTCGTCACCTCGAAAAATTCTGCGTCCATTTTGATGACATGCTGAAAAACCTGGTCACGAATATCTGCGACAACCCTCTCCCCCAGCCAGTTCACAAAGTAGGAACGGGCAGCGCCAAAAAAACCAATGACTAGAGAGAAGAGTAATAGCACGAAAAAGTAACGATCAACATTTGCTGCATTTTCAACCGAAAAACCGTGATCTATCACATTACGAACGGCCATCGGCATGGCCAGCAGTGCAGCCGAAGAGATCAGCAGCGCACCAATTGCCAGCACTACCGTTCCCTTGTAAGGCGCAACGAATGGCAGGAGCATGCGTAATGGTCGAACTGAACTGCCCTTCTCACGATGTTCTGGTTTGGTGTCTGTCATCTTTGCTGATATTGAATCAAAAGATCCTGCATATTCCGTTATGGTTTATATTGAAAAACTGCATTCAGTGCAGTTGTTGTATCACTTCATTCACCAGTCGTTCTGCCGCCCGGGACTGTACCAAATTCTCTCTCCTGACTCCGCCCCAACCCGTTCACTAGTGGGCTCACCACACCAAATTTCTAATAACATTCACATTCCCTTAACGATTCTGACCAGCACCTGATTCCAAAATCAATCAGCTAAAGGACTAGATATATCACAAAAGACAGGTAGAAATCAGTTTCATGGTAAATATCCACCTGACCCGGGCAAACAGCCCGGGCTACAACATTTGTTCCTATGAACCTAAAAAGGGCATACCATGTGCTCAGCAACCCACACGGGAAACCTGGAACTGACTGGGCTCGACAATGAAACCTACTTCAGAGCAGATATTGTCTGCAGCGTGCGATGAGATCGCGCTGGTCGCGCGAAACAGCGAGGCTGACCATCTCGGCACCTTGACTCGAGTCGGCCCCCTCCTAGAATGGGCGCTGGCTAACGAGCTGGGTGAAATCGAACCCGATCAAGTCATAGGCTTGAGAGATGCGCCGGCCATGGAAACCGCAGCCGCTCACCTGGAGACAGACGAGATGACTCAATACCTGCAGGATCGGTTTAATGACCCAAAAGCTGAAGCGACCAGCGTCAGTCAAATCGTCGGCGGCTTTTCCAAACGCACTACCCGGGTAGCCTGCCATTATCTGGGCGAAACACATTCACTGGTTCTCAGGCAGGCAGTGGGTGCATCATCGGACCCGGTACTGGAAGCCGAGTACTCAGTTGTACGCCACGCCTGGTCTGAGGGTTTGAACGCTCCAGAACCACTCTGGATTGAAGCCTCTGAGAACCTGTTGGGGGGGCCGTTTTTCGTCACCCGCTATGTCACCGGTACCAACCCCGGAGATGTGTTCGGTGCTGATGAGGCCGTCGCTGGCACCGTTGGTGAAGACCTAGCTGCATTCCTTGCCAGCCTGCACAGGGTCAACTGCGGGAGCCTAAAACAGTATCCATCCTCACCCATGTCGACCATCGAACAGATACTGCAGGAAATCGAAAATGCCCTGCAGAAATTGACCGATGCAACCGGGGAACCCGACACGATGGTAAGCGATATCTTTAGCTGGCTCAGGACTAATGTGCCGACCCCTCCTGAAGCACCGGTTCTTATCCATGGTGATGTTGGCTTTCACAACCTGCTGGTTGAAAATGAGAAGGTGACCGTCGTACTGGACTGGGAACGCGCGCACCCGGGAGACCCGGCGGAAGATCTCGCATACCTGAAACCCACACTACAAGGGGTCCTTCCCTGGAATGAGTTCCTGGCCCATTATGAATCAGCTGGCGGTATCGTGCCTTCCCCTCAAGCTCTCGAGTTTTATACGGTTTGGCAGGACGTGTGGCGCTATGTAGCATGTCAGGTTCACCTGAATGCATATTTGCACACGCCCAGACTGTCTTCATTGTTCGCCGGAAGAATTTTTGGCCCTAGATTCCTTGCGGATGCTGTACGCAATATCAACGCTCAACAATAAGGAGAACTAGTTATGTTGTCGGATATGGACGAGACCCTGATTCACCAGACACCGGTACCTTTTCGCATGGCAGGCGTTACCGACCACCGCTTTTTTGACCGCTACTGGTTTGAGGCACTTGATCCATCGGGCGAGATTGCGCTGATTACGGGACTCGCGTTTTACAAGAATATGGATATGTGCGACGGCTTTTTCTGTCTGCAAAAGGGTCACAAACAGTACAACCTCCGGGCATCTCGTCCATTGGCAGATGACCTTGGGTCGAGCAATGGTCCTCTTTCTGTTGAGGTCATTGAACCCTTCAAACGCATCCGCCTGAGACTCGGCTCCAATGCGCATGGACTTATGGCGGACCTTGAGTGGAATGCAAGTTTCCCAGCCTATGCCGAGGATTTTCACAGGACCCTCGCCGGTAGGAGAGTCAGCACTGAATCCACCCGATATGATCAGCTCGGAAGCTGGACAGGCTGGATCGAGGTGGAAGGAGAGCGTTTCACCGTCGACAACTGGTGGGGAGCCCGTGATCATTCCTGGGGAGTGCGACCAGGCGTAGGGGGATTCGAGCCTCCGGCCGTCTCCAAAAGAAACTCGTTACTCTTCTGCTGGGCCTTTTTCTCAACCGATTCATACGCCTGTCAGTTCCAGCTGCATGAGGACGGCGAAGGAAATCGCATCTATTTTGATGGACAGCTTGACTACCACCTTGACGATGATCGCCCCTTCCTCAGGGCGGTCGATGTGGAGCATGACATCTCCTTTGTGCCTGGTACTCGTATCTATGACCGTTTGAATTATTCACTCAAACTGGACAACGGAAAGCTTTTGACAATTGAAGCCAAACCACTTTTCAGAGCCTGGGCCTATTCCGGAACCGGCTATGATGGTGGCTTCAGCGATGGTCTTGGACTGGGTGGCGCAAGGGGACAAACCCTGGAATACGATGTCTATGACGTCTCCCATGTGAACAATGTTTTGCTGGATGGTAAGCCGCACTTCGCCGGGCACAGGGAACAGCCGGCAACTGTTGAGGTCAATGGTGAGCACGCGACCGGGCACATGCCGGTAATGACAGCAGGGCCAATTTCACGGTACAAGCTAAAATAGTAGCAGTCCTGGCATCACCTCTTTTTAACAACACCGGATCGAGGATAGATCATGACTAAAACCGTCACCTACCATGGGGCAATCATTTTGCTCAATATCTTATGCCTGGTGCAGCTTCTTATGTTGTTTTTTGGTGGAGAGGCCTATGCCGCTGACCCAACTTCACTGCCTATTGACCCCATGGAAGCTTTCCCCACAATAATCGCTATCCTTGTCGTTGATGCCGCCTATATATTCTGTGCGAAAAAATTTGGCTCGCCCGAGAGGCAGACAAATAATGTTTAAGCACATAATCGAATACACCTCGCTGGCCGCATCCCTGGTGGTGATAATTCACTACTATTTCTATACCAACAAACAGTTCAAGACCGTCTTCCTGTTCTTCTCCGGCGCACTGGTTCTCGGCACTATATCCGAGATCGCAGCAATATTGACAACCAGTAGCTATCACTACCCAGGGTTCAGGTGGTATATCGGTCCGCTGCCGCTTTTCATCACCTTAGGCTGGTGCAGTTCATTCTATATGGCTTACCACATCAGTAGGCAATTAACATTCCATTGGCAGGGGCATAAACACTTCTTCTGGATCGTTGCTGCTGGCGGAGGATTTGTCGGACTTTTCATGGACCTCTTTTTTGATCCTGTCGCGATCTCAATGAACTGGTGGGAGTGGAAAAATGGCGGCCCTTATTTCGGTGTACCTACGGCGAACTTTTCCGGCTGGTTTGTTTTCGCAGCTGGCTTCTGCGCCACCTACGACCGGGCTCTGTCAAAAGACTGGAGTTATGGCAAAAAAGTTCTTGGATTTTATGGGATGCTGGTCGGCGTCTTTATCATTACCGCACTCTCATCATTTCCATTTCTCATGCTTGATTCATAGATAGGGACCGAAAACTAGGGCCTGGACAAGCCTGCCACCCCTAGTCACGCCAGATATGGCCAATTGAGAACCTAGTCAGTTACACTGTGCCGACCCCCAGGTTCTGAACTGGGGAACTCAACTATACCGAAGGAGAAGCGAATGGTAGTTAAAGCAGAAGACGAATACAGGCATGCGGCACCGGAAGATCACAGTGCTGGCTTTTGGGGTGACACCCTTTGGGTAAGTGTTGTAGACAGGGAAGCCAACATTTTCGGCATCAATCACTTCACCCTGACCAATAAAGGTTGGGGCCGTTTCGAAGCCCTGTACGTCATCGATGGTGTCCAGCAGCAGTATGGCAACAAACACCCATTGCCGATTGAACCGGACCAGGGACCCTATACTGACGGTCTGCTGACATACGAGGTGATTAAACCCCTCGAAGAAATCAGGATCGCCTTTGATGGGCCACGTTTTGGCTTCGACCTTAGTTTCAAAGGGCGGTTCGATGTATTCGACTACAATGACAACCTGCAGGGTAACCCCCTGGGTCAGTCTCACTATTACGGTGGTCACTTTGAGCAGGGTCTGCACTGCACCGGTCCCTTTGAGATCCGCGGAGGCCCCAACAAGGGAGAAACCAGGCAGCTGAATTCCTTTTCACACCGGGACCATTCCTGGTCAACGCGCTTCGCTGACGAGCCGGCATGGGAGTACTCCCAACAGAATGTTCGTGGACACTTCTGGCCGTCGATTCAACTTGCTGATGCACATATAAACTGCCTTGGCGGTATCGACCGGAAGATGGGAGAGGGCATGCCCGGTGGATTCATTTCTGACAAGGACGGCTCACGACCTTTGCTTGGGGGAAGCTGTGAGGCGCTGTTTTCTGATAACGAGCGTGACGCCATGGCATTTCGCTACACCCTGCAAATGCCAGATGGCGAGACCATTCATGTCCGTACGGGACGTAAATACGGCCAGGTGAAATTATGGGATCGCGCCGAGAACGATCTGGAAAATCGCCTCGACTGCTATGAGCCCTTCTTCGATTTTGAAGTTGAAGAAACCGGGGAGAGAGGCTACGGTGTGGCTGAATACTCGGTAGGACCTCCCTGGCCGAGGTGGCTGGTGTAAGTTCCCAGACAGGGATAGCAGCGGCCGCCGGTATCAAATCCGGCGGATTGCTCCCTGAACTTAAAAGGCCAGGAACTTCCAGATCAGGAACTTGCAAATAGCAAGCAAACGCTGCTGGCAGCATGCTCATCAAGCTCGCGGGTGAAACTGAATCGAGTAAAGAGGAAGATTTTCTGATGTAGGATGCATTGATGAGCCGGTACCCTATTCATATATAGTTCCGGCTAGCAGACCTCACCCGCCGCTAGCGTGCTATCAGTTTCGAGCGATCACGAATCCGCGCAATTTCCTCTGCTGATATCCCTAGGGTTTCTAGAAAATCCTGGTGCGCCTCGGGCGAAGTTTTTTCGAACTCAATGCGCCAGTTGTCCATGCCGGCATCGTCCGGTCCTGCGGCTTCCAGCAGTGCTACGCAGATCTCCTTGGTAAGCACCCGCGTGCCCCGAATGGCACTTTCTTTTTCCAGTATCTTTAGAATAACTTTCTGCTGATCCCGGAGGGTCTGAATTTCGCCATTTATCGACGAAAACCTGCCTTCAAGCGTCGCATTGAGTTCATCACCTTCCTTATGTCCGTAGACGGCCTCTTTGAAGAAATCAACACTGGCTCAATCCTGCAATCTGAAACATCCCTCATAGACCTTCAATCCGCCTACATAAGCCATCAAAACATCGCCGCCGAACGTGGGCTAAAGTTAATTGCCTATGAAGGTGGAACTTCATGCAGATAATCGGAGGAGACTCTTCGGCGATGGACGTTTTCCAAACGGCTAACCGGGACCGCCAGATGGGCACGGCATTCACCGATAATCTGGCCAATTTCCGGGATGCCGGAGGCATAGAGTTTTTCTTCTTCCTCAATGAGGACCTATGGGACGGCCTAGAAAGTTTTGGAGCATGATAGTTTCAGGGCCAGATGAGGGAAGAAGCCACCACATTTGATGTCCTTATGGACTACATCGAAACAACCAATTGCTGGTGGGAGGATTGCTCACGCGCATTGTCCGCACCTTAAGGATAGGAATTTACTCTAACTGATGCACGAACGCATTAGCCTCACTGTTACGACAACCTAAGACCAGCTATTCCAGCGCAGTACTTCATCCACACCTTTACGTTTGGTGGGACCAAAATTTGCCCCGGCAAAACCGATTGGAATCAAGGCAACCGGGTGTGCATCATCGGGTAACGACAACATCTCACGAAGGTTTGGTTCAATCATCGCATGCGCCGTGGTCATCAGCGTGCCCAGGCCGAGTGCCCGGGCGGATAACATGAGATTTTGAACTGCCATGTATATGGAACTCCCAGCCAGCAGCGAAGCAGGATCAGGTGTCGGAGAAGCGACCTGATAAAGGCAAGGTATGATGATGGCTGGAGCGCGCTCAAGTTTTGTAAAAAATTGCTTCGCACCTTTGAGCATTAAACGCTCTGACTTGTCCTCCGATTTCTCTCCAGCGGATATGAGATTCCGTATCGGCTCAGCTGCTTCAAAAAAGCCTCGCATAAGTGCGGCAATTTCATCGAGCTTTGCCCTGTCATCAATGACGACAAATATCCATGGTTGCGTATTGCTGCCACTGGGTGCTTTCGAAGCGGCTTCAATCACCTGTTCCAGCAATGCACGCGGTACCGGCTTTTCTTCCCAGTAGCGAATAGCTCTTTGTGTGTAAATAGCCTCCCATACATCGTCAGTGGGTTCGCGGCCAGTTTCTAAATTTATTTGTCTTGCCATACGTCATTTCCTCTTATTCAAGTTCACCAAAAGATGGACGTCCACTATTCAGCAGTGGTAACAACATTTCCCAGCGCACGCTCATGAAATTCAGCATTGTCCCTCAGGTGGATGTACCCGGCCTCACCTCCCTCTTTAGCAGGATTCTCGATACTAAGCGCCTCTCCAACCCGAGAATCATCCTCGATAACATCAATCGCCCCTTTGGCAATCTGTTTAACCGTGAGCAAATTGAGCATCCCTATGAAGGGTTTCAGCCAAACTGCGGGAGATTCCCCATCTCCGGATTTGTTCAAAATAGCGGTATCGGTGGTGCCGGGTAAAATTGCGTTGACACGGATATTGTGGGATGCCTGAAGGGTTACACAGGACTGGGTAAAATTAATGATGGCTGCTTTCGTGGCCGCGTACATGGGATCTGGCGGCAAGGGTCCAAAGCCGGCAGGAGAAGCCGTATTGATGATCAGCCCACCACCGGTCTTGGACAAAACATCAATGGCGATTCGAGTACCATACATCACACCGAGAAGATTGATTTCTACACCGAGACCAAGTCGCTCTATCGCTACTTCCGGCCAGGCTGGCTCACCCAGCATGATGCCTGCATTATTGAAGACAATATCAACCTGACCGTAATGATTTACCGCCTCATCAAACAGCGCCCTGACATCATCAGCATTGGATACGTCCGTGTGCTTGTAAATTGACTTTGCACCCTTGTCTATAATTCCGGCAACCGCCGCCTCGCCGTTGGTATCGTCTATGTCCCCAATGACGATCGCCCCGATACCGGCATCTGCCAGGGCATTGGCTATGGCCAGCCCGATGCCGGCTGACCCGCCGGTTATTACTGCCGTTTTGCCTTCAATATCCATAAAAAATCATTCCCAATAAAAAACCACATACCAAATACTTGTCCGGCTCGTAACTTAACATGAACCCCCTAAGCTCGCCCAGATATATCCCAACGGCAAAAAGGAGTTCCTGTCCGAGCAGGTTCCGTAGTTTAGATTCCAGTAAAATCTGGCTTAGACCACCAGTCTCCGGTCACACTTAGCTGAATACTCGAACCCACCGCGACCACTTCTCCGGTTTCAGGACTGGATGCCATGACCCGCCCAGGTGCCCAGACACCACCAGACAAGTAAGCTGTTTCCGCATCCTGTTTCAAACCTGCTGCCACGATTAACCGATTCGCACCTTCAAGCGTATGACCGCGAACCGGTGGTACAGCTACCATTCCATCCGGGAGCAAGGAAGTCTCCGGAGTTTCGGGTGGCGCTGGAAACTTAACTGGGGCCTCATATTCCAGCTCAAAGTCGAATGACTGCAGGTATTCAATGGTTGCCGCCGCCCAGGGCCCCATTCGCAGGTGACCTTCGTGCCACATATACCTGTCCATTGCGTCCCAATCCATGAGATCACAACTCAAAGCCCAGTCGAAATCACCACTGTGAAAGCGAGGCTCAACACTCTTGCCGGATACCCAGTTTTTCACTTCATGATTTATCGATGGCAGTCGGTCACACTCTTGAATGAACTCAGCAATAGCCTCCTCGCTTGCATCCCCTTTAAACTTACAAAATACTATGTGTCTGATCATATATGTCTCCCCAATCTATTTGAGTGCCGGTCAGGTACCGAATCTGTACCGTAATTTCACCACAAAAAGGTCAACCAGCGGTTCGGTCAAGGCATCTCTGAAAAAATCCTCAAAATCATCTTCATCCCCGGTAACAAGTTTGCTGCCCCTGGTATAGACAACAAACAAGTCTGACAAGGGGGCAATCTCCCAACGGTATCGGAGCTGTGCCGACAGCTGACTTATGCCGAAATCAGCGTCTGCCTCGGCTAACGGGCGGTCAATCATCTCAGGAAACCCTTCATCTAGTGGAATTTCCCAGTAATTCTGTTCATTGGCCCTGATTCCTGCCCACTGCATGGAAAAGCGCACCTCCTGCCGTGCCGTCAGGAAATAGCTGGCGGAGAGCTTCGGGTACCAGTTCGTGGACTCATAGGTTACAAGGTTTCGTCCCTGCTCATACAATAGCCAGCCATCACGGCGCTGGTATAGCAGGTCAAGGTCCAATGACAGTCTGTCACTGGGTTTATAGGTGAATCCTCCCTTGACCACCCTGGTCCAGCCACCGAGTTCCTCCTGCATCATACCCGCCGCAAAGCTGACACTCAGTTTTTTGCTGGTCTCAGTCCCTATACCGACCTCGGCGACCCACCTGTCATTAATACGGAAATCACCATTACCTTCACTATTACGGTCATCCCAGCGCTCGGGAAAATAGTCTAGTTCAGTCCGCATCAACCAGCTGTTCTGTAGGATTATGTTGTTTCTCCAGAAGATGCCGCTGCGCGTCAAACGCCCCTCCTGATTGTATTGCTGTGAAAAGACCCAGGCATTCGTCCAACTGCGAAAATGTGAAAGATCAGAAGTCAGATGTTCATATGAGTAGCTCAAGCCTATAGCATCATTTCGACGGACAAACCCCAGGTCATTGATATCCAATTTTTCATCGAGATAGTCCATGTTCAGTTTGTGAACCACACCCTGTCGAGGTTTGTAGGTCAGGTCGCCAAGCACACCATAACCTTCAGTATCATCTACATCGCTATAGATGAGTTGCAGATCAGCACGCCATTGCGTTGATGGGCTGATGTAGTGTCCGTCAATCCCATGCACCAGCGCATCTCGGTCGGGGTGGAGCACCGCGGTGCTAATCCAGCCAAGGCTTTTAAGTCCGTTACTGGTATCTTCGATTGAAACACGCACCACACCAAAGTCACGCCCCTCCTGCTCAACTCTAACTTCGGCACCGGTGCTGTCAGTCCCGTGGAATCTAGTATCCTCCTCAAAAGCAGTCATAACACCATAACGTACGGGTCCGTTTTGCCCGGTGACTTTGAAAGCCCCATAGAGTCCTGTCAGCTGAAACAATTCAACATCAGACACGGTAACATCGTCAGGAATATCAGGCGTAAGGGCTGGGCTACCGATCCTGCGAGTGTTGACCAGTGTAATTGGCAAGCGGTTGAAACTACTCCTCGTCTTTCTTGCACCGGTTGAATAGGATGAATTGCTTCCAAAGGGATTGGCGCGAGGCGTCGTAACAAAGACTTCATCTCCTTCGAGGAAGAACAGGCGTTTTTCCCTGAAGAAAGTTTCAAAAGCCGTGAGATTCACCACCACGTCATCAGTTTCTATGGTACCAAAATCAGGATTTAGCGTAGCAGTGAGTTGCAGGTTTGATGAGGGCCGCCAGAACAGGTCCATCCCTGTCCGATATTCTGGATCAGAATCCATTCTATCATAGGAGACTGAGGCAAAAGGATACAAGGCATATTGCTGCTGTGGGTAAACGTCCTTGAGTTGTATCGGCTGCATGGCAGACATGAATCTCGATGCCGTAAAAGGAATGCCAGGCCAGTTCCAGGTCTCGTCCTTGTTGGCAACCCGGCGCAGCACCATAACACCCATTTTTCTTTCCTCATCCGCTCCAGGCATGGCCATCATGGACCAGGGTAGAAAGTATTCTGTCGTATATCCGTCGCCCGTTTCATGGGCTGCACCATTCCAGGCACCATCCCATTGGCTGGTGAAGGTTTTTTCCGGCAGTATCGTACCGTCAGCAAGCGATCCTCCGAGATTTACATCCATCCACAAGCCATAGAGCGCGTCCCCGGAGGTATCAATCATCAGGGTGTTGCCATCACGGTTGATATACATGTCACGTTTGGTTAAACGCGGCAATAGGGTTTCTGCCGGTTGCTCATTCCAGAGGCCAAGATAAAGCCCCTTTTCCGTATAGAGAAATTTTATCAGGGTGCTATAGGCTGCATCTTCAAGTACATCCGGTTCCGTAACCAGCATACCGTCAACACCCTTTACTCTGGACCAGACCACTTCATTCAACTTGCCATCGATCTTGATATTGGCTGTCTGTTCCGTGAACCGGTCGATCACCAATGGTTCCCGCTTCTCCTTGAGTCTTTTAGCCAATAGTGACGCGGCTTTAAGTTCAGCATTCTCTACAGTTGCCGCCTGGGCTAGAAATGGAAGCAGTATGATGCTTACCGCAAAGCAAAGTTTGCCTGGAAAATGCTTTGTCCTACCTGATGCCGCCTGCTTCCTTGCCATACTCTTTCGGGGTACCCGTGGGTTCAGCTAAATTTATAACACGTTATACTAGCGAAAACTATAGCCGCCCCTGCTCTTGCGTCAGTTTTCTAGTCAGTCCCCCAAAGTCGCAACAACTGTCTCGCCAATGAAGACATGTGCACCTGGTCCGGACCGTCACCCACGCGAATGTAACGGGCACTGGCATATGCCTGTGGCAGGAAAGTATCCTGGGTAAAACCCATCGCTCCGTGCGCCTGAATGGCTCGATCCACAACCCGAGTTGTCATGGCCGGCACAATGATTTTTGCAGCGGCGATGAGATCCCGTGCAGCCTTGTTTCCTTCCCGGTCCATCTTGTCAGCAGCCTTTAGCGTCAGCAGACGTGCCTGTTCGATTTCACAGAAAGAAAGTGCAATGTCTTCACGGATAGAACCCTGCTCACTCAACTTCATGCCAAAAGCTGAACGGTTCTCGACGCGATGACACATGAGTTCGAGTGCCCTCTGGGCAGAACCGATAAACCTCATACAATGATGAATTCGCCCTGGCCCCAGCCGCCCCTGGGCAATTTCAAAACCCCTGCCCTCTCCCAGTAGCATGTTGCTAGCCGGGACGCGCACCTGGTCAAAATTGATTTCAGGGTGCCCACCCGGTGAACCGCTATATCCAAAAGTGGTGATATTGCGTACAACCGATAAACCAGGCGTATCTTTAGGGACAATAATCATGGATTGCTGCTGATAGCGATTTTGGTTGTCCGGGTCAGATTTGCCCATGACAATAGCAAACTTGCAGCGCTCGTTAGAGAATCCCGAAGAGAACCACTTTCTGCCATTGATTACATATTCATCTCCCTCGAGCTTAATATGGCATTCGATATTTGTGGCATCACTAGATGCGACTGCAGGTTCGGTCATGGAAAAACAGGATCTGATTTCTCCATCCAGCATCGGTTTCAGATACGCTTCCTTTTGTTCATCAGTAGCATAGCGAACCAGGACCTCCATATTGCCCGTATCAGGTGCACTGCAGTTGAAAACTTCCGATGACCAGGTAACTCGCCCCATAATTTCCGCAAGGGGCGCATATTCAAGATTACTAAGGCCGGCCCCAAATTCATCATTAGACATAAACAGATTCCAGAGTCCTTCGCTTCGCGCTTTGCTTTTAAGATCATCAATGACGGACGGTGTTGCCCATCCACCAGCCTCCTCAACATATCGAGGGTAGTCGTCCTCAAGGGGATAAACGTGCTCTTCCATAAATCGGGTCAAGTGATCCTGAAGTGCCTGTACCCTGTCATTGAATTGAAAATTCATAGTTTTCTCTTCCTCTAATTTGGTATCTGCGCTCGATCCACACATTATTCCTCAAACAGCCAGCACGAAAAGGTCCAGCAGAGAATGTAACCTATATTGAGCAAATATTCTGCTTAAGGCGGCAGCACCCTAGTCGTCACTGAACGTCTGGTAATTGTGCTGCGAAAAGGCGAGTATCACTACCAGTCTTCGCCTAATGGCTATTTGCTACCACCAATGACAAAGGGTATCTAAATGACTTCGACCTACACCCTTTCCCTTAACAAAGGCTCTCTCAAGGATACTGAACTTCTTGGCGGCAAGGGAGCTAACCTGGCCGAGCTGACCAAAGTAGGCTTCAAGGTTCCCGCGGGATTCACGGTTACTTCCAACGCCTATCTGGATTTTTTGTCAGCAAATAATCTCGACGAATTCATCGGCAACATGGCTTCAACAATTGACTTTGAAGATCCCGAGCACCTGGACACGGTGACAACAACGATTCGAGAAATGATCACCACAGCCACCATTCCAAACCTGATGGCAACGGAAATCGAAAACGCCTACATGGCACTGGGTTATAACACTCTTGTTGCGGTGAGGTCTTCATCAGCCGTACCGGACCTCGGCGTAAGCTCATTCCCAGGACAGATGGATACCTTCTACCATATAGCTGGAAGACAGGCCATCCTGCAAAATCTGAAACTCTGCTGGGCATCTTTCTGGACTGCACGCGCAGCAGCCTCTCGCTGGAGCCAGGGCATCAACCATGCTTCAGTTCAAATCGCTGCTGTAATACAGGAGATGGTACCTTCTGAAATATCTGGAGTGGCTTTCACCGTAAACCCGGTGACGCTTGCTGATGAATGTGTTGTCGAGGCAATCCCTGGCCTCGGTGAAGCACTTGTGTCCGGAAAGGTAACCCCCGAACGCTTTGTACTGGCAGGCAATCCCCTGGCGTTAAGAGAAAAACCAGCGCAGCCAAAGATTGAATTACCGCTGATAGAACACGTTGCGGAACTGGCAGTTACCATCCATGAGCACTATGGACGTCCCCAGGACATAGAGTGGGCTTATGCGAGCGGTCAACTTTTTGTCCTGCAGTCCCGCAATGTAGTCTCCCGATCTGCAGAAGTCCTGGACTACTCGAATGTAGAGCGCTGGAACAAGCCAGCGCAAGCTTTGGATGATGAGATTATCTGGACGAGAGCATGGAGTGATGAGGTTCTCACACGAGCGATCACACCACTCTTCTATTCTCTGCAGGGAGATCTAATCACCAAAACTTATGACTTCATCTACGCCTGCTACGGCTTTTCTGAACTGCTGCCCATGCGACTGCTCCGCTTTTACAAGAATCGCGCTTATTTCAGCACCAACTATTTGCTGGCCAGCCTTTATTACACGCCACAAGGAAGCCGTGATGACGAGGTACTGAAGTTCTTTACAACTGAGCAGAAGGATCAGGCCAGAGGCCTTCCTTTCCTGCTGACAAAGAAACTGCTGAGTGAATTCCGCCTCTTACTTCTACACCGCAAGTACTCCTTCACCCGCTGCTACAAAACCTACTACAATGAATGGCTACCAATATTACTAAGGCGCGTAAAGAGACTAAACGAGTTGAACCTGGATTCAGCTAATCTTGACTCATTGCAAGAATACTCCCAGGGAATGTATGAGCTGCTGACCGAGCACTGTCGACCCATTGGCCTCGGTGTAATGATACACACCGCCATGTCCATCACTCTGCTGCACAAACTCGCGGAAGACTGGTACGGCGATGGCGAGATTGTTGGCAGCCTGCTTTGCGGCCTCCCCGAAAATCTTACCGTTGAGAGCAATGAGGCGACCTGGGAATTATCAAGAAAGGTCGTTGAATCTTCGTTGTTGTCTGGCCTATTTGAGAATTATGGTCCAGCAGAGATAAACGCAAAGCTACCCGATAGTGAAGAAGGACTGGCATTTCTGCATGACTGCGAGGAATTCAGGCGAGAGTATGATTTCCGCGGGGCAGAAGACCGAGAAATTTCATTTCCACGTTGGGGGGATGATCTTGAACTCCTAACAGGCATCCTGAAAACCTTTGTCCAGGCAGGTGATAAAGTCAGCCCTAGTACATCGGAAAAGAATGCAGTGCAGCGCCGGGAAGAGGCTACAGCCATGGTGCTCGACACTCTAACTCAGTCTAGTTGGGGATTTGCCAAGGTCAGAGTCTTTGAGTTTCTGCTGAAGCATACACAGAATTATTCACTGTTCCGCGAAAACCAACGATACGATGCAGACAGGGTTTTCTACGGTGAACGAAAAGCCTATCTCGCAATCGCAGACCGCCTGGTGCAATCAGGGGTTCTCATAGATCCTGCTGATATCTGGTTTTTGTCGAAAGAAGAAGTCCATGATCTGATCCAGGAGAAACTTGGCCGAGTCACAGTCTTGCGCACCATAACGCCCAGAAAAGCCGAGTATCGACGTCATAAGCGAACCACTCCTCCTATGTTCATTCAGGCAGATAACGAGCTGGAGTCAACGGACCGGGAAGACGAAACTGGTGGTAGCGTTCTCACAGGCGTTGCTGCAAGCCCTGGAAAAACAGCGGGTCGTGCCCGTGTTTTGCACAGCCTAAGGGCATTAAGTCGCATTGAGCCTGGTGACATATTGGTTACCAATTCAACAGATCCTGGCTGGACGCCGGTATTCCTGCTAATTAAAGGTCTGGTACTGGAAACCGGCGGCATCCTCGCCCACGGTACTGTTCTCTCAAGGGAGTATGGCCTGCCCGCGGTAACATCAGTACACAACGCGACATCTCGCATCAAAGACGGCGAGATTATTACAATCGATGGTTCCAATGGGACAGTACATCTGCAGGCACCAACAGATCCCTGATATGAAATGAACTCAATTGCCTGCAAATGGCATGAATCCGGAGGCTGAACAGGAAATGAAAAAGTATAAGGTCATTCAAATGGGGTTGGGTGCTGTTGGCAGGAGAAGTGCAAAACTGATTGCTGAAAAAGAATCAGTTGAACTCGTCGGCGCCATTGATATTGATGAGCAGATTATTGGTCATGACGTTAGTGATGTTGTTGGCCTGAAAGAAAGAACCGGAGTGACTGTTTCCAGCAACATTGACGAGGTGCTTTCTATACCTGCCGACCTCGTTCTGCACATGACCCCCACCAGCATGGCCTATGATGATAACTGGCAAGGGAATGTAGATGAAATCGTCCGCTGCCTGCAGGCGGGCAAGAATGTAATCACTCTCACCGGTTTTAACTACCCTTTTATCCGTTCCCCTGATCAGGCCAGCATGCTTGACAGGATTGCCAAAGAAAATAACGTCACCATTCACGGCACCGGTGTCAATCCGACCTATATTAGTGAGCTCCTGCCCCTGGTATTGACCGGGAGCATGCAGCGTGTGGACGGGGTCCGATTTTCACGAACTGCCGATCACAGCGAATATGATTCCGTTAAAATCGCACGAGACATGCTCGGCTATGGGCTCAGCCTTGAAGAATTTGATCTCATGATCGATCGCTTCAAGAAGTTTATGCACTTCTATTTTTTGGAATCTATCCATGCGGTAGCAGCTGGCCTGGGTTGGGAACCACCTGAAGATATCAGGTCGACTATCACGAGATACCCAGCAAAGACAGCACTGAAAACAAGCTGCATTGATTGCCCACCCGGTCATGTTTGCTCCCTGACTATCAGTGTTGAAGGTTTCAGGGATAATGTACCGGTGATTACCATGGATTGGACCGGCGTTATCTGCCCGGACGAATGCCCTCCTGACTACCCGAAACCGGGAGAATCCATCTGGATTGATGGTGAGCCGTCAACGGGAGTGGAGTTCACTGGCAAGCATCCACACGATGCCCTCGGAGTGTCTGTAGCGATCACGACCAATTATGTCCCCGTGGTCGTAGAGGCTGATCCAGGACTAAAATGGTTTGGAGAAATGCCAACACCCGTCTGTATAACATAACAGATCAAAACCGCAACGAGCTCCAGCTTGCTGTCAACCCATGCATTTCATGCTTGCTCTGGTAGCCCAGGTATAAACTGCCACTGCCGAATCGTTGGAGTGCCACCAGCATCATAGGCAAGTGCGGCAACACAGCCAGGCGCAGCTTCAAGGGCAAGAATCCACCACCCATCAACCGATTCTGGGCACTTGTTATCAGCAACGAGCCCCATAGCACCAGCGGCATCAACCTCCACCGTGATATTTTGAAAACCGTATGAAAATCCATCACCAATCGCTTTCGTGTAGGCCTCTTTCTGACTCCAGACAGAGTAAAAGATCGCTTCCTGCTCTATTTCTGAATAGGTGGAAAAGGATTTCAGTTCAGCATCTGAAAAAGTACGCTTGGCGACTGCTTTCCAACCAGAAGTACGACCCAGCTGATTGACATCGATGCCCGTCCGCCTGCCCTGGCTGACACAAATGAGGGCGATTTCCCCGCTATGGGATAAGTTGAAATGAATGTTTTCAGTTGCTAGCGTAGCCAGCTCCGGCTTGTCGTGATCGTTGTAGCGAAATTCAATTTCATCCGCCGGACAGTCTAGACAGGTGGAAAGGATTCTCCTCAGCGTGCAGCGAGATCTGACAAAGGTATTTCGACCAGAGGCAATAGCAAACTTCTCAACTCGTCGGCGCTCATCATCGGACAGAATTTCTTCGTGCTCGAGACTGGAGTCAGACAGGTCAATTCGCCAAACATCAATGTAATCATCACCGGGAACAACGGCACCGTTTGCCGTTAGCCAGTGATCTGGGTTGTTAATCGTCGTACCCTATCATTCTCGCCAGAATCAACTCTGACGGCGACAAGTCGGCAGCTGGTATATCTGACCTGATTTTCTGCAGCAAATTTTGCATACGCTCACCAGGTTCCGGCATATCCTCGATAACTGCCCTCAGCACCCTCTCCACCTCGACAGGCCCAGACACAAGTGCTGCAAATTCAGGATCACCAGGAGATGGCACATCCGCCCGCACAACTGACCCAAGATTATTAATACCATCGAGTATCAACGCGGTTCTTTCTTTATAAGCCAGCGCCTCAAGCTCATCGGCTTCAATTGCTTTGCCGATATAGTGGTCTTGCCCACCAAAGCCAACAGGGAAATCTAGTGACTCACCCGTATTCTCAAAGGGCAAACCACCCGCAAAACGTACTGGCACAATGGGAATTCCATTGCTTGTAGACAGGTCTACCAGTACAGAGCTTATCTTCTCGGTCTGTTGGCCGGCTTTTTTTGCACGCGTACCCTCTACATGCACCAGTAAAGAACGGGGTCTATCCGCCAGGGTCTTGCTGAAGTCATCCAGTATTCGCAGCAGATCGCTGGGGTCTTCCCGGTCAAGAAATAGCATCTGCATCGGATTGTCACCTGCCATTTCAGCCTCAGCCAGGCGGTAGGTCTCTCCTACCCAGGTGCCCTGGTGCTGCTTCTTGGCGATGGCTTCTACCGGCAGATCCGTCAGCGCGGTGATGACACTTAGGAACATAAAGGACTCTACGTACAGCTGATGATTTGCCAGGTAGATAGCAGGCTGATTCAGCCTTGCCTCAAAGTCATCCGGGTCTGCCAACACAAAACGGCGGATGAACTTGCGTATGAGGGCAGACCCAAAATCATGCACAAGATAATGTTCCCCGGAGCGCTTAACCCAGTAATCGCGAATGCGCTGCCAGTCTAACGCCTCTACAATGTCGACATTCTGTCCGGGTGAAAACGAATTGAGGGGCACATTGCGGCAGTGACCAGCTTCATCAAGTTGAATCTGTGAAGGCAACAGGCGCAAAGTCCGGCCACCGTGATCAAGGTCCCTGTGCCCACCTTCTTCCTCAAGAATACGCATACCAATCCTGGGTGCATGGTAAATCTTCAGCTCATCACCCCACAGCCTGGCTTCACCAATAACCCAACAGGAACCTTCCGCCTCGCCACGCTCGGTACATTCAAAATCTATGGTAATAAGATCCTTTTCCGGCGTGATCTGTCCCCGGTAATGCCACTCCGTCTCGTCAGCTATAAGGATTGGCTCAAACCGTGGGTTCTTAAAGCCCCTGTGCATATCCTGGCTAATCATAAAGACCTGCATCAACTGTAGCATCGCCTCAATTCCAAGTGATCCAGGCTGAACGGGATCCTGGAAAAAGTGTGCCTTGAAGAACCATTCGGTGAGATCAACATCCTTTTCACCACGAATTGAGCCCGCCCCTGCTACTCCACCATCGGCATCAAGGAAAGTGATCCTCTGTACCATCAACAATTTGGAATCCGGCAGGGCCAGGGAAGACTGATCAAAATATGGTGCCGGTCGACTGGTAAAGTCAACCAGGTGGTTCTCTAGCTGATCAAAGATCATGCGCTCATGATCACTGATTGGAAGACCCTTCTGGTTTGCCATCGCATCAGAGGGGAAGAAACCGAACACCGTCTGCATGGTGAAAACCGTCTCATCACCAATAGTACAGGCAACATCAAAGTTTTCTATGATCAGCTCACCAATTTGGGAAATCGATACCAATTTTGAACTGGTCTTTAGCTCGCCATCACCAGGGACAATTTCTCGATGCTGGATAGCTTTGCCATCCAGGTTGCGAAACAGTAAATCACTGTTGGCGTAGTCACGACCCAGGGTATAAGACGCCAACCAGCCACAGGGTTGCAGGGCAATTTCCATCAGTACACAGTATGGCATCGTCACCGAACTGTTTTCTGCAAAGTACCAAGCATCATCAGGAATATCGTATAGCGCTTCCACGTAGCCACCCGACTTCATGCTGGCCATCTCACCCTCAAGGGCGACAATGCGCGTCATAAAATGATAGGGCGGACCCGGCAGGCGCGGGCTGCGCAGCGGTCCATCGTAATGAGCAAATCCTTCCCCAAAAGCATGCGATGGCATACCCCAGGCACAACTGATCAGGGAGCGATAGTCCAGTGGAAAGTCCCCGATGTGCGCCAGGGGTCGTTCGTCTTCAACCGGTTCTAACAATTCAGGCATGCTGCTGAGGGGCCAGTCCGGAACCAGCTCCAGACCAAGGCGTTCACACAGAAATGCCTTACGCCCATCAACACTGCACATGACATGGGCAAACAGCTTAGGCTGATTATCGAATATCTCTTCATCGATAAATATCTCATATACCAGTTGTTTCGCATCTGGCAATACCTGCCCACGGCAGACAAATTTGTAATTAACGCCGCGTACCGGCTGAAAGCGCCAGCCATCGTGATATAAACTGTGTCCGCGGGCACTCATATAGAATGCCATTGCCTGCAGGCAGGCGTCAGCCATCAGGGTTCCCGGCATACAGGGGTCGCTCTTGAAGTGCCCGTCAAAGAACCAGTCATCGGTATGGATATCCTCGATTACCCGCAGATAACCGCGACCAGCAGGACCACCATCAGAATTAAAATATGTCACTTCACCAAGGAAATTATTCTTACCAGACGGCGAGGCTGGTGTTCTGGTATGGGTGTGAGCCCGCGCGAACTCATCACCAAAACAAGCTTGCAGATCACCATCCAGATAGGCGCTAATATCAGCACGGCTAAAGTTCTGTTTCTCGCAAATGGCCACCGGCTCACCGGGCTCAACATCTGCCGTATAGTCGGCTGTGTCAGCTTCCCAGAGCACGCCTGCAGACTCCGCCAATTCCTTTTCGTTAAAAAACCCTGCCTGGCCGCTTCGTACCGAGATCCGCTTTTCACCATTAATGTGACAGTCATAGTGAAAGAAGAACAGGCGGACATCGCCCTGCTGCGCATGACCGTCAACCTTTATCTCATACTCAAGTGTTTCCCCGGGTCGCGGCAGTTCACCATGAAACAGAAGTTCACAGCCAAGCAGCCGATAGGCACGGGCGCCTTTATTATGAAAATCGATACCCAGCCAGGAGATCAAAAGCAGGTCAGCCTGTCCTGACTCAATGAATATACCCGGTGGCATGCGACCACGATGCAGGTACCAACTGCCCGCATGAACATCAGTTTCCGTCCAAATAGTGCCTGTTCCCATTGAACCCGGTTCACCTTCTATGCCCAGAACTCGGTCACAGAGTAATAAGGGGGGTTCCGGCATTCGCACCTGGACTGCAAACTCATCCTGCTTTTCGAATAGAGGCCCAAAGACTGAAGATATTTTTCCACCCGCAAGGACTTCCAGTTGCTGCCGCGAAAAGGAAGGTCCAGGCTTAACCTCAACTTTCTGCTCAGGCTCCTCATCCGGGGTCGGGGGTGTCTTCAACTTCTCTGCAACTGAACCGGATGGCATGGGTTCCGCAGTTTTCACAGCCTCTGGATATACGGGCTGATCAACAACCTTGGTTCCGCCTCCAAACAAGACAGACTGCATACGCGACATCGTCTGCTCAAAATTCCGCTGTCCTTCCAACTGAGTAGCCAGAAAAGCCTGGTGGGCCTGCAACATTCGCTGGTGTGCTTCAAGCAACAACTGCTGCTCGGGAACCTGTGATGTTAAAGCTGTGGCGGCAGGTTTTTCTACCAGGGCAGGTGGCGCAGTACTCTTAACCTGCCGCACTTCTACCAGGGTTTCCGCAACGGCTTCAACTGGCCGGGTCACCTGCCTGACTTCTTCAACAATTGCCGGTGCTTCAGCCACCGCAATGCCAATGCTATAAGCCAGTGCCGGTGCTACGGGAATGAGTTGACCTTCTGCCGGGCCGGCAGCCGTAACCGGTGGGTAGTAGGCCGCTGTAGCAACAGCAGAAACCGATCCAGCCCCGAAGGCAGCCTGCGCCCCGATGGCCGGCAGTCGCAGGTCAAACTGTATTGAAGGTGGTGCCGCCACCGCCGCTTCAACCCGGTCAAAGGAAGACAAATCGACTTCTACCCCCGCACACCAGAGTGCCGTGGCAGCCCTGTACAGTTGTGTCATTGAGGGAACGGCAGAATGATCCAGAGATACTGCCAAATGTTCTCTTTCACCAAGGATTTCATCAATTGCAGCAGTTAGACTGTTGCGCGGCCCGTGTTCAATGAATATGCGAACACCATCATTCCACGCTGCTTCAATGATGGGCGGAAAGTCTATCGTTTGTAGCGCCTGCCCCGTCAGGGCATCAGCTACTTTCTTCTTGCTGATCTTATAGGCACCACCGAGAAAATTAGAGTAGAAGCGGATGCCAGCGGGTACCTTTGTCGGCCTGGTATGCAACTTTCTCCAGGATGGTTCAAATGGCTCCACAACCGGGCAATGAACAGCCAGATCATGACCCAACGCGATGGTATCCGGGTTGCCAAGACGCTCTAGTACAGCTTCACATGCAGATTGTCTTCCTCCAATAACCGAATCGCGCTCTGACTGCACAATCGTCAGGTAGGCAGAGGCCTCCTCCGCTATCGCACGCCGAACCTCTTCGACCGGGGCAAGCACCCGGTAACTTTGCCAATCGACGGACTCGCCATCAGCAAGGTTCCAGACCTGGCGCACCGACAAAAAGTCTTCGGCGAGTGCTGAGGAATACAACTCGCTGCCATCTATATCACTGAGAAGAGAATCCATATTCTGCCAAACACCAAACGCAAACATGGCGTTGGTCTCTCCCGACGAAAGCCCAATGGCAACGCTGGGCTTAAGGCTAAGCAGCTCTCTGGTAATTTTTGCGTGCAATTGACACAGATAGGATGAACCTGCCAATTGATAGGAAGGCATACGATGGCGTTCGTCCGCCGGATCAAATGCGACGGTCATTGCCGACGCCGCTAGGGGAATTTCGTTAGCCAGATCAGCAGAGATGCCTGGCAATCCATGAAAAAGATCCCGTCCCATACCGGGGTATGCCGAGGCAGCCCCAGTGAATACAGAAGCGACCTCCCCCTCAACGGGACCCGCTGAGAAACTGACACCATCAATCGACCAGCTGTTTAAATCACTTTTGGAGGAAATCGCTGTCATCGCTCGCTGGCGAAGCCTGTCGAGATCATCTGCCCTGCCAACTAGGGCAACCCGGCATGGCCCATCACCACCGGACACGCCGGCTCCTACATTTTTGACTAGAGATTTTCGATCAGCTGCGCCATAAACTTCCAACAGGGGCTTGTCACTCGCGGCGAAAGCTTTTGCCCCATCCGCCCTTTGTAGTAGCCAACTGCTCTTTTCCCCAAACACGGATTGATTGTGAATAGTGATTGAGTCCTGCTGAATTCCATTCCCCAATTCAGCCCCCTTTCCAGCACTGGACGGAGTAAGTCCGGCCCGAAGCAACTGGAGGCCAGCCGCAAGACTCATTAATCCCTGAGCTGCGTGAGCAGATGAATCTGGCTCATATAGGTTGCTTTTATCCTCGGTCTCGATGGCGGTTTCATCCGCGGGTGAAATCAGGGCTAGAATCTGATCGCTGTCCTGGCGAGCCTGCTCAGCACTCTTAACAACCATCAATACCGCAGCATCCGAAGTGGATACCCGTGTAATTTTTGAAATGGCTGCCGAGTGCACCTGTTCTTTTGCAAGATCGACCGCACCAACTATAGCCGCATCCAATTCTCCCCGGCGAATAGCTGTCATCGCTATTTCCAGCGCCCCATCGCCGGACAGTTCCTCCCGGGAAACCGTATAGCCTGGGCCGCGAATATCCAACTGATTGCTAAGACGATTCGCTGGCACATTGGGCATCTTGCCAATAACACTCGCTGCATTCGGTGATGACGCTATTTCATTGTCAAAATCTATTTCCGCACCCCCAGGATGCAAATCTTGTATTCGCCAGCGAAGTCCATAGCGACAAACTTCACTATCCGTCTGCATACCGATAAAGATACCCGTTCGATCGTTTGCCGTTTCCGCTATTGCCGATTCAACCTGAGGCAAGAGTTCCAATAAAATAAGCTGTTGGCCAAGAGCCTCTTTAAGATCGTTAGGTGGAAATGCCAGAGATTTTGCCGACAGCGAGACCTTACCTTCGTCATAGGGGAAAGCATCTGCCGGCACACCCGCAGCCGGTATGCCCGCGATACGCTGCCCAAAAGCATCAGCGTTGGCATCCAGTTCGGTTCTAAGGGCAATGCTGACGATCGCAAACTCTGTGTCTGCCGTATCATCGCCAACCGTTATGTCTATCTCGTCACTGTCCTCCTGGACAATAAGATGGGCGTTGTTGCCACCAAAGCCAAAGCTACTGATGGCCGCCAGTCTTGGTCCATCACTTAGCCATTCGCTGGCCTCCTCAGGGACCTGAAAGCCCCCCGCCGCTACCGTATCAAGCGTCGGTGTTGCATTTGGGGTGCCGGGGATTGTCTTGTTCTCAAAGGAAAGCAGGATCTTCAACAAACCCGCAGCACCGGAAGCTGTGATCAGGTGGCCAAGGTTGCCCTTCAGAGAGCCGAGGGGCAGTTGATCCGCCGAGGGAAATACTTCAGTCAAACTCTCGATTTCTGCTGCATCCCCAGCCTCTGTTCCAGTGGCATGGCACTCTACAAACTGAACATCCGCAGGATCGATGTCCGCCATCTCATACGCTTGTTTCAGGCAGCTTATCTGCCCGCTGGTGGAGGGAGACAGGAAGCCACCACTTCTTCCATCATTTGACAGTCCAACGCCACGAATAACGCCGTAAATCTCATCACCATCTGCGCGTGCATCCTCCAGACGCTTCAGGGCAAGAACAACAGCACCCTCCGAAGGCACCAGACCATCCGCCTGCTGATGAAACGGGCGACTGGTTCCTGACTTGCTTAGTGCATTGAGTGCACAGAAACCCATATGAATAAAAAGTGGATCGGCGGCGTTAACGCCACCGGCCAGCATCAGGTCTGATGTACTATCCTGTAGCCGGTCACAGGCAATTTTGATCGCGTAAAGACTGGAGGCACAGGCTGCATCCAATGCCAGCGTACTGCCACCAAGGCCAAGACCACGTGCAACCAGCATAGCGGGCAAACCTGACATGAATCTATTTTCCGCTGCACATTCGACCTGGCCCTTTCCGGACATCTGCTGCAACCAGACTTCTTCAGCGAACCGGCTATGGGCCCTTGTGGGATAGGACAAGTTGCCAAGTACGACGCCGGTGCGTTCCAGTACTTCAGTGGATTTACTTTCTGCAAGCGCCTGTCTTGCTGCTTCAAGGGACCAGAGAAAAACATGATCGAGTTGTGCAATCAGTTTCTCATCGAGTTGGAATTGGCTGGCATCGAAGTAGTCAGAAAAACCACGCACGTAACCACCGTGATTCGACCACATCTTATCGAGTTCATACACGCCTGCGCGATCACTCAGCAGACGTTCCTGGTTAACATGCCAGTCATCCTTAGAGGCGGAGCTGGTCTCAACCCGGCCCTCAGATACTATTTGCCACAGGTCTTCGACCGTGCGGCAACCGGGTAAAATGCACCCCCGGCCAACGACAGCAATAGGCTGAAATCTGGATTTCTCTATGTCCGACATACCCGATACGCTAGCAGTGCGAACCTTAAGGAGTCAGTGATCCGGCCGGTTTACCCGCTAGAACGTGAATGTTCACGTCCTCCATCGTAGCAATGATCTGCTTTTCGACGTCAGTAAACACGATCGACCAGATTGCTGCCAGCTTGGTCGCCTTCTTGAGCATAAGTTCGCATACAACAGGACCTTCCAGTTTTTCAGTCATGTACCAATGTAAATGGCCGAGCCTGGTGGGTAAAGATGCGAAGCCAGATCTGTGGCGTTCCCACAGAAGTGCTAGCTGTAAACCACCATCGAGCATCGCAACCCGCCAGTCGACACCCTTGACGTCCGGCATCTGCAACATACCCTTACAACCATCCGCTGATACACCCAACAGTTGCTTCACCACCTGCAACTTTTCACCGTGGAATAGAAACTCCTCGTAAATACGTTTCGGGGTCCACTCCCATTGCTCCATTTCCACTGTTTCCTGCACTGCACTGGACTCAGGGGCCTGTTCAGAATTATTTTTCTGATCGTGGAGGCTTTCACTACCCAATTCGATACTCAACTGGTAGTGCACAACACCACTCGTGTCGGTCACTTCTATTTTCAGCAGACCCGCAGTATTACTGGCTTTTACATTGATATTCAGCCAATCACCGAGCCCATCAAATGCTTCCAGCTGAATACCTTTGACGACACTCAGATCACGAACACTCATCTCGCGTACAGATGGGTTCAATGCCGAAGCAATACTCAGACACCATTCATTAACCATTGCCAAAGGCACCACTGGTTTGCCCTGAATCAGGTGGCTGGAGATCTGAGGGTGATATGATGAGTGGACTCGTATGGCCATCTGCTTGATTTCAGCATTTATTCCACCACCGTCTTCTCCCGGCATCCCGCCATAGAGAATCTCAACACAATCACCATTCTTGCCGGTGACTTCATCGGCAAACAAACAGGCACCATCATCCACCGGGATAAGTTCCACCCCCTGGGCACGGAAATGTTCCGCCAGGGAAGGATCAACCATGCCGCCGGCCCAGGGGCCCCAACCAATTGATTTTGCTGAAAATTCTGAGCCACGCCTGGCTTGTTCAGCCCAGCAAAGCCGGTTAAGGATTTCATTGGCCATGGCATAGTCGACCTGCCCCTTATTGCCTGACCTGGCAGCAACCGATGAAAAACAGACCAGATGTGTCAGGGGGTCTGACCCTGTAGCACTTAACAGGTTCTGCAAACCAATTACCTTGGTATTGAAGACGGACTGAAACTGCTCGTCAGTTTTCCGATGTATCTCTTTGTCCGCCAGCACGCCGGCCGCGTGCACGATCATATTAATAGGGCCAAACTCATCTCGAACCCTTGATACTGACGCGGCAACTGATGTTGCATCGCCTATATCTGTTGGCAGATAAATAACACTCGAACCTGTCGCTTCCAATTGACCAAGGTTGGCAAGAACTTCGCGCATATTGAGAATCTTGCTAACTTCGCCATTGAGCTCAATCGGTGTAATTTTCTCGCCAGCATCCGTGTATTTTTTAAGCAGTGTCTGTTTCAACTGTGCGTCAGTCACTGCATCAGCCAGCTCTGCAGGCTCTTTGATTAGGGCTGTGCGTCCAAGGATTGCCAGTTTTGTGGGTTTCCTGCTGAGCAGTTCCTGCAGGCAGGCCACTGTTACGCCACGAGCACCGCCACTAACGACGATAACACTGTCATCTGGTAACTCTGATAGCGGACCGGCACCTATAGCGGGCTCTGCACGTAGGGTGATGCGACTGCCATCAGCTAGAAGCCCAACTTCCATCTCCGGGCCACCTGCTATGAGTTCGGCAAACAGTTCCTGCGCGATTCGCTCGTTAGATTGATCCCTAGTTTCGACATCTATCGCCTTCACGGCAACATCAGGCCATTCCCTTGAAGCAGTTTTTGCCAGCGCAGCAATGCCACAGGACCAGGCCATATTATCCCTCGCCCCGGCAAGGCCAAAATCTCCGCCCGTTGCCTGGACAGTTACAAATAGATGGCCATTCTCAACCATCTGCTCTGCACAGCGACGGGTCTGCTCAAACACTTCAAAATTAAGGTTCACATTTTCTTCACTGGTCGAGCCCTGGATCGCGTTCAACCCAGTCAGAAGGACCAGCCACCTGGCATCCTCCGGAACCTGATCACAAATACTGGTTTCAACCGCGGTTGTAGCAAGTAATTCAGCCAGGTGCTCGGCAACACCCGTACGGTCACCAACGAGATAGAGGGGCTGTGCATTTTGAATCTGCCCTATCGAAATTCCGGTAGCAATACGCTCTTCAGAGACAACCTCATATCGAGTCATATCTGGAATCTGCAACGCCGCAGAAAATTCTCTATTTGATTCAGACGGTGTTGCGACCCCTGCCGATACACCCGAGGCAAAATCTATTATTTCACCCAGCGTGTTTAGCTCTGCAAGTTCGGCAGTATCCATTTCACCCAGTTGTGGTACTTGCTCCTGCAAAGAGGAAAGGATCTCAACCCGCTTGATAGAGTCAATGCCAAGACCAGACTCTAGTTCCATATCAAGAGTCAGCATTTCTTTTGGATAACCGGTTTTCTCAGCGACTACCTCCAGCAGTAGCGACTCGAAGTCAATACTGGATCCTGACGCGCTTGAGTCCGCTACAGCCGGAGAGGGTGCAGTTGACGCTGGCGTAGGGGCACCAGCCAGACTGATAATTTCTCCGAGGGTATTCAATTCAGCAAGCTCAGCCGTATCCATTTCACCTAGATGGGGCAACTGCTCCTGGAGGGACGAAAGAATCTCCACACGCTTGATTGAGTCTATACCGAGGCCGGATTCGAGTTCCATATCGAGGGTTAGCATTTCTTTTGGGTAGCCAGTTTTCTTAGCGACGACATCCAGTAACAGTGACTCGAAATCAATATCGGGTGTCGCTGCCGTTGAATTTGCCGCTGTAGAACTCGCGATGGACGCGACCGGTGCAGAGGCGCTCGCCAGGCTGATAATCTCCCCGAGGGTATTCAGCTCAGCAAGCTCTGCAGTATCCATTTCACCTAAATGCGGTAGCTGCTCCTGAAGGGAAGAAAGAATTTCCACACGTTTGATGGAGTCGATACCAAGACCAGACTCCAGCTCCATATCGAGGGTTAGCATTTCCTTCGGATAGCCGGTTTTTTCAGCGACGACATCCAGAAGCAAAGATTCAAAATCAACCCCAGGGTCAGCGCTAACAACCGCCTGAACACTATCGTTAGTTCCCGTGGGCATCGATGCGCCCGCGAAATAAAGAATCTCACCTAATGTATTCAGCTCGGCAAGTTCTGCCGTATCCAACTCGACGAGATGCGGCAATGTTTCCTGCAAAGATGAAAGAATTTCAACCCGCTTAATGGAGTCTATGCCAAGACCGGACTCAAGCTCCATATCAAGGGTGAGCATTTCCTTCGGGTAGCCTGTTTTTTCGGCAATGATATCCAACAGCATCGCCTCAAAGTCAATACCTGGGGCTGCTGATACCGGTTCAACTGCTGGGGCATCTGGTATAACGGGGGCCGTTGGTACGGCTGGCTGAGAGTGCCAGGCCGAGGGGTACCCAGCCGGGGGTGTGGCCTGCATAGCAACCGTATCTGGCATTGCTGGAACTGGCGCGCCCGGCTGTATCGCCTGCCCTGTGCCACCGAGCTGCGCAAAAGCAACCTCGCTCGCATGCAGGAACGCCTGATGTGCCTCGCCAAGTGTATTCTGAAAGGACTTTTGAGCCTCCAGGGTCTGCTGCTGCAGACTTTGAAATGCCGTCACCCAGTTGGCATCTCTCGCTGGTGCTTGAGTTGGTGTCGATACCTGTTCGGCAGCTTTCCCCGGCTGAACGACCAGCTGTGCAGGCGGCAACTCATTTGAGATTTCAGGGTTTGGACCTGGTACGCCAGCAGAGCCATTTTCAGGCGGATAGGGCTTACCGTAATTTGTACCGTCAAGCTTCACGGTAGCGGGTGATCTCTGTATCGATTCGGGCAGTGGATCGTCTGCGGAAAAGCCTTGCCACAGCGCTTCATAATTCAGTTGCACACCACAGGCAGAGAGGTTCCCCAGTGCATTCCAGAATGCCGTCAGACTATCCTGCTTCCTGTTATCAAGAGAAATGACAGAAAAATCACGACCCTTCAGGCAATCCTTAACCATGCCAGCAAGCAGAGAACCAGGACCAACTTCCAGGAAAAGGCGAATGCCATCGTCGTGCATCTGTTCAATGGATTTCTGGAAACGAACAGGGTTGGCAAGTTGCCATGCCAGCGTCTCCCGAATTTTGTTGGGTTGCGCTTTGTAGACTGATGCGGTGGTATTAGAGTAAACCGGTATATTTGGTTTTCCGACGTCTATATCACCAAGAAATTCGTGAAACGGCTCCGCACTTGGACCGACGATGTCCGTATGAAAGGCGGTTGCGACCGCTAGCCGGCGAAAGGTAGCACCGACACCTTCCAGTTCCTTTTCGGCCTTTTCAATCTCGGCCGTCTCGCCCGCTATCACTACCTGGCTGGGGCTATTAATATTAGCGATGCGAACGGAACAATCCCACCGGTCCAGGTAAGCCTGGACTTCATCACGACCTGCCCGTACCGCTGTCATGGAACCTGGAATGGAAGCTGCTTCATTCATCAGCTCTCCACGCCGACGTGAAACAGCCAACAGGCTGGCGGGTGTTTTCAACGCACCAGCTGAGTAAAGTGCAGTCACTTCACCATAGCTATGTCCAGCAACTGCATCGGGCTCAAGCTCCAGTGAGTCCAGCAGTGCAAGCATGGATGCACTGACGCACCCGATCGCTGGTTGTGCCCACTGGGTAAGTGTCAGCTGCCCGGCCTGCTCATCGCGCGCAGTATCGGAAAAAACCGGCACTGGAAATACAACCTGATCAAGTCGCTTATCACCGTCCAAGCTGACGGCGCTCGACGTATCCCAGACTTTGCGCGCCTGTTCAAATTCACAGGCTAGTTCTGCACCCATATTGACGTACTGGCTGCCCTGTCCGGGGAAAAGGAAACCTATTTTTGCTGACTCTTCGCTGCCACCAAAACCATAGTGGACGCGTTTAGGCATGGAGAAAGCCTCATCCGGCTGACTGCTGATTTTCTCGACAGCCTGCTGAATCTGCGCCACCGCAGATTCCCGATCGCCCGCTATTACCGAAAGGCGAAACTCATTGCTCGCAGTAAATGTCTTCTGCAATTCTGCTGCGACTTCCTGAATTGGACTGGCCGCCAGCGTATCGCAGGCAGCCTCAGCTGCTGCTATAACTTCTGCTGAAGTTGCGGCGGAAAAAAGAAGTAGTTCCACGGGTGAATTATGATAGCGACCGCGGGTTTCTTCGCCTTTATACTCCTCCAGGGTGACATGGAAATTGCTGCCACCAAAACCAAAGGAACTGACGGAACCCTTTCTGGTTGAACCTGGATCGTGAATCCAGGGTCTGGTCTCGGTATTCAGGTAGAAAGGACTGTCTTCTATTTTCAGTGCCGGGTTTGGCTCACTAACTTTTAATGTAGGCGGTAACACCTTGTGGTGTAACGCCATGATAACTTTAAACAGGGAGGCGGAGCCGGCTGCGGACTTGGTATGGCCAATCTGGGACTTCACACTACCCAGTGCACACCACTGCTTCCTGTCCCCAGCGAAATCAGCGAATGCATATTGCAGTCCGCCAAACTCAGCCGCATCGCCTGCTTTTGTAGCAGTACCATGGGCTTCAACTAATTCAACTTCGTCAACGTCGTAACCTGCCATATCGTAGGCGCGGCGAATTGCCAGAGCCTGCCCCTTTGATTCGGGGGCATAGATGCTTCCCGAGCGGCCATCAGAAGATGAACCAAGCCCGCGGATTACCGCATAAATTCTGTCCCCATCCCGCTCGGCATCATCCAGCCGGCGCATGGCTACCATGCCAATTCCTTCTCCCAGCATGGTGCCATCGGCATCCGCTGAGAATGGTCGGCAATCTCCCGTCGGAGACAGGGCCGGAGTCTGACTGAAACACATGAACATAAAGGGATCATTGAGCGCATCTACGCCACCGGTGATGACGAGATCAGAACTGCCGGACTGCAGCTCTCGAATACCCATGGAGACGGCCCCGAGGCTACTCGCACAGGCGGCATCCACGACACAGTTTGCACCACCCAGGTCCAGTCTGTTTGCTATTCGCCCGGCAACTACGTTGCCCAACAAGCCTGGGAAGGTGCTTTCATCCCACTCAGGGTAGGTTGCTTCAATTCCATCACAGACCTCATTGACTTTACTCTCAGGAATACCAGCATCCCGTAAGGCCTTCACCCAGTGAGGGCGCTGGATACGGGCTGCCATCTGACCAACCATTTCAGTAGCTGAAGCAACGCCGAGGATAACGCTGATATCTGACTTGCTGACCTTGTCAAACTGAACACTTGAAGCGTCTTCCAGAACCTTGCTAGCCACAATCAGCGCCAGGAGTTGCGCCGTATCCGTGGTAGAAAGTTGCTTCGGTGGCATACCAAATTCCATCGGATCAAAATCCACCTTTGGCAGAAAAGCACCCCGGTTCCCATAGATCTTCCCGCTCTTACCTGGCTCAGGATCATAAAAGTCATCAATCAACCAGTGGTTATCCGGCACGTCGGACATGAAGTCCTCACCCGCCATGATGTTGCGCCAAAATGATTGACTACCGACTGATCCTGGGAACAGCCCGCTAGCGCCTACAATCGCTATCGGACTAAACCTGGGTTCTTTCTGCTTTGTCATAAACCTTTACTCCTGCCCAGCCTTATCGGTGGTTCCCCTTATCTGTTTTTCTGGTCAACCTGCTCTCGTCCACTTGCTCTGGTCAATTTAAGTCCTAAGCACCGTCGGCATAAAATTCAAGGCGTCCTGTGCCAGCGGTATTCCATAGGTTCTCAATTGCTGCGCACGGGTCACATGTGCAGCTCCTTCAAGCAAATTCATCGCAATTTGTTGAATTGTCCTATTTTCTGGTGCCTCAAGGAAGCTCCCGCATACCCAACGGTTAAATGCCCCCATGGCAGGGCCACACCAGATCTGATAATCAACCTGGCGAGAGGTCTCGCCGACAATCGGCCACTGGCTCGAATTGCCAATATACCATCTAAAAATCAGCGCCATCTTGTGTTTTGAATTGCGCTCAGCCTTGTCCAGTTGTGCTGGATCTGCCTTACCAAAAAAGGCCTCGGTCTGCTGCCAGATTTCCTCGAGGGACGCGCGGAAGATATTCTTTTCAATAGCGGCGCGCTGTTCCACGGGAATTTCATCAATCGAATCATATCGACTGTAGAGGTCGTACAACTGATTGCCCCGCACAGCCATCATGGTGCCCCTCTGCAATACCTGCACCTTGACGCCCAGCTCAAACATATCAGCCGAGGCAGTCATCGCCACGTCAGCCAGTTCAGCCTGTGCCAACAGCTTGCGGCTTGAATCAGAGATGCCTGATTCTATCGCTGCCTGGTGGACAGTTCCGATGACGACAAAAGCTGCACCCAGGGAAAATGCAGCAGCAACTCCAACGGGCGTACCCAGGCTGCCGGCAGCTCCCAGCCGAATGGGTCGATCATAGCCAAATTCCTGGCTAAGGCTGTCGCGCAGGCTCAGGATGGCAGAAAATAGTGAGTTCAAGGGTCGATTGTCCGTGTGCCCACCGGAATCTGACTCGACAATAATATCTTCAGCGAGTGAAACAGTTGCTGCAATTTCAGCTTCCGCCTGGGTTATTTTTTGTTCCGACACCAGTTGTTGAAGAATATTTGCGGGCGCTGGCGACAAGAAGTGACGTGCTACTTCTTCCCGCGAGATCTTCGCAAAAACGTGATTCTTCCGCTGTACCGAACCATCACCGGCCCGGGACAGCCCGGTGCAGGCGTAGCGCACAATTGCGGGGGAGAGCCCCATAAATGCGGAAGTCGAGACGCGTTTCACACCATGACGTAAATAGAGATCAACGATCTGATCTTCCAGTTCGGGTTCATTGGGTGAATGAATCAGATTGCTTCCCCAGGGCAGCCCCTTAGGATCGAGCTCCACACTGATTTCCTTGATTGCCGCCTCTACAACCTGGGGTGATAGCCCAGCTGAGCCAAACATTCCCATAGCACCCATTTTAGCCAGCTCAATGACCAGTCTGGTTGACCCGATGCCACGCGCCATCGCACCACCTACATAGGCAAAGCGGGCGCCGTGTGTCTCTTGGAAACCGCGATCACCCAACCATTCCGGGTATAGCGGTGGAAGGATTCCCAACAGCGAATAGTGAGGTGTGCCTGCCTCAGGAGCGCCGCTCTGAATTTCACCCTGACCGGCAGTTCCTACGCGCCTTGTATCCGCATCAAATACCACGCAGGTGGGCTGACGCATTGTCGCTTGAACGGCAACCGCATCCAGTGGTGAAAAATTGGCAGCCGCAGGGTCACCCAGCCATACACCGACATCATGTGGGTAAGAATTGTGCGGGTCAGAAGTGTGCGGATCAGAAGCGCTGCTCGTCTGATCCGTCATCTGCATTTTTGAAGTCATTTATATTGTAAATCCACACGCCAATAGCGGCGCCTCAGGCGTCCCTGGGCGTTTGTAGGAGGATGAATTATACAGGTGACACTCAAGAATACTCAGGACTTTTGCAAATCTCGCAAGTCTTTGTAATTAAAGTGTTATTTTGGAAGATAAGCGCCCTTTTCGGTACCGGGAGTGGCAATTTTCCTGCTGGCAGGCAAAAGATCCGGGATGACGGGGCTGACGTCACACAGCGAGCCAAAGAAAAGCTGGCCTATGTCGTACCCTTCACGCTTGCCATAATCCTGGCCCTGTTATTTATGAATTTTCGAAACTTCGCGGAAGTAACCATGATCATGGGCACCTTGCCGCTAGCAATGGTTGGCAGCGTCTGGTTAATGTACTTGCAGGGTTTCAACTTTTCTATTGCGGCAGGTGTCGGCTTCATTACCCTTACGGGCGTAGCGGTTGAGATAGGCACTATTATGCTGGTCTATCTTAACCAGGCCTATAATCGTAGGTTGGTAGATTGCGAGCTGAACGGAACCTTCCCCTCAGGTTCTGACTGATGCCGTGTTAAATGGAGCGGGGGTGCGCGTGCGTCCGGTCATGATGACGGCAGCCGCCATAATTGCCGGCCTGTTACCCATCTGCTTGGGCCCGGAACGGGCTCGGAAGTGATGAGTAGGATAGCGGCGCCAATGGTAGGCGGCATGATCAGCTCGGTGCTACTTACACTGCTGGTCCTGCCGGCTGTTTATTTTCTGTGGCGCAAGCGATCAATTCAATAGCCCTTATCGACACACGGGATGAAAAAGTCTGGATTTTTGTCAGATCAAGGACTTTTTTTCGAGATAAGTTATCAGACCAGGTCACAACATAGCGTAATATTATTCCGACGGCGTTAATATGGCATCAATGTCTAGGAGGAACTATGGATCACAGACTCTACTTCGTACTGGGAGACCTGTCTGCAAACCTAGTGGTAGGCGCATTGATCGGCTGGTTCAGCTGGCTGTTGGTTGATACAGACTGGAACATGATGATTGCGATGATCATTATGATGGTAGTCGGCATGGTCATCTCCATCCTGCTATGGCTGCCATTTTCGATTCTGTTCGGTGCAATGGAAGTTATGGTTCCTTTGATGCTGACCGGAATGCTCAGCGGTATGGTGGTAAGCATGTATCTGGCAATGGAGTCCCTGGGAGCCTGGACTTGCCTTCATATTGGTGCAGCCAGCGGATTTGTATCCATTGTATTGATCTGGATTTTCAACAATGCTGTACGCGGCACTCAACCCGCTCCCTGGAGATAGACAATGGCTGACCTAAGAACACAGGCAAAATGGGACAAGGCTGCACCGAATTTCGACATCATGGCAGGCAAAGGTGCAGAAGAGCGCTGGGCACCCTTCAAAACGGAACTGTTCAGCCACATGGATGGCAATATCCTGTTTCTAGCACTTGGTACCGGGCTCGATATTGCGACTTTTCCCACCGGCAAGAATATTACCGCCATTGATATCAGCCCGAAGATGCTCGAGGTGGCTCAACCTCGGATAGACAACTACGAAGGCACAATAACTGCTCACGCGATGGACGTGCACGATCTTGATTTTGAAGATGACTCCTTTGATCAGGTTTTTACCTCATGTACTTTTTGTTCCGTTCCCAGGCCTGTTGAAGGACTAAAATCACTCCGGCGTGTACTGAAACCCGGCGGTGAACTGTTTATGTTTGAGCATACCGGCAGTCGTTACTACCCATTCAAAGTTATGATGACCCTGATGACCCAGATTTCCCGAAAGCTCGGACCGGATATGAACCGAACAACCGTGGCAAACGTCATGGCTGCAGACTTTGAAGTCCTGGAAGTGAATAACCTCTTTCTCGATGTGGTTAAGACCATCAAGGCGAAGAAGTAGGACTACTCACAAGAGCTTCTACACGAGCTTCCTGCAAGAACTTTTCACATGATCTATCTACCAATAGAAAAATTTCATATACTTACGTTGTTCCTTAGGGGTGGTCTGTAGAGACCTGAGATTCTGAGTAATCAGTAAACCCTAGAACCTGATCCGGATAATACCGGCGTAGGAAAAGGGTGCCTCCACATCTAACAACCACGTCCTGTCATTGCCGGGTCTCTTACTAAAAGTGGAGAGACTCATGATTAAAATTTGCGCTACGTGCCTGCTGCTGTTTGCCTGCAGCACGGCCTACTCTATTGAAGAGTTGTCTGAAATTGTTGTCACTGCCGATTTTCGTAAGGCAAACGAAATGGATGTCGCCTCAAGCCTTAGTGTCATCACCGAGGAGATTATCAGTTCCCGGTCAGCTCAACATTTCGATGACCTCATTCATACATTACCCAATATGAACTATGCTAGCGGATCAAACCGGGCACGTTTTTTCCAGATTAGAGGTATCGGTGAGCGCAGTCAGTTCACAGCACCGCTCAATGCCTCGGTAGGCCTGCTAATCGACAACGTGGACTTCAGTGGCGCTGGCTCCGTTGCAACCATGATGGATGTGCAGCAGGTTGAGGTGCTGCGCGGCCCCCAGGGAACAAGATACGGCGCCAATGCCCTCGCAGGAATCATCAATATAAAAACCAATGACCCACTGGATACCTTCGCGGGCAGGCTAAAGGTTTCCGCCGCAGACTATGGAACAAAAACCTTGGGCGGCATGTTAACCGGCCCCATTAGTGATCATGTTCACTACCGCCTTGTGGCAGAGGAACACCAGTCAGATGGATACTATGACAATCGCTTTCTTGGTATCGATGACAGCAACCACCGTGATGAACTAACAATTCGCGGCAAGCTTCACATTCAGGCGAGTGACACCTGGGACCTTACCCTCAGCGTCGCAGATGTTGATATCGACAATGGATATGATGCCTTCACGTTGGACAACAATCGCAACACCATGACAGATGAGCCAGGCCACGACCGCCAGGACTCAAGCAGTTTCGGTATTGATAGCACGATGACCCTCGCACGCTTTGATCTGGTAACAATCGTAAACTTCGCTGACTCTGACATGGAATACGGCTACGACGAAGACTGGACCTATACAGGTTTTCATCCATGGGGTTACACCTCCACCGATAACTATATTCGTGACCGGAAAACCAGCAGCGCTGAAGTCCGGTTAATCTCCAATGAGCAAAGCCGCCTGCTGGGCGATTCAACCGACTGGATAGTTGGTGCCTATACCTTGCGCAGCAAAGAAAACCTTGTAAGGCAATACACCTATTTGGCCAGTGATTTCACGAGCAACTACGACTTCGATACCCATGCGGTATTTTTGCAACTGGATTCATCCCTCACCAACAAACTGGTTCTATCCAATGGTCTGCGGTATGAGAAACGAGAGACTGAATATGATAATTCAAACGGTATTGTTTTTTCCCCTGATGAGAACCTATGGGGCGGCCGCATCGCCCTGAAGTACTTTACAGGTGACAGCACCATGTTTTATGGCAGCATCGCCAGGGGCTACAAGGCAGGAGGATTCAATACGGACAAAACCGGGTTGGATGAGATCAAGCCCGAGTTTGATGAGGAATATTTGATTGAGTATGAGTTAGGCCTGAAGTCCAAACTTCTGGACAACAGGTTGCTGCTCAGGGCTTCTGTTTTCTATGATGACAGACGTGATCAACAGGTGAAAAGCTCCCTTGTCATCAATCGCCCGGATGGTACTTCAGAGTTCGTTGACTTTCTCGGCAATGCCGCTGAAGGAACCAACAGGGGGATTGAAGTTGAAACTAACTGGTACGCAACAGATAACCTTAAAGTGATTGCCAGTATGGGTTTACTGGATGCCGAGTTTGACAAGTTCATCAACGAGTTTGGTGAGGACCTGTCGGGCAGAGAGCAGGCACATGCTCCATCCTATACCTACAACCTTGCCCTTGAGTACGAGAAGAACAACTGGCACCTTGGCCTTTCCGTCGATGGGAAAGATGAATACTACTTCTCAGATCGGCATGCAGTAAAAAGTGACAAGTACGCGCTCTTGAATGCCAGCATCGGCTATGAAACAGAACGCTGGAAAGTAGGTATCTGGGGGAGGAACCTGAATGACAAGGATTACCATACACGCGCCTTCGGTAGTTTTGGCAACGATCCCAGAAAGAGCTACATAACCGAGCCCTATTTTCAATTCGGCGAACCGCGCGTTATCGGTATATCCCTGGAAATGGGCTTCTAGGTTCAAACCATATGAACTCTATGGCGCTATCACCATTTCCCCTGGTTGGAGCCAATGCTCGATGAACTGCCGCCGGATACCAGAAACCGCCTAAACGATGCTGCCAGAACCTGGGAATTCTGGCTTCCCGCGCCCCTCGGGAAGCCGACCCCTGAGCAACACTAACCTGTCCTTCCTGGTGACGGATGGACCTGGACGATGGGTCATCAGACTAAACAGTGATATCGAAGATAGTGGCATCAGCAGAAACGATGAGTTGACCATTCTCAAAGGTGCACACAGGGCAGGAATTACGCCACCTATGGTCTTCAACGGACAGGACTTTCTGATTAGTGAGTATTGACATGGCAAGATACCGACATCGCTGGACATTGCTGAAATTGGCAACCTGGAACTGCCACCACGCCCACATCATGATGACGAACCCTACCAGGACAACTAGGATTCCAGCCGCCATTGACATGAGCGAGGCCTCACGGATTATCGGGATTAATGAGTGTGCGGCACCGGCACACCCAACAAGCAGCATTGCTATTCGAGGGGGCTTGTACTGCACCAATCGTGGTGGTGTACTGATAGAAGTTGTTGCTTTAAGCAAAGTCATAACGGTGTCCCTCGAGTTACTTTATGAAATGTGATTACTGCGCCCTGGGGTCAGTAAAAATGGATCTTTGTTTACGGGACACTCCTTGCACGCAGTTAGGTGAGGCGTGCCAGCATTGAGTCAAGCACCCTGCGAGTCGTCGCAAGGTCATCTTTGGATATACCGTCGAATACTGACTCGATAATCTTCTGGTCATCCACAAGGACCTTCTCAAATAGTGCTCTTCCTTTTCGGGATAGCGCGTGAAGAGGGGAACGCTTGTACCTGGAATTCTCGAATGGCTCAACGAGCCTCTTTTTTACCAGCAGGTTGATCGTGGCCTGAATGTGCTGCCGTAATACGTGGTAGCGACTGGAAATTTCTGGCACGGTGAGCCGATGGTCCGGATAAAGGAATTCGAGAACCGCGCGATCGCTGGATTTGATGTCTCTGCCGACGAGGCTCTCATTGGATTTCTGGCTCATTGCCCTAAAAACTCGCCGAACGAGCCAGTTAATCTGGCACCGATCTGACATTTGGTCGTTTGACAGGCGCACTCTCTCATTGACAATGAAGTTGTCCTCATCACTATTGACAACCTACTTGTCAACACTCTGGGAGCGGGGCCTCGACCCCATTCATACCGACTTTCAGCATACACATCAGGTTCGTCTTGTAATCACCAATTGATTGTCTAGACTCTTAGATCAGGATATTTCCAGGGAGCAGGGAACATCAAGAAAATCATTTTCCTGGCGGCCGTTGCCCTCACCATCGCCGCGCTATTCCTGTCAGTTTCTCGCGGCCCCGCCCTCGATCGAAAAGCGCATATGGGTCAGCGCACGGACATATCTTCAATCGCCTTCGATATCATTTACCCGATTGACGATAGTCAGCCCTACCTTGAGCGGGTTTCAAAGAGCGCTGTCAACTGGTCCTATACCAACTGGAAGGGTATGACCTTTGGTATCCTGTTCGGTGCCACCCTGCTCACGCTGATGCGATCTTTACCAATCTGGAGACTTCCACGCAGCGGCTTTCTCGCTGCACTGCAGGGGCTCATCGGCGGTGCACCACTTGGCGTCTGTGTAAACTGTGCAACCCCAATTGCACAGGGGTTGCACCGCGCAGGGATCCGACTCGAAACCATGCTCGCAGTCCTGACTTCAAGCCCTACACTTAACCTGATTGTTATCACAATGATGCTGTCACTGTTCAGCTGGTATTTCGTTATCATCAAGCTGGGAGTGACCCTTTTCTTCATTGCAGTTCTGATACCCGCTATCGTCTGGTTGTGGTCAAAATACTCAAGCGCAGATATATCCCAGCTGACCGTCCCGGAAATAAAAAATCCGCTTTCCCATAGCAATGATGGGGTTTCAGATGGCTGGATAAGCAGCATCAAAACATCAGTTGTTGAGATGCTGGAAAACCTCTTTTTTCTGCTGAAAATTACCCTGCCGCTGATGTTGCTCGCCGGATTTCTTGGGGCAATGCTCATTGAGACAATTTCCCTCGATACGATGGCAAACCTTTCATCGGGTCTCAGCTCCTACTTTCTTATCGCCCTGCTGGGGGTTTTCTTACCGGTTCCCATGGCATTTGATGTTGTCTTCACTTCAGCACTAATCAGCATTGGCTTGCCACCAGGCCTCGCCATGACCCTGTTCTTTTCTCTCTCAATCTTCAGCATTTTCCCGGCATTGGTGATCGGCAGAGATATATCCTGGAAACTCAGTTCGATTATGGCAAGCGCGGTGGTGATCGTAGCCATCCTTTCCGGGCTCCTGACTGAACATGTTCACGGACAGATAGTTGAAATTGAGCAGCAGCAGATCGACGAGGCCCTACAGGAACTCGGCACTGATGCCAGGGAAGCCAAGGAATTGAATAACAGCCAGCCCGAATCTCCACCAATTTTTCAACACGCAATTGTCGAGAAAGTCAGGACCGCTAAAACATTGTGCGGCAACACCTTCGCGACCGAAGGCGAATGCCTGTCCAACTTGCTGAGGAACAAGGCCTTCGGCTCGGTGGACAGTGGCCTCTGTTCAGCCGTCGGTTTTGCCATTGAAGAAAGCGACCCCACATTCGCCGACCTGTGCAACCAGATACTAGAGTCGAAAGAGGCCAGCAAACTGGCCATTCGTACTGTCGATATCAGTCAGTGTAATGGCTATGAGTGCCGGATGACGTATCTCAATGCCACCAGCTACATCGATGGTGCCGTGAGCCGATGTGATTCCATCGTGCCTGAAGCCAGAGTTCCCCTGTGCCGCAAATTGGTACTCTTTAACCGAATCATGCAAAACCGCACAGATATTCCCTGTTCCGATGACCTGCTCCCAGGCGAAATGGCATTCTGCCAATCGCAGGTAAAGGCGAGAGATGCGACGGATCAACTGGACCTTGAAACCTGCATAGCCTTGACTGACCCAGAGGCAAGTTACGGCTGCTACTCGACCGTACTGGCAATAAAAATATCGGACAGTCGGGGTCAATTTTTCTGCACGGGTCTGCACAATAGAAACTACACCAAAATATGCGAAGACTTGCTCAAAGAGAGGCAGGCAATATCCAGAATGGAAATTGGCGAATGCAAAAAGCTTGAAAGTAGCCGGGTGCAATCGTGCCAGCTCGATATCATCCAGCTCTTGGTTCAATCATCAGGAGAAGAGGCATTGGCAACACTTTCCCTTCCCGAACCCAGCTTTGATGAGGAAGCTCACATTACCAGTTTTTCACTGCCTGAAACGGTTCGCTATGAACTCCTGCAGGTGTTCGACAACGTGAGTATCAGCACTCACCCCGCCACCCTTCGTTCGCCGCCCACAAACAAATTTGAACTTCAACCGGGCGACGAAATCGGTATCACCCACGCCTGGTCCGTCAACGCAACCGACTTCAATGACCCTTTCAATTATGGCAAAGGTATCAGTGCGGGGGATATCAATAATGACGGCTATCCTGATGTGATAGTTGCTTTCGAACGTGGCGTGTATGTATATGCCAACCTCGGTACAGGGAAGTTTGCACTCAGCTCAACACTCGTACCAGCCATTGATTTCAATACATTTGTTGCGGCGCTGGTGGACTTCAACAATGATGGTTTTCTGGATATATTCCTGTCCGCCTATGGCGGTAAGCAATTTTTCTATATCAGTGATGCGGGCGACTTCACAAGACAACCACCGGTAGCCGTGCCCACCTCAACATCGACCCTAACCATGGCCGCGGGATTTGCTGACCTGGACCAGGATGCGGACCTGGATATTGTTCTCGGCAAATGGGCCTATGGACTGGAGCGCCGCTTTCAAACCCATAACGCAAACAACGAGGTATGGCTAAACGAATCCGGCATCTTCAAACAGTTACCACTGTTTGACCCTGATCCACCAGGACCAACGCTTTCAATTCTGCTGTCAGACCTTAACGAGGACTCCGTCATTGACATAGTGACCGGCAATGACCGGCAGACACCGGACATATTCCACTTCTCGCAGGGGCCGCTGGAATATTTACCCCCCTCCCCCGGCACTATTCCTGAAACATCACTAAACACCATGAGTTACGATTCCGCTGACTTCAACAACGACCTGAAGCTGGACCTGTTCTCCAGTGACATGACTTTCTCTCAGCCCGGGCGCGACAACTATTGTGATGCCATTCCCGAGGGCAAGGGCAAAGGGCGCTGCTTGCAACTCGTTGAAACCGGACGCGAGGTGGGCGATTACAATATTAAATGGTGCAATACAAAACCAAAGGCTGAACGCATCGAATGTCTGGCAGCAACCATTCTGGCTATCGCTATTCGGGAGAACAACGCCAACCTGTGCGACAAAATCCCACAGGGATTTATAGCGAAACGTCAATACTGCACCAACGTTACCGGCGATATTCCCCCGGATGAGGATATTGATTTGAAAAAGTACCCTGCACAACGTGCTACCAACAAATATCTGATGGCGCAGGGGGCAAAGTTTATAGACGTTTCAGAAAATGCAGGAATTGCACGAAGCAACTGGAGCTGGAATTCAAAGGCACTGGATATCGACAATGACCGCTTTCAGGATATTCTTGTGGGCACCGGGTTTGGATTCGGCAGTTCAGGCGAGGCAGACCTGCTGGTCAATCTGGAAGTATTCCCCAATGTTGTTTTTCACAATATGCAGGGCCTGAAATTTGTTCGCGCCGAAGGTGATTTCGGTCTCGACGACTACATCAACACGAGCGCCTATGCACTGACGGATTTTGACTTGGACGGCGACATGGACATCCTTGAGTACGGACAGCTGGTCGGCATACGTCTATACGAGAATAGGGTTAACAGGAACAACAGCGTTACATTTCTATTCGACGATCAGCGGGGAAATAGATTTTGTATTGGCTGCAAGATCACAATTGAGAGTGAGTCCGGGGAGCAAATCAGGGAAATCAAGGCCAGCGGTGGCTACCTTTCCTTCGATGAGCCCATAGCCCAGTTCGGGCTTGGCGGGGATATGGAAATAACTGGTGTGAAAGTTCAGTGGTCAACCGGAGAGGTGACAAAATTGGATCGGAAACTTAATGCCAATAGGCGCTATCTGATTTCCCGGCACTGACAATCAAGTGGCCGCGCCATATGCCCTACTTCCACTTTGAACTCTTCTCCACTACCCGCAGTCTCAATTCGGAACTGGAAAAATTGTGCGGCCGGCGATTGAAGTAGCACTTATCCAGTGTTTCCTCTCTACCCGTGAATGGTTCATCACGGTACTCATCCCCCAAGATGCGTACATCCCAGTCGACGGTCTTCAGGATTTCCATTACATCCGCTTCAGTATCGTAAACAATAACTTCATCCACATATCTGCATGCGGTGACCTGGATCTGGCGCTCGACAATACTCTGCACCGGTGTATTCTTTTCATCGCGGTCAGCTGACGGGTCCGTCTGAATACAAACAATAAGGTGGTCACAGATAGTTTTCGCTTCCTGCAGCATAAGAATGTGGCCTGCATGAAAAAGGTCAAATGCACCGAAAGTAATACCTATTTTAGCCATCCGGATTAACTCCAATTTGTGAGAGTGGTTGCCCATTTTAAATGCTTAGATCGAAGGCTAGTAGCTATTTTTCCCGATTTCACTTCACTGAAGCTGCCGGCAACAGCCGCAGCACATCAGATTGACACATTATTGTAATTTCAACCGTCTTGGTGGGACTGGAATGACCGCTAACAATAGACACCGACTTGGAGGACAACCCCAGGGCTTTGGCAAGGAGTGCCTCGACGGCCCCGTTGGCAAGACCCTTCTCGGGCGGTGCCATGACCTTGACCTTCAGCACCTTCCCTAACCACCCGACTATTGCGTCCCACGACGAAGAGGGAACGACTTTTAATTGCAGTCGACAGGGTTCAGAGGCCATAGGGACTCGGGCAAAGTAAAGAATTGAAGACAATTATCAGCAAGCGTGCATAATGTCTAGCAATGTAACTTCCTTTGAGGTTCTTGGTGAAGCCTGTCGAATACATCCGGCGAACCCGCGAGACATACGATAGCCTCGGTTTTCCTCCATACAGGTGGTTCAAAGCCGATTCTTCTTCGGCGTTTGCACCCCTAATGAAACCACTCGCAGAAAGTCGTCTTGGCATGCTCTCCACCGCAGGGACCTATGTTCAAGGGCAAGTGGCCTACTGTTATCAGGACGATACAGGCATACGTGCGATTCCGAGAGATACGCCACTGGAAAAAATCCGTTTTTCACATATCACCGAGAATTACCTGGTGGAAGCCCGCCAGGATCCTAGCACCGTATTCCCCCTAGAGAGCCTTCGGACACTCCAGCAGGAAGGTGTTATTGGTGAACTCGCGGATAATTACTATTCCTGCATGGGCGGTATCTACTCCCAGAAGCGGGTAGAAAGGGAGCTAGTTCCTAACCTCACGAACGCCATCGAACAGCAGGAGCTGGACCTGTTGCTGCTGGTACCCCTGTGACCAGTCTGCCACCAGACCGTGAGTCTGATAGCTCGGCATTTAGAAGCAACTGGTCTGCCAACCCTCATTTTGGGCAGTGCCCTGGACATCCTGGAATCCGGCAGGCCACCAAGGGCAATGTTCCTGAACTTCCCGCTTGGGTTTGAGACAGGTCCGTTCCAGGACAGGGAAATTCAGCTTGACGTTGTCAGGCAGGGCCTGGCTGGGTTTGAATCCTTTGCGGAGCCAGGTATAAAGCCACTTGCCTTTTCCTGGGATGAGGGCTGGGACATGATCAGCCAGCGGGAGGCCCGTGCACCACAAAGTGACACTCGTTCTCCACGAAACAGAGAACCGCAGTACCAGACACAGGAAGATAAGCTGCTAGCCGAGTCGAATTAGACTATATTTCCCACATTGGCTTATATTTTTAATGCGGATGAAGTCTATAGCCAACATTATCGGTATAGTAATCAAATAGCGTTATAATACTCATTATGTGAGGGATAGTGGATATTATATAGTGTTAAATTGCGTATAATTGGCGTATTGTGGGATTATATATAATTTATCAGCGATATCGCAAAGATCGTGAGCATCAACCATCACCAGCGACCAGAACTCCTGCGTTTACCTGCGGATGAACGCTGCGGCTTAATAGCAAATTAGGGTAAGCATAGGCGGGATGAGAAAACACTGCGGGCAGTTTCTGTGCAGTATTTCTATGTTCTAATGAGGGTTCGAAATGAAAGCCACCAAATGATACTGCCTGTAGCAATTCTCACACTCATGTTTTTTCTGTCAGGCCCAGTCTTAGCCGAACCAAGCCTGGTGGATTGTGCCAAAGACTTTGTGCCTGCGTCGGGTGGCTATAGTTTCATCGGCGAGAATGAATACGAAATCGGCCCGGTGGAAAAACTTAAAATTGGACAAATCCACTACACCAGATTGCAGATATTTGATGAATCTGACCCCCGTGAAAATAACTGGCTCTATCGTTGGGCGAACCGGCTCCACGTTACGAGCAAAGCGGATGTTATTTCGAGTCAGATCCTGATCTCCAGCGGACAGGACTATGAGCCCAGACTGACCGAGGAAACTTCACGCCTGCTCAGGCAAAGGAAATATCTCTATGACGCAGATGTCCGCCCGGTAAAAGTCTGCGATGAAAAGGTTGACCTTGAAGTCATCACCAGGGATATCTGGTCCTTTACTCCGGAAATCTCGTTCAAGCGATCGGGTGGAGAGAACACGAGCCGTATCAGCATCAGGGAGACAAACCTCCTCGGCTCCGGACAGGAGCTCTCGCTAATCTCCAAGAAAGATATTGATCGTGACAAAACTCAATTTGCATACAAAAACAATAACTTAGGACATAGCAGAGTCGCTGGGCGCGTACTCTTCTCTGACAATGATGATGGCTCTGAAGGGCTCATTTTTGTTCAACTGCCTTTCTATTCCCTAGACTCCAGGCAATCCTGGGGAGTCCGACTAAACAGATTCGAGCGCAAGGACAGGCAGTTCCGTCACGGTGATGACATCACCGAAGTAGTCCATGAAGGGGATGACTACATGCTCACCTATGGCTTCTCCCGGGGTCTGAAAAATGGTGTTGCGCGGCGTTGGACATTGGGATACCGCTACCGTGAAGATCAGTTCGGCCCCGGTGATGAGCTCCCGCCACCAAGTGTTTTCCCTAAGGACAAAAAGCTCTCGTACCCTTACCTTGAGTACTGGTCAGTCGTGGATGACTACACCAAAATTTTTAATTTTGATCAGGTTCGCCGCACCGAAGATCTCCACCTTGGTCATACATTCCTTTCCCGCCTGGGATATGCAGCATCAGCATTCGGCTCTGATGACGATCGTATCGTTCTGGAGGGGTGGTTTGATGACACTATCTTCCACAACAGCGCCATGTTGTGGCGCCATAAATTGGAGTGGAAAGGCCAGTGGAACCTGGACGAGGACGCCTCGGAGGACATCCGCGTTGCCTACTCAAGCCGTTACTATCGCAGTCAGACAAGACGACGCTCTTTTTTTGCGAGTCTCGACCTTGTCTACACAAAAAACCTGAATACAAATCAACAGGTCGTTTTTGGTGGTGATACTGGTGCCAGGGCATTTGACAATCGACTCCAGGCAGGTGATCGACAGATCAAACTGACCGTGGAGGAACGCCTCTACACGGATGTTCACCTGCTTAACCTCGTGAGGCTTGGCTGGGCATTGTTTATCGATGTCGGTAGGGCCTGGGAGCCTGGTATTGATGAAGGCTTCGCAGATGACTACCTCGCCAATATTGGTTTTGGCATCAGGCTGGCATCGACTAAGGCTGACGCCGGACGTGTCATCCATATCGATTTTGCCTTCCCCCTGACAAACAGGGACGATCCTGACGTTGAAAGCAGCGAAATCGCCATCAATATCAAGAACGAATTCTAGCTGACTACCACGGAACGCATACTCCTTTCGATTACCTGATACGCCCGCCATTCAATTTGATAAGCTCCAAATCTACTTTTGGAGTGCTGTATGGGGAATTTGTTTGATTTGAGTGGTCGTGTTGCACTCATTACGGGTGGCAACGGCGGCATAGGACTTGGCATGGCCGACGGCCTTGCTGAGCATGGCTGTGATATTTGTATCTGGGGTACAAAGGAAGAAAAAAACGCCGCTGCATTGGAATCTTTGAAGAGGCATGGAACCCAGATTACTGCCCTTAAATGCGATGTGTCGAATCAGCAGGAAGTGGAAAGCTGTTTCGCGGAAACCCTCAAAAGCCATGGCAGAGTGGATGGCTGCTTTGCCAACGCAGGCATAGGGACGCGCGGCACCCGATTCGACGATATGGAAAGCGGAGAGTGGAACCAGGTAATTGACGTGAACCTCAATGGAGTCTTCTACACCTTTCAATGTGCAGCAAGGCACATGCGCAAACGCGCCGAAGGGGGTGATGCTTTTGGCAGGTTGGTCGGCACTGCAAGCCTGGCTGCAATCTCTGGCCAGGCACGCGGCGAACACTATGCAGCGACCAAGGGCGGACTCATCTCAATGATCAAGGCGCTGGCAGTTGAATATGCGAGGCATGGCGTGACGGCACACACCATTTTACCGGGTTGGATAGAAACCGCCATGACGGAAGATTCCTTCAAGTGGGATACATTCGTTGAAAGGGTTCTGCCCCGAGTCCCGGCCAGACGTTGGGGACAACCAGAGGACTTCGCAGCTATAGCTGTCTATATCATGAGTGCAGGGAGTTCGTACCACACCAGTGAGAATTTTCTTATTGACGGTGGCTACTCTGTCTTTTAGATCAGGTCTTTTAGGTAAAATCTATGCCCCAGGCCTTTGAAGGAATTCGTATTCTTGATTTCACCCAGGTTCTGGCCGGACCTTTTGCTGTGATGCAATTGGCGCTACTGGGTGCAGAGGTGATCAAGGTAGAGCAACCGGGTGGCGGTGATCAAACCCGTGAGCTAATGAATACGGGCAAACATCCGGGTATGTCACCCGCCTTTATGGGTATGAACCTGAACAAAAGGAGCATCACACTTGACCTGAAGTCAGTTGAAGCTGTTACCATTATAAAAAAGCTGATAGCTAGCACGGATGTCCTGGTAGAGAATTTCAGGGCAGGAACCATGGAAAGGATGGAACTCGGCTATGAAGATCTAAAGAAGATCAAACCAGACCTCATCTACTGCTCCGTAACAGGCTATGGACAAACCGGCCCAAAGGCAGGAGAAGCTGCATACGATGGCGCCATACAAGCCTCGTCAGGGATGATGTCACAGACTGGACACCCTGAAACCGGGCCAACGAGAACAGGATTCATGCCAGTCGATATGGCAACCGGCCTCTATACGGCCTTTGCCATTTCTGCATCCATACACAGGAAAACAAGAACGGGCCAGGGGCAAAAGATAGACCTCGCAATGATGGACAGCGCAATAGTTGTTCAGGCAGCCCAGTACAACAACTATTTTAATCAAGGCCGCCTCGTAGGCCTGTTAGGGAATTCTTCACCAACACTCCAACCCACAGCCGACGTATTCCCAACTAAAGACGGATTTATTCAGGTGACGGCTCTGAACCAGTCCCTGGTCGAAAAACTGTTTACTTCCCTTGGAAGAAAAGATGACCTTCAAAAAGCAGCATTTGCTTCTACCGAAAGCCGTATAGAAAATAAAGCACAGGTGCATGAACTGATCAATGAAGCACTAGGCACAGAAACTACATCACACTGGATGCGACACCTGTCAGCAGCGGGAATCCCAGTTGCTGAGGTCAGGGAATTGCCAGAGGTGGCCAATGACTCTCAATTTGAGCACCGGCGCCTGTTTGAAACCATCCCTTCACCACTGGATTCGTCAGATACTGTCACGCTGGTGAAAGCGGGGTTTATTACCGACAAGGATGGGCCACAGGTTCGAAACAGGCCGCCCCTGCTTGGGGAGCACACGATTGAAATCCTCAAATCGCTGAGCTATTCAGCTGAGGATATCGCTGCATTCAAGGCAAATGGTGTAACCTGATTCATGGCCTGAACCACAGTAACTCGGGTAGGATACCTGCCCGGCAGACTGTTAGACCGATACGTTAACGTACCGGCCGCAAATCGACTAGATTTGATGCGAGTGGGCTTATCCCACGACCCTGAAAAAGAGTGGGGAAACACCTTTTCAGTAGCTCACAAGAACCAGCCTGGAGAGGAGGTGAAGTTATATGAATGTCAATGAAATGGTAGTTTTGATCGTCATCGTTAGTTGCTTAGCAGGCGTAACCAACCGGTTCATCAAACTGAGGTACTCTCGAACTGAGAACGATGAACAGGATGAGGCAACTACAGATCGCCTTGCGGACCTGGAAAACCGGATCCAGATACTGGAAAAAATTGTGACCGATGACAAACGAGACCTTGAGCAGGAGATTAACGACCTATAGGGTGGCTTCCATGGACATGACAATCCTCCTACTCGACGTTGATGGTGTACTCCAGTTCTATGACGAGCGACTTGAAGCGCATTTCAAAAGCGCATTTACCTGGAATACAAGCCACCGGGATTTCCTCATGGAACTCTTTGCTGACCCTGAATACCCACTGGCACAGACTGGAGAAGCTGATTTTCTGAAAGTCATAGAGCGGATTCTTCCGGGGCACGTAGAAGTACCCGATGCAGAGTTCTACCTGGATACCTGGCTGAAGAGCGAAGCACAATACAATGATGCACTACTAGACCTCTTACCCAAGTTGCCCACGGCCTACCTCGCAACCAACCAGGATTCATATCGAGGCAAATTAATTGCAGTTCACTATGCCCCCCACTTTGAAGGTGCATTCGTTTCCTACCAAATGGGTGTACGGAAACCGGCGGTAGCCTATTTCGAATACATTTTGGAGCAGTTGGGGGTGAGCCCCGAGCAATGCACTTTCGTTGACGACAACCAGCCCAACGTAGATGCGGGCGAAGCTGCCGGAATCAGAAGCATCCTGTTTCAATCCAACGAGCAGTTGTTTGCAGAGTTTGAATCAATAGGGATTCTTTCCAGAAACGACGGGGCATTTCAGCCAACATCAGATCAAAACTAGTCACCGAACAAATCGTCCAGCTTTGATTTCAGGTCATCGCCTTTGCTATCCCCTCCACTATCGTTTGCAATATCCTCTGCATTCTCATCTGCAACACCCTCCAGAACCCCATCAAACAAGGCATCAAAATCTGACCGGGCACTATCCTGCTTCCTGCTTAAGTCTTGCGAAAATCTGCCGCTTGCAGGCTTGAAGAAGTCGCAGAAACTGGCGCTTTCCTTGACCACAGGTGGCTCAGCACGCTCATGCTCACATTGCGCCTGAACGGCCGTATTAAAGTGCCTGCAAAGACGGCAACAGCGCAGTACCTCAAAACAATGGGCACAATTAGCATGACGACTAATCGGCAGGGGTATGTCAGCAATTGACTTGCCACAGTTCCAGCACACTAGTTCTCTCGCCATAAGGCGCAGCCTGATAAAACGAACCAGACCTATTCTAAACAAACAGAGCTTTGGCTCAAACAGCTTGAAGAGCATCTGAGCAGGGAGTCCGTTACACTTGCTGGATCGAAATCACCAGGAACAGCAATGCCTCTCAGCACACAGACCGTTGGCCAGCAAACGGCGAAATTCAATCACGAGATCGACGCCAGATGGACAATGGCGTATGCCGCCGGCCTTGGCGACACGGATGAATGCTACATGAATACCCAGGTTCACGCGGATGTTCTGGCACACCCCGTTTTCCCCGTGTGTGTTGAATGGCCGGTCATACTGGACGCCCGCAACCTTAATACTGACGTTGTTATGACGAACGAGGAAAGCGCCCGCAGCGTGCATGCGTCCCATGATCTGCATATTTTGCGCCCTATTCGTGCAGGCGATACGCTCACCACCCAGGCAACCGTCATCGGCGTCGAGAAAATTAGACCGGGTGCAGCCCAGCATATTCGCCTCGACACCATAAATCAGAATGATGATCTCGTGACCCGAACATATCAGTTAAGCATTTCCCGTGGGGTCGACTTGGTTGGAGAGCGAAGGTTCATTGAAGAACCCCCTTCCTGGCCAGATTTCCCCGATGCGGGCACGGTAAAAAAGATCGATATACCCGTCATCGCGGGTTCAGCCAACATCTATACTGAGACTGCAAAGATCTTTAATCCAATTCACAGTGACAAGGCCACAGCAATAGCGGCAGAACTTCCGGATATCATATTACATGGCACCGCAACCCTGGCGCTGGCTATTTCACAAATCGTGAATCACTACACGCCCGGATACCCTGAAAAAATATCCCGGTTGGGAGGTCGGTTCAGTGCCATGGTACTGATGCCCTCTACCCTCACCCTTGAAATTCATGCAGAAACTGAAACTGGCATTTCCTATTCCTTATTTACTGAAAGCGGGGAGACGGCAATCTCCAACGGGTTTGTTTGTTGGTAGAATCACTGCGGGCAATGCTTCACGCAACACCTGAGGCAACAAGCCACACAACATAAACATTTTGCATAGGGTGGGCTAAACGGAAATGACCCAGGATCTCGAACAGGCCGGACTTGATGCGGTAGACAGGTTTATCAACACCTGGAACTCTCGTGACCCCGAGCGCTGGGCAGCATCACTCAATTACCCTCACGTCAGACCTTCTCCTGCGGGGCCCATTCTGGTCGCAAAAGATTCGGTTGAATACACCTCAGGAGTCGATTTTAATCAGGTCGTGGCAACAGGATGGGATCACAGTGAATGGGACTACCGGCAGGTTATTCACACCTCACCTAAAAAGATTCACGTAGCCGGACAATGGAGCAGATACAACGTCGAAGGTAACGTCATTCACACCAACCCTATCGTATACATTGTGACTCTTGTTGATGGATCCTGGGGAATCCAGTCCCGGTTTGCCGCCGACTATGCTGGCGATGACCATGACACTTCAGGACTTGAAAGTCGCGCCTTCAGGCTGATCGAAGACTTCACCAGCCACCTCAACAGCAACAATGTTGAAGCCTGCGCCGAGTTATTGAACTACCCCCACTACGGCATAGGGACTGGTCATCTGCAGGAATACCTGGAACCTGCACAATTCACCGGAACGGAGAACAAGGTTACGGTTACTTCTCTTCAGGTTCTGCAGGCCGGAAAGAAGAGTTCGAATGCGGGCCTCGATCTTATCGTTCAGGATGATTCCGGCAAAAATGAATTCCAGGCGGTCGTCAACGTAACCGTGCGTGATGATCACCTTGGTTTGCAGGCCTGGTCGGTACTGGATCCCAACGCTGAATAAACCCTGACGACCCACCTTTATCTGCCACTGAAGGTTAGGTACCAGACTATTCAATCCGAAGTGTCTAAAATGACTATTGGAACGAGACTAAAATTAGCTAATAGGACACGCCCATACCAGCCCTGACATCGTTGTTTACGCCATAGGGCGCAATGGGATATCGCAGACCATTACGAGAAAGTGCTTCAAGTCCGGCAATGGTTTTCGGCAAAAAGGAGGGTGGTATCGCGATCAACAACTCATCCTCCATAACACCCCCATACCGCCTTTCTGCAAAGCAGGGCAATGAAAGGCTTGGCTCACCGGTTTTTAGTGCCCGGCCCCAGGAATCTGCGCATGAAGACTCACCTACACATCCCCATTCGAGCTTCTTATAACCCGTCCACTGCAAACCATTGATGAATAAAATCATCTGTGCCGGTGTCGCGTAGATAAGACAGATATCCGGCGAGTCAAGACGGCCGGAGGCAAGCGGGCTGACCGCCATTGCCTCGTACTGCCCATATTCTAACAGATCCATGGCCTCCTGGTGAGCCGCAGCATCTCCCGCCGAACTGTACCAGACACCGTTCATTCGCTCGCCTGACAGCCATTCTTCGTTCCTGGGGTGCAGTCCGAGGACGGTGCCACACTGGGCACCGACAAGATCTTCCATGGTAATACCGACTGTCCAACCGTTTCTGCTCGCCTGGCCCACTATCTGGTCAGTCGTGTGAATATCCTTAGGGCGGCGAATTCTTGGTACGGCTTCCATTTCCTGCCGGCTTTCGAACATTTTCATGCCGATGGGTGTCGTTCTAACTCGCAGCAGCCGATTCAGATCAGCCACGAACTGCTGCCCATCAAAAACCGACTGGTCACTGGCTATCATTCCACCAGACCCTATTTCTTTAGACCCTTTTTCATCAGACATACTTCCTCCAGAAACATTAGCTCCTTCCACCATATCAAAAAAGTGTTTGGACTGAATATCTGGAAATGAAGTTTAGGGTCAGGCCGCCAGCAGGTAGGGTTGAATTTTCTCGAAGGCTTTAACTTCAATCTGACGAATACGCTCCAGGGAAACACTGTACTTTTTGGACAACTGCTTGAGGCTAGCCTTTTCATCTGATAACCATCGACTTTTCACTATGTCACGGGCGCGATCGTCCAGGGCCGCTAGGCCTTCACTCAAGCCCTGGTTCTGAATTTTCGCCATCTGTCGCCCTGCGATCACATTGGCAGGGTCTTCACTTTCTCCTACGGTAATGAAGGTAGATGGGGAGAAGTTCTTTTCATCATCATCGCCAAGGGGCTCAAAACTCTCATCACAATTGGTGAGCCTTGCTTCCATTTCGACAACTTCCGCTGGCTTGACACCTAGGTCTTTCGCTACCTGCTCTACCTCTGACCTGTTAAACCAGTTCAGGCCTCGCTTTGCCCGACGCAGGTTAAAAAACAGTTTGCGCTGGGCCTTGGTTGTGGCCACCTTCACTATTTTCCAATTCCTCAGAATATACTCATGAATTTCCGCCTTAATCCAGTGAACCGCGAACGAAATCAGTCGCACATCATGATCAAGGCTAAATTTCTTAACGGATTTCATCAAACCAACATTGCCCTGCTGGATGATATCCTCCAGAGGTAAGCCATAGCCGGAATAACCCCTGGCAACGTATATGACATAACGCAGGTGGGACATGACTATTTTGCGGGCGGCGTCCAGATCATCATGCTCCTGAAAACGCAGGAACAGGTCTACCTCCTCTTCCTTGCTCAGGATAGGTATTTGCGAAGCGGTATCGAGATACTCTTGTAGGCTTCCGCTCCTTAAAACCGGAAAACTCACTGTGATTGCCGCCGATACCATGCTTTTCTCCATTATAGTCAATTCTACAATTTCTTTAGCTTACAAAGACTTAGACGCCATTTCTGGCTCCTAGTTCCCTAAATTGGGCCAGAAATTTACTTTTCAAGAGCCAACTATTCATTTACGTGACCAGATTCCCGTCTGTTGGAAGCTATAGATTGCGAGGAATCAACAAAATCATTACTCTGAAGCCTGCTATCCTCATCACCACAGATGAAATAACGTGACTACCGATCTGAATGACCTGGGTCTGCTTCTGGATTCAAAAGTTCCACTGCTGGTCATCGAGTCTTTTGAAGAGCCTCGTGTACTGGAAATGATCACCCGCCTCGCGGTTAAACGCACATCGCCCCTTTACGCCCGGTCCATCACAGAAGGGTTGAACCGACTGGGTTTCGGCAACAACCCAAAGGAAGATGAAGGCTCTCAGGACGCCACTGCAGTTCTCGGGCACATATTGTCAGCGCGCTTTATACGGTATCCGCCCTCGAGGAATCCCTATCGCCACTGCAACTGATAGAAACCATCCGCAACACACATCCCCTGTCCGTCGTCATGCATGAAAAAATTGAAGGGCTGCGCACCTGGACAAAAGCGCGCTGCGTGTTTGCTGACTAATGTGGGTTTACTGAATAGTGAAGGTAGCTGATATCGATTGGAATACCTGGGTGCCACAAGAAATCGCGACCTTGATGTTCGTCATCAAAGGGGGGCAAATCCTGCTTATCAGAAAGAAGCGAGGCCTGGGTGCAGGGAAAATTAACGGCCCGGGGGGCCGCCTTGAGGCAGGTGAATCACCAAGGGAATGTGCGATCAGAGAAACCCGGGAAGAGCTTTTGATAGACCCGGTCAACGTTGAATTTGCTGCGGAACTATTTTTCCATGCCGAAGACATGCCCCGAATTCATGGCTTCGTATTTACTGCCACCAACTATGACGGGACGCCAACTGAAACCGAAGAGGCAATCCCACTTTGGTTCAGCATTGAAGATATCCCCTACGGCGAAATGTGGGAAGATGACATACACTGGCTGCCACAGGTTATCGAAGGATGCGTGGTCGACGCGTGGTTTACATTTGCAGCCGAGTCCATGCTCGACTACAAGGTGAATGTACGAAGCGTTTGATTCAGGGCTCACTTTGTTGTTTCATCAGGTTAGCGGCAAAAACGTAGGAAAAGAATTATGTACGAAATCCCGAAAATAAATGTCCCGGTGGAACTTCTCCTAATGGATAGTGAATCCGTAGAGGGGAATATGTTCGTCACCGAGGACCTGGTGTCAGCAGAAGGTACCCTCCCCTTATCGAAGATTTCCTGAATGAGGACCCGGATCACTTCTTGCCTTTTGAAAGTAATGCCGGCGCCTACCGCCTTATCAACAAAGATCATCTGGTACTGGTGAAAAGCACTCAGAATGATGATGAGGTAAAACACCAGGCCCCCTGCCACCAAGGAACCTGGTCGTCCACTTCACCAATGATAGAACCGTCTATGACGTCGTTTATCCGACACTGACCGAAGAATCACGGGCATCTGACATCATCAATCAGGAAAGTACCTTTATTGTTCTCTACCAGAATGGTCAAAAAATGATCATCAATCGAAATCACATTATCTACATCAACGCCAACTGACACTTCCCCAGAGCCAAAGGACAACTTCAGGAAGACGACTCTATTGACCTCACAAAGATCTGCACCTAAGATGGGCGCCGTCTAACAGTGTGAGGTGTCCTCAAGTCAACCGACGAGAGGATGAAACGGGAAGCCTGTAAGGAAAAGCTTAGTCATTTCCAAAGCTGGCGCTGCCCCCGCAACGGTAGACGAGTTAGTTTCTTCTAGACGCCACTGTGTTTTAACACGGGAAGGCGAAGAAGCAAGATGCCTGGCATCGACTCGTAAGCCCGGAGACCGGCCACCACACCAATAGCCAAAACTCCGCGGCGGGCGGGTGAGCATATTTTTCACATACTCCTGCTCCGCATTACATTTCAATCGCTCGGGTGAGAGTGTGGAGGACATATTTTGAAGTATTTTCTAATTGCCATAGCCTGGCCTTTTCTTACCGCAAACGTTGTGGCCGCAAACGCCAACGACAAAATCCTGGAAACCATCACGGTTACCGCTTCAAGAACGGCAGTTGAGGTTGGTGAAGCGGGTAGTTCTGTCAGCATCATCAGCAAGGAACAAATCCAGCGCAGAAACGCAACCAATCTTGCGGATCTGCTGAGAGAGGTTCCCGGAATGGCAGTCAGCCAGCAGGGTTCCCTAGGTGCCATAACCCAGGTTCGCGTTCGAGGAGCTGAGGCCAACCAGGTGCTGGTGCTTATCGATGGAGTCGAAGCTAACGATATCTCCCAGGGAAGTGAGTTCAACTTTACTCACTTGATGGCAAGCCAGATAGAAAGAATCGAAATTGTTCGCGGCCCCCAGAGTGCAATCTGGGGCAGCGATGCCCTGGCAGCGGTCGTCAATGTCATTACCAGATCTGATGATCTGAGCGGCACAGCATTTTCAGGCTACGCCGAGGCCGGTTCATTCAAGACCGGCAGAACAGGATTTGCCGTGAAACATGGCGGCAATAAAAACAACGTCAAGTTTTCCTTTGACCATCTGGACAGTGGTGGCACCAACATTGCTAGGTCAGGCACCGAGAATGATGGTTATAAAAACACCACGGCAAACCTCGGTGGTTCCTACTATCCAAACGGCAGCCTCCTGCTGTCTTACCTGCTTAGGAATACAGAAAGCACAACTGACTTTGATGATATAGATTTCTTTGTCACAGGCCTGCCGGTAGATGCCAATTTCTCTACAGATAGCAGGCAGACCTACGCCGGCTTGTCACTGGCATATGAACATGGCGATCTAACACATACGCTCAGCCTGTCAAGAACAGACACTGAAAATATAACCAGCACCGCTCCGCCGGTTGATGACGAGAGCCGCGGAATCAACGATCAGTTTCGCTATCAGGTGAACCTGGTGCTGAACAATCACATTATCACGGGTATGCTCGAATACGAGCAAGCGGATTTCAAACAGCGCGGGGGTATTTCCTACTTCGGCAATCCAAATAAAAACCTGGATACAGATACTAAAAGTATCGCACTGGAATATCGTTACGATGGGGATCGACTTGACCTGTCCTTCAGTGGTCGGCACGATCGCAATTCTGAGTTTGATAACTCTGGTGCATGGCGCGTTACTGCTGCCTGGCATCTAATCAATGAATCAACCAGCCTCCACGCCTCAGTTGGTGAAAGTATAAAGAACCCAACCTTCACCGAAAGGTTCGGTTTCTTTGACACATTTACCGGTAACCCCGACCTGCAGCCTGAAGAGTCCTTCAGTTGGGAGCTTGGTGTTCGCCAATCAATAATGAACAAGGGAATGATGCTGACAGCTACCTGGTTTGATGCAGATCTTGATAACGAAATAAACGGTTTCGTGTTTGATTTTAGCAGCGGTGCATTTACCGCGGACAACGTCGATGGTCAATCCACCCGCCGTGGAGTCGAACTCGGTATCAATTTCACAGCGACGGATCGACTCCTGATGGGAGCGAGCTACACCTATCTCGACGCGACACAGGCAGATATCGCCGGTGGCGAGATCAATGAGATCCGGAGACCAGATCACACGGCATCCGTCAGTGCGAACTACACTTTTGACAGGGCAAATCTGAACATTGCTATCATGTATACGGGTGCGCAGGTAGATGATTTTTTCCCGCCGTTCCCACCCTACCAGGAGCGGGTTGATCTACCCGGGTTCACACTGGTTAATATAGCGGGCGCCTATCACCTGAACGAGAATGTTGACTTGACCCTTAAGCTTGAAAACGCTTTGGATAAAAACTATGAGCAGGTTTTCGGTTTTTCTTCGCCCGGGTTTAGCGTACGTGGTGGGGTTCGCGTTAGCTGGTGATGGTTAAAAAGGAACTGGAAGTCAAGTTGGCCGATGTGGCTGATGCACTGGCGTCAGCCGCGATATCTACTCCAGCCANCCTGGAATAACAGCGNATCGTTTTTATTGTTACAATTCAATACGAGTTACAATTCGTTACAAAAACTCTATGTCTCATGGGNTTTGCAAGATGTAGCCTAGCAACCAGAGGATGGACCATTTTCAGCGGTTGAGAGCAAATGGATCAAAAAACAATCAATGCTNCCCTTATCGCTTAGTTTCCGGCCCCGGAAACTGACAAGCCAGCAATTGAACTGGATGATCTCCTGGCCCATCTTCATGAAATGCAGAACACGGCCCTTTCTGAATATTCCATCCTGCTGGAACTGCAAAAATGAGAACCTGGGTGTTCCCTGTCTGCAAGACACTATGCAATCGTTCAACTCATCGACTTATGTTGCGCCAGCCCAGTAGCAAAGGCGGAGTTTCCTGCTGAAGCCTCAAACGGGCTCATGGGGATCTTTGCCTACGTTGCACGAGTGGCTCTAAGTGAGAACCTGCTGTCTCTTTATCGCAACCCGGGAGCCCTTGCCCTACTGGAAAGTCTGATCGAATTATCTACTGGCTGGTCTGAACTAAAGGGCACACCGGGAGAACAGGTTAAAGAAAAGTTCAACAGCTCACTGCTTGGTTTATCCCTTTTGACTGATACCCTGAGCAAAGATGCGACAATAGAAGGTATCCGCGATTATTTGGTAACACTGCTGCAAAAAGACATTGCCAGTTTCACCAGCAGCGAGAAGCAGCGCACTAAAAAGCTGGAACAGCGCCTTATCGATACGGAGGCCGGTCATTTCAGAACAGCCCAGTCGAGAAACCTCGCTGCAAAAACGCTAAGTTGCATTTGACAGCACATTAAAGCTGCCAACGGACCAGAATTCTGTATCAGCAAAGGAGCTCAGGCACACCAACGAAACAACAACACTGGGGACTTTTTTCATTTCTGATCTATAGCCTTTTTTGTAAGTCTAATCCAGCAGCCCTATTTAACAGGGGGACATGCCCAGTTACCAGCTTAAAGTTCAGCGCAAATATGACCACCATCTATCACCAGAGTGGCACCGCTCATATAGGATGACGCGTCCGAGGCAAGTAACAGCAAAGGGCCATCCAGGTCTTCAAAGGTGCCATAGCGACGCATCGGAATTCCCTTGCGCATACGATCGCCACGTTCACTTTCCAGCAGCCCGCGACTGACATCGGTAAGGATGTAACCGGGCGCCAACGAATTCACGCGAATCCCATATCGGGCACCTTCGAGTGCCATGACCTCGGTCGCCCTTACCAGTGCCGCCTTCGATACCGCGTAAGGAAACTGCCCCTTTATCGTCCGGTAAGCCGACGTAGATGTTACGTTGATGATATTGCCGCCCTTCTGTTCGTTCTTTATCACACGCTTAGTAAACATCTTTGAAATCTGCCACACGGATTTAAGGTTGGTGTTCAGTACCCGGTCCCAATCTTCCTCATCAATATCAGTATAGATTTTCGCACCGGATTCCACGCCCGCATTGTTAATGACGATGTCAACCGGACCGTAGGCGCTCTCGGCAGCATCCAGAAATGAAGTAATGCTCGACCCGTCGAGAACATCGAGGGCACGGCCTACCGCACTTCCCCCTGCGGCACGTAATTCGTCGACACGCTGCTGGACCTTCTCAAGCCGGCGCGCACCAAGCACAACATTGGCACCAGCCTCAGCCAGAACACCCGCAAAATGGCGCCCTATTCCTGAGGAAGCACCCGTGACCACGACATTTTTGTTTTCAAGTGAGAACCGATCCACAAATAACTCCATCCTGTTAGACACTGGGAACGGATGTCACCATGGGATGCAGATCTTTGCAAGGGAACTGGGTCATATCACTGATGTTTGAGCCATCTCGCCAATATCTCGCCTGATAACCTACTCCCAGCCCACCAATGCACTGTAACTGCTTGTTTTATATAAAGTTATATATGTAGTATCAAAATTGCATCTGCTCCTGTTAAAAAGCTCTGTTGGAAAAGCTCTTATGAAAATGCACTACTCAGAATCCATGAACAGGCCCCGACAATAGATGCCTACCCTTTCAGCCAAACCCGTTCCACCATCGCATGTTTCTTGAAAGTTACACTGACCTTGAGCTGAGCAAACAGGCAGAGCTAGCCAGGATGAAACGCCTGGCAACCTACCTCCTGGCCCTGGCGGTGCTGATCTATATAGCAGCTTCAATGTTTGAGGGTCAGGCTGTCTGGGTTGGTTTTATCGCCGCAACTGCCGAGGCGGCGATGATTGGAGCGATAGCGGACTGGTTCGCCGTAACTGCACTATTTCGCCACCCGTTTGGTATTGCTATTCCGCATACGGCTATCATTCCCAGCAGGAAAGATGTAATCGCACAACAGTTTGGCCCCTTCGTGCAACAGAATTTTCTGTCGGAGGATGTCATCTCCAGAAAGATTCGCTCCATGAACCTGTCTCGAAGGGTCGCCAAATGGATCCTTGAGAAAGATAACGCCCGAGCAATAGCGGAGCAGATCATGGCGAGTCTGGACGGTGTTGTCCGGGTGATGAACGATGAAGACATCCAGGTCATGATAGAAGGAAAGATCAAAGACAGAATTCGAGACACGTCGTTCGCTCCTCTGATTGGTGAACTGCTCTCATTTGTGACCTCTGGGCGAAGGCAACAGTACCTTTTTGATAGCACGGTGGATTTCTGCCTCTACCTGCTTGAAGACAGCGAACACGATATCAAGACGAAGGTAGGACAGGAAACTCCCTGGTGGTTTCCCGAATCTGTAGACAGTGCTATCTATAAGCAGATCGTTCGCAGCACCAGCAAAATGCTGTACGAAATTCAGGTGGATGCACTGCATCCCATCCGCAAGCGCATGATCAAATCCATGAATCAATTCATGGATGACCTCAAGCATTCGCCTGATATTGCAGAAAAGGAGACAGCGATTAAACGCGATGTCCTTGAGCAGCCAGCGGTTAGGGATTTTACAGTTTCCCTTTGGACCGACATCAAACACCTGCTGCTGGAGCAGAGCGAAAACCCGGATGCGGAGTTAAAACAGGCAATCGAAGACGCCGTCACCCGGTTCGGCCGGAATATTCTGAAGGACGAGGTGCTCGCAACCAAGATCAATGGCTGGGCTGAGGACAGCGGACGCTACCTGATTGGCGCCTATGGGCACGAGGTTGCAGACCTGATCGCCGACACTATAGAAAACTGGGACCCGCAAGCTACCGCTGAGAGAATAGAGCTCCAGATCGGCAGGGACCTGCAGTTCATCCGCATCAACGGCACAGTTATTGGCGGCCTTGCGGGGCTACTGATTCATACTCTCACCGTCTTGCCAGGGCTTTTTGGCTTCAGCTTTTAGCCAACCAGGCAGCGCTCAGTAGCTTGGCTCTAGCAGAGTCCCTCTTGAGTAGTTGCCCCACTCCTCCATCGATGAGAACATCGCTGCACGAGCTATTTCTTTATCGGGAGAAACACATGATTGTAGAGCGAATCTGGACCGGGAACGCTTATCGAAACTACCACTACCTGGTTGTGTGCTCCGAAAGCGGTGAAGCCCTGGCCATCGATCCGATGGATCATGAAAAGTGCCTGGCCGCAGCAAAAGACAAGGGCTGGGAAATTACCCAGGTACTTAATACTCACGAACATGGGGATCACATAGCTGGCAACGCTCAAATGATAGCAGCAACGGGCGCAAAATTGTTGGCCCATGAAAATGCAACCAGCAGTATTCCCGATATCGATATTGGATTGTCGGCCGGTGACCTGGTCAAGGTCGGTACGAGTGTGGAACTGTTGACGCTGGATACACCGGGACACACCATGTCTCACCTCTGTGTGCTATCGCAAACCGATGAGCCGGTACTGTTCAGTGGCGATACCCTGTTCAATGCCGGTGTTGGCAACTGCCACAGTGGAGATCCCGCAATATTGTTCGAGACCTTTGCTACCGAGATTTCTGTACTGGCAGACGCAACGAAGGTCTATCCAGGCCATGACTACTTCGCCACTAACCTCGAATTTACACTGTCCCGGGAACCTGACAATACTGCGGCAAAATCCATGCTGGGTAAGGTGAAAGATCCTAAGACTGCACCTGTTTCCACTATTGCAGACGAAAAAGAAGTGAATACATTTTTGCGCCTGCAAAGTCCCTCAGTGATAGCTGGGCTCAGGGAACAATTCCCGGACATGCCGGAAGACCCGGATCCAAAGACCGTGTTTCTTAAACTCCGGGAACTCAGAAATTCATGGTAGCAATTGCCAAGAAAACTAAAGAGCCCTAGGAGGGCGCGAATGTCTAAACTTGAAGGCAAGGTTGCAATCATAACGGGAGCTGGTCGCGGCGTAGGGAAAGCCACAGCCTTTATGCTGGCCCGGGATGGCGCGAAGATTGTTGTAAACGATCTTGATGCCAGCGAGGCTAGGGCAGTCGCCCAGGAACTCGTTGAAGCAGGCCATGGTGCTATTGCCTGTGCCGGCAACGTAACAGACTCCCTGTTCCCGGATCAGCTTATGCAGACCACCCTGGATGCCTACGGGCAGATCGATATTCTGGTTAACAACGCCGGCTATATATGGAACGGGGCCATGCACAATCATTCAGACGAACAATGGCATGCAATGCTGGATGTTCATGTTACCGCACCATTCAGAATCCTCAGGTCCTTTTCCACCTGGTTACGACAGCAGGCAAAGAAGGAAATCGCAGAGAATGGTGAGGCTAACTGCCGAAAAATCGTCAACGTCTCGTCTGTAAGTGGCACCCTGGGGTCGGCAACACAGATAGCATACTCCTCCGGAAAATCAGCTATCGTTGGCCTGACAAAAACGTTAGCGAAGGAGTGGGGTAGATATAACATCACTGTCAACTGTGTTGCTTTTGGGCACATAGAAACGAGGCTGACGCAATCCTACGACGGCGAACCACCCTTGATTGAAGTCGATGGGCGGGAACACAGGGTTGGCTTAACCAGCGGTCAGGTCGAAGGCGTGAAAAGAAGCGTCTCACTTGGGCGGTCCGGTAAACCAGACGATGGTGCCGGCGCCATCTATCTGTTTTGTATCCCGGAATCAAACTTCGTTACGGGTGAAGTCCTGACCTGCTCCGGCGGTTTGTAATCACCGGGCTCTAAGACTCTAATAGGTCGGGCTATGAGTGGAGCTCAAATCACAGCCGTTGGCATGAAGGTCAGGATTGAATATTTTAGTATAACGTGTTTTACTTTTTTAACTGTAGCTGATTGATCATTAAGAGAGGAGAACTAGAAAAATGGCCGAATATACCTGTGGGCTGGACGAAATTGATTCAGGGAGCATCGCGCTGGCTGGCGGCAAAGGGGCTAACCTTGGCGAGTTGACGGCAGCCGGTTTACCGGTACCCCTCGCCTTCTGTGTGAATACCCAGGCTTACCGGCAACTGATCGAGGCAAATTCACTGCTCGAGCCAATTCTTAAGGTGCTGGATGGACTCAACTATGATGACCCCATAGAAATTGATCAGCGCGCTAAAGCCATCCGGGAGATGATCATCGCTGCGGAAATTCCGCAGGATATAGAAGCCGCCATCCGCACAGGCTATGAGCAACTCGAATCGCAGTTAAGTGAAAATGTGATGGTATCTGTCCGCTCTTCTGCAACAGCGGAAGACCTGCCCGGCACTTCATTCGCCGGACAGCAAGACACCTACCTCAATATCCACGGCGCAGACAACGTAATCGAGCACGTCAAACGCTGCTGGGCATCCCTATGGACAGACCGGGCTATCTCCTACCGCCATCGTCAGGGCTTTCAACATCAGGATGTGCTTTTGGCTGTTGTTGTGCAGGAAATGTTCCCTTCTGAAGTTGCTGGCGTCATGTTTACCGCAAACCCCGTGACCTCCAATCCTGACGAGATATTCATGAACGTCAGCTGGGGCCTAGGCGAGGCTGTCGTCTCCGGCAAGGTGAATCCAGACCAATACATCCTCACTAAGGAGGGTCCATCGATCACGGAGAAAACAATCCACGAGAAACTCGTCATGACAGTCAAAGCGGATGTGGGTCAGGGAAGTACCGAGGTCGAGGTGCCGGAAAACCTCCGTAGTATCGAAACGCTGGCCGATGAAAAGATTGTGGAACTATCTGAGATTGGCGTGCGTATCCAGGAACACTATGGCTTTCCCCAGGACATAGAGTGGGGGTACGCCGACGGTCGATTCGCCATTTTACAGTCGCGAGAGGTCACCGCTGCCGACATTGATTTCCGCGAAGGTCTTGAGGCCTGGCAAACACCCGTGGCATATAAAGAACTGACCGATGAGAAATGGACCTGGTCCCGCGCCTATTCGGACGAGCTACAGACCGGCCCATCTTCTCCCATGATGTACTCCATGGCTCAACCGCACAGGATTCGCACCAAGTTTCTTGCCCTTGAGTATATGGGAATCACCGAATTTGCCGGCTACCCCGTTGACAAGTTCTGGGATATGCCCGTATTTCGCTGGTATGGCGCACGCGCCTACTACAATACAAGTCTGGAAAAGGAATGGATTCGTATGTTTATTCCTCCTTTTGCACGCGATGACATAGCCCTGTCCCCTTTCCCGGAAGAAATGCGGGAAGAAATCAGGAACATGCCCTTCGACTGGCTGCGCTTCTTTAAAATCCTGGTGAAACTTGAATGGACTCACCCGACCCGGTCACTGCTCGGCAGCACTCACTTCCTGCTGGATAATTTCGAGGGCTGGATCGCGCACTCAGATTCTGTCTGGGATGACTTTGACCTGGAATCCGCAAGTGTCATGGAAATATTTGGCGCCATGCAGCGTTCCGTTGAAGGCAATGAACTCGAACCGAATGTTGCCCTGCCCTTTAATTTCTTCCTCTATGTGCTCCCGCACGGTTTACAGCGGTTGTGTGAGATGTGGTGTGATGATGAGGATGGCAGAATCTTCAGCCACCTTGTCTCAGGCCTGCAGATGCCAACGGGTGAACAGAATATAGCCGTATGGGAACTATCCAGGGAAATTAAGAAATCATCCCAACTCATGGCACTCATGAAGAAGGAGGATCCAAAAGACATCCTTGACTCACTGGAGGCTTCAGAGGACGGCCGCAAATTCAAGCAAACACTTGATGCGTTCATTGAATCGTTCGGTCATCGTGGTGCAGACGAACGCGACTCGATTCACTACCGCTGGGCAGATAAACCGGAAAGGGTCTTCCCATCAATCAAGGCACTACTGTCCCAGGGCGACGAAGATTCTCCGGCTGTATTCGAGAAAAACCTGAATGAACGCATGCTCGCAACAAAGAAAGCCTGCCTGAAAAAGATTCGTCAGCAACCTCTCGGTGCACTGAAATCAGCTTTTTTCAAGTGGTATTGTGAGCTGGTCCAGGAGTATTTCTACTACAGGGACTGGGAGCGTTTCCAAAATGATAAAAACGGTGTACGCCGCAGACCCATGTATACCGCTGTAGGAAGTAAGTTCGTTGAACGTGGCCTGATGCAGGATAAAGAGGATATTTTCTTTCTCACCATGACAGAAATCATCGAGATAGAAACCGGTGAACTGGCCGCGGACAAGGTTGAGGCCATGGTACGGGCACGCCGACGTGTCTATAAAAAGTACACCCACAGAGAGCCGCCCAAATACCTGCGTGGCTGGGAGACCTTCGATGATAACCAGCTGAGTGAAGATGGCCAGGGACTGCGCGGAATCGCCGCAAGTGCCGGCGTTATCACAGGCCGTGCCAGAGTATGCAGGAGTCTCGATGAGATTGGCAGGATTGAAAAAGGTGACATCCTGATCACGACAGCAACAGACCCCGCCTGGACGACGGTGTTCTCGATTATTGGAGGCGTTATTGTCGAGGGCGGCGGTGTCGTATCACACGCGGTAATGATATCCAGGGAATATGGTATCCCCTGTGTTTCAAGTATGGCCCAGGCTTGCGATCTCATCCCGGACGGTCATATGATTACGGTAGATGGTGGCAGCGGAACTGTTCTAATGCACTAGCAGGCGGCGATGAAAACAAACAGGGGAGGTATGAGTGGCAACAAATGCGGTAGGTGAAGAACGAAGATACTGGGGCGTTATGCCAGCGGCTGATGCAGCTGTCGTAAAAATGATGGCTGAGATGGCTGAACAGCAGGGTCTGACTGGGCTGTTTTCCCCCCAGGTATATGGCCCACCTTTTATCCCCCTGGCAGCAGCAGCAATGGCAACCGAGTCAGTTAAACTGGCCAGCGGTATCGCAATTGCAGCGGCCCGCAGTCCCACTGAAACAGCCATGGCAGCACTGGACATGGATCGTCTTTCAGGTGGCAGGTTCATCCTGGGGCTTGGATCATCTGTATCTGCATGGACTACCGGCGTCTTTGGCGCACCACCGATTAAGCCCCTGACCCATCTGCGTGAAACCGTGGCAGCCGTTCGGCACATAATCGCAAATGCACACACTCACCTCGAACCCTTTTCCGGAGAATACTTTTCCGCAGACTTTGCCGAAATTTCGCAGACCCAACCACCGGTGCGGGAAAATATCCCCATCTGGATTGCTGCCCTCCGGGAAAAATTAACCAGGCTCGCAGTTGAAATAGGTGATGGTGTAATCGGTCATCCCATGTGGTCCGTGGAATGGGCAACCGAAACCATGGCGCCCGTCATCCTCGACCAACTGCAGAAATCCGGCAGGGACAGAACCGAAATTGATGTCAATATCTGGCCCTGGGTAGCGCCGAATCCAAACGAGCTGGAGGCACTCGATGATGCTAGGCCTACCATCGCCTTCTATGCTGGTGTTAAACAGTATGAATCCTTCTTTGCAGCCCATGGCTTTGAAAAAGAAGCGCAGGCCTGCCAGAAAGGCGTGCAGCGAGCAGACTTCATGTCAATTGTTGACGAGGTACCAGATGAAATGGTCCGCGCCTTCGTCGCTATCGGTGACCTCGACAAGGTGAGAGAGCGCCTGGAACCACTCTGGGATATTGCCGACTCCATGTGCATCGTGCCACCCGGCTACGGCTTGCCCATCGAGAAACAGATGTTCTACGGCGGCCAGATCGCACAGTTGGTATCAACTGATTAGGAGCACCGCCGATTCTAAATGGCCCGGCCCCCAATAGCCGGGCCAGAGCGGCAGCTCAATTCACTTTAGACATACAGCAAAGAGAATCTCCACCATACCCACAAGCTGATTTCTGAATCGGCAAAATAGTTGCAATATACAACTAGTCAAGACATGAACATACAGCATGAACACTACACGTTTTAGAGAACGACTAAGGCAACTGGAAAGAACAATGGCGCTGCAAAACAAAGAACTTGGCTGCTGTGACGACCTAACCCTAAGCCAGTGCCATCTACTGCTGACGGTCGCCGAACTGCGAGAAGCCGATGTCGTGCAACTGGCAGAATGCCTTGGCCTCGACAAGAGCACCCTGGGCAGGCTGAATATTTTCGCCAATTGCATCAGACCGATGAGATCCTGATTCTTGGAAATGCGTGGGATGTTATCAGCGCTAAATTTCTCGAGCATCTGGGATACAAAGCCATCGGTACGACCAGCGCCGGAATTGCTGCTGTCCTTGGCTACCCGGATGGGGAACTGATGAGCGTGCAGGAAAACTGCGGCATGGTGCAACAGATCGCCGCGGCAGTCACTATTCACGTTTCCGCTGATATCGAAGCCGGTTAGGGGAGTTCTATTGCTGACATCTTGGCAAGCATTCAGCAGGCCATCAAGGCAGGCGCAGTTGGAGTAAACCTGGAAGATACGGATAACGCTGAACTCCTGCCCGTGGAAACAATGGCAGATCGCATCACAGGGATCAGGACCAGGTACATTGAATTAGACATGCCCCTCTTCCTGAATGTGAGAACGGATGCACTGCTAAAAAGCGAGGGTACCTGTACCGAGTCCCTTAGGGATGTCGTATCAAGGGGCAATGCCTATGCTGAAGCAGGCACCCATGGTGTATTTGTACCGGATCTTGGAGACCTCGGTCAGAAAAATATTGCGATGCTGGTCCGGAAACTGCCGTTGCCACTCAACGTTATCGTTAACGAGAAAAGCCCGCCTATTTCAGCACTCGAACAGTTGGGGGTTGCAAGAGTAAGTTTTGGCCCTCGGGTAATGTGCGCCATGTTGTCATACATGTCAAAGATAACAGCTGGACTGCTTTCCACTGGCACTTCCACCAGACTGGGTGAGCATTCACTTTCCTATAGCGAAATAAATTCACTGCTTTCGACACCAGGATCAGCCTGAGCTGTTCACCACAAGAACCGTTCCCCGAACAAACTATTCCTCACGAACTAGCCCACAAGAACTACCGCGTTGCTTTAACCAGCCAGCAGGCACTTTTTAGTCTTAGGCCCTGGTCGGTCATATGTGGTTGCAGGATTTCACGCACAGCGTTTAGAGCATCGGTTCTTTTCGGCTCTTCCAGTTCAGCTATCACTCGAGCCAGTGGCCCAACTTTTACATAGAAATCTATCGCCTGCTCAATGTCGCTGGTATCACCAATTGCCAGCACTTCATCGACAGGGTCAATTTCAATGTTTCTATACCCGGCAGTTTCAAGTATTCCAGCAACATAGTCCTTGTCTGAGAAGGCGAAAGGCCCGGGAGCCCTTGGGTCCACTGGTTCAGTCGGCGGCAGAAATTTGGAGGCGGCAGACATGGGAACGACAAACCAGTCATTCTCAAGGAACGGCCGCCAGCAGGCAAAACATACTCTCCCATCCCCGCTCATACCTGTGGACAGATTTTGGAAAGCCGCGACAGGGTCAGCGAAAAACATCACCCCAAACCGGGAAAAAAGAAGGCTGAAGTCCGGGTCAAAGGGATGCGTCAGGGCATCAGCCAGAATAAAGTCTGCCTCCAGGTTCTGCTGCTCCGCCCGACTGCGGGCAATAGCAAGCATGGGATCTGAAACATCAATCCCGGTTACTGCAGCACCACGTTCTACCATTGCCAAGCTGGTACTTCCACAGCCACAACCAATATCAAGCACACTGTCAGCCGCTGAAACCGCTGAGCGTTCGATCACGACCCGACTAATAGGTGCCAGGAGCGAATCCATCGCCTCCTGGTTTCTAGCCCAGGACTGAGCCACGTCACCATTCCAGAATTCTATTTGCTCGGCATTGGGGCCACTGGCATCAATACTCATCGGCTATTCTCCTGGCTTTTATATCCGCTATTTGTTGCATGATCTAAACCCTGTCATTCACCCAGAGGCCGGGGTCAGGGATTTTTTTCCATCCTCTATGACCAGAGGCACCTGTTTGCTTGAATTGAGCCGCAACTGCACAACATCGGGGCGGGCGTAGTGTCCCTGACCATCAACCATGATCTTAGCCGAAACAATTTTCTCAAAATCCAGATCCGCACTGACAATGCCCTCCCGTTCGGTTTCCGGACCTGCCAGATACTTCCCATCTGGGCCAACGATAACCGAGTAACCACCACCCGGTTGTAATACACCGGTAGCACTGCCACCTGCGAGTTCATCAAGGATCTCCTGCGTCAGTATCGACGTTGCTGATATCACAAAGGCGCCTGATTCGAAGGCATAGTGCCGAATCGCAGCATCCATGATGTGATCGATAAACGGCATACCACCGGGCCAGTTCGCCGCGTGAACCTGCTCGCCCTGAGCCTGAACACTATATCGAAACAAAGGGTTTGAATGCTCATAGCAGATCAGCGCACCAAGCACACCAAAGCTGGTTTGATAGACCTTTAGGTCAGAGCCGTCCCCTCGCCCCCATACCATTCTTTCCTGGCTGGTAGGTACAAGTTTCCTCCGACATCCTAGCAACTCGCCATCATTGCTGATGATCAGTTGTGAGTTGTAGATTGTGCCTCCTTCTTTTTCGTTGATACCAACGACAAGATTGCAGTGATGTTTTTTTGCAGCGGCACACAGTGCTTTACTTTCAAACCCGGGCACGACAACGGCTTCGGCATGGAGGCGCTGGTTGAATCGGCCGAGGTTCAACATCGGATCGTGGGTCATGGACCAATAGGGATATCCCGGCAATATCGTCTCGGGGAAAACAAGCAATTCAAGACCCTGGCCGGCGCCCTCTTCAATATATTGGAGAATTTTCCACAGGGTTCCCTGGGTATCAAGGAACAGGGGCGCCATCTGTACGGCTGCAGCTTTCAAAGTCAAAGGGGACATTGCCCTCCACCGCAACAGTTTCCCGGATCACATCCTGCCGGGGCAGAATTATTCCTCAAGACAGAACTCCGCACCACATTACCCCCGTTAGCCAAACGCACAACGGGTGTGATCTGATCCGTATTTCCAGGATCAACTCCTGCCATCTCACATAGCTCACCCCAGGTACTCACCCTGTGGCTCATGCCATGTTTTACTTCAAGGATCCGGTCATTTTCTACACAGCGGTAATCGTATGTTGGCAAATCAAACTCCAAATAATGTATTCAGTTCCTAATCTTCGTCTTGCTGCAATTCTTTCTCGATGATTTCGCCCAGTGCATAGGCTGCCTCACCTACCACCTGCTGGCAGTATTTTTTTCGGCTCGTGGGGCCCTGATAAAACTCCTTCACCGATTCCTGATCGAGCCAATCTACCCGTGCTATATCAGAACAATCCTTGCCACCAAACTCTTCGGTTATCTCCGAGAACGCCTGGTCCATCATATGTCCCAATTTAAACATTCGCGGGGACTCTTCTTCGCTAAGGGAACCGCGACTACACTGACCTGAAATGCAGGCCATACCACCCAACATGGCACCACATACATCGCCGGTTCCTGCAATGCCACCACCGAAAATACCAACCGTCTTGATGGCCTCCGGATTATCTATACCCAGCTTTTCCTGTCCAACGGACAGAACGGCCTGGCTTCAGTGAAAGGAATCCGCCATTAGTTCAACAGCTTTCTTTTTCATCTCTTCTGGGGTCATGATCATTCCTCCAACGAACGGCTGACTGGAAGCTATAACTTATCCGCTTCATCAAAATATTGCGACTATTTCTCTATTATTGAGGGTGTGTATTCCTAGCAGGTGAAGCCACCATCAATGACAAGTTCTGACCCGGTCATGTGGCTGGATTCATCTGAAGCAAGGAACAAAATACCGTCTGCGATCTCTTCCGCCTTACCCGCGTGGCCCATGGGAACCTGAAGCCCAACTGCAATGGCTTCTACGTCCGGTGTATTAGCGCCATCAGCAGTCGCCGCATCCAGCACCGACTCACCCTCCATACCTGCCATGCTGTCCGACATCTTGCTCCAGATTGCAGTATCAATAATTCCCGGATGAACTGAATTTACCCGAATACCAGTCTGAGCACACTCCTTGGCAACCCCCTTGGTAAACAACCGGACCGCTCCTTTAGTTGCATTATATGCGGTAAGCCCCGCCGCCCCCTTGAGCCCCGCGACGGAAGAAAGATTGATGATTGACCCACCGCCAGAAGCAACCATCGCTGGGATGGCGTGTTTTGTACCAAGGAAGACACTATCCACATTGACCTCCATCAGGTGTTTCCAGTCCTCAAGCGTCGTATCAACGATAGGCCCACCCGGTGCAATACCAGCGTTATTAACGAGCACATCCAATCCACCAAACTGCTCTTGAGTCAAGGCGATAATCTCAACCCACCGGGCTTCATCAACAACATCCTGTTGCTCAAAAATGGCGTTCCCGCCTTGCTTGTTTATGCCGGCAACGACCGTTTCTCCCTCGCCCGTGTCAATATCCGTAACAACAACGCTGGCACCCTCACGGGCCAGCGATTCCGCCGTCGCCCGGCCTATGCCTGCAGCGCCACCGGTAACAATTGCAACTTTTTCACTTACACGCCCCATGAGTTCACCTTTTTTAAGCGGTTATACCACCATCAATAACGAGTTCTGAACCAGTCATGTGACTCGATTCATTGGATGCCAGGAATAAGATGCCATAGGCGATTTCCTCCGCCGTACCAACAACCCCCATAGGCACTGTTGCCTGCGCTATGGCATCAATATCCACGGCATTGGCGCCTTCATTTACAGGAAGGAGATCGCTGACCTTTTCTTCGCCGCCTTGCACGGCTTTCGTCCATATTGGGGTTGCTATGATTCCAGGATGTACTGAATTAACCCTGATGTTAAGACCTGCTCCGGCACATTCCTTGGCAACACCCTTGGTAAAGAGCCTTACGCCACCTTTTGTAGCGTTATATCCAGTCAGTCCTGGAGAGCCCCTTAAGCCGGCAACAGATGAAATATTGACAATGGAACCACCACCCGACGCAGCCATAGCGGGGATAGCATATTTAACGCCAAGGAAAACGCCATCGAGGTTTATGGCCCGTTGCCGCCGCCAGTCTTCAAGGCTCATATCGACTACCGGGACCAGTATACCTATACCGGCATTATTGACCAGGATATCCAGGCCACCAGAACTGCCAATCGTTTCTGCAACGACCTGTCGCCAATTTTCCTCATCCGTAACATCATGGACTTTAAAGACAGCCTTGCCACCGCCTGCCTCTATCCCCCTTGCCACCTCTTCTCCCAGCCCTTCCTGGATATCGGTAATGACAAGGGTCGCCCCTTCCCGGGCCAGCATTTCTGCAGTAGCCCTGCCGATACCAGACGCACCGCCGGTGACGATGGCCACCATATTTTCAACACGCCCCATAGGGATCTCCTTACATCCTACTTGCTTTAATTACATCAGCTGAATTATGGCAAGCCACTCATGCATATTCACTTATCGGACTAACAAGTTCTTGCAGGTTTTCCGATATCGAACGGACCCGTGCGCGGGTCAGGAAGACAGTTCAACCGCCGTTTCCTCTGCCCACGTATAGTCAGCCTTACCATTCGGAAGCCTGTTTACATGTGGCACAAAGAACACTTGTCTCGGAAGTTTGAAGCCGGACAGATGTTTCCTCGTTTCTTCAACCAGCGTGGCTTCATCGACCTCCAGGCCTTCAACAAAGGAAGCAACGGCAACTACCCTCTGACCAAACTTATCATCTGGCAAACCCACCACCAGGCAATCGCGGATCGCCTCGGATCGTTTGATTGCTTCCTCAACCTCTTCAGGGAATACCTTTTCTCCGGCTGTGTTGATGCATTTCGACCCACGGCCCAACAAAATGATACTGCCGTCAGCATCCACAGTCGCATAGTCCCCGGGAAAGCTGTACTGAATACCATCTATTTCACGAAAGGTTGCAGCAGATTTTACCGGATCCTTAAAGTATCCAAGGGGCACATTTCCAGCCGTTCCTATCATGCCCATCTCACCAGACCCAGGCTTTACCGCTTCATCATTTTCGTTAAAGACCCTGACATCCTCTCCCATCTCAAACTTGGCCGTCTGACTGACATCCTCGCGGGTTGCTACCGACGTTCCCATGCTGCCTTCCGTTGACCCCATGGCATCGATCAACATCATTTCATGATGATCCAGCAGTCCCTTTTTGACCTCTTTAGACCACATGACACCTGAAGACATCATCGCCAGGACCGAACTGATATCATGGGGAGCCCCTTCATCCTTTGCTTTATCCAGCTCTGATAGAAGTGGCCTGGCAAAGGCATCACCGACGATAACCAGGAAAGAAACCTGATTCCGCACGACCTCTTTCCATATTTTAGCCGGGTCCAAACCCAGTTCAGAAATGGTGACGACGGCACCACCCATCATATGAGGGATCAGCGAGCCTATCCACATACCCGTTCCATGCATCAGGGGACAGGCAGCCAGGCTGATCAACTGGCTACCCGAACTTGTCAGGGCGGCACAAGCTGTGGCAAGCGCCTCCGGAGTGGCTGGTGGTTCCTCAAGGCCACCAAGAACTGCCCACCCCATGGTCATTCCTGCCGCCATCTGACCCTGGGAGTACATCACACCTTTCGGCATACCCGTCGTCCCACCCGTATAGAGCATATAAATATCTTCCTCACTACGCTCAATCCTGGGCATTGGGTCGGTATTTGCTACCAGGTCCTCATACTCAATATCTGATTGAAGAGAGCCACCGGTACCATCATCCACTCGAATAAAGGACCTAATACCCGGCAGTTTGTGGCGGATTGACTGCACCCTGTCTGCATAGCAGGCCAGGTAGACGAGCGCCTCGCAGTCAGCATTGTCCAGCAGGTAGACGAGTTCTTCTTCCTGGTAGCGATAATTCACATTAATTGCGACGCCGCGCATTTTCATCACGCCGAATTGTGCTTCCAGGTATTCGTTGCAGTTGTGAAGATAAAGCCCAACCTTGGAGTCAGACTTCAATCCCTGCTGATCAAGGTAACCAGCGACACGGGCGGCACGGTTCTCATATTCCTTCCAGGTACGGACGGTATCCCCGCATATAGCTGCGAGTGCATCCGGTTGCAGGTCAGAAATTTGCTCCCATACAGTTGCAAAGTGCATTTCAGTCATTATTTTTTCCTTCAGGTCACAGCAACGGCTGTTTTTAATCCAGTGTACTTTGGTTGATCAATAGCGATCTGGTTAGCTACGGTGGTTCTAAGATGAAATTTTAGCGCTTCATCATCTAACGACTGGCTGCCGTCGCGCAATTGACTAACCAGGTTCCAGCGAAGATCTTCAAGCTCTTCACTGGAACTATAAAAGTTCTGCAGCCTCGCTAATTCACCCTCACGATGTGCAGGCCCCAGCGCAAGCTCCCTGATCACAATATCGACCGAGTTAGAGGCGACACGCGCCAGAAAATTGGTCCTTCCAACAGACTCCGCCATCACATCACCACGCAGAAAATCCCTGATACTGATCAGTAATTCATCGGTACGCGGCATATCCAGGCTAGAGGCAGTGGAAGCCTCTTCTACCAGATCAACGGGTCCCGGTATCAAAAGATTGACGCAGTCAATCTGGCATTCTGATGTTCTTCTCCCGATGGCTGGACGTTCAACGGTCTGATCCGGCCCGACACGGTATTGCTCGACAAAACCTAGTGTACCAACGGCCCACCAGAAGGAACCAAACACTTCCCAGAACTTAACATGATCCGGGTCAACCTTTTTCCCGGATTCATCTTCATAACCCCTGAACATATCATCATAGGATCCGAAGCCCCCAACCGGCATATCGCTACCGAACCGCCAAGAGTTGCAGCACATCCAGCCGAGGTCCCGCATGGGATCACCAATATGCGCTGTTTCCCAATCCAATATCGCAGTTATCTTCTCACTGGTGATCATGAAATTGCCACAGCGAAAGTCATTATGCACAAGCGCCATTTCAAAATCAGTTGGCAGGTTCTCCTTCAGCCAGCGGGCGGCATAATCAATCATTGGCTGGGGAGTCTCCAGCAATTTGTAGCGATCCCACATCTGATCAATAAATGCATCAGGCGAGATCTCTCCGAGCACCTTATCCAGCCCCGCTTGCTGCAGGTCAACACTGTGAATCTTCGCCAGGATCTGGCCGCATTCATATGCCAGCCGGGGACGAATATCCGTGAACTGATCCGAGCGAACAATTCGGGCACCAAGGGCTTCACCCTCTAGCCACTCCATGATGACGGCATCGCCAAGGTCGTCTTCGCGCGTCAAAACGTAGTAGACCTCCGGAGTGGGAACGCCTGCATCATAGGCACACTTCAGCAACATGGCCTCCACCGTTATTCCTGGCTTCGCAGGAAGTGGCTCAGTAAATTCCCCCCCAGGGGAGCGGCGCATGGCAAGCAATTGCTCAGAGCCACTGACCAGAGCCGTCAGCCGGTAGGTTTCCTGGCTTGCACCACCGGAAAGCCGTTCAGCAGAGACAAGTTTTGAGCAACCTTCAATCTCCCGGATCAGAACGCTCTCCAGCCTGCTTTCGAACTCAGCCTTCTCCATTAACTAGTCATCCTGAACGCCCTTGGGTGCCAGCTGCTTCATGAAGCCAAACATATATCCAGCTATCCTTCTGATTTGGATTTCTTCCGCCCCTTCTGTAATCCGGTAGCGACGATGATGTCTGTAGATATGCTCGAAGGGCTTGTGTCTCGAATAGCCCATGCCACCGTGGACCTGCATCGCCTGGTCCGCCGCCTCACAGCAAAGTCGGTTAGCCTGGTAATTACACATGGAAACCTGCGACGACGCCTTCCAGTTGCCGTAGGTATCCATCTGCCAGGCGGTTTTATGAATCAAGGCACGCAACATCTCACAACGTGTCTGCAGCTCGGCGAGGGGAAACTGAATAGCCTGGTTGACTGACAAGGGTCTGCCAAAAGGTTTTCGCATGCCGGCATACTTTACGGATTCATCGACACAATACTGCGCGGCGCCAAGGCTGGATGCCGCCTGGCGAATCCTGTTTTCATTAAAGAAGTGCTGCACAACCTGCAGGCCGCGCCCTTCTCCACCAAATATCGCGCCAGAATCCACATAAACATCCTTCAGCGAGACACGGCCATGGTCCGTGGGCATATTGAAGGTCCAGAGCATTTCTTCTACCTTGAATCCTTCGGAGTTAGTCGGTGTTAGAAATGCTGTGATACCGCTACCGTCACCAGCCTTGCCACTGGTCCTTGCCATCACCATGTCATAGGGTGCTTTGTGAATGCCCGTATTCCAGGTCTTGGCACCGTTTATACGCCAGCCATCGCCATCCCGCTCAGCGGTTGTCTCCATGTGGGTTGCGTCCGAACCATGATCTGGTTCAGTGATACCAAAGGCAAAACCCCGCTTGCCCGAGAGCAGCAATGGAATCCACTCTTCCTTCTGCACGTCAGTGCCGTAGGCCAGCATCAGCAGCAAGCCAACATTATTAGCAACGATCGAATGCTCATTTTGCAGGTCATTGTGCAAGCCAAGCCCCATGCTTGCGAAGTGCTCACGAATAACAGCCATTCCCAGGTTGGTACCATCCTGGCCACCATATTCTTTAGGGATAGGGTAACGATAGTGTCCGGCGTCATCGGCTACTTTTCTTGCTTCTGCCAGCAGTGCCTCCCATTCTTCATTGGGCAGACCACCCCGCTCCCAATCGGTACGTGCATCTTCCCTGCGATGATCGAAAAAGCGAATATTGTCGTTCTTATTTTCCAGCGGTTTAATTTCATCCTCGATAAATTTGTCGAGGACATCTAGATAGTCCTGGAGGTCCTTCGGTATATCAAAGTCCATAGTGATCCTCTTGTGCTGATTGTTGATGGTAAACCGATAATAGCACCATCAAAGAAGATGGGTAGCGGTGGCATTGCGGGTGCACTGAGACATTGGTAGTGCGCTACGATTCGATTTCAGCTGATTTCGAAATCAATTTTTCCAAAAGTACCATAGTCAGCGGAATATGACCCTGGTTTCTTCTCCATCTGCAGCGCCCCAAGAGAGCCCGTCATGAGGAAAAATCCCGGCTTGATGGTATAACCCTGGGCAACCGCCTGGTTGATCAGCCAGGTAGCAGCGGCAAACTGGTCGCCAAATGTATCGGTGGCCTTGCCTTGATGAAGCAAGTTACCGTCAAGAGACAAGAAAACCTCAACTTCATTAATTGACTCCAAATCACTTCTCTTCCCAGCGATGTATCCCGCAGCAGCAGAATTAGCTGCAACGAAATCATAGATAGTCATGGCGCCCGGGTCTTGACTGCCTATATCCGCTATCTCTATCATCGGCAGGCAAAATTCTACGTATCCCGGCAGTTCAACTACGGTAATTTGCTCGGATACGGACTTGCCAATGCAAAAGCCTATCTCTGTTTCGACGACCGCGTGTGAATAGTTTCCCAGCTCGACAATTGATCCGGCGGGCAAAAGCATGCCTTCAAGTAACACACCGCTAACGGGAGTATCGATGCCCATGGCTGTCTGCGCAGCCTGGTTGGTTAGTGCGCCTTTGAATCCAGAAATGGGTGCGGAAATGCGGTCAACCAATCCCGCCTGAGCCATATAGGCGGCATCCAAATCTACTCCCTGCATCTGGTGTGCACAAACGGGGCTCGGTTTGTCATTAACCCGCGCCTCAACCAGTAAATCTACCCACTCATCATTATTCATCGAAGTTACTCTCAATTGCTCTCGGAAATGCCAAAGGGCATACTTCAGCAATAGTATCCTGTTCTGCAGGCTGGCCCAAAACCTCAACAGTTCTCCTTGGTAGATCTTGAATTCCAGGGAACGGAAACCTCAATAACACCTCAAAGAGAGCTTCAGAGAAATCTCCATGAGCAAGTACTATCAGTGGCCGTTTCTTCCGGTCAAAAATCCTCTCACCATAAGCCACGCCAAGGGTGCCTACCTCTATATGGATAACGGCAACAAGATCCTGGACGCGGCCGGCGGCGCTATCGTTGCCAATATCGGTCACGGGCGACGGGAGGTTGCAGATGCCATCCATGCAGCCACACTGAACTGCTCCTATGTACTCCCCCCCTGGCAGACTCCTGAGAGAGAGGCGCTGCTGGTTGAACTGAATGATCACTGGCTCCCGGACCACCTTGAACGAATTCATCTCACTTCCAGTGGCTCGGAGGGCAACGAGTCCGCTATAAAGATCGCGGTCGAATATCAGGTGGCAAGGGGAAAGCCTGAGAAAAACACGATCCTCGCGAGAAGCATTTCCTACCATGGCACCACTATAAGCACCGCTGCCATCTCGGGTCACCAGTCGCGAAAGAGGGGGCTGGAAGGCATTCTCGATGACTACCCTAAAATTGAAACCCCCTACCCCTTGCGGTGCCCGTTGGGGCGCAATCACCCTGACGCAGCCGACTACTACATCAATGATCTCATAGAAACTATCGAGCGGATTGGCGCAGATAATATCGCGACACTCATTGCTGAACCCATCAATGGCTCAAGCGGTGGCGCAATCATGCCACCTGACAACTACTGGAACCGGGTGCAGGACATACTGCGGGAAAACGACATATTGCTGATCATGGATGAAGTGATGACTGGTTTCGGCCGTCTGGGTGAAAAGTTTGGTTCAGATGCCTTTGGAATCAAACCCGACCTGCTGGTCGCCGGAAAAGGAATGGCGGGAGGCTATGCCCCTATCACCGGCGTCTACGCTACCGCGGAAATTTCAGATGTAATCGCCGACGGGGGTTTGAGCGTTATGTTCCACACCTACGCTGCACTACCACAATCCTGTGCGGCAGCAGCGATGGTGCTGAGCATTCTTCGGGAGGAGGAATTACTTGATCGCGTGAGGAGAATCGGTCCCCAGTTAAAGGCACAGTTCGAAGAAAGGTTCAGCCAACACCCCCTGGTCGCTGAAATTCGTGGTCATGGCATGCTCCTTGGTATTGAAATCGTGAAAGACAGGAAAACTCTTGAGTGTTTCCCCGAGGAACAACACATTGCCGAGCGCCTGGTTGGTCATGCCGTCGAGAAAGGCGTGTTTTTTTACCCTGGCGGCACCGGGGAGGTGCGGGACATTCTCTGCATTGGGGCACCATTTATCATCGGTGAGCCGGAGATTGACATGATGGCGGATGCCCTCGGATACGCTCTGGACAAAATCCTTGCCGAATAACACCTGAAATTACTCAAACTATGAAGCTACCTAAACGGGCGGTAATCCATTTCTGCCACTCATAAGCCAGCCCAGCAGCGGCAGGTGTTGCCTGCCCTGAAAGCACTCACCCTCGTAGATGTATGCCGGCGACTCAAAGATCCCAAGCTCCGCAATTTCTTCCTGCACTGCCTGCAATTTCGCCAGATACTCGTCGACACTGGCTTCACGAAATCCATCGGTCACGACACCGCATTGATCAAGCTTCTTCACCACAGTATCCAGATCTTCCACGGATTCTGGTTTGCGGTACACGGCGAGGAAAACTGATTTGACATAGGCACGGAATTGATCCCGTTTCGCTTGAATCTCATGCAGCCATAGCAGCCCGAGGGCAGCAGTGCTGGAGTCAATGTCTCTGGCACCCTGCTCTCTTGAGATACCCATGCGTTCGCAATTTCTCTGTAATTCCCGTTCAGCAAACCGGCGCTTGGCCCCTGCCCGTCTGTTCTTGTAGGCTGCCAGTGGATCAGTAGCGCCTGTGCCCCGTGAAGTATTTCCAGGCAACTTAACCAAGGGTACCCAGCGCTCCTCGACACCCGTTTCATCCAGAAGCCGACATACTCCATCCACAGCAAGGTAGGTCGGCAGACAATTAAAATCGATGAACAGCGTAAGACCTTCTCTTTCAAACGCCGCCATCAGCTGATTACCGAGTCATTGGCGACATCGGGGAGTAGCCCTGGCTTGCCTGCCAGATGCCAGCGGACCCGGGGTAGATGTTCACGGCCAAAGTACATTTCCCCATCGATCACATAGGTAGGAACACCAAAATAGCCCTTATCTAGAATTTCGTCCTGCAGCCTATCGTGATACTCCCTTCCCTCCTGATGCAGGTACGCTGAAAACCCATCAATATCAGCACCGGCTTCCCGCAACAGATTTAGGACGACTGACTCATCTTCAATATCAAGCTCTCTCTTCCAGAATCGCTCGTAGGTAATGTCAGTATAGTGCTTCAGGGCTTTGTGACCCTGTTCTTTCGCCCACAACATACCAATGGCCGCCACCGAGGAGTCCCAGATCTTCTGCGTCCCCCTTAGGGTCAAAGATCGCAGACTGGCATACCGGCGCGCATCCATATAGGCATACTTTACCGCCAGCCATTGTTTTGGGCTTCGGTGATTTTCGACCACCTTGCCAGAATCGTTTGTCCTGGCCGTGCCAAGGTAGCTACCTATATTCAGCGTCAAGGGGTACCAGTCTATTTCGATCCCGAATTGCTCCTCCAAGGCATAGGTAGGATCCTTTGCGATGAAGGCATAGGGGCTCTTGTAGTCAATGTATACTTCGAGCTTACTCATAGCTTGTACTTGTAAGTGTTCGTGCTGTAAATGTTTGAACGACAGGTGTGTGAATCTGCCACTTCACCAGCAAGTATGTTTTACTTTCACCATCGACTCAATCCGGAACCCCGATGCAACAGCACAACTACCGCGCGGCGCGACTCACACATTTGGACGAGGGTAACCCCTAGTGGACCCCATTACACAGGGCACACTCGGAGCAACCCTGTCAGAGTCATTCAGTGACAGGGACAAGATTAAGGCGGTGTCACTGTTGGGCTGTTTCGCAGGCCTATCTGCAGACATCGACGTGTTGTTTCAATCACCATCGAATCCCCTGCTATTCCTCGAGTACCACCGACAGTTTACGCACTCACTGATATTTATCCCTTTGGGTGCGCTGATCTGCGCTGCCCTGTCATGGCCCTACGCAAAAAAACACCTGAGTTTCCAGCAGGCCTACTTCAGTTGTTTACTGGGTTACGCCACCCACGGACTTCTGGATGCCTGTACGACCTACGGTACACAGCTGTTCTGGCCCTTCTCTGATATGCGAGTCGCCTGGAACAATGTCTCCGTTATTGATCCCCTGTTTACCATACCTTTGCTGACTCTGACGGTGACCGGTGTAATTAAACGAAATCCTGTATTTGCCAGGTTTGGCCTTATATGGGCGTTTTTTTATTTGTCCCTGGGAGTCATACAACGAGATCGCGTAGTCGCAACCGGCATTGACCTGGCACAATCCAGGAACCACACACCTATTCGTCTTGAGGCAAAGCCGGGCTTTGGCAACCTCGTGCTTTGGAAAGTGGTGTATGAGACCGACACACACTTCTACGTCGATGCCGTCAGGATTGGTCTGGCACCTAAAGCGATTCCAGGAGACAGGATCGAAAAACTCAACCTTGCCCAACATTTTCCCTGGCTGGATCCCTCCAGTCAGCAGGCAAGAGATATTGAAAGATTCCGCTGGTTTTCCAACCGCTACCTCGCGGTGGATCAGCGCTTTCCAAATCGCATCATCGATGTTCGCTACTCTATACTACCCAATGAAATCAAGGCACTTTGGGCCATTGACCTCGACCCAGAAGCCGCACCGACGGCGCATGTCAAATTTACCACCAACCGCAAGGGCGACCGAACAACAATGTCGAAACTTGCCGATATGATGTTTGACTAGCCAGGATCAGACACTAATTCCTCGAGCCTAAAAAGGTAGGATTGAATCGCCTATCTGCGGGCGGAAACGAACTAGAGGCGACTAACAGTCTTCAACGGTACCTCGTCTTGATAACCCCCATTCGGTCAAGCCTGAACAGCAGGGATTCAATCAAAACACCAACGCCATACCTGACAGCACTCAAGCCGGCGATAGATGATGCCTCTTCCGTATAAGAGGTCGGACAGGTGATTTCACCAATACTGAAGCCACGGCTGATGACCTGCAGCAGCATCTGGTTGTCGAAGATAAAGTCATCGGAGTTTTTCTCCAGGGGAAGTGACGTCAATACCTCCCGGCTGAAAGCACGATACCCGGTGTGATATTCAGCCAGTTTGTAGCTGACCAGCAGGTTCTGGACCAGGGTCAGAAAACGATTGGCAACGTACTTATACAGGGGCATGCCACCCGCCAGGGCGCCAACACCTAAAATACGTGACCCAAGCACGCAATCGAAAACATCTTCAGCAATAAGTGACGCCATGGCGCGAATAAGCTTCGGTGTATACTGATAATCGGGGTGCACCATAATGATAATGTCGGCATCCAGCGAGACCGCTTTCCCATAACAGGATTTCTGGTTTCCGCCATAGCCCAGGTTCTTGTCATGAATGAGGATATGTTTGATCCCCAATTCTTCTGCAACCATCGCCGTGGCATCAGTGCTGGCATCATCAACGAGAATAATGTCATCAACGATATCCAGGGGAAGCGCATCATAGGTCTGCTTAAGGGTTTCAGCAGCATTATAAGCAGGCATCACCACCACGAGCTTTCTATTGATGATCAATGGGTCTCATTCCGTGTAAAAAGAAAATGCTTCTTGGCAATGAAGTTAAAAACGAATATTACACCCACTGAAACTATTTTCGCGTATTGATAGGAAACGGCCACCTGCTCTACCAGCAGGAAGATAACGGCCTCGGTGATCACCAGCCCGACTATGACGATGACTACAAATATTAGAAATTCCTTTTTGGACGTATGCGCATATTTTCTGTATCGGAAAACCCAGCGAATATTGAGCATATAAGAAACCAGCAACCCGATCGCATAACCGAAAACAGCCGATACCAGGTAATGGATACCAAGCAATTCCGTCGCTATCAGCAATACGGAATAGTCAGCCAGGAAGGCGAAAGTGCCGGAGACCAGGTACTTGTTGAATTCACTTTTTCCAAGTATCTGCAAAAATATCTGATAAAACCGCATACTGCTCTAATGCATAACCAAGTAGGTTGTCTATTATAGGCATTCATGAAAACCATGCTTATCTAAATACACTGAATCAAAGGGTCCGCCCAGATAAAGACAGGTCGATCCTGGGCAGGGAAGAGAGGAAACAATGTCACGGCAGCAGAAGTGGAACGAGCGATACACAAAAAAGGATCTTATATGGTCAGCAGCACCAAACCACGTGTTCGTAAGAGAGGTCGGAACCATTAAACCAGGCAAGGGACTGGATGTTGCCTGCGGTGAAGGGCGAAATGCTCTCTGGCTGGCGGAACAGGGTTGGGATGTTACTGGAATGGATTTTTCCGATGTCGCCATTGGGAAGGCAAAACAGATAGCAGCAAAAAGAAGCCTCAGTATCAACTGGATCGCGGCAGATGCTTCCTCCTTTGAGCTGCCACAGCATGAATTTGACCTGGCGGCGATCCTCTACCTGCACACGCCACCGGAAGAGCGCGAGCGCTGGATGGCTAATGTGATCAATTCCATCAAGCCCGGGGGATCATTTATCTATATTGCGCACGATACCAGCAATATCGAACATGGTGTGGGCGGCCCACAGGACCTGTCACTATTACCGTCCCTTGAGGAAATTACCAGCACCCTTACCGGCTTCGAGATTCAGAAAGCAGAAGTCGTCGATAGACCCGTCGAGAATGATCCAGGTCATGGCCAGGACCTGGAAGGCGTCGCAAAGGATTCCATTATCCATGCAGTAAAAGCTGAGTGAGCAGTTCAAGGCTCCAGACGGTCACTAATTTGCGTGTGATGATTGTTCTCGAACCTTGAGTTTTTGACGAACCTCCGTGTGCTTTTGTTCAGTCAGGGGATGATTCCAGGCAATAATTGCTGCAAGCCAGAAGCCAATAGCAGGCCCGAAACAATAGAGTAACTTCAACCCCAACAGGCTGCTATCAGTATTCAGCGCATCCGGCGAGGCATCGTATTCCAGGGCAGCAAGAATGGTGAGTGCCAACCAGGGACCAATCGATTGCGAGACCTTGATCACAAAGGACCAGACAGCAAAATACCAGGCAGCACGGTCCTCCCCGCTTTCAAGCGTGTCTACGTCGATGACATCCGCCTTCATTGAGTTTGGCAGCACCCAGAAGGAGCCGCCAAGAAAACCAGTGGCCGCTGTAAATGGCAGCATGTAGTAAAAGTCACCGGCACCAAGCGCCAGGTAGCCACACTGAAAAAAGCCAAAGGCACCGAGGCCAATACACCAGGCACGGTGCTTGCCCACCTGTCGGGAGAACCAGATCCAAAAAGGGATACCCATCAGGTTGAAACCATAGTAAACCAGCAGCATCAGAATACTGCTCTGCTCCTCCTTCAGCACACCCCGGATGAAGAAGACCACGAGCGCGCTCGAAATTGCAGAACCCAACTGACTGATAAAAAAAGCCAGCACCAGCCGCTTGAACGGCGCATTGTCCCACATGAGCTTTAGCCCCGGGATCAGCGGTATGCGCGTGGGCAGATAGTTCCTGTTCTCTGGCACGTTAAATACGGTCAACCCAACGGTTAGGGGCAACAGCACCAGCGTCATGGTACCGACAAGAAACAGGGTTTCCTTTGTTCCCCCGTAATTGAACAGGAAGATCGCTGCGACTGGCACAACCTTGCTGAGGACATTGGCCGCCATACCAATCCATGCTCGCCAGCCGGTAATACGCGTTCGTTCGTTGTAGTCCGGGGACAGTTCTGCGGCCCAGGCATAGTAAGGAATGAAGAGCATGGTCCAGCCGAGCCAGAGCACGATCAACCAGCCAAGGAGATAGGCTGCGGTAACAGGTGGTTCCGGCATAAATAGCTTATAGACTGCAAGCATGAGGATCGGAACCGCGGCCACCATCCACACTCGTCGCCTGCCCCAGCGGGTATTGGTCCGATCACTGAGCCAGCCGATAAGCGGATCCGTTACGCCATCGAACAGCCGGGATAGCAGCAACACGGTAGCGACAGCGCTCAGACTGACACCGAGATCGGCTCCATAGTAATTGGGAATGAACGCTGCCACGGGTACGCCTGCCATCTGGATAGGCATATCAGCGAGGCCATAGTAGAACAGCGTCTTTCTTGAAAGTTGTTGCGGCGGTGACCCGGCTTCATTACCCAGGGCTGTGGCGTTCGATTGACCCGACAAAATGCTCCTCTAACAAACTTGAATTCTGTTCAGCCTCCACTATAACGTGTTTTACTTTTTCCGAACATCCATACATGGCTTCGCATATGCAGGACAAGCAAATACGTCATCAAATCGAGTATTTTCGTAATGGGCGCGCACAAGACGCGCCCCATGAGCGTTATTCGGTAGTATTATTGAGGAGCATAACTAAATGGTTCAACAGCACCATCCAGTGGGTTGTCCGTCACGCTGCGCGCCGCATCGAGACGAATCACCTGCCCCGTATAGTGTTTTGCGCGGGCAATGAATACCAGCGCATCGGCAAATTCCTCCGGCTGGATGATTTCATGCATGGGCGAATCAAGTGACCGCAGGAATGCGTTCATCTGCGCTCCTTCCGAAGCAAATGGTTTTGCCGCACGGGAGCTCCTCTCAGCATCTGGTTCTGCCGCTACTGTCCAGCCCGGTGAGATGGTGTTAACCCTGATCTTGCGCGGCGCCAGTTCCCCTGCCAGGTGATGGGAATAGGCTTCAATAGCGCCGGCGACAGCTGCCCCGAAGGCATAGTAGGGGTAGAAAGCCCTGTTGCCAACACCGGAACAGAGCAGGATGATTCCGCCATCAGGGATTTTTGGCAGTGCACTCTTAATCATTCGACACTGACCAAAGAACCGGGAGTTGAACATGGCAAGCGCTTCTCCAACCGGTAATTCCTCCACTGGACCTATGACAGTCCAGCCAGCGGTACAGGCAACTATGTCAACACGATCGAATCCATCAATATAGTCTGCAACCTCCTGATCACTATCGACATCAACCAGCGCATAGCTTGCCTGATCGCCCAGCCTTGCAACGGCCTCCTGCAACGCGCCTTCACGCCGCCCAATCATAGACACACTGCCACCTTCATTGACGATTCTCTCTGCTATGGCGAAGCCAATCTGGCCAGTCGCACCACTGATGACCGCTTTCTGATTCGCGAATGTCTGTTCTGCCATTTTAATTACTCCTTTGTGTCATGGTTGGTTTGGTAGGTTGATTGTATTTTCAGCGCACCGGACATTGTCACATTCACTATGGTAATGTCCAATTCTTCGTCCCGGGCAAACGCTATTTTCTGGACTGCCCGGGGAAGCAATGCTTTACTGTCACGCATTAGTCTTCAACCCAAAACTAACGAGGTTATCATGACTCAGTCCGGTGAAAAATCTACAAAGCGTATCCAACTGGCGACCGATCTGTTTAAAGCCTGGTCGAGTGGCGATGCCGATGCGCCCGAAAAGTTCTTCCACCCAGAAGGGACACTCCACGACGTTGTTGCGGGAGAAACATTTGATGGCTGGACAGCAATACGCGGCTTCTTCGCCCGTGGCCTTGTACCGGGAAAGGAACTTACACTGATACCGGAAAGGTTCTGGGCCAGTGATAACGGCATTGCTCTGACCTGGATCATGTCTTCCAATGTTCTCGATGATACCTTCGGCGAACACAACAAGGGCAAGCGAACCCGCGTATTGGGCATGACCAGCCTGGACTTCGACGACAATGATCTGGTCACCGCAGAAGTGGACTACTGGACCCGTGACTCTGTGCCACGATCCCTTGGTGTAGATCCAACTAAGCCAGCTTAGAAAGTTCAGCAGAAACACTGACAGGCAATCATCGGCAGGAGGTGATTGCACAACAGCAGTATCTGTGTTTTATTTTCACGTCTTTCGTAAAAAGCGGATGCGTGTGGTATGGCGACGAATGCTGAGATCGATGCTCGTTCGAAGGTAGCGGGCGGAACCCGCATAGTTCAGACAGCCTGTCCCATGGTTGCAGCCTGCCTGGGTGGTAGCTGCCCCGTCTATGCCCACGTCAAAGGTGAAAAAGTTGTCCGGTTTGAACCTGTCATCCCCGGTCGTTTCTGTGCAAAGGGTGCCGTCTGGCCCGAGCGAATCCACAGTAAAGATCGCATCCTCTACCCCCTCAAGCGTGTTGGTGAGCGCGGCTCCGGTGAATGGGAACGCGTTTCCTGGGATGAGGCACTCGAATCCATTGCGGAAAAACTCAAAGAAATAGATAACGATCACGGCCATCAGACCATTGCCATGTTCGACCGGGCTGGTGTTGCAGGTCAGCGGTTTGGACAACTCCTGGGGTCAACAATGGTCAGCTTTATTGGCGCCCATGGCGATAGCCCCGTTGGCGCGGCCCGGGCAACTGGCTGGCGCAATTGGACCGATCCCCTGGGCATACCAGGAGCGCAACAGGCCCCGGGCGGGCATGCCATGGAAGACCTGGCGATGAATTCCAACGTCATCATCTTCTGGGCCGCCAATACCGCCGAAACTGAACAACTGCAGATGAAGCACCTCATCGCCGCCCAGGAACGCGGCGCCAAGCTGATCACCATCGACCCCATATTTACCACAACCGCCGCCATGTCAGACCAGTGGATCCCAGCAAAGGTTGGCACAGATGCGGCACTGGCCCTGGCCATGATCGCCATCATTCATGACAAGGCAATGGTCGACACTGCCTACATGAATCAGCATACCAATGGCCCCTTCCTGATCCGGCAGGATAACGGCCAGATCCTGAGGGAATCTGATCTCAACAACCAGGACAGTACAGGATTTTTGGTCTGGGATGAGCGCAGCCAGACGGCAAAACCCGCTGACGAAGCGGGCGTAACGCCAACACTGATGGGCGGATGGGAAGTTAATGGGATTGCCTGCCGCACCGCCTACCAGATGCTCATCGACGAGGCTCAGACATTTACAATCGAGCATACTGCTGAGATAACTGGCCTTCCCGCCGACATTGTTTATCAGTTGGCCATCGACTATGGGACAGCAGAACCAGGAGCCATCAAGAAAGGCTGGGGTATCGGACGCACCTATCATGCCCATCATATGGAAAGGCTGATGCTCACCCTCGCCGCCATGACGGGAAACATGGGCAGGCCCGGGGGCGGTGTAAGCGCAATATCCTCGTTCCAGGCGCCACCCCTGAATCGCAAGGCAGCAGAAAGACTGACGGATACAGTTCCCCAGACGGTCATCGATGGTCTCTCCCTGCTGGCGGCTACCACGGGAGAAGAGGTACCGGAATTAGGCAAGTTCCCCATTAAGGCCCTAATCATGGCCGGCATGAACTGGGTCGGGCAGTGGCCGGGACAGGCCAAAACACTGCGGGAAGTACTGCCAAATATAGAGCTCATCGTCGTACATGAACTGGTCATGTCCGATGCCGCCAAGATGGCAGACTATGTACTGCCAGTTACCACCCCCTACGAACACGAGGGGGTGTGCATGCCCGGATACTATGGCAACCTGATTCAACACATGCCTGAAGTTGTACCGCCGGTTGGGGAATCCAAGTCAGATTTTGAAATCTTCCGCAACCTGGGCATGAAGATGGGTTGGTCTGAGCACTTCAAGGACCTCAATGAAGCGGCGCTTTTGCCAAAAATGTGGGAAACGGTCCCTGGTGTCAGTTTCGATCGCATCAAGGAAGAAAAGGCGCTGGTCTGGGAAGGATTCAATCCCGGCGCGACTGAAGAGCACCCCCACGTTGAATGGGCCGAGGCACAATTCCGCACACCCTCCGGGCGACTTGAATTTTATGCAGAGGAATGTGCTGACCTGGGTGATGCACTGCCAATCTACAGGGAGCGCCCCCGCGACCTCTATGCGCTGGCCGGTGAGAAACTGCCCCTTAGCCTGGTGAGTTACCACTCCAAGTTTCTGCCTAGCGCTACCCTCAACGAGGTTGCCACCTTCCGGGACCTCATGCCCGGACCCTATGTAATGGTAAACCCCCTCGATGCTGAATCAAGAGACATCGGCGAAGATGACATCGTGGAAATATTCAATGGCCTCGGCAGCGTCATATTGCATGCACGGATGAGCGAGGGAATGCGGCCCGGCACGATTGCTGTGATGCAGGGTTGGCGGCGCAGCAGCTTCATCGAAGGCGGCATGCAGGAACTCGTTAGTGGCAATGTGACAAACCCCGCGCACCTGAAAATGAAACCACTGACCGGCGCCGATCCCAACGCGCCCTTGCACGATGTCTGGGTTGATATTCGCAAGGTGAACACATGAGCACAATGAATGATCGGCAGCCAGAAACTGACCAACAGTTGGGTCTCCTTATCGACCTCGACCGATGTATCGGCTGCCACGCCTGCACCTTGGTCTGCCAGGAAGAACATGGAGATCCCCAGGGTGTCCAGCGCATGAAGGTGCCAACCATTGGTTCGGGACACCACGATATTCCCGCGGGGGTTTACCCGGATGTCTGGATGTATTTTCAACCAAGGATGTGCCAGCACTGCATTAACCCGCCATGCATTGAATCCTGCCCCTTTAGTGCCATCGAGAAACGGGATGATGGTGTGGTGACAATAATCGAAGAGGATTGTACGGGCTGCAACCTCTGCCCACCCGCTTGCCCTTACGACGTCATCGCCATAAACTCCGACGATATGCTAGTCGCCGTGTGCGACATGTGCTCCACCCGATTGGATGAAGGCCTGCACCCGGCCTGTGAGGATGCCTGCCCCGGGGATGCGATTTTCTTTGGCGACATCAACAACGGTGATTCAGTGATTAACCAGCAAAAACTAAAACTGCCTAAACAGGCCTATGTATTGTCGGGAGTATCATCAGGTGACGGTGACAAAAATGACCGGCCAACATCACGCTACCAGTCACAAAAAGCACAACACCAGGCGGACACCAGTATCCTGGCAGTGGATGACTAAGATACATACCAGGCTGACCGTTGAAACCAGAGAAAACAGTAACTAAATGGAAAGAAACCAGCAATGACGGATGAACCAGAGAGCGGTAAACGATTAGAGAACCAGGTGGCGATCGTCACAGGAGCCAGTAGAGGCCTTGGCCAGGCTATTGCCCTGGCATTTGCCCGGGAAGGTGCAAAGGTCGTTGTTGCCGCACGTACCGAGCAGGTCTGGAATGAAAAATTGCCCGGCACCGTATTTGAGACTGCTGAGGAAATTGAGAAGATCGGCGGTTATGCACTGCCTGTTCGTTGTGATGTAGGTGTCGAGAGTGATCTGATCGACCTGGTAAACAAGGTGCACGATGAACTGGGCCCCGTTGATATACTGGTCAACAATGCCGCGCTTACGGTTCCTGGCCGTCCACCCAAAAAGGATGCTGAGCCTGCCCCTGCTATCCCAAAAGAGGCCAAACTCAGCCGCATGGCCACCCGGGGTGGCTTTCTGGATTTTCCACTCAAAGGCTTTCGCCTGCACTACGAGATTGGCTTGTTCGCCTGCTACCGCCTGATGCAACTGGTCCTGCCCGACATGGTTGCAAAGGGAAAAGGTTCTGTTCTCAACATCAGTTCCGGTGCCTCAACTAACCCCGGTGAAGGCCCATACCCGAATGCAAAAGGCACGACCGGCTTCGCCTACGGTGGCAACAAGGCAGCACTTGAACATCTCACCAGGGCAGTTGCATATGAAATGGCAGCCCATGGCGTTTCTGTGAACGCGCTGCTGCCCGCTGGGGCCATCATGACCCCTGGGGTGAAGGCAATGTTACCCAGCATAGAAGTGAACGATACACCTGAAAATTTCGCCGAAGCGGCCGTCCGCCTGGTGACGACTGACCCAGAGGTAATGACCGGCTGGATTGCGCGGCATGATGAAGTTCTGAGACCGAGCTAGCAACCTGCTAGAGCCCTCGCTAGGAGCTTTGCCGCGCCGATTTTGGAAAACCCAGCTCCTGAAGATTCTTCAGCTGTACCCCGTCAGCACCATGTGGACCAATTAGCCGGAAAAATGAGTCCGCTCCTGAGGGTGCTGCGGAAGGTAAAATCCGCTGAAATCCTTATCCTCGCCCTTCTCTGTACGGCCAGGTGCAGACATCTCGCGATCGCATTACTTCCAAGAATAAGGTGGTGGGAAATTGAATCTGGCCCCTTTTGGCTCTTACTCAGGCATTGGTTTGGCAGGCTTTCTGAACTTCAGGGTCATACGATCTGACTCACCGATGGTGATGTATTTGTCTCGGTCGACATCGCCCATTGCCAGGCTAGGCGGTAATGTCCAGACTCCTCTAGGGTGGTTGTGACTGTCCTTAGAGTTGTGATGCATATCTGATCTTTCAACTAAGTTGAACCCTGCTTCAGTTACAAGCTCAATAACACGATCCTCGGATATGTATCCATTCGCTGCTGCAGGATCCTCGGTTTTAGGGTCCGGCCACCGATGATCAACAAGGCCGAGGATTCCTCCGGGTTTTAACACATCAAACATGGCTCTGAAAGTTGCTTTTGCAGCCGCGTCACCACCATATCCAGGGACAACCCAATTGTGTGCATTACGAAACGTGAGCAACAGATCTGCAGATGATTTTGGGGCAATATTGAGGTCATACGGATAGTACAAAGTAGTAATTTTTAACTGATCATAGATAGCGGGTGAGTGGCCGGCTTTTTGCAGGAAGGTGCCGAGAAAACGTCGTTGAACGCCATTATATCCATAAGAAGGATTGGCGCTGTAGTGAGCTGCGTACAACTTGCCATTCTTGCGCAGTGCTGGCGCCAGTATCTCAGTGTACCAACCTGTACCGGGCCAGGCTTCGACCACAGTCATGTCTGATCTGAAGCCAAAAAACGTGAGGGTCTCCTTTGGCTTGCGATACTGATCCCTGGCCTTGTTGCTTGAGCTTCGGTGCTCGCCGTTGATTGCAGTATCGATTGCAGACTCAGTCGTGGCATCAAGGTCATTGCCAGCGCCTGCTGCCACCTGTGCTGTTGCGCTGAGAACCAGAGAAAACGCGAAACGCATTGGTATCTTTGACCAAGGCCTAATTTTGAACGCGTTCATATTCCCTCCTTAACAGAGTGTGAGTAAACAGATCCTTTGACACATGGTCACAATTGTTGAAGCGACAACGCGCCCTGTACAAGCCCTTTCGGGGAGTATAAGCAGTATTAAGGCCTCTTTTCCAACCAAACCCAACTTACATAGTGGATATCCAAAGGCTCATTTCTGGATACAAGGAGGAACTAACGTGAGTCGTTACAATTTTGATCGAATATCAGCAAGAATAATGGTCAGCTTAGGGAGCATCACCGGCCAAGAAAGCTGACACAAAAGCTTTTAGTGTGATCTTCACTTACGGCCAGGTACGGACATTGCGCTTCTGTTCTACCCTGCCCTCAGATAACAATAGGATGGTGAGTAGCTGGAGCATTGACACATAGCCCTTTGCCGGTCAAAGAAAATGGCTTCCGCTTTGTCATTCAGTGGCCTTCGTGACGGATCGGTCCGGTCCGGTAGTGTTACACACCAAGGGTGAAGGTTAGGGGCGCTCGATTTTCTGTGCTACTCCAACTTCGAAGTCACCTTTGCAGGCCCGTCGTACGTGTGGAGCATTTCGTACCAGCCTGAGCCGGGGCAGCTCAGCACGTTGCCAACACGTTTGCCTGTTTCCATATGGTGTGCGCGGCCCTCCCATGCGTCGGGGTCTCTTTGCCACTCGTTGAGCACCCTTTCGGCTTCCTCCCAGCTTGTTGCGTCAACCTCGTAAAAGGAAATGAAGTCGGTAAACGTCGCTCCTTTCAGATGTTTTCCTCGGAGCTCGTACACGCGGCTTCGGACGAAGTTTGGGGTTTTGGACACGTCTTCGACGTGCTGGTCGACGAAGAATTCCCTGAACCCCTCCAGGGTTTCAGGGCTATCGTCGGTCGGTTCGCACAAACCGATGAGGATGAATCGCTTGAGTTCGCCTTTAGGCTCCTCCGCAGCCACTTCGATCGGCAGCGCCAGTCCAACGGCCACGACCGCAGCGGCTACACCGGAAATCACACACTTCTCCACACGACCGAAGACGCTTTGGTTGTTCACGTTGCTCACCGAGAGCAGTTCCCTTATCGGTTCCATGGCAGTTGCTCCTCCTCCGCATGTGTTCCAGGCCCTACAGGAATGGCTGGAGCCTACCACGACTGACTCAGTCGTGCAGCAGACCACTTGCCTGGGGAGGTCTTCATGTCGTGTATAAAAAATACTAACACCCTATTCTGAGAAATCAGCAGCTAGGCTACATAACGTGAGTAATCATCCAGCACCGTTGACAGGTCATACCAGCCCCAGCCAATGATCTTGAAGTAAGTAAAGTCCGTTTGCCACATTTCATTCACGCGTGTGCTTGGATTTTGAAACGTATCACGGGCCTCCATCAAAATATAGGCTGGGCTCGTGATAAGGTCTTGTTCCTTGAGAAGCCGATAAACCGTGGACTCTGAGACGAAGTAGCGCTTGCTGTCTTTGTAACTGACAGCAAGCTCCCTTGGCGATAACTCGGGCTTATCCAAGGCCAAATCGATAATCGCGCCACGATGCTCATCGC